>JAXLWE010000021.1:0-79721 GCA_046328655.1 Anaerolineae bacterium | reverse complement strand
CGTGGAAATGATCTGGATAGTCACCGTCGCCTCACTGGATTTTCCCTGAGCGTCGACGACGTGGTAAGTGAAGCTGTCGGTTTGAGTGAAACCTGCGTCGGGCGAGTACAGTGGCGACAGCCCTATGTCCGAAAGCGTTCCATGTGCCAGTGGGGTGTCGACGACAACCGTGAGCGGTTGAACACCCCCCTTGACGGCGAGCGGAACCACCTGCGGCGTTTGATAAACCACTGAGATCAGTTGATCGCTGGCGACTGGCGGGTAGGAATAATCACACGCCGCCGATATTGGGGATGTCAGGAAGGGAATGAACGACGCGGTGGTGCTAACCAACTGCTCGCCACCACCATTTCCTATCCCCGATGGACCATCAGACGCGCCCCACCAGTTATTCCGCGCATTGAGCGTGCCTTGCGAAGAATGGCTGACTCCGGATGGAGTATTTCCAGCGATACAACTGCCGCTGATGGTGACGTTGCTGGTTGTGACTGGTACGCCAACGGTGTCGGCAATGTAGACTCCGCCGCTGTAGATCGCCGAGCCGGTGCTGAATTGATTGCCGATCACGATGTTATCGGTCAGCGTTGCTTGCGACGCATAAATATAAACCGCGCCGCCGTAATTGCTGGTGACATTATTCCGAATAACACTGTTACTGAGCGAAAGGCTGCCATTCTTCACGGAAATGGCGCTGAAACCGCCTGTGCCCGTGTTATTGGTGAAGGTGCTGGCACTGATGTCGATGCTGCTGCCTGCCACCGCTCCACTGTTGCTATCAAATGTGCTGTTGGTGATATTCAGCGGGCGTCCGCCCGAAACCGCGCCATCGGCATTATGGGTAAACACCGCACCATGAATGGTGATCGAGCCATTCACGCCGTAGATCGCCAGGCGCGAATTATCGCTGAAAGTACCTCCGTTGATGGTCAGTGCGGCGCTGCCTTGCATAGCGATGCCTCCGCCCCAGGCTGACGCGTTGGTGGGTCCACGATTATTCTGGACATTCACATCATTCAACGTCAGATTGCCGAAGGCTTGGATGGCACCGCCACCCCGGTTCGTTGCTGAACCCCGTGTTAGCGTCAAATCGTTCAGCGTCAGATTCCCGCTGGCGAGGACTTGCATCAACCGGAATTCAAAGGTGTGATCTCCACGTTGAATCGTGCTGCCGTTCCCGTTGATCACGATGTCTGTGCTGATCGGCGGCAACCCGGTGCGGTCGTCGTCGGGGACTTCGACCGCGCTCGTCGTCAGGGTGTACGTGCCGGTCATGAGGTCGATTACGTCAGTAGTGATCGCGCTGCCTGCGGCGCAGCCATCGACGGCGCTGTTGGTATTTGCCGCCTGAATAGCTTCACCGAGCGTACAGTTGCCGTTCGTTACAAACGGCTGTTCCTGATCGATACTGTTGACTGTGATATTGGAGGTCGGCGGGACATCCACAAAGACCCACACTGTTGCGGTTGCCTGCCGCCCATCCGAATCGGTGACGGTGAAATCAATTGAGTCAGCGCCACTGAAGCCGCTGGATGCGGTGTACGTCAGGCTGGCACCCGTACCGGTCAGCGTCCCATGTGCCGGAAGCTGGGTAAGCTCGAATGTATACGGCGGTATTCCCCCTGAGGCGGACAGCGTGATTTCCAGGGGATTTGTTCCATTGACATTGACCGACTGACCCAACGCTACCAGAGGTGTAGCTGTGCATCCGAGAATCGGCGAGGTTAAGAAAGGTATGTATGTGCCAAACACGGAATCTCCCGAACCGCTGCCAACACCGGACGGACCGTCTGCCGCGCCCCACCAATTGTTAGTGGCAACAACGGTTGCGTTGCCGTGATCCACATCGAGACCGGAGTTGCTCGTATTGTCGGCGATACAGCTATTCGTGATCGTGACGCTCCCACTGGGATGTGCATAGATAACGCTGCCGTGTCCGTACTGCGCATCCGTAACGCTGTTCAGGCGAAAAATGCTATCGGTGATCACAGTCGTTCCCGCGCGATGATAGATCGCACCACCGTAGAGTGAGGTGGTGTTGCTCAGGAAGTGCCCGTCCGTAATTGTCAACAAGGCATCGTTGCGGATGGCGCCGCCATCTGAGGCACCGGCGCCGTTGTCTTCAAATGTTGTGCCGTTGATACTGAGGGTGTTGGCGTTGTGAATAGCGCCAGAGGTGTGTCCGCTGAAGGTGCCGCCACTCACGGTCGTCGTGCCACGATTCTCCAGACCGCCATAATTGTTCATCACGTCGGTGTCTGTCAGTGTAAGTACACCTGTGGCGCCGACATACAACGCGCCCACGTTGTCGATCAGCGTGCTGTTTTCGACGCCGAGGTGCCCACCCACGTAGATCGCGCCAGTTCCGGCAGTTCCTTCGCCGCCGGAGAGCGTCAGATTACGGAGGGTGAGCGCGCCATTCAAACCGATCTCGAATAGGCGGAAGCGCGGACTTTCCGCCGCGCGTATGATAGTCGAGCCGTTGCCCTCGATAGTGAGTTCACTCGTAATAAGCGGCAGCCCATTATCGGACGCAGTCGAAAAGTAACTCGGCGGAATTGTGATGAATGTGGTGTTGTTCACCGCGTTGAGCGTATAGGTGCCGCCACCGAGGCAGATCGTCTCGGCAACGAGATTACCGTTCGCGGCGTCAATGGCAGCAATCAGGGAATCTCTGTCACCAGCGGGAACGTTGTAATCACACCCGACATTAAGCCCTGATGACACATCGGGGGAGGGCGATGGAGGCGGTGGAAGCGGTACTAAAGTCGCTGTCGCCAATATCGTTGGAATTTCCGTAGGCGGCACAGTGGTTGTCGGAACATAAATCTCAAAATCATCGATCACCAGGGGTGTGGAGAGATTATCATCGCTTGAAAACTCGATGTTGCCTGGGCTGGTAGTGGCGCGCGGTCCTGAACCGCGATCAGGGTGTTGCCGCCAACCGCAGCTCGCAGAGTTGTATCGATTAGCGAGAAACGCAGCGTTCGCCAGGTGCCTGAGATTGCTGTCGGAAGGGTTGCTGACGCCATGATCGAACCATTTCGGTCGAGCTGAATCTGTCCGAGCGGATTGACATGTAGAGCGTAACCGTCGCCGTTGTTCGCGCGCGCATGAACCGCAAATACGCTGGCGTCGGTCTGGTAGCGGAAAGTAATCACAACGTTGGCAAGTGGAGCGAGAAGAAGCCGTGTCGGCGTCACCGTGCCGACAGCCATAAGCACACTGCCATCTGCGTAAGGCGAGATCGACCACCCTGCGCCCAGCAGCCAGGCATAATCATCACCGCTCTCAAAATCGTCTCGGAATACCTGCGTCAGCGGCGGCTCGGATGGCAGCAAGCTGCCGGGGTTTTCGCTCGTTGCAGTGGGAATAGCAGTCGCCGGCTCGGTTTGTGTCTCGGTGGGAAAACTTTCTTGAGACGGACTCGGCGCTGCCGTAATCTCAAGTACCGTTGCAGTGGCGGTCTGTGTTGCTGTCGGCACTACCGTATCTTCGCTGGTGGGGGGTGATGTCTCGGTTGAGGGCTGCGTAGTAGGACTGTTTACTGGCGTTGGAATAGCTTCAGTAGGCTGAATTTCGGGCGTTGCCTCCTGGCTATAAACCGTAGGTCCCAGGATCAAACTGGCGAGCACGAATACGAGCACGAAGAAACGGAATAGGTTGTGAAAGCGATTCATGATTGATTTGTACCTATTTTGAGAGGTAAGCCCGCTGGGAAGAATCACAGGGCAAAAAACCTCTCGTGATGAATATCTCTTATTACAAGTATATGATGTGGATTTTGTGATTGCCTTCAGACTTCATGATTTTGTGTAAAATTTCTCAAACCACAGCGCGAACTATTCGATTATTTTCAAATTGAGGTTTGCCCACGAAGCGGACACGGCAATTGACAAATCCTTTGCCGGTCACCGCTTAATATGCGCCTGCAAAAGCTGCTTGAGCGGGAGGGAGTAGAACCTGTAGGGTGGAAAAACCTTATCTGAGGGAGAAATCAAGCAGCGTCGCGGTAGTAATGGTGCAGAATCCTACCGAGAACATCCCGACAATGAATGATGATCATCTCTTCACGACAGGTACTAAGAGGATGTTCTCAGCGACATACCTGCTATCAGGGGATAATCACCTTAATCTATCCCAAAATCTCCAAGAGTGCTCAACCTTCTTGATCACTCATTTTGCCTATCGAGACAACCTCATTCAATTATCAAGAACCGTTTGAGCCAGAATGCCCATGGATCGTGAGATTTCTCCTACCTGCCTGGTGAATGGCGGAAGGAGATAGCGATCACAACTGGGAATGACTCCCTCTACACCCGAACACATTCTTTTCCTAGATAAGTGTCGTGGTCAGACCTCGAAACTGCCCGTATTCAAACCCGCTGCAGCCGCGGCACCTCAACGTCATCCAGCAGCGCCAGCACGCTTACATCGAGCCGGTGACTGGCGACAAGTCCGGATGAATCGCGTTTGTCTGGCTCGATGCCGAGATAGAAGTCACGGATCATGTGGAGTGGCAGGGTCAAGACCGTGTTAGCACGTCCTCTCACACTGTTTTGGGCGCGTGTCTGGAGTGCGCCATCCGACAAGCGCTCGCTAGCAGCCAGCATCAACTCACCAAGAAGGTCGTCGAGGATCCTGACTTCGAAGACGCGATAGATCCTCACCGTCGGAAATCCCTGGCTGTAAATATTGGCGGATGGGGTCGGTTCGTTCTCAACGACGAATCCGATTGGCTGTGTGGCATATTGATCTGGCAACAAATCGACCTGCAAAGTCTCGGCGAATTCCTCGACCAGCTCCCGATCAGGACCGGATTCAAGAATCGCACCTTCGGCGTATTGCAGATGGTTAAGGCAGAACTGCCTGACCGATGCCCAGTCATCTGGTCTTATCAGGATGCGTAAATCCTGTTCGGCGCTGGATCGGTCACTGTCGAATCGGAAATTCCCGATCAGATCCCGGAGCGCATCCGGATTCAGCAGCCGAACCGCGCCACCGTAGGGCTGCGCGCGCACGTAGACTCCGCCGTCTCCCAGCCGGGTTGCCTTACGTTCCAGCGCCAGCATCAGCGTCCCGTCCCGCGGATTCGGGAAAATCACTTTGTCAAGCGTGGCGACGCTCACCCGCAGACTGAAATCGCCGGCGCTCATCTAGTCCGCCACGCTGGCTATGACGCGCTCCAACGGCATATCTCGCCCTTTTGCGCACTCAGCGTCAAAGGCAGTCTCGTCCAGTCTGGACTCAATGGCAGCGCGAGTCTGTTCAATTTCGCTCCGGTCTGCGGGCCACCAGCCGGCGCCGGTCGCCTTCATTGCGGCTTCGGCTGCCCCCAGTAATTGCGCGGCGAGCGGAGCCTGATCCTGTACTACTCGGAGTCCCGCGAAGGCGACCAGACATTCCGCGATGCCACGCCGGTTGCCCAGCGTCCTGAACATGGCGAGGCTTTCCTTGAATTGGGACTCCGCTTTCACAAGGTTCCCCTCGCGCAGCGCCACGTAGCCCAGACTGTGAATCAGGCGAGCCAGATCACCTTTGTCGCCCATGCTTCGCAGGAGCGCCTCGCTCCGCTCGTAATAGCGCCGTGCAGCCGCGTAATCACCCTGAACGCGGGCGACTTCACCAAGATTGTTGAGGACGAACGAGCGAATCCAACCCTCGCCCAGATCGCGGCTAGCGTCATTTGCCTGCTCCAGCCAGACGCGCGCTTCAGCCGGATTGCCCAGTCCCAGCGACACGTTGCCCAGATGCACGAGCGTCAGCGGGTAGAAAAAGGCATTCCCCTCTTCTTTGAACATCGCGGCAGCTTCCTTCAAAGGCGGGAAGGCGGCAGCATCTTCTCCCCGGTTGACATTGACAACACCTACGCTCAGCAACGCCATTGCTACCATAGCCGGATCTTCTAGCTGCTGCGCGACCTCAAGACCGGCATTGGCTCGCGTAAATCCCGTGTTCAGATCGCCCTGCCACGTCGCCAGCATCGCATTACTTTGCAGCGCCCAGCCACGCCATACCGTCCGCTCCGCGGCAAGCGGTGAGTTCAGCACCCGTTCAGTCCAGGTTCGCCCCTCGTTCAAGTAGCCGCGACGATACCAGTACCATGCCATCTGCAAAATGATCCGGGGATTTAATTGTGCGCCTGCTGGCCAGACAATCCCCATGCCAGCGCCGCGCTGATGTTCGCGTGTTCGCTTTCCAGCCAATCCAGCAAGACGAGGCTCTCTGCTGTCAGGATTTTCGTCTCGCACTTCGCTGATGACTCTGTTGAAATAGGAGAGGGCGTGGGCTTCCTGCATCGAAGCCAGCCCGAGCGCTGCTCAAGACACTCCAGTGCATACTCACGGATCGTCTCCAGCATCCGAAAGCGAGGCTGCCCGTCCTTGCCTTCCTCCGAGCGCAGCAGGCTGTTGTTCGCCAGCGAGGAGACGACCTCTAATAAGTCGAGCGTTCCATCAGCGTTGCAGACTTCGTCGGCAGTTTCCAAGGTGAAACCGCCGACGAAGACCCCCAGGCGGGCAAACAGTGTCTGTTCCTCCGGGCGCAGCAGGCTGTAGCTCAGGTCGAGCGAGTTGCGCAGGGTCTGCTGTCGCATTGGCAAATCGCGTGCACCGCCGGTCAGGAAGCTCAGGCGACTGCTCAGTCGGCTCAACATCGCCTGAGGTGGAAGCAGCTTGACGCGTGCCGCCGCCAGTTCAATTACCAACGGTAGCCCATCGAGGCGCTGGCAAATTTCAGCGACGGCTGCGGCGTTGTCCGTCGTCAGCACGAACCTTGAATTTGCCGCCTGCGCCCGCTCGATGAACAGTTGAACAGACTGGTTGTGTCCAAGTTGTTCAAGCTCTGGAATCTGCGTCAGGTCGGGCGTTTCCAGCGGCGGCACGGCAAACTCCTGTTCGCCGCGTAGTTGCAGCACGATCCGGCTGCTGACCATAATCTTGAGCCACGGCGAGGCGGTCAGCAGTTCGGCAACCAACGGAGCCGCCGCCGCGACTTGCTCGAAGTTGTCCAGCACCAGCAAGATCCGCCTATCCTGCAAAAACCCTTTGAGCGTATCGATCAATGATCGGCTGCCGCCTTCCCGCACTTCCAGAGTCTGCGCGATCTTGGAAATTACCAGCGCGGGGTCGCTGATGTCTGCCAGCGGGATGAAGAAGACGCCGTTGGGAAAGCGGTCGCTAACTTGAGCGGCGACTTCAAGGCTCAGACGGGTTTTGCCCACGCCGCCGGGTCCGGTAAGCGTCACCAGCCGGATGTCGTCCGAATCCAGCAGCATCTTCACGGCGGCGGCTTCCGCCTCCCGCCCGATCAGGCTGGTCACCTGTGCCGGTAGGTTGCGCGACGCACTCTGAGTCGTGATCCGGCTTGATATGTCCTGCTGTAGCTGCGCCGGATCATAGAGCTGCCGGGCTTCTGCTGGGGCGGGCAAACCAAACAGCGCCGCATAGCGATTCAGGTTAGCAGCAGCATAGAGGACACCTGCCAGACGCTGTTCCTGACCAATGCTCGGCTTGTGGCAGTAACTCAGACCCGCCGCGACCCCAGCCAGCCAATACTGACCCCACAGGTCGTCATGCAAACTGGGGTGATGCTCTTCGACCCATCGCTCGAACGTTCGTCTCGCTGTCGCAAGGACAGCACAAACCCCGGCAACATCGATTGGAACCTGCTGCGGGTCGACGCTGTCCGCCGCGCTCAGACGGACGATGAGATCGACCAACTTGTTGAAAGAGACCTGCGCGTGCCGGAGAATCAAGTACGACATTTCCAGGTAGCGCAGATCGAATACAAGCGGCATTCGTTCCTTGAAAAGCGCGAAGTCAATCAGGTAAAAGCCGTCCAACGTCTTGTCGCTCCGGTCGAACCGGACGAGAATGTTGTTGGTGTTCAGATCGCCATGCTGAAGTCCAATCGCAGTATCGATTGGGCGCGCCGTTCCCCACCATTCGGCGTGACGAGCATAAGCCAGAGGATTTGGAAGTATACTCCCCTGAACCACGTATCCTGCCATTTCAGATGGGATGTGATAGACGGTTTCGAGAAAAGTCTCGATGTTGCCTCCCGGCTTCAGTCGGAAACTCAACCAACGTTCCAATAACGCCGAAGGGTGAACCGCTTGCTCAAAGGTGCGCGATGCGTTCCAGTCATTGAGCATACACTCATAGGTGGAAGCAAAGGCAGTTTCAACTTCGCTTTGCTTTTCGTAAGCTGAGAGTGTTTTGTACCGATGCAGCGATTGTCCGGCAATGGAATAAAAGATGGCGATTGCGCCGTCTGCCTCAATGCGCTCGAATACCATCTGCGCCATATGCTGATCGGCGAATCCGGGCGGGGATTGCCTGACCGCAGCCTCGTGCCGCTGGATTTCGTCAGACGGCGATTTCTCGTTCTTACGATCCAGCTTGAGAACGAAGTGTTCTATCCGGTCGGGATTCTGTGCGGCGATGCTGACCAGATAAACCATTGCTCCCGACCAGCCCCCGGCGAGAGCTTGTAACGGCGTAATCGCAATCTGATTCCGCTCTTGGGCTAGCTGGACGACGGTCTGGTACTCGACAGGCAGTGATTGAAAACCAGCAGCCAAGTTAGGCATCATATGGGGCTTTCTGCTGAACTATGCCGAGACGGAACCGAGTCTACACCTGATCGAACTTGGATTACAAGAAAACCGAGTGGGCTGTTTGCCCACTCGGTTATGACGACAGTCAAGTTCACTTCCCTGCTTGATCAGAAGTTTCTGCGAACAAATCTAAACCGTCGCCATGAGATCAACTTTTCCTCAGAAGGCAACGAACTGAATTCAGTTCGTTGCATAAACCGAATTTACTTTCGGCAGAGAGTTCTATTTCCTCCTGCGATCTACAATTTGATACATATGTTATGGCGTCAGTCCGAATTCTCGTCCCAACATGGATAAGCCTTCATCTGCCGCATATCGTTAGCGGATTAGCTCGTAGCTCATTTCGAGCGTTCGTGTCCTTCTGGAGATCAAAATCGGCGTATAGCATAGCTAGGAAATCCTGCGCGTCGTCATTTAGAGTAGTGGGTACAAATCCAGTCAATCGGGACGAGTACAAATCGAGTTCAATGAGAGAAACCCTGCTGGTGCGGCAGGGTTTCTCGTTTGTCTTCACTTGCATCTACGGGCGCGGCGTCAGGCTTGCGGCTTGATATTCTGATTGACGTGGAACAAGTTATTCGGATCGTATTTCGCCTTAATCGACGCCAGGCGCGCATAGTTATCGCGGTATGCAGCTTTGACCCGTTCCTCGCCCTCATCCATCATCATGTTGATGTAGGCGCCGCCTGCCGAATATGGGTGCAGCGCGTCAAAGTAATCCCGCGCCCATTGGATCATGCGGTCGTTGTTCGCAGGGTCGGGGTCAACACCCACGATCACCTCGACGAAGTTCGCCTCACGGTAGCTCCATGCCGTGTCGTTCTTCCCCACTCGATGAGCGGCGCCGTTGATTGGGTACAGGTGCATCGCCGAATGTCCGGTCGGGAGCTGCAAGCCGCGTTGGGCGTGCATATCAATCACCTGGTCGGTGAGTTCGTTGAACAAGTCGGTGCGCCAGTACCACTGCAAGCCAGCCGGGTAGATCGCGTCGAACAGACTTTGCAACACGGGCCAGGGGATCGGACCGGCAAAGTCCATCAGTGGAGTTCCGAACGCACGAAGCGGCTTGAAGACTTCCTCTGCGCGATCCATGTCGCCGGTATAGCACCAGGTGATGATGCAGACCTTTTTGAGATGATGCTCTGCGGGGAACATCGGCACGGGCGGCACGTAGTGGAAACCGACCCAGCCGTTGATGTTTTCCGGCGCGGTCATGATGAAATCACGCCAGCGCTTCATGACTGCCGCAGCGTCTTCCAGCGGATAAAAGATGGGACCTCCGTAGACCGTGCTGACAGGACTGAGCTTGAACAGGAAGGAGGTGACGACACCGAAATTGCCGCCGCCGCCGCGCAGCCCCCAGAATAGGTCGGTATTCTCGTTCGCGCTAGCAGTGACCAGTCGCCCATCCGCCAGCACGACATCCGCCGCCAGCAAGTTGTCGAGCGTCAGTCCATACGTGCGGGTGAGGTAGCCCACGCCGCCGCCGAGGGACAGTCCGCCAACGCCGGTGGTGGAGATGAAGCCGCTCGGAACTGCCAGCCCAAACGGGTGAGTGGCGTGATCCACATCACCCCAGACGCAGCCGCCCTCGACGCGCACCGTCTTCGCCTGCGTGTCGACCCGAACCCCCTTCATCTCAGACAGATCGATCACCAGTCCATCATCCACCAAACTCAAACCGGGACCATTATGACCGCCGCTGCGAATGGCGAGCGGAAGACCGGCGTCGCGGGCGAAGTTCACCGATGTGATCACGTCGGCTACATCGACACACTGGGCGATTGCCGCTGGACGACGGTCGATCATGCCGTTATAGATCGCGCGGACTGCATCGTAATCGGCATCTTCGGGCATGACGAGTCTGCCGCGCAGATTCGCCTGCAATGTAGAAAAAGCTTCTTTCGCTGCTACATTCATCATATATCCCCTGTTCTTTTTATACTGTCGAGTGACAGGACATGGTCATCATTCAGTGTATGTACCGAAAGAGTGGTGGTCACCCCTCGAACGAGGGGATTAGCGTGGGGAAAGTGTTTGACACGGGGAAAGTCGCCGAGTATAGTCATAAATTGGCACAAGCCTCGCAAACAATAGAGTTGTCAGGTAGGGGGGCGTGGAGAAGCTGCACAGCACTCCACTGGTTGAGCCACTCACAACCCGTGAACTGGATATTCTCCACTTAATCGCCGATGGGTTGTCCGACCGCGAAATCGCCCAGAGACTGACGCTCGCCGTCGAAACGGTGAAATGGTACAACAAGCAGATTTACAGCAAGCTCGGCGTGCATAACCGTACCGAAGCGGCTGGGTTTGCAGCAGCATTGAGCGCGTCGCACGAGGGCGCGCACACAGTTGGACAGCCGACCTCTGCGCCTCGCCACAACCTCCCCACCCAGATAACATCCTTTGTGGGTCGCCAGCGTGAACTCGCGGAGATCGTCCGCCTGCTGGAGGACGGAAGGTTGCTGTCAGTCACGGGGCTGGCTGGATGCGGCAAAACCCGTCTGGCGCTTCAGGTGGCTTATGAAGTGCGCGCCAAATTTCATGATGGGGTTTATTGGGTACCGCTTGCCCCTGTCGCGTCACCGGACAATCTCCTGTGGGCAATCGCTGAGCACCTCGATCTGCAACTGTATCCACAGACTGAGCCGCTCCAGCAGTTGATTGATTACTTTCGCGCAAAGACGCTGCTCCTGGTGCTAGACAATTTCGAGCATTTGCTTGATGGGGCAGGGCTGGTAGCGAATATCTTGCAGGCGGCGCCAAACGTACGGATCATTGTAACGTCACGAGAACGCCTAAATCTGTATGGTGAAGTGAACTACGCTATCGCTGGTTTGTCTCTCTTGGACGAGAGCAGCCGCCAGGACACGCGCTCCGAGGCAGCCGAGCTGTTCGCCCAACGAGCGCTCGCGGCTGTCCCCAGTCTAAAGCTAGAAGCCGACGATCTGGAACACGTTGCCCACATTTGCCGCCTCGTGGAGGGAATGCCGCTAGGCATTGAGCTTGCGGCAACCTGGACGGACGTGCTTTCACCCAAAGAAATCGCCAGCGAAATTGAGACCAGTCTGGATATTCTGGAAGCGGAACTGCGCGGGCTGCCAGACACACAGACCAGTATGCGGGCTTCCTTCGCCCGTTCATGGAATCTGCTGGATGAGTCCCAAAAGACGGCATTTCGCCGCTTAGCGGTATTTCGTGCGGGCTTCACCCGCCACAGCGCCAGCGCGGTCACTGGTGTCGGGCTGCGAACGCTGCAAGCGCTCGTTGCCAAATCGCTGCTGCGCTACGACCCCAGTACAGGTCGCTATGAAATCCACGAGTTACTTCGTCAGTACGCGGCAGAACAACTGATTGGCTCCGGAGATGCGAAGTCGACTTACGAGGCGCACGGGCGCTACTTTGCTGATTTCATGACGGAGCATTGGCTCCAGTTGAAGGGGCATCACCAAAAGATCGCCCTGCTGGAAATTGAAAATGACCTTGAAAACATCCGTGCGGCATGGGATTACTGGATTAAAGTCGGCAATATCGCCGAGTTGAGGAAGTTCCTGCACAGCTTCTGGGTTGTCTACGATATTCGCGGCTGGTATCCGGCAGGCATCAAGCTGTTCGAGCGCGCTGTGGAACTGGTGCGTGGCGTAGCTACAGAAGAAGCCCAGGCTGTTCTCGGCTGGATTCTGTCCGTCCAGGGTTTGTACAGTCTGGCGGGTGGCATTTACCGAATAGTTGCCGGTCCCCGGAAAGGCTTTGTGCTGGCGCAGGAAGGTGTCCAGATCGTCGAGCGCATAAGCGGCTACGACGAGATGATGATCATTCCCCTGATCAGCCTGTTTGTCACGGCGAGCCAGGTGAATGAGATCGATCTTGCCTGTGCGGCGGCGCGCGACTGCTTAGAACTGGCCACTCGCATTGACGACCACTGGGCAGTTGCCAAAGCAAAGCAATTCCTGGCGATCCGGGCAATTATGGACGCCAATTTCCAGACCGCCGAACACCTGGCACGAGAAGCTCTGCAAACCTTTGAGAGAAACGGCGACAAATGGTCTGCGAGCGTCCTCTGCATCGAAGTCTTGGGGCTGCTCGCAATCTCCCTGCGCGACTTTGACGGAGGAATTGTATGGATCGAGCAAGGTCTCCGAGAAGCGGAGGAAATTGATTTCAAGTATTCGCAGCAAATGGCATACTGGCAGCTCGGCTTTGTGGCGACGTTGCAGGAAGATTACCCCCGCGCCGCGATATATTGGAGGAAAGCGCTTGAGCTAGGTGAGGCGGCGGTCGGATCGCCGATCCTGATGGGCTTCGTTGGCACAAGCAACAGCGGCGAATGGGGCGGGCGCAAGCTCCTAGAACGCTCTTAATATTTGTGAGCGGCGCCCATATTCGTCAGTCGCTGCCCGAAATACTTCAATGAATCCGTCAAGATGAGACCATCGAAAGGAGTTTCCCATGCCACTCTACCTGGATATTCATTACAAAGTGGAAGGTATGACCTCCGAAGGGATTGAGGAAGCGCACAGGAAAGACCTTGAGGTACAGGAAAAATATGGCGTCAGATACCTGAAATACTGGTATGACCTGAATACGGGACGCGCTTTCTGCCTCATTGAAGCGCCAAATAAAGAAGCAGCGATAGCTGTCCACCGCGAAGCGCATGGTCTAATTGCCGACGAAATTATCGAAGTCACAGAAGGTGCATGAGCAACAAGAACCATAATAAACGACGGCACGGTCTCTGCCCGTGAGATGCTCTTTGCCGATCCAGTTTCAATAACCAACTGCGTAACAGGAATGCACAGCCAAGACCTGGCTCTACTTTCGCCTGAAATGTGCGATTTGGTAAATGCGTTGTGGTGTCAGTCCGAATTCTCGTCCTAACATGGATAAGCCTTCGCCCGCCGCATATCGCTGGCTGATCAACTCATTTCGGGCTTTCGTATCTTGCGGGGGATCAAAATCGCCGTACAGAATAGCCAGTAAATCCTGCACGGCGTCATTTAAAGCGGAGGGTACAAACATAGTCCTAACGGGATTCGAACCCGTGTTTTGGCCTTGAAAGGGCCACGTCCTGGGCCTCTAGACGATAGGACCTTGCACACGTCACAGTGTAGCAGTCGTCTCCCTCAACGTCAAGACTGGAAACCCTCGCTCAATCGCTGTTGAGCGGGGCGCGCCGTCCGCACGTTGCGGCGCGGGCTGGCGAAATCCTAGCGGCGGCTCTGTGGGTCGAGCGCGTCGCGCAGTCCGTCGCCCAGGAACGAGACCACCAGCACGATCAGCATCAGTACTCCGCTCGGCAGAAACACTTGCACCGCATTTCCTTCCAGAAACGGGATCGCGTCGGTGATCATCTTGCCGATGCTGGGGTCAGGTGGCTGGATGCCCAGACCGAGCAGGCTCAGCACGGCTTCGTTGACGACGACGCTGGCGATGTCGAGCGTGCTGCCGACGATGATCAGCCCGGCGACGTTTGGCAGGATGTGGCGCAGCAGGATGCGTCGGTTGTTCGCGCCCAGCGAGCGCGCCGCGACCGTGAAATCCTCCTCGCGCAGCACCAGCGTCTGGCTGCGGACGAAGCGCGCCATCAGGGGCCAACTGACCAGGCTCAGCGACCCGGCGACCAGCAGCAGCCGCCCGATCCCGCCGAACTGTGCTGTGACGGCAGGACCAAACGTCGCCGCGATCAGGATCGCCAGCAGCAGTCCGGGGAACGCGAACAGCATGTCGGCGAGCCGCGTGACGATGGTGTCGACCAAGCCGCCGTAGTACCCCGCCAGCAGTCCGAGCGTCGCCCCCAGCACGATGTTGAGCGCCTCGACGTAGAACGCCACCAGCAGCGACACCCGCAGCCCCATCATCAGCCGGGCGAGCGTGTCTCGCCCCAGATTGTCCGTCCCAAACCAGTGAGCAGCGCTTGGCAGGGCATTGATCGCTCCGTAATCCGGTGTGATCGCGTTGTACGAGTAGATGCCGGGTCCCAAGGCGGCGATCAGCACCAGCGCGATCAGCCCGATCAGGCTGGCGACGGCGAGCCGATTGGTGGCGAAGCGCTCCCAGAAGGCTTGCAGCGGCAGTCGGCGTGCAGCGACGCGAGCAGCAGAGGTGGCTTGCACGATTAACCCTCCACCATGACGCGCGGGTCGAGCACGCCGTAGAGGATGTCGGTGACGAGGTTCATGGCGACGACCGCCACCGCCAGCAGCACCGTCGTGCTCTGGATCACCGGATAGTCGCGCTGCGAGATCGCTTGCACCGACAGGAAGCCGATCCCCGGTATCGCAAACAGGTTCTCGACCACGAACGCGCCCGTCACCAGAAACGCGACCGACGGACCCACCACCGTCACAATCGGCAGCAGGGCGTTGCGGAAGGCATGTACCCACTGCACCCGCCGCTCGCGCAGCCCTTTGGCGACCGCCGTGCGGATGAAATCCTGTCGCAGAATTTCCAGCATACTGGTGCGCGTCAGCCGCGCCATGTAGCCCATGCTCCCCGCCGCCAGTACGATCACCGGCAGAATCCAGTGTTCCGGTCGCCCCCAGCCCGCGACCGGCAGCGACGGCAGGTCGCGCAGGTAGAACTGGTAATTGACCCAGCGCAGCACCGGGATCAGCACGAAATTCGGCACGGCGAACAGCACCAGCATCAGGCTCATGCTCAGGCGGTCGAACAGCGAGTTCTGGCGCAGCGCCGCCCATAACCCCACCGGCACGCCGATGGCGAGGCTGATGCTCAGCGCGGTGATCCCCAGCTCGAACGACACCGGCACGCCGCTGCTGATCATGTCCCACACCGGGCGTCCCTGATAGCGGAATGACAAGCCGAGGTTGCCTTGCAGCAGCCCGGACAGGTAATTCCAGTACTGCTGATACCAGGGCAGATCGAGTCCGTACAGGTGGCGCAGACGCTCATACGTCGCCGGGTCGGATCGGCTGCCCATCATGGCGAGGATCGGATCGCCGGGGGCGAGGTAGCCGACCAGAAAGGTGATGAACGTGATGCTGAAGATGACGAATGGCAGGCTGATGAGGCGTCGGACGATCAGGCGGGACATGAACGACTTTCCGGGAAACGGACACGATTGTAGGGTGCAGGATGTGGTAGCTGCTAGACTGCCACCGCACATTTGCCGCGTGTTTTCGTAGGGGCAGACCTATGTGTCTGCCCGGTTCTTGCAGGGGCGCACGTGCAACCGCAGGTTGCCTGGTTGCGCCCCCTCTCACCAACGATCCAGTTACGACGTGCGCCCGGTCAGCACCGAATAATCCGGGATGACCAGACCTTGCCCGGTGAACACGATCCCTTCAACGTAGGGCTTGACCAGCACGTTCAGGCTTGGATTGAACAGCGGCAGCCAGCCGACTTCGTTGACCGCGATCTGCTCCGCCTGATTGTAAAGCTGCATACGCGCCGCTACGTCGCCGGTCATCACGTCCGCCTGATCGACCAGTGCGTCGAACGCCGCGTTCGAATAATGCCCGTTGTTGTTGCCGACGCCGGTGCGAAGCTGCTGCGAGATGAAGTTCTGCGGGTCGGGGTAGTCCGCGCCCCACACGCTGTAGTAGAACTGGATGCCGCTCTCCGGCGTCTCGTAGGTCTCGTTCAGCCGCGCGCTGAAGGTCGTCAGTTCCAGCGGCTCAAGCTGCACGTCGATGCCCAGGTTCTCTTTCCACATCGACTGAAGCACCGTCACTACGCGCTCGTTGTCGCCTTCGACGCCGTAGGTCAGCTTGATCGTGCCGATGGAATCCGGGCGTGACGTCCTGCTGCTTCCAGTTCGGCTTTGGCGGCGTCGACGTTGAAGTGCAGCCCGGTGATCGGCAGTTCCGAAGCCGGAATCCCCAGCGGTAGGATACGGTCGGTCGGCACGACCGTCCCGCCCAGCACCTGATTCGCCAGCGCGTCCTTGTCAATCGCCAGCGCGAAGGCGCGGCGCACGCGTGCATGTCGTTGAACGGCGCGATCACGTTGTTGAAGCCGACGTAGCGCACCACGAACGACGCCGCCTGCCGGAAGTCCGACAGTGTCTGCACTTCGGGGATGTGCACCGACGGGACGCCGTTCTGCTGGCTGCCCATGATGTCCAGCTCGCCGGTGCGGTAGAGCTGGTAAGCCGTCTCGCTGTCCTGAATGAACGGCATCGTCAGCGTGCTGATCTGCGGAACCTGCCAGTAATTCGGGTTCGGCGCGAGGATGATGTTCTGTCCGTGATTCCATTCCTGCACCTGGAACGGACCGCTCGAAACCGGCGCTGCTTCCCATCCAGTCGGGTCGGCTTCGGCGGCGGCTTTGGAGACGATCTTCGCGCTGCCGAACGTCAGTTGGCTCAGGAAGTACGCCGACGGCTGATTGACCTGCAGCACGACGGTGTGTTCATCCGGGGCGCTCGCGCCCGAAAGCTCCAGCGTCTTGCCGTCGATCACGTCCTGCGCGCCGACGATGTTGTACAGATAATAGGAACCTGTCCAGCCCCCCGTGTTCGGGTCGAGCGCGTGGACGAGCGACCAGATCACGTCATCCGCCGTGATCGCCGAGCCGTCGGAGAATTTCGCGTCGCTGCGCAGCGTGAAGGTGTAGGTCAGCCCGTCGTCCGAAACCGTCCAGCTTTCCGCCAGATCGGGGACGACCAGCAGATCGCCGTCGAGACGCACCAGCCCGCCGTAAATCAGCCCGATGACCGTGAAGCCCTGCGAATCGCTGGCTTTCGCCGGGTCGAGCGAAGGCAGATCGTTGATGCCCTCAATCGACCACGTCAGCGTGCTGCCATCCTGCGCCGCAGCCGGGACGGCAGCGGTCAGGGAGAGCATCGCCAGCGCGAGTACCAGAAACACAAGCAACCGTTTACCCGAAAACATGTACACTCTCCTTTGCAGAAACGAAAAGAGCCAACCGGACAGGTCAGCTCTTGAGTCTCGACAGCGTCACCGCGTCACACCCTCCGGAATGGAAGCAAGCCATACCTGTATGCCGGACAAGAGAAAGGGATACACGCCTTTGCGCTGATCATAGCTTGACAGTAACATGCCTTAGCTGAATCTGCAATACGTTCCAATCCGTCCAATCTTGGGGTAAAGTCTCCCGCGCGACCAGCTCTTATACGCGAAAGGCTACTATGAACCCGGCACAGGATCGCTTTATCCAGGCGGGCGACGTGCGGCTCCACGTCCGCGAGTGGGGCAGCGACGATCTGCCGCCGCTGGTTCTTCTGCACGGGCTGGCATCCACCAGCCGCATGTTCGACCTGATCGCGCCGCCGCTCTCGGCGTACTTTCACGTCATCGTCCCCGACCAGCGCGGGCATGGTCTGTCCGACAAGCCGGACGCCGGCTACGACTTCGAGACGATTTCCCGCGACCTCGACCATCTGCTCGACGCCTGCGGGATCGAGCAAGCTGCGCTCATCGGGCATTCGTGGGGTGCGTACTCGACCGTCTGCTACGCCGCGACCCGCCCGGCGCGCGTCGCCAGAGCCGCGCTGATCGACGGCGGCGTCCGTCCTCTGGGCGATCTGTATGCGACCTGGGCGGAAGCGGAAATCAAGATGTCGCCGCCGACCTACCACAACCGTACTGTCGCCGACATCGAGCGCATGATCCGCGACGACTGGCTCGGCGCGGCGTTTCGCCCGGAGCTGCTGCCTCTGGCGCTGTCGGTGTTCGATACCAGCGACCCGACCGACGTTCGCGCCCACCTGAAGCGCGACCATCACATGCAGATCGCCCGTGCCATCTGGGAGATGCGCCCGGCGGATTACTACCCGCAGGTCAAATGCCCGCTGCTGATCGTCAATGCCGGGGCGCGGGGGGAAGACGCGGCGATGGTGGCTTACATCGACGCCGCCGAGCGCCCGATCGACCGGGTGCAGGTCGTCTGGATGCCGGACACCATCCACGACATCCCCTGGCAGCGCCCGGATGCGCTGGTCGCCGTCCTCGACCCGTTCCTGCGGGCGTCCGACCGTTAAGCCGCTTCCGTCTTAAGCTGCGGGCGGTTGAACCAGACAATCAAGCCGAGCAGCGCCACGACGAGCGCCAGCCCCGCCGTGCTCACGGCGTCGAAGCCGCCGGTTGCGAACAGCGTGCCCGCCGACAGGCTGCCTATACCCGCCGCGAAGAACACCAGCGAGTCGTTGACGCCCTGCACGCGCGCCCGTTCCTCGCCTTGCAGCGCGTCGGCGAGCAGCGACGAGCCGGACACGTAGCCGAAATTCCAGCCGAGTCCCAGCAGGAACAGCGCGGCGGCGAGGCTGAATTCGGTCACGGCAATCGGCGCCAGCAGCGCGGCGGCGACCAGCGTCAGCGCCCCGACGATCAGCATCGGTATCCGCCCGAAGCGGTCGATCAGATAGCCCGTCACCGGCGCGAACCCGAACATGCCGAGCGTGTGCGCCGCGATCACCATCGAAATCGCGTCCCTGCCATGATTGTGATGCTCCATGTGCAGCGGCGTCATCACCATCAGCACGACCATCACCGTCTGGCTGACCAACACCGCGATGATGGCGAGCTGCACCTTCGGAATCCGCAGCAGCACCGACAGTGGGCGCGCGGGCGTTTGCGGTGTGTCCTCGGTAGATTCGGCGTTGCTGTCGGCGAGCGCCAGCGCCATTTTGGATGGGTCAGGGCGCAGCAGGAAGAACGTGATCAGCGTCGCCAGCCCGCACAGGACGACCATCCCCGCCCACGGACCGATGTCCGGCGGCAGCCCCAGCAGTTCCATCAGCCGACCGGAGGGCGTGACCAGGATCGGACCGACCACCGCGCCAATCGTCCCTGCGAACACGATCCGCCCGATCATGCGGGCGCGCTCGGCTTCCGGGAACATTTCGCCCGCCGCAAACCGGCTCAGGTCGCCGCTGGCGCGCCCCATTCCGGCGAGCGCCGCGCTCGCCAGCAGCAGGACGAAGCTCCCTTGTGTAATGGCGATGATGCCGACGACGCCGCATAGCATCGACGCGGCATAGCCGAGCGACAGACCGATCCGCCGCCCGAAGCGCCCCATGATCATGGCGACTGGGACGGCGGACAGCGCTTGGCTGAACGTCAGCGTCGATGACGGCAGACCCGCCGCGCTTTCCGTGCCCGCTAGCTGCGCCGCGACAATCGCCAGCAGGGTGTAGACGGCGATATTCGAAGCGGACAGCAGGCTTTGCGCGGCGAACAGCGTGTAAAGGAGTCGGTTGCTGGTGCTTCTGCTGTACATGCCAGTCCCTTGATCCGCGCGTTTGCTGCCGTATCCAAAACCCGGCGTGTATTTCATGATGACGGCGATACCGTCATTATAGCGTTGGCGGATCAAAAAATCCTGACCCAGTCTGATTCGTGCCGGAAGGGGCGTATTCGTGGACTGATCGGCGTCAATCAGATCGACGGCAGCCGGAAGTGCGCCCGGTTCACCACGTAATCGCGCGATTCGTAGGCGAGCTGGCGAAGCCGGTTCAGGTCGACGCCCACCAGCACGCCGTTGCGCTTCATCGGCTTGCCCGCGACGAACACCGAATCGACGTTGCTGGTATCCATGCCCCATACGACCGCGCCGATGGGGTCGTTCAGCGGCGTCACGTTGATGCGGTCGGTGCGCAGCATGACGATGTCGGCGTCTTTGCCGGGCGTCAGCGTCCCGATCTTGTCCGCCAGCCCGTTGGCGCGCGCGCCTTCAATCGTGGCGAACTCCAGCGCGTCGCGGGTGGTCAGCAGCGACGGGAGATTCTTCTCGCCCGCCAGCGACCGCTGGAACACCAGCGCCCGCTGGAGCGACAGCACCGTCCGCATTTGGGTGAACATGTCGTTGGGGACGTTGGTCTCCACGTCCACGCTCAGGCTGGGGCGCAAGCCGCGATCCAGAAAACGCTGGGTCGGCGGCATCCCGTGACCCATCATCATCTCGACGGGCGACGCCAGCGAGAACGTCCCGCCGGTATCGACGATCATCTGGATTTCGTCGTCGCTCAGCGTCGTGCAGTGGATGTAGGTCGTGTCCGAGCCGAGCAACCCGGCTTTACCCATCTCGCCGAGCTTACCGTGCTGCCCCGCCGTGCCGACACCGACGTGAACGGTCAGCCGCGCGCCGACCTCGCGCGCCAGCTCCCAATGTCCTTTCGCCATCTCGAACGGCGTGAATTCGGGTCCCGGCGGCGCGTAGCCGAGTGTCAGCAACTGATCGCTGGACGAGAAATACTGTTTGGCGACCTGCCGAAACCAGTCATCCTGCTCAGGATCGGGGTACTTCCACCAGGGATTGCCATAGGCGAACACCGCCCGGATACCCGATTCCTGCAAGGCGCGCACGACGGCATCGGCGTGCTCGCGCGTCGCCTGAATGTGCGACCAGTCGAGGATGGTGGTGATCCCGGCATCAATCGCACCGAGCAGCCCGACCAGATCGCCCGCGTAGGCGTCTTCAGGGCGGTAGACGGGAGCCAGCGTGTTGAGGATGAACGCCAGATAGCTGTTCTCGCCTTCCAGCGGTACGTCAGTTCCGATGTTGCGCAGGATGCCCTCCCAGACGTGGCGGTGGGTGTCGACAAAGCCGGGCATGACGATCATGTTCGAGGCGTCGATCACTTCGGCGTCCGCCGCGCTGAGGTTGGGCGCGACGGCAGCGATCTTCGAGCCGTCGATCAGCACGTCGGCTTGCTTGAAGTTGCCGATTTTGCGGTCGAGGGTGAGGACACAGCCATTTTTCAACAAGATTCGCTGCGGCATTTTTACACCTGTTCAAGTTGTAATGCCTGTTCGTTCTTCTTCATTCAGACCTCACCCTGTTTCGCGGCTAACCTACGATTAGCACCGCTCAACTGCAGGTTGCCGGGGTGAGGTTGCTTTTGTTCTCAATCATTGGCGTACTGCGCCCAGTCGCGCTCGAAGCGGAATACTTCTTTGGCGGGCGGCAGCGGAGCCTGCGTCTCGATCCAGCGCACCGGCTCGCTGCCGACGTTGGCGAAGCTGTGGATACAGCCGACGCTCGTCCAGATGGCATCGCCCACGCCCAGATCGTAGGTTTCGCCATCGGCGACGGCACGAACTGAGCCGCCGACGATCAGGTAGGATTCCTCGAAGGCGTGGTCGTGGGGGTCGATCTTCGCGCCGGGCATGTACTGGATCAGGAACAGCGACTGATGCACCGCGCCGAACGAGCGATCCACGAACATCTTGATGGCGACGCCGGTCGTGGGGTTGAAGCCTTCCATCTCCGACGGCGCGCCGGGGCGCGGAAGCTGCGATTCGTCGAAGTGACCGATCAGCCCCGCCGTCTGCGCGAGATCGGGCGCGGAAGCCTGCGCCGATGGTGCATCGCCTCCGACGAAAAACGTGTCACGCCCCGCGCTTGGCGCTCGCGGCTGTGGCGACTGCATCTCCAGCCAGCGAACGGGCTGATCGCCGACCGCGCGCCAGGCGTGCTTGACGCCCGTGCCGATCAAGCCGAAGTGACCGGGCTTGAGCAGGTACGCCGCATCGCCGATCTGCACGACGACGCTGCCCTCCAGAATGTAGAACGTCTCCTCGAAGGCGTGGATGTGCGGATCAATTGTGCCGGACGGCAGCAGCGAACAGACGCCCGTGCCCATGTGCACCGAGCCAGCCGCGCGATCCGCATAGGTGGCGCGGGATTTTGACGCCGTGAACCAGCCCAGCGTTGATCAGCCCGACCACCGCACCGCTCACCAGCACCGCGACGCCCCGGCGATTTCTGCGGTGGCTTTGCTGCCTGCCCCGTAATGATGTACGACGCCACGATCACGCCCAGCGTCATCACCGAGCCGACCGAAATGTCCAGATAGCCGACCATCAGGGCATTGACCTGACCCATCGCCACCAGCGCCAGCGTAGCGTCGCCAGCAGCAGGCTGTTCAGGTTGAACTCCGACAGGAAGGCGGGCGACTTCGACGCCGTGTACCCGCCGACGATCACCACCAGCACCGCCAGCAGCACCTGCGGAATCCACCATGCCCAGGCGCGCAGTACCTTGAGGATGCCCTTGCGAATTTCCCTGCGGATTCTAGGAGTCAGTACTCTCATTGTTCCTCGCGCGCGCATCCGCCTGGTCGGCGATGCTCATGCCCCGCGTAGACGACCGCTGGCGCGATCCGATGTTCACGCCCCCGACGATGGCTTCGATGATCCGCTGCTCGCTCAGTTCCGACTGGGGAATTTCGCGCACGATCTGCCCGCGCGACATCACGATCACCCGGTCGCAGAAGCCCGACAGCTCGATGGGATCGCTGGATTTGAGGATGATCGCCGCGCCCTCGTCGGCTTTCGCCCGCAGCGCTTCGTAGATGTCGAAGCGCGAGCGCACGTCGACGCCCTGCGTCGGCTCGTCGGCGAGGATCACCTTGACCGACTCGCGCAGGTGGGTGCGCGCCAGCGAGACTTTCTGCTGATTGCCTCCGGACAGGAACTGTACCGGCTGCTCCAGCGACGGCGTGCGGATTTTCAGTTGCCGGGCGAGTTCTTCGACGGTGCCTCGCTCTTTCCGGCGGCGTATCCACCCGCCGCTGCTGAACTTGCCCAGTACCTGAATCGTGGCGTTGCTGCGCACGCCCAGCACCGGAAACAATGACTCGCGTTTGCGGTCGCCCGCCAGCAGCATAATCCCGGAGCGCAGCGCCCCGAAACTGGCGAGGTCAGGTCGGCGTGCTCGCCGTCGCACAGCACGACGCCGCTCTTGGGCGGGATGCGCCCCGACAGGCAGGCGAAGAAATCACCCTGACCGTTGCCCTCGACTTGCCCGCGAGACCGAGGATTTCGCCGCGATTGACGTTCAGCGTGATCGGACCGCAGAACTTGCCCTGCAAATCGGTGACGATCAGGACGCTGGCGTCGTCGTCGGTTTTGGCGGCGCGGTGCGGAAACGCGGCGTCGAGCGAGCGCCCGATCATCAGCGCCACCAGCGCTGGTTCCGCCATGCCCGCCGCGTCATACGTGCCCTGGCTTTTGCCGTCGCGCAGCACCGTGATCCGGTCGGCGACCTGAAGCACGTCCGGCAGCCGGTGGCTGACGTACACCACGCCGATGCCGCGCCCGGCGCACTCGACGATGGTGCGGTGCAGCCACTCGACCTGACTCGGACCAAGCGCGGTCGTTGGCTCGTCGAGCAGCAGCACTTTCGGCTCCGCCAGCAGAGCCTTGACGACTTCGAGCTGCTGTCGCTCGCCGACGGTCAGCCACGCGACCGGCGCGTCGGCGAACAGGTCGTCCAGCTCGTAGCGCGCCAGAATGTCTTGATCTTTCATGCCGCCGTAGGACGGGCGGCGTTTCTTCCCAGGTGGCGAGGTATAGATTCTGCTTGACCGACGCTGACAGGACGAGCGAGACTTCCTGATACGCCATCCCCAGTCCCAGATTGAGCGCTGCCGACGGCAGATCTCGCCGCAGCGGGCGTCCCCGATCACGACCGAGCCGTGATCGGGGTCTACGAAACCGCTGGCTATTCCGAGAAGCGTCGACTTGCCGGAGCCGTTCTCGCCGACGACGGCGTGGATTTCACCCGCTCGGCAGTCCAGGCTCACGTCCGCCAGCGCCTGAACCGCCCCGTACTGCTTAGAAATCCCCTGGAGCGAGAGGACGACCTCGCTCGCAGGGGTTTCGCCAGCCGCCGACATCCTCGGACTGCTGTTATGCCGGTCTGATGCCATTCGTTAGTTGCTCGCCGGGTACATCGCCGCGACAACGTCAGGCGGGACGAGCGACGACACCGGATATTCGCCCGGCACGTCGGGGTTGCAGGTCGATTCATCCACCTGGCGCATGTGCGACGGCACGATGATGCTGGTCGGCACTTCCGCACCCTTGAGGCTCATCATCGCGGCGGTCACGGCGATGCGCGCCTGGAAGTTGCCGCCTGCCGAGTAGTAAATCTTGAAGTTCGGGTTGCCGATGTCTTTCCACTCGCAGAACAGCCCCATCTCGTCGGTGCGCAGGGTGAGGACGAGGTTCAGGGGCAGGTTCGCCGCTTCGTAAGCACGCACGCCGCCCAGGAAGCCGTCGGCGTATTCGTAGCTGATGCCCGCCAGATCGGGATCGCTGCTCAGGAAGCCGGAGACGGCTTGCAGCGTGCCTTCGCGCGTCCAGTTGGTATCGCCGCGCCCGATCAGCGTCAGCCCGGAGCCGAGCGCTTCTTCCTCGCAGGCTTGCCATGCCGCCGACAGCGGGTTGCCCGGCGTGCCGCCCAGGAATGCGACCTTGCCCGTGCCCACTTCTTCGTTCAGGATAGCGGCGAACGCCTGCCCAAGCGCGCACACGTCCTCGCCCACGAACGACAGGTAATCCGTGCCCGGCTCGCCGATCTTGCCGTAGGAATATGGCACGTAGGGGATGCCGCGCTGAGTCGCCTCGCGCACCGCCGGGAGCAGCGCGTCGCCCGCGTCGGGGTAGCCGACGATCAGGTCTACGTCCTGCGCGATCAGGCTGCGCAGGTCGGAGATCGCCGCCTGCGTGTCGTAGTGGGCGTTGGTGTAGATCATCTTGCCGATTTCGGGATAGGTCAGCGCCTGAAGGATGGCTTCCATGTGCGTGATTTCGCGCCACACGTTGTCGCCGAAGCCGTCCGCGATCCCCAGCACGAGGTCGCCGCCGCTGCCGGTTTCGCAGATGCTGTTCTCAAGACATTCCAGCGCCTTTGCCAGCATCGCCTCGTCGACAGGGAGTCCGGCGCGGTAGAACGCCGCCAGCGCGATTTCCGGGATATTCTCGGTCGTGCCGAGCGCCTGCACCAGCAGATCAGGGTTGGCGTCGTAGATTTCGCCGTACTCGTCTGGCGTCATTGTGTCCTGGGCGGTGACGACGCTGAACGCCGCCGTCGCCCAGACCAGAACCGCGATCACGAGGGTGATCTTCATCCAACGTCTCATGTTTTGCTCTCCTTGATAAAAATCTTTCCAAACAGCTTTACCAGAATGGTTGGTAACGACCCCGGTGCCGTTCGACGATTACTCGCGGGGTCGAGAGTCCCTATTTTCTTTTTTCAGGCGGAGGGGCAGCGCCATTCACCCGCGCGCCTGCCGCTTCCAGCGTGTCGTCGTCCGTGCGCACGGCTGCCCCCTGAAACAACCGCTCGACCAGCGTGACAATCCGGTCGCCGGAGACGATCATGCCGCCGATGATCGCCGCGCCGAAGGCGACGAATTGCAGCGCCGACGACAGGTTGAGGACGCGCAGCATCTGGCTGAGCAGCGTCAGGAAGAATGCCGCGCCCCACGTCGAAACCGCGCTCGCCAGTCCGCCGGTCAGCGACGCACCGCCGATTACCACGACGGCAATCGGCGCGAGCAGGTAGGGGTCGCCCAGGCTCAGGCTGGGGCTGCGGATGAACCCCGCCAGCAGGATGCCGCCCAGCCCGTAGAGCATCGCCGCGCTGATGTAGGCGAACACGACGTACAGGTTGATGTGTATCCCGGCGATCCACGCCGCGACCGGGTTCGCCCCGACTGACTGGAAGCGTCGTCCGGCGGCGGTATAGCGCAGCAGCAGTGCCAGCGTCAGCGTGCCCAGGATGCCAACCCACACCACCCAGCTTATGCCCAGAAACTGCTGTGTCGCCCATTTCGAGAGCGTGTCCGGCACAGCCGACTCGTTGGCGATGCCGCTGGCGTATGCCAGCGCCAGCCCGCGCACGCACTGTCCGACCGCCAGCGTGACGATCACCGGGTTCAGCTTCAGCACGCCTACCAGCAGACCGTTCACCAGCCCGACCAGCGCCGCGACCGCCAGCGCCGTGAGGATCGCCTGAGCCAGCCGCTCGTCGACGCCGTTCGCCGTCCCGACCGTCGTGATCGCCGCCATTGTCATGATGCTGGGAACCGACAGGTCGATGCCGCCCGTCATGATGACGAGCATCTGTCCGAGCGCGACAATCGCCAGAAACGAGGTCAGGGGCAGTGCCGCGCTGAGCGAGGTGGCGGACAGTGTCTCCGGCGCGATGGCGATGGCGACCACGATCAGCAGCACGTTCGCTACCCATACCGGGATGTAGCGCGACGAGATCACGGCGGAGGTGACGAAGGAGGACGGCGCGCGCCGCGAAGTCGTCATCGACCGTTCCATTTGCCGGGGTGGGTGGAGCAAAAGCGTCGCATTCTTCGGGTTCCCAAAAACCAAATAAGCACGCCTCTCTCCGGGTGCAGAGGCGAATCATTCTTTGCGCAGGCGGCATCAGCGCGCCCGTCTTTTCACGTGATGCGCTTCAATTTTGCGTGATGTTTAATCTAATTGAACATCGTACAACGAAATGAGTCGCGTTGTCAATCGGAGTTGAACAGATCGCTTCGCCCCGCACTCAGTCGGGATTCCACACCACCCACAGCGCGCGCACCGGGCACGTGCCGTTGTTGACCAGCCGGTGCGGGGTGATCGAATCGAACACGATGCTGTCGCCCGTTAGCAGCGTCACCTGCTTGAACCCCAGTTGAATGTCCAGCTCGCCTTCGAGGATCAGCCCGAACTCGCGCCCCTCGTGGTGCGACAGGTACTCGCCAGAGCTGGCTCCGGGGGCGTAGGCGATCTCCAGAAACTCGACGTTGGCTTCGGCTCCGGCGGTCAGCCGTGACCAGGTGACGCCGCCTTTCAGCGGGATGGTTGGGCGGGCGCTGGCATGGAGCACTTGCGCCTTCGACGCGACCGGGGAGGGCACTTCCGGCGCCATCTCTGCTGCCCGGCTCATACTTGCCTCGCGCATCTCGCTGGCGGTCATCTCGCTCAAGTCCTGCGCTTCCGGGTCGGGCGCGGGCTGGCTGTCGCCGTTCTGATCCGGGAAGAAGTAATCGACGGGCAGGGCGAGCGCCGCTGCGATGTTGTAGATCGAGCGCACCGACGGGAACGCCTTGCCCGTCTCGATCTGGCTGAGCATACTGGCGCTGATGCTGGCGCGCTCGGCGAGTTCGCGCAGGCTGATGTGCTGGTCGCGGCGGACGGCGCGCAGCTTTTCCCCAATCGCGCGCGCATATTCGAGGTTCATATCTGGCATGTGGTTGACCTGTTCGTTCCGGCGGCGGCTCGTCCTGAGCCGTCACCCACTATTCAATCTCATTATACAGTCTCGGCTGCGCCGCATCTGATTCCCCGTTTGGCGCTGGTTGACAAGCCGTCTGATCTTCTTTACACTGTTCAATCATATTGAACAAAGATTTCTTTTTCATGTTGACCCAGTTCAACCAGATTTGTCAAGCAGCAACCCTAGATTCGGGAGCGGTGATGTCGGCGGGCTGCTTTGCGCAGGCTCGGTACTGCGTCGCGTCTGACGCCGACCAAAGGATGCGACCTGATGCCTGAAGTGGATCGTGAAGACTGGCTTCACATGTACGAGCAGATGTTCAAAATCCGCACGTTCGAGGAGCACGTCAACGATCTGTACACCAGCGCCAAAATGCCGGGCTTGGCGCACCTGTACATCGGCGAGGAAGCGGTCGCCGTCGGCGTATGCCAGGCGCTGCGCCGCGACGACTACATCACCAGCACGCATCGCGGTCACGGGCACTGTCTGGCGAAAGGGGCGTCGGTCGACCGCATGTTTTGCGAGCTGCTCGGTAAGGAGGCGGGGTACTGCCGGGGCAAGGGAGGCTCGATGCACATCGCCGATCAGGATACCGGCAACCTCGGCGCGAACGCCATCGTCGGCGGCAGCGCGGCGCTGGCGACCGGGGCGGCGTTCGCCAGCAAGCGGCTTGGCACAGGGCGTGTCGTCGTCTGCTTCTTCGGGGAAGGCGCGCTGGGGCAGGGCGTTCTGTACGAGGCGATGAACATGGCGCAGTTGTGGAAGCTGCCCGTACTCTACGTCTGCGAGAACAACCTCTACAACGAATACACCCATCACACCGAATCGACGGCGGGCAGCATGACGGCGCGCCCCGAAGCCTTCGGCATCCACACCGCCGAGGTCGACGGTCAGGACGTGCGCGCGGTCTACGAGACGGCGCAGAGTCTGGTCGAGCGCGCCCGGCGCGGCGAAGGACCCGCTTTCATGCTGTGCCATACCTACCGCTATCACGGGCATCACGTCGGCGACATCAGCCGCGCTTACTACCGTTCCCCCGACGAGGAGAATTTCTGGAAAGCCAACCGCGATCCGCTCAGGGCGCTCAGTGACTGGCTGATCGCCGGGCACATGGCGGACGACGGCGTCATCGCCCAGATCGAGCAGAGCGTACAGGCGGAAGTCCAGACAGCGGTCGAGTACGCCCTCAACGCGCCGTTCCCGGAGCCGGACGAGGTGAGCCAGGATGTGTATGTTTAGAATTTACTGTGATGCGCGGTACGTAGGGGCGTTCAATTGAACGCCCCTACCGGCAAAATCCCGGATGCCCAGACGCCTGTTGACCGCATCCTCACCTACGGCGAAGCTATCAGGGAAGCGCTGGCGGAAGAACTGCGCCGCGACCCGCGCGTGTTCATCATCGGCGAGGACGTGGCGGAAGCCGGGACGACTTTCAAAGTCCTCAACGGGCTGGTCGAGGAATTCGGTCCCGACCGCGTGATCGACTCGCCGATCTCCGAGCCGGGCATCACCGGGCTTGGCGTCGGCGCGGCGATGACCGGGCTGCGTCCGGTGGTGGACATCATGTTTGGCGACTTCCTCGCCCTGATACTCGATCAGGTCGTCAACCAGGCGGCGAAAATCCACTACATGTCCGGCGGCAAGCTCAGCGTGCCGATGGTCTTGCGCACCACGATGGGCGCCGGGCGGCGCTCGGCGGCGCAGCACTCCCAGTCGCTCCACGCCTGGCTCAGCCACATCCCCGGCTTGAAAGTCGTTGTCCCGTCCACGCCCGCCGACGCCAAAGGCTTGATGAAAAGCGCCATCCGTGATGAAAACCCGGTCGTGGTTTTTGAGGACAAGATGATGTACCGCACGGCGAAAGGTGTCGTGCCGGAGGGCGATTACGTCGTGCCCATCGGCGTTGCCGACATCAAGCGCCCCGGCGACGACATCACGATTGTGGCGACCAGCAGCATGGTCTACGTCGCGCTCGAAGCGGCGGACATGCTCCAGCAGATCGGCATCAGCGCCGAAGTGGTCGATCCGCGCACGCTCGTCCCGCTCGACCGGGAGACGCTGATCGAATCCGCCAAAAAGACCAGCCGGGTGATCGTCGTCGACGAGGGTTACGAGCAGTACGGCGTGACCGGCGAGCTGGCATCGGTCATCGCCGACGGCGCGTTCTACTATCTCGACGCTCCAGTGAAGCGGATCGGCGCGATGAACGTCCCGATCCCGTTCTCGCCCGCGCTGGAAGATTTGACGATCCCCAACGCCGCCAGAGTGTGCGAGGTGGCGAAGGCGTTGTGCGGCAAAAATTGACGGTTGGAATAATACGCGGCGCTTAGCTCCTGGCTGATCGCTGTTCGCTTATTTCGGAGGCTATGATGAACCTTAGAAGTTACGGCACGATGGGCGTCGACTGGGAACAGCGCGTCGATTATGAGCGCCTGCGCACCGAGCGTCTGGCGCGCGTCAAGCAGTACCTGAAAGAGTCCGAAATCGGCTCGCTGCTGTGCTTCGACATGAACAACATCCGCTACATCACCAACACGACCATCGGCACGTGGGCGATTGACAAGCTGGGTCGCTTCTGCCTGCTGCCGCAGAACGACGAACCGATCAACTGGGATTTCGGCTCGGCGGCGAAGCACCACACGCTGTACGCGCCCTGGCTGGGCGAAGGGCGCTCGCGGGCGGGCATCTCCACGCTGCGCGGCGCGATGCCGAAGGGCGCGCTCCGTGCCGAGGACGTGGCGCGCAAGATCCGCATCGAGCTGGAGGAGCGCGGCTTGCATAAGGAGCCGATTGGCGTCGACGTGATCGAGCTTCCCGTGCTGTTCGCGCTGCAAAAAGAAGGGTTGACCGTCGTCGACGGGCAGGAATTGATGATGGACGTGCGCGCCATCAAGACGCAGGATGAGATCACCCTGCTCAACATGGCGTGCAGCATGGTCGACGCCGCCTACGAGGAACTCTACCGCTTCATGAAGCCGGGTGTGCGCGAAAACGAGTGCGTCGGGCTGGTCAACAACGTGCTGTATTCGCTCGGCTCGGAACACGTCGAGGGCGTCAACGCCATCTCCGGCGAGCGGTGCAGCCCGCACCCGCACATCTTCAGCGACCGCGTGCTGCGCCCCGGCGACCCCGCCTTCTACGACATCCTGCACAGCTACATGGGCTATCGCACCTGCTATTACCGCACGTTCGCGGTCGGCAGCGCGTCGCAGGCGCAGGTCGATGCCTACAAGCGCTGCCGCTACTATCTCGACGCCGCCATCAATGCCATCAAGCCGGGCGTGACGACAGCCGAGGTGGTCAAGCTGTGGCCCAAAGCCGAGGAATTCGGCTTCCCCAATGAAGAATCGTGCTTCGCCCTGCAGTACGGGCACGGCGTCGGGCTGGCGATCTGGGAGAAGCCGGTGTTCAGCCGCCTCGTCTCGTTCGACAGCCCGCAGGTGATCGAGGAGGGCATGGTGTTCGCCCTCGAAACCTACTGGCCCGCTTCCGATGGCTGGTCGGCGGCTCGCATCGAGGAGCAGTTAGTCGTCACGAAGGACGGCTGCCGGGTGATGACGCGCTTCCCGGCGGAAGAACTGATGGTCGCGGGCGTCAAGTACTACACGGCGACCGGACCGCTCTCCAATACCCGCGACACCGAGTCGCACAAAAACCTCGATTACACCGGCGTGGATTACGGTGGGGCGGGGCTGCCGTAGGCGGCTGGTCTCTCCCGGAAAGGATTGATCATGCATCACGTCTCGAAGATCGACCACGCTTCGGCGCAGACGCCGGACGGCTACCAGTCACACAGCACCGGGTTTCGCCGCGCCACCTATGCGGATCGCGCGGCTGGCTCGGTGCACATGGGCACGGGCATCTGCCTGCTGCTCCGTCCGGCACAATTGATCCGCACATCCACGCCTTCGAGGAGACGTTCTACATTCTGGAGGGCAGCGTCGTCGTGCAGATCGGCGACGCGGCGTACCTGCTCAAGCCCGGTCACTTCGGCTTGATCGGCACGGGCGTCAGGCACGCCTGGCGCGCGGTCGGCGATCAGCCCGTTCGCTGGCTGGAGATGCAGTCGCCACAGCCGCGAGCGCCAAGCGCGGGGCGTGACACGTTTTTCGTCGGAGGCGATGCTCCATCGGCGCAGGCTTCCGCGCCCGATCTCGCACTGACGGCGGGGCTGATCGGTCACTTCGACGAATCGCAGCTTCCGCGCCCCGGCGCGCCGTCGGAGATGGAAGGCTTCAACCCCACGACCGGCGTCGCCATCAAGATGTTCGTGGATCGCTCGTTCGGCGCGGTGCATCAGTCGCTGTTCCTGATCCAGTACATGCCTGGCGCGAAGATCGACCCGCACGACCACGCCTTCGAGGAATCCTACCTGATCGTCGGCGGTCGGCGTGCCGTCGCCGATGGCGAAACCTACGATCTGGGCGTGGGCGATGCCATCTGGACGAGCGTCGGCTGTATCCACAGCTTCGCCAACGTCGGCAGCGAGCCGGTGCGCTGGATCGAGACGCAGGCTCCGCTGCCGCCCGCCAAAGAAGTATTCCGCTTCGAGCGCGACTGGGCGCAGTACGCCAATGATTGAGAACGAATGAAGTCGGGCACGGCACGCCGTGCCCGCGTGTCGCAAAGACTTTGCGCAGGAGTACCGAATGCCGCAGCGAATCTTATTGAAAAATGGCTGTGTCCTCACCCTCGACCGCAAAATCGGCAACTTCAAGCAAGCCGACGTGCTGATCGACGGCTCGAAGATCGCTGCCGTCGCGCCCAACCTCAGCGCGGCGGACGCCGAAGTAATCGACGCCTCGAACATGATCGTCATGCCGGGCTTTGTCGATACCCACCGCCACGTCTGGGAGGGCATCCTGCGCAACATCGGAACTGACGTACCGCTGGAAGGCGAGAACAGCTATCTGGCGTTCATCCTCAACACGCTGGCTCCCGTCTACCGCCCTGAAGATGCCTACGCGGGCGATCTGGTCGGGCTGCTCGGTGCGATTGATGCCGGGATCACCACCATCCTCGACTGGTCGCACATTCAGGCGACGCGCGAGCACGCCGATGCCGTCGTGCGCGCCTTGCAGGAATCGGGTATCCGGGCGGTGTTCGCCTATGGCAATCCCTGGTGGAAGTACCCCGATCCTGAGCAGGATGACTGGTTTCGGCAGGTCGCCAAACAGTATTTCTCGTCCAGCGATCAGTTGCTGACGCTCGGCTACGCGCCGCCGGGACCCGAATTCACGCCGTTCGAGATGGCGAAAGGACATTGGGAGCTGGCGCGCGAGGTCGGCGCGCGGCTGACCGTTCACGTCGGCGTCGGCACGGCGGGGCAGCACGGCAAGCTCGGCGAGATGGGCAAAGCCGGGCTGCTCGGCTCGGACACGACCTACATCCACTGCACGACGCTCAGCGACGACGAAATCCAGATGATCGTCGATACCGGCGGGACGTTCTCGCTGGCGTCGCCCGTCGAGATGATGATGGGTCACGGGATGCCGCCGACCCAGCGTTTTCTGGATCGCGGCTTGCGCCCCAGCCTGAGCGTGGACGTGGAGACCAACGTCCCCAACGACATGTTCACGCAGATGCGCTCGGTGATTGCGCTTCAGCACGCCGTCCTGTTCGACCAGAAGCTGAGCGGCAGGGTGCATACCTCGTCGATGCTCACCACCCGCGATCTGCTCGAATTCGCCACGATTGAGGGCGCGCGCGCCAACGGTCTGGACGACAAGATCGGCACGCTGACGCCCGGCAAAGAGGCGGACATCATCCTGCTGCGCACCGATTTGCCCAACATCTTCCCGGTCAACGATCCCATCGGCGCGGTGGTGTGGGGCATGGATACCAGCAACGTCGATCTGGTGTTCGTCGCCGGAAAGCCGCTCAAGCGCAACGGTGAGTTGGTCGGCGTAGACATGAATCGCATTCGCAGGCTGGCTTACGAATCGCGCGATTACGTCGTCTCCAAATCGGGCTTCAGGCTGCCGGAAATCTGAGCCGTTTCGCATAGTGATGAGCCGCTCGTCGGCTGCGGGCGTCATCTTCAGGAGGGGACATGGAACTGGGACTCATCGGTCGCACGGCGGTCATCACCGGCGGCAGCAAGGGGATCGGCAGGGCGGTTGCCAAAGGACTGGCGGCGGAAGGCGTCAACCTCGTGCTGCTGGCGCGCGGCAAAGACCTGCTCGACCAGACAGCGGACGAGATCCGCCAGAGCAGCGGCGTCAGCGTCCTCGCGCTGCCGACCGACATCACCCAGATGGAGTCGGTCAAGGCGGCGGCAGAGGCAGCCGCCGGGCAGTTCGGCACGCTGCACATCCTGATCAACAACGCAGGCGGACCGATCCGCCGCATGGAGCGCCAGATCACCTGGTCGGATGACGAATGGCTGGCGGATTTGAACCTCAAGACGGTCGGGATGCTGCGCGCCGTCCAGTCGTTCCTGCCGCACATGGCGCGCGACGGCAGCGGACGTATCATCAACATCAGCGGCGTCGCCGGGACGAGCGTGCTAATCCCGGCGCTCACGCACGGCTTGAACAATTCCGCCATGATCCACGCCACCAAATACATGGCGCAGGATTTGGCGAGCGACCAGATCACCGTCAACGTGGTCGTGCCGGGGGCGCTGGTCGCCACCGAGTGGCGCGAAGCCTGGGCGGAGAACATGGCGAAGAATCAGGGCAAGACCAAAGCCGAGTTCCTCGCCGACTACTGCCGCCAGAAGGGTATTCTCGCCGGGCGCTGGGCGACTATGGAAGAAGTCAGCGACGTGATCGTGTTTCTGGCGTCGGATCGCGCTCGGTACATCAACGGCGCGCAGATCGCGGTCGACGGCGGCTACAGCGTCAACGCGCGGTAGCTGCCCGCCAGAGGATATTTGTAGGGGCACGACACGTCGTGCCCATTCTTTTTACCCCTCGCGGCGGTACGGCTTGAGTAGCGCCGCCGGGTACGAGGCATTGCGCCCGGCGATGGCAATCGCCACGATGGTCAGCACGTAGGGTAGGGCGAGCAGCACCTCGTAGGGCAGCGGAATCCCTTCTGCTTGCAGCCGCAGTTGCAGCGCCTGTAACCCCCCGAACAGCAGCGCCCCGGCGAGGACTTTGCCCGGCTGCCAGTTGCCGAAGATCACGATGGCGATGGCGATCCAGCCGCGTCCGTTGATGATCCCGTGCGTGAATGCGCCCAACTGCGCCAGCGACAGGAACGCGCCGCCCAACCCGATCAGCGCGCCGCCGAGGATCAGGGCGACGTAGCGCATCAGGTAGACGTTGACCCCGGCGGTGTCGGCAGCTTCCGGGTTTTCGCCGACGGCGCGCAGCCGCAAGCCGAACGCCGTGCGGTACAGCATCCAGCCGACGACCGGCACGAGCAGCAGTCCGACATACGTCAGCGCATACTGGCTGAACACGGGTGCGAGCGGTGTCCCGGTGAACAGCGCGATCTGCGGGAATGCCTGTTCGAGCGCGGGCGGCGTGGTCGCGCCGCCGTACAGCAGCCGGAACGCGAACAGCGCCAGTCCGGTCGCCAGCAGCGTGATCCCCAAGCCGCACACGTGCTGGTTCAAGCCGAGCGTCACCGCCAGCACGCCCATCAGCACGCTGAGCAGCACGCCGACCGCTGCCGCTGCCAGCAGCCCGGCGTACAGCGACCCGGTAAGCCTGCGCGACGACGAAGCCGCTGAACGCCGAGAGCAGCATCGTGCCTTCGATGCCCAGGTTCAGCACGCCCGCGCGCTCGATGATCGTCTCGCCGAGCGCCCCGAACAGGATCGGCGTCGAAATTCGCAAAGTCGCGCCCAGCAGGGCGAAGATGAATTCCATCAGGCATTGCCCTTGCGCAGGCGATAGCGGTCGAGCAGCAGCGCCGCCAGCATGACCAGCAGCAGCGCCGCCTGTATCACGTCGCCCAGATAGACCGGGACGGATAGCTCGCGGCTGGCGGACAGCGCGCCCCGGCTGACCAGCGCCAGAAACAGCGCCGCCAGCAGCGCGCCGGGCACGGTCAGCGCGCCGAGCGTGGCGACGATGATCCCGGTGTAGCCGTAAGCCCGGCGAAAGCGAGTCGATCACGTGGAACTGGATGCCCGCGACTTCGCCGACGCCCGCCAGTTCGGCGATCCCGCCGCTGATCAGCGCGGTGAGCAGCATCATCCGTCCCACGCGGATGCCGAGGAACTGCGCCGCGTCCCGATTCTTGCCGACGGCGCGCAGCTCCAGCCCGAAGCGCGTGCGCGTCAGCAGCCACCACACCAGCCCGGCGACCGCCAGCGCCACCAGGAAGCCGAGATGCACGCGTGAGCGCGGGATGATCTGCGGGAACTGCGCCGCTTCGGCAATCGTCGGCGACTGGGGCCAGCCGGTCTGCGGGTCGCGCCAGGGACGCGTTCAGCAGCGCGCTGACGATGAACAGCATCACCGAGTTCAGCAGCAGCGTTGTCACCACTTCGTCGACGCGCAGCCGCACTTTCAGCAGCGCTGGGAGCAGCGCCCACAGCGCCCCGGCGAGGAACCCGCCCACCAGCATCAGCGGGATGGCGACCAGCGGCGGCGCGCCCTCGACCATCGTGCCGATCCACCCGGCGGCAATCGCGCCCGCGTAAAGCTGCCCCTCCGCGCCGATGTTGTAGTAGCCGCAGGCGAACGCCAGCGACACCGCTACCCCCGTCAAAATGATCGGCGTCGCCAGCACGAGGATGTCGAGCCGCGCCGAGTTCTTGGTCAGCGGGTTGATCAGCAGCTCAAAAAACGCCGCGACCGGGTCAGCGCCCGCCGCGATCACCAGCACGCTGACCAGCACAAATGTCAGCGCGATGGCGACCAGCGGGATGACGCCGCGCATCCACAGCGGGGCGGGCGCGCGTTCCAGCTTCAATCCAAACATACCGTTCCTTTAGCCGTTCGTTTTCACCGGTTTTGGTGAATATCGCTTGACGCGGGCACGTGATATATCGCCCCTACAGCACAGGCTACAAGCCCAGTCCTGGCTTTTCACTCAGCACTCATCGCTCAGCACTATCTTTACTTCACTTCGCCCCGGTCATCAGCAGCCCGATGTGCTCCACGTCCATGTTGTCGGCGCTGAACTCGCCCGCGATTCCACCGTGATACATCACGAATACGCGGTCGCTCAGGATCAGGATTTCGTCCAAATCCTCGGAGATCAGCAGGATCGCCGCGCCGCGCTGCTTCTGCTCCATCAGCTTCTGATGTACGTATTCGGTCGCGCCCACGTCGAGTCCGCGCGTCGGCTGCGCGGCGATCACGACGTTCGGCTGCTGCGAGAGCGTGCGCGCCAGAATTACCTTCTGGATATTGCCGCCGGAGAGCGTGCGCACCGCGTCCTTCGGCGATGCCTTGATCTGAAACTCGCTGATCAACGTTTCGGCATGTTCGACGATCTGTCGGTGGTTCAGGTGACCCGCCCGCGTGAACTGGTCGGCTTGCTCCATCATCAGGTTGTCGGCGACACTCAAATCGCCGACCACACCTTTGAGCCGGTCTTCCGGGATTCGCGCGACGTGCAGCCGCGTGCATTCGCGCGGGTCGCCGAACGCCAGCGACTGACCGTTCACGGCGACGCGCCCGCTGTCCGGCGTCATCATGCCCGTCAGGATGGCGACCAGCTCGCTCTGCCCGTTGCCCGCCACCCCCGCGACCCCGGCGATCTCGCCCGCCTTCAGTTGGAACGAGACGCCGCTGAGCGTTTGCACGCCGCGCTTGTCGGTTGCCGACAGATCGGCTACGTCGAGCATGACCGCCGCCGACGGATGGTGATCGGTATTGCGCACGACCTGTACCGTCTGCCGCCCGACCATCATCTGCGCCAGCGCCGGGGCGCTCGTCCGGCTCGTCTCGACCTGCCCGACGACCTTGCCCAGCCGCAGCACGGTCACGCGCTGGCTGATCGCCAGTACCTCGTCCAGCTTATGCGTGATGATGATCACGGCGAGACCGTCCTGCTGAAGCTCCCGCAGCGTCTCGAACAGGCTGGCGGTGTCCTGCGGCGTTAGCACCGCCGTCGGCTCGTCCAGGATCAGCACCCGGCAGCCGCGATACAGCGCCTTCAGAATTTCGACGCGCTGCTGCTGCCCGACCGCCAGATCGCCGACGATGGCATCCGGGTTGACGCTGAAGTGATAGCGCTCCGCCGTCTCGTTGACGATCCGGCGCATGTCGGCGCGGCTGAGCAGGGCACTGTGCTCGTGACCGAGCAGCACGTTTTCGGCGACGGTGAAGGTCGGCACGAGTGCGAAGTGCTGCGACACGAAGCCGATTCCGTTGGCGATGGCGTCGGCAGGTGATTTTAACTGGACGACCTGATCGTCCACACAGATACTGCCGGAGTCCGGCTGGTACAGCCCGTAGAGGATTTTCATCAGCGTGGACTTGCCCGCGCCGTTTTCGCCCAGCAGCGCGTGAATCTCGCCGCGCTCCACCGCCAGACTCACGTCGTCGTTGGCGGTCAGGCTGCCGAAGCGCTTGGTGATGCCGCGCATTTCCAGTAACGTCATTATTCAGGCTCGTGGTGTATCGAAGGTAGGTATCCTCATGCCGAGGGCATATCATATATGGTAGGGGCGAGGCACGCCTCGCCCCTACGGGTGATCATGATTGGGTGACTTTCGATGGCTCGCCCTTACGACTCCGGCACGACCGCGTTCGCCGGGGCAGCCTCGTCGATGTCCACGCGGAACAGCCCGTCCTTGATCGCCTGTTCCTTGTCCATCACGGTTTGCAGCAGGTCGGCATCGAGCGTGTCGGCGAAGCCGTGCAGGTCAGCGAGGCTCGCGCCGCCCTGTCCCATCATCGAGAAGTCTTTCAGATCGAGCGCGGTGTAGGACCCGGCTTTCACCTGATTGATCACGAATTCGACCGTCGGACCCATGTTCCAGACCGGACCGGTCACGACCGTGTCGGGCGCGAGTTCGTTCTGGTCGCTCATGTTGCCGAACGCCAGCAGACCGTTCTCCTGCGCTGCCTCGATCACGCCGAAGCGCTCGGCGAACAGCACGTCCGCGCCCGCGTCGACCTGCGCCAGCGCCGCTTCCTTCGCCGCCGCCGGGTCGAACCAGCTATTCAGGAAGCTGACCAGCACTTCGGCATCCGGGTTGGTCTCGTGCGCCCCGGCGACGAAGGCGTTGACGATGCGGTTGACTTCGGGAACCGGGTAGCCGCCGACCACGCCGATCTTGCCGGTCTTGGTCAGCCCACCGGCGAGCATCCCGCTCAGGTAGGCGGGTTCGTGAATCCAGTTGTCGAAAACCGACAGATTCGGCTGCGACGGACCCAAGCCGGAGCCGAACACGAAGGCGATTTCCGGGTAGTCCTTGGCGACGCGGCGCACGACTTCCTCGTTGCCGAAGGCGTCGCCGAAGATGATGGCGGGCTGCTTGTCCTCGGCGACTTCGCGCAGCACGATTTCCATGTCGCCGGAGTAGCCGATGTCGTCCTGATACTCGTAGGTGATCTCACCGGCGTCCTGAGCCGCCAGCAGCGCCTGGTGGATCACGCCGTCCCAGGGTTCTTCAATCGGCGTGGCGAACGCCCCGAATACCAGCAGCGGCTCGTCCTGCGCGCTCACGGGCACGACCGCGAGCAGGACGGCGACGACCACGACCAGCATAAGCACGTAAAATCGCTTCATGGTATCCCCTCATTTGGCGTTATAGTTGCCCCAAAATCTTAATATTTTTACTATAACAGGGAACGAGGAAAACAGACAAACCTCGCTTTCGGGTTTTAGTGATTCTGACCAACGCTTTGCGCTGAGGAGTCGTCATGAGTCGGTTGACGTTGCACAACTGCCGCCTGCAGGGGCAGGAACAGCCTGTCGATATTGCCGTCGAATCTGGAAAGATCGTCCAAATTGCGCTGCGAATCGAGTCGTCGGGCGGCGACGAGATCGACTGCGGCGGCAGGCTGGTCACGCCGCCGTTTGTCGAGTCGCACATTCATCTGGATTCGGTGCTGGCGGCAGGGCAGCCGCGCTTCAACGCCAGCGGTACGCTGTTCGAGGGCATCCAGATTTGGGGCGAGCGCAAAGTCTCGCTGACGCGCGAGGACGTGCAGCGCCGCGCGCTCGACGCGCTTAAGCTGATGGCGACGCACGGCGTCCTCTACGTGCGCACCCACGTCGACGTGACCGAGCCGCGTCTGATCGCCCTCGACGCGCTGCTGGAGCTGCGCGAGCAGGTGCGCGACTGGACGACCCTGCAAATTGTCGCTTTTCCACAGGACGGCATCTACTCCCGCCCGGAAAACGAGGCGCTGCTCGAAGAAGCCGTGCGGCGCGGCGCGGACGTGGTCGGCGGGATTCCGCATTACGAATTGACCCGCGAGGACGGTGTGCGTTCGATCCACCGCATTTTCGATCTGGCGGAGGAGTACGACCGCTAATCGACGTTCACTGCGACGAGGTGGACGACGACCAGTCGCGCTTTGTCGAAGTGATCGTCGCCGAGGCGATCAAGCGCGGCAACGGCGAGCGCGTCTCCGCCAGCCACACGACCGCCTTCGGCTCGTACAACGACGCTTATGCTTACAAGCTGCTCGGCTTCCTGCGCCGCACCAGCGTCAATTTCATCGCCAATCCGCTGATCAACATCACGCTTCAGGGGCGCATGGATACCTATCCCAAGCGGCGCGGCTTGACCCGCATCAAGGAGTTGTGGCAGAACGGCGTCAACGTCAGTCTGGGGCAGGATTGCATCTACGATCCCTGGTACATCTTTGGCACGGGCAGCATGATCGGCGTGGCGCACATGACCGTACACGTCGCCCAGATGACCGGCTTGTCCGAAATCGACGCCTGCTTCGACATGGTCGGCGTCAACGGCGCTCGCTCGCTCAACGTCAACGATTACGGCATCCGTGAAGGTAGTCCGGCGAACCTCGTCGTGCTGGACGCCGCCAGCCCGTTCGACGCGCTGCGCTATCAGGCGATCCCGCTCTACGTCATCTCGCGCGGGAAGATCATCGCCCGCAACCAGCCGAGCGCGCTGGCGTTCACGGGCTGACCGTCTGTTTTTGGGGGTTCCTGGCAACTTAGTGAATTCAAGTTGATATGTTTGAAAACCCCGATAAGCGCCTTTCGTAGGGGCGCAGCGCGCTGCGCCCGTTTTCTCGCTCTTGGCGTCCTTGGCGTCTTGGCGGTTCAATTTCTTTGTCGGGTTTTTGACCTTCAATACTGACCACCGGATGTTCATGTAAACTGTCCGATCAGGATCGTGCAGTATTGCCAGCGCAGTTGGGTTGCGGTGGTCGGAAGTCCTTTCTATAATCGGGACTTAACATGATTTAACAACCGCATAGAGGACCGCGCACGGGAGGGACCTATTTGCAAGAGGTACAGGTTTCATCGACCGAGTCCACAGTTCGCGCAGTTTCGACCTTTCGCGTCGAGACTGCGACCGGCGAGCAACATGCCGGGTATCGTGTCCACCGTCTGTACTTTCTCGAAGGCATTCTGAGCACCGCCGAGGTTAACCGCCTCGCCCAGACCTTACTAGCTGATCCGGTGACCGAGACGTTCACCGTCCGTCAAGTCACCCTCGAACCCCTCGACCTTCCCGCCGACTCCGCCCATACAATTGAAGTGACTCTGCTGCCCGGCGTCACCGATTCCGCTGCCGAAAATCTGCTGCGCGCCGCCCACCTGCTCGGCGTCGCCGGGCTGGAACGCGCCGCCACCGGACAGCGTTATCTGGTGGATGCGCCGCTCTCGTCCGCCGAGCTTGAACGGCTGGCGACGGATCGCTTTGCCAACGCCGTCATCCAGCGCTTCAGCATCGACCAGCCAATCGCACCGCCGTTCTTGCCGTTCCAGCGTGCCGACGCTACCGTCGAGATCATTCCCCTGCGCGATGCCGACGACGCTGGGCTGCTGCGCATCAGCGCCGAGCGCCGTCTCGCTCTCAATCTGGCGGAGATGACGGCGATCCGCGATTACTTCTGCGACGAAAACCGCGACCCGACCGACGCCGAGCTGGAGATGCTGGCGCAGACGTGGAGCGAACACTGTGTCCACAAGACCTTTAAGGCGCTGATCGACTTCACCGACGCCGACACCGGCGAGACCACGACTATCAACGGGCTGCTGCGGACGTACATCCGCGCGGCGACCGAGCAGCTTGACAAGCCGTTCGTGCGCTCGGCGTTCGTCGACAACGCCGGGATCGTCGCTTTTGACGACCACTGGGATTTGGCATTCAAGGTCGAGACCCACAACCACCCGTCGGCATTGGAGCCGTTCGGCGGCGCGAATACCGGCGTCGGCGGCGTCGTCCGCGATGTGCTCGGCGTCAGCGCCCGCCCGATTGCCAACACCGACGTGCTGTGCTTCGGCTTGCCCGATACGCCTGACGCGCAGATTCCGACCGGCACGCTCCACCCGCGCCGCATCGCCGAAGGCGTGATACATGGCGTCGAGGATTACGGTAACAAAATGGGCATCCCGACCGTCAACGGCGCGGTGCTCTATCATCCCGGCTTCACGGCAAACCCGCTGGTGTTCTGCGGCTGCCTCGGCTTGCTGCCGCGTGGCGCGCACGTCACCGGCGCGCAGGACGGCGACCTGATCGTCGTCATCGGCGGGCGCACCGGGCGCGATGGCTTGCGCGGCGCGACCTTTTCCAGCATGGAGATGGACACCAGCACCGGCGGCATCGCCGGGAGCGCCGTGCAAATCGGCAATCCGATCCACGAAAAGCAGGTGCAGGAAGCCGTCCTCAAGCTGCGCGACGAGCGCCTGTACCACGCCATCACCGACTGCGGGGCGGGTGGCTTGTCCTCGGCGGTCGGCGAGATGGCTGCCGGGCTGGGGGCGAGCGTCCGGCTGGAAGCCGTACCGCTGAAATACCCCGGCTTGCGCCCCTGGGAAATCTGGCTCAGCGAGGCGCAGGAGCGGATGGTTTTAGCCGTCTCCCGCGAGGACTGGCGGCGCGTTCAGGAGATTTGCGCCGGGCAGGATGTCGAAGCCGCCGAAATTGGCGATTTCGAGGCGACCGAGAGACTGCGACTGACTTACGAGCAACACTTCGTCGGCGATCTCTCGGTCGTTTTTCTTCACGAAGGCATTCCCCAGCTTCGCCTGAAAGCCGAATGGCGCACCCCAAAAATTGATTCGCCCGTAGGGGCGCAGCACGCTGCGCCCCTACATGATCCATCTGCTGTACTGCTCTCCCTGCTCGCACACCCGAACATCCACAGCAAGGAATCGATTGTCCGCCGCTACGATCACGAGGTGCAGGCGGCGACGGCGGTCAAGCCGTTCGTCGGAGCGGCGGCGCACGGGCATGGCGACGCGGCGGTGCTTGTCCCGCTCGACACACAGCGCGCATCGTCGGGTAGGGCGGTTGCGCTGTCGGCGGGCATCGCGCCGCTGTACGGCGAGATCGACCCCTACGCGATGGCGTGGGCGGCGATAGACGAAGCCTTCCGCAATCTGGTCGCCGTCGGCGCTGACCCCGATCAGGTGGCGCTGCTCGACAATTTCTGCTGGGGCAGCCCGTATCTGCCGGATCGCATGGGCGGCTTGGTGCGCTGCGCTCAGGGCTGCTACGACGCAGCGCTGGCGTTCGGCGCGCCGTTCGTCTCCGGCAAGGACAGCCTCAATAACGAATACAACGACGTGGATGGGACTCGTCACGCTATCCCCGGCACGCTGCTGATCTCGGCGCTCGGCATCGTGCCGGATGTCGAACAGTCGGTCACGTCCGACCTGAAGCAGCCCGGCGATCTGCTCTACGTCGTCGGCGACACCCGCGACGAATTCGGCGGCAGCCATTTTGATTTGATACATGGTGTAGGGGCGCACGGCGGTGCGCCCACGTCCGCGCCCGCCCCCGTGCCCGATGCGCTCGCCCGGATGCGCGCGCTGCACGCGGCGATCAGCGCCGGGCTGGTGCGCGCCTGCCACGACTGCGCCGAGGGCGGCATCGCTGTCGCGCTGGCGGAAATGTGCATCGGCGGGCGGCTCGCCGCCGACGTATCGTTCGATTTTGAGCCGCGCCTGCTGTTCTCCGAGTCGCTCAGCCGGTTCATCGTCGAGGTCGCGCCCGAACACGCCGAAACCTTCGAGCAAACGCTGGCGGGCGTGCCGTTCCAGCGCATCGGCACGGTGACGGCGCACAGCGACCTGAGCATTCACACGTCAGACGGCGACATGCGCCTCGCCGTCACCAAATTGGAATCGGCATGGCGCGGGGAAACGTATAATGTGAACGCCGTAGGGGCGCAGCGCGCTGCGCCCCTACAAGACCCAAAAATCGAGAGGCGCTCGCCCTCGGTTCGCACGACCCCGCCGCGCGTGCTAGTCCTGCACGCCGACGGCTCCAACCGCGACCGCGAGGCGGCGCTCGCCTGTGAGCTGGCGGGCGGCGCGCCGGAAATCGTCCACGTCAACCAGTTGATCGGTGGCGAGCGCCGCCTGCTCGACTATCACATGCTGGTCGTGCCCGGCGGCTTCTCGTATGGCGACGACCTCGGCGCGGGAACGCTGTGGGCGCTCGACCTGCGCCAGCGCTTCGGCGATGACGTGCGCCGCTTCGTCGCGGAAGGACGCCCGGTGCTGGGCATCTGCAACGGATTTCAGGCGCTGGTCAAATCGGGGCTGCTGCCCGGCGACTCCGAGCGCAGGCTCACGCTGACGTACAATGCTTCGGCGCGCTTCGAGTGTCGCTGGGTCTACTTGCAGCCGAATCCCGGCAGCCCGTGCCTGTTCACGCAGGGGTTGGATGCGCCGATCTACTGCCCGGTCGCGCATGGCGAGGGGCGTTTAGCCATCGCCGACGACGCGACGGCGGAATCGCTGTGGAGCGGCGGCTTGGTCGCGCTCACCTACGCCAACGCCGACGGATCGCCCGCCAGCTACCCGGCGAATCCCAACGGTTCGGTCGACGGCATCGCTGGATTGTGCAATCCGGCGGGCAACGTCTTTGGCTTGATGCCGCACCCGGAGGACCACGTGTTTTTCTGGCAGCATCCGCGCCGCGAGCGCGCGATGGACGGCTTGCGCCTGTTCAGGAACGGTATCAGGTATGCGTGAGAAACGGTTAGCCATTGGCTTTTGGCTAACAGCTAATCGCTGACCGCTAATAGCTAAAGAGGAGAAACGAATGCTGAGTCACGAGGAACTGGCACGGGCGATCCCGATCCGCTCGGTTGACCTGAGCGGGTGGGGCGCAAAACAGTCCGGCAAGGTGCGCGACATCTACACCGACGGCGATACCCGCATCCTGATTACGACCGACCGCGTTTCGGCGTTCGACCGCGTGGTCGGGGCGATCCCGTTCAAGGGGCAGGTGCTCAATCAGTTGAGCGCGTGGTGGTTCGAGCAGGTGCGCGACATCGTGGACAGCCATGTGATCGACGTGCCCGATCCGAACGTTACGGTGGCTCGCTCGGCGGAGACGCTGCCGGTCGAGGTGATCGTGCGCGGCTACATCACCGGCGTGACCAGCACCTCGCTGTGGACGCTCTACGCGGCGGGCGAGCGCAAGCCTTATGGCATCGAATTGCCCGACGGACTTGCAGAAGAACGACCCGCTGCCGACGCCGATCATCACGCCGACCACCAAAGCCGAGCGCGGCGCGCACGACGAGCGCCTGACACGCGACGAGATCATCAGCAGTGGGCTGGTCGAAAAATCGCTGTGGGAGCAGGTCGAGCAGGCGGCGCTGGCGATCTTCGCGCTGGGGCAGGCGGTCGCGCGTAAAGCCGGGCTGGTACTGGTCGATACCAAGTACGAGTTTGGGCTGGTCGGCGGCAGGCTGATGCTGATCGACGAGGTGCATACGCCCGATTCCAGCCGCTACTGGACGCTTGAATCGCTCGGCAGCAGCCCGCAGAATTTCGACAAGGAAATCCTGCGCGAGTGGTTCGTGGCGCAGGGTTACCGGGGTGACGGCGAAATCCCCGCCATGCCGCCCGAAGTCATCGCTCGTATTGCCGAGCGGTATATCGGCGCATACGAGCGCCTGACCGGGCAGGCGTTCGCGCCCGGCGAGCAGCCCGCGCAGGCGCGCATCGAGCGGAATATGGCGCAGTACCGCGCTGGAGTGAGGGCATAGTGGCTGCTCTCGTCCCGATTCTGATGGGGTCGCGCTCCGACCTGAAGCACGCCCAGACGATTGCCGCCGCGCTGGAGAAGCTCGGTGTCGCTTCGCAGATTCGCGTCGCATCGGCGCACAAGACGCCCACCGTCCTGCTGCAAATTCTGGCGGAGTACGAAGCCGACCCGCGCCCGAAGGTCTACATCACCATTGCCGGGCGCTCGAACGCGCTCAGCGGCATGGTCGACGCACAGGTCTCCGCGCCGGTGATCGCCTGCCCGCCGCTCTCGGACTCATTCGGCGGCGCGGACATTTTTTCGTCGCTGCGGATGCCGAGCGGCGTCGCTCCGGCGGTGATCCTCGACGCGGAAGGGGCGGCGCTGGTAGCCGCGAAGATCATCGGGCTGGCGGATGCTTCCGTGCGCGCGAAAGTCGCCGCGCTGCAAGCCGACAACCGCGACCGCCTCGCCCGCGACGATGCGGAAATAAACTCGTGATAACCTCACCCTCTTACTCCCTCTCCACACAGTGGAGAGGGAGGCTAAGCGCGAACCGCAGGTTCGGCGCGCAGCAGGGTGAGGTCATCACAAGTGTGACCACCGAGTGATGATGAGGGAATAGTGACAGACGAACTCTACACGAACGAGTTATTCGCCGACGATCACCCGCACGACGAGTGCGGCATCTTTGGCATCTACGCGCCGGGGCGGGACGTGGCGCGCCTGACCTTTTTCGGCTTGTACGCCTTGCAGCATCGCGGGCAGGAGAGCGCCGGTATCGCCACCAGCGACGGGCGTGCCGCTTATCTGCACAAGGATATGGGGCTGGTCTCGCAGGTGTTCAACGAGGATAACCTGCGCCCGCTGGTCGGTCACTGCGCCATCGGGCACAACCGCTACTCGACCACCGGATCGTCGCACCTGCGCAACGCCCAGCCATACCTGATCGAGACGATCTACGGTCCCCTCGGCGTCGCCCACAACGGCAACCTGACCAACGCGCTGGAGCTGCGCCACAAGCTGCTGACGCGCGGTGTCGGCTTGTCGTCTACCACCGACAGCGAAGTCGTCACCCAGATTCTCGCCTCGCCACCGGACGTGTGGGCGGAAGAAGATCGCTACATGAACGGCTATCACGTCGGCGAATGGGAGCAGCGCATCCGTGCCTTCACCCAGGTGGCGGAGGGCGCGTACTCGCTGGTGATCCTGACGCGCGACGCCGTCTACGCCGTCCGCGACCCGCATGGGCTGCGCCCCCTGTGCATTGGCGCGCTCGAAGGCGGCGCGGTCGTCGCGTCTGAATCGAGTGCCCTGTCGACCATCGGCGCGACTTACGTGCGCGAGGTCGCGCCCGGCGAAATCGTGCGCCTCGACGACCGGGGCGTGACTTCGATTGAAGGGTGCGCGCCACAGCAGCCAGCATTGTGCAGCTTCGAGTACGTCTATTTCGCCCGCCCTGATTCGCTAATGGAAGGGCAGACCGTCCACAGCGTGCGCCAGCGCATGGGGCGCGAACTCGCCCGCGAAGCCCCGGCGGATGCCGACGTGGTCGTTCCTGTGCCCGATTCGGCGACGCCCGCCGCTATCGGCTTCAGCATCGAAAGCGGGCTGCCGTTCACCGAAGGGCTGATCAAGAATCGCTACATCGGGCGCACCTTCATCCAGCCGGATGACCAGCTTCGGCGAGTCGGAGTCCAGTTGAAGTACAACCCGCTCATGGCGAATCTGGCGGGCAAGCGCGTCGTGCTGGTGGACGATTCCATCGTGCGCGGCAACACCGCCGGACCGCTGGTGCAGCTTCTGCGCGACGCCGGGGCGACCGAAGTCCATCTGCGCGTGTCGTCGCCGCCCGTGCGCCATCCCTGCTTCATGGGCGTCGACATGGCGACCTACGGGCAGTTGATCGCCCACCGCCTGAAGATTGACGAGATCTGCCAGCGCGTTGGCGCGGACAGCCTCGCCTATCTGAGCTTGCCGGGGATGCTGACCGCGATCCGCGAGACGCTCGGCACGGACACGTTCGAACACGGACACTGCACCGCCTGTTTCTCCGGTGAATACCCGATTCGCGTCCCGCCCTGGCTGTTCGCCGAGGAGCGTGACAAAATGGTATTCGACCGGGTGTGGGGAGGCTAGTCGTGGCGGGTCTCAATGTGCTGATTGTCGGCGGCGGCGGGCGCGAACATGCGCTCGCCTGGGCAATTGCGCGCTCGCGCCTGACCGGACGGGTGTACGTCGCGCCGGGCAACGCCGGGACGGAATGGGAACGCGCCGACGACCGCGCGCCGACGACCAACGTGCCCATCGCCGCCGAGGATATTCCGGCGCTGGTCGCCTTCGCCAAAAGCGAGCAGATCGATCTGGCGGTGATCGGTCCCGAAGTGCCGCTGGCGAACGGCATTGTCGATGCCTTCCGGCGCGCCCGGCTGCGCGTCTTTGGTCCATCCCAGGCGGCGGCGCAGCTCGAATCCTCGAAAGCCTTTGCCAAAGCCTTCATGCGTAAACATCACATCCCGACGGCGGAATACGGCGTGTTCACCGATTACGTCGAGGCGCGCGCCTTCGTCGCGGGTTTTGGCAAGCCGGTCGTCGTCAAAGCTGACGGGCTGGCGGCGGGCAAGGGCGTAATCGTCTGCACGACGCCGCAGGAAGCCGACGCCGCGCTGCGCTCGATCATGCTGGAGCGCGATTTCGGCGCGGCGGGCGACCGCGTGGTGATCGAGGAGCGGCTGAGCGGCGCGGAGCTTTCGGCGCTGGCGTTCTGCGACGGCACGACCGCCGCCCTGATGCCGCTGGCGCGCGATCACAAGCGCGTCGGTGATGGCGACCAGGGACCAAATACCGGCGGCATGGGGGCATACGCGCCCGTCCTCGACGTGCCGCCCGACCTGATTGAAGTTGTTCAGCAGCGCGTGATCGAGCCGGTACTGCGCGGCATGGCGGCGGACGGGACGCCCTACGTCGGCGTGCTGTACGCCGGGCTGATGCTCGCCCCCGACGGGATCAGGGTGCTGGAATTTAACTGTCGCTTTGGTGACCCGGAGACGCAGGTCATCCTGCCGCTGCTCGACGGCGATCTGGTCGAGATCATGCTCGACTGTATCGACGGTCGCCTGCACGAGCGCCCTCCGCGCTGGCTGCCGGGCGCGTGCGCGACCGTCGTGCTGGCGTCGCCGGGCTATCCGGGCAGCTATCCCAAAGGGCTGCCGATCTCCGGGCTGGAGTCGCAGCCGGATGGCGTGATGGTGTTTCACGCCGGAACGACACGGGAAGGTGATCAAATCGTGACGGCGGGCGGGCGCGTGCTGTCGGTCAGCGCGCTCGGCGAATCGCTGCCGAAGGCGCTGGCGAACGCCTACGCCCACATCCCGACTATCCGGTTCGAGGGGATGCACTATCGCCGCGACATCGGGCGCATCTACGAAGGCATGACAAGATGACTCAATACTCGCAGGCGGGCGTGGATATTGCTGCCGGAAACCGCGCCGCGCAGTTAATGGCGCAGGCGGTGCGCTCGACCTACGGCGCGGAAGTGCTGGCGGGGATCGGCGCGTTCGGTGGGCTGTACGACGCCTCCGCGCTCAAAGACATGACCGCGCCGGTGCTGGTCGCCTCGACCGACGGCGTCGGCACGAAAACGAAGGTCGCCGCTCGCCTGAACCGCTGGGATACCATCGGGCAGGATTTGGTCAACCACTGCGTCAACGACATTCTGGTGCAGGGCGCGCGCCCGCTGTTCTTTCTGGATTACGTCGCCTCGGCGCGCCTCGATCCGCAGCAGATCGCGGATGTCGTCGGCGGCGTCGCCGCGTCGTGCCGGGCGGTCGGCTGTGCGCTGCTCGGCGGCGAGACGGCGGAGATGCCCGGTGTCTACGAGCCGGGCGAGATCGACCTCGCTGGGACGATCATCGGCGTGGTCGAGCGCGGCAGAATTATTGACGGCTCGACCATTCGCCCCGGCGACACGCTGCTGGCGCTGCCGTCCAACGGGCTGCACACCAACGGCTATTCGCTGGCGCGGCGCGCGCTGGCGGAAAGCGACTGGAATAAGCCGCTGCCGGAACTGGGCGGGACAATCGGCGGCGCGCTGCTGGCGGTGCATCGCTGCTACCTCGAACCTGTCAGCCGCCTGTGGGCGGCGAGCGTCGAGATTCGCGGCTTGGCGCACATCACCGGCGGCGGCGTGATCGACAACCTGCCGCGCATCCTGCCGGACGGCGTGGGCGCGGTCGTGCGGCGCGGCACGTGGGCAGAGCCGCCGATCTTCGGGCTGATCCAGGAGCGGGGTCGCGTCACAGACGACGAGATGTTCCACGTGTTCAACATGGGGCTGGGAATGCTACTGGTCGTCGCCCCAGATCAGGTGGCGGCGGCGCGGGCAGTCCTGCCGGAGCTGGCGCTGGTGGGCGAGATCGTCAGCGGCGCGGGCGTCACGGTGGAGCAGGATTAGCCGATGCCCGCCCGTCTGGTTGTCCTGATTTCCGGCAGCGGCACGAACCTGCAAGCCATCCTTGACGCGATTGCGCGCGGGGAACTCGACGCGCAGGTGGCGCTGGTCGTCTCAAACCGCAAGGCGGCTTACGGGCTGGTGCGCGCCGCGGAAGCGGGCGTGCCGACGCTCTACTTCCCGCTTAAGCCGTATACCGACGCCGGGCAGAGCCGCGAGGCTTACGACCGCGACCTCGCCGAGCGGGTGTCGGGCTGCGCGCCGGATGTCGTCGTGCTGGCGGGCTGGATGCACGTATTCAGCGCGGCATTTCTCAACTGCTTCCCGCGCCGCGTGATCAACCTGCATCCGGCGCTGCCGGGGCTGTTTCCGGGCATCGACGCGATTGCGCGCACCTTCGACGCCCACCAGCGCGGCGAAGTCGCGGTCGGCGGCTGCATGGTGCATTACGTCATCCCGGAAGTCGATGCCGGTGAAGTCATCGGGCAGGCGGAAGTGCCGTTTGAGCCGGGCGACACGCTCGACTCGTTCGAAGCACGCCTGCACGCCGCCGAACACCGCCTGCTGGTGCAGTCGCTCAAGCGCGTGCTGGAAGCCTGAACGACTCCCGAAAAATTCAGCCGCTTCTAAACAGCTTCTAAACAACCTTTCGCTATAGTGTTACCGTTCCCGCATTTCTATTGGAGGATGGTGGATGTCACGCAGTGTGCGCGTATTGGTTGCTGTTGTCGTGGTGGTCGGGATCGTCGGCGTGGGTGGATTTCTGTACCTGACGCGCGACATCGCCGCGCCGAGTACCGACGTTCAGTCGGGCGCGGGCGAGATCGAGACGGCGGGCGAGAGCGGGACACTGTTCCGCATCTCGCAGGATGAATCGCAGGTCGAATTCAACATCTTTGAAGTGCTCAACGGCAGCGATAAAACGGTCGTCGGCACGACCAATCAGGTGGCTGGGGACGTGCTGATCGATCTCGGCAACCCCGCTCAGTCCGAGATCGGCGCGATTGCCATCAACGCCCGTACTTTCCAGACCGACGAAGACCGGCGTGACAACGCCATCGCCCGCTTCATCCTGCAATCGGAGAACTCTGCCAACGAGTTCATAACCTTCCACCCGACCAGCGTCAGCGGGCTGCCAGCGAGCGCCGCCGTCGGTGACACCATGACGCTGGAAGTCACGGGCGACCTGACCATCGCCGGGAAGTCGAACCCGGTCACGTTCGACGTGACGGCGACGCTCGAATCCGCCGACCGGCTGGTCGGCGATGCCGAGACGGTCATCCAGCGCAGCGACTTCAACCTGAACATCCCCAACGTGCCGTTCGTCGCCAACGTGGGCGAGGATGTCACCCTCAAGCTCAATTTCGTCGCCGACGCCGTGAGCGAGGCGACGTAAGCGGCGCGGGTTTCGGGCGAACAGAGGCGGTGCATACCCATGAGGCGTGCGCCGCCTTTTTGATTCGCGGCGCTTGATAGTCGGCGGAAACGACCCCTATTGTCGAAAATTAGTCGGTTAGGGTATATTACACAGTTCACCAAAACATTCACAATTTGTTTCGCGCAACGGTCGGTATCGTCCATTTAGGAGATTATTACGATGAAGATCAAGCTGCTGCTGTTGCTACTCGTGTTCGTCGTCCCGCTTGGCGTCGCCAGCGCGCAGGCTCCCCAGCCCATGCAGTCGCTCGGCGCGGGCGAGGGGGAAGTGGATATCATCGCCTGGCCTGGCTACATCGAGCGCGGCGACACCGACCCGGCATACGACTGGGTGACGGAATTTGAAGCCCAAACCGGCTGTATGGTTCAGGTCAAGACGGCAGCGACCTCCGACGAAATGGTGGCGCTGATGAATGAAGGGCGCTTCGACCTCGTAACGGCGTCGGGTGATGCCAGCCTGCGTCTGGTGGCGGGCGGGCGCGTCCAGCCGATCAACACCGACCTGATCCCTAGCTGGAGCACGGTTGACGAGCGGCTGCAAAACGCGCCCTGGCATACGGTCGATACCGACGGCGACGGCGTGGCGGAACACTACGGCGTGCCGTACGATTGGGGTCCAAACGTGCTGATGTACAACACCGAAGCGTTTGTCGACGCCCCGCCGACAAGCTGGAATGTCGTCTTTGAGGAAATGACGCTGCCGGATGGCGAATCGAACGCCGGGCACGTCCAGGCTTACGACGGACCGATCTACATCGCCGACGCCGCGCTGTATCTGATGGCGCACAACCCGGAACTGGGCATTACCGACCCGTACTCGCTCGACCGCGACCAGTTCAACGCCGCAATCGAGCTGTTGCGCCAGCAGCGTAAACTGGTCGGTCGTTACTGGCATGACGCCTACATTCAGATGGACGACTTCACCAATGAAGGCGTGGTCGCTTCCAGCTCGTGGCCATTCCAGGTCAACCTGCTTCAGTTTAGCGGCGAGCCGATTGCCAGCGTGATCCCGGACGAAGGCGCGACCGGCTGGGCGGACACGACCATGATGCACAGCGAAGCGCCGCACCCGAACTGCGCCTATATGTGGATGGAGCACTCGCTCAATCCCAAGCTGCAGGGCGATCTGGCGGCTTGGTTCGGCTCGGTTCCGTCGGTTCCGGCTGCCTGTACCGGTAACGAACTGCTCACGGATACCGGCTGCGCGACCAACGGCTACGAGGACTTCGACAAGATCCACTTCTGGCGCACGCCGACCGCCACCTGCGCTGATGGGCGCGGCGACATCTGCGTGCCGTACTACGAGTGGGTCAGCAGCTACGTCGGCGTGATCGGCGGGCGGTAAGCCTTCAGGTATGAATGTGTGTTCTGCAGGGGCGCACAGCCGTGCGCCCCTACGTGACAACTAATCAACAGGTATGGACTACATGGATTACAAATTGTGGATCAACGGGCGCTGGGCGGATTCTCGCGATGGCGCCATGATGGCGGTCGAGAACCCCGCGACCGGCGAACAGATCGCTCAGGTCGTCAACGCCGGGCGTGCCGACGTGGACGCGGCGGTGAGCGCCGCCCGCGAAGCCTTCTACGACGGACGCTGGTCGCGCCAGACCCGGCGCAGCGCTCGCTGGCGATCTGGAAGCTGGCGGATTTTGCTGGAAGCCAACGCCGAGAAATTCGCCCACGCCGAATCGGACAACACTGGGAAGCCGTACCAGTTCGTCAGCCTGGGCGCGGACATGCCGTTCGGCATCGACAACATCCGGTTTTTCGCCTCGGCAGCCCGCGATACGCACGGCTATAGCGCAGGCGAGTACATGGCAGGGTATACGTCGATGTACCGCCGCGAGCCGGTCGGCGTTGTCGGGCAGATCGCGCCCTGGAATTACCCGCTGCTGATGGCGATCTGGAAGATCGGTCCGGCGCTGGCGGCGGGTTGCACCGTCGTGCTCAAGCCCGCGCCGACCACGCCGATCACGTCGCTGCTGCTGGCGGAACTGAGCGCCGAAGCGGGCATCCCCGACGGCGTGCTGAACGTGGTCACGGGCGGCAACGACACCGGGCAGGCGCTGGTCGAGCATCCTGACGTGCGCATGGTCAGTCTGACCGGATCGACCGGGACGGGCAAGAAGATCATGAAAACCGCCGCCGACACGCTCAAGCGGGTGCATCTGGAGCTGGGCGGCAAAGCGCCGTTCATCGTGTTCGACGACGCCGACGTGGATCAGGTGGCGGCGATTGCCACGCTGACCTCGACCTTCAACACCGGGCAGGACTGCACGGCGGCGACGCGCGTCTACGTCGAGCAGCGCCAGATGAGCAACGTCCTCGAAGCGATTGTCGAGGGAATGCGCGGCGTGAAGGTCGGCGGGCAGTATGAGGACGGCGTGAAAATGGGTCCGCTGATTTCGTCGACGCAGCGCGAGCGCGTCAGCGGCTTCGTCGAGCGGGCGCGAGCGTCCGGTGCGAAAATCCTGACCGGCGGCAGCATCCCGGCGGGCATGGACAAGGGCTACTTCTACGCGCCGACGGTGATCGCCGACGCCGACCAGAAATCCGAGATCATCCAGAGCGAGGTGTTCGGTCCGGTGCTGACGATCAGCGCGTTCAAGGACGAGGCAGACGCGGTGCGGCTCGGCAACGACGTGCTCTACGGGCTGGCAGCGTCGCTCTGGACGAAGGACATCGGGCGGGCGATGCGCATCTCGCGCGACCTCGAATTCGGCACGGTGTGGATCAACGACCACATCCCGCTCACGTCCGAGACGCCGCACGGCGGCTTCAAGCAGTCGGGCTTCGGCAAAGACCTGAGCGCCGAGGCGGTCGGCGACTACCGCATCACCAAGCACGTGATGGTAAAGAACGGGTAACGAGAGAAGTACTGAGTGCTGAGTGCCGAGTACTGAGTAAGAACAGGACTGGGCTTGCCAAAGGCAAGTACGGGTCGAGGACTGAGGACTAAGGAAAAGTACAACGGGATGTGAACCACCGAGACCTCAGTGAGCACAGAGTTATACTGTAGGGGTGCGGTGCAATCCATTAGCGATTCCGCGCTCTTGCACGCTCGAAAGCGGAGGTGATGCAAATGCTGATCTATGATGACGCAGAGCAAGCCTATCTTCGCTGGGTACAGGCGCATCCGAATGGCTATGTCCTCAACGCTGCCAAGGGCGAGGGCAAGCTCGCTTCTGTCACGCTGCATCGGGCGACCTGCCGCTCCATAGGTTCCAACCAACACACCAATTACACGACCACGTCCTACAACAAGGTGTGTTCGCTCAAGAAACAGGAACTGGTTGACTGGGGACGCAAGCACTCCCGCAGTTTCAAGGAGTGTTCGCTGTGCAAGCCTTAACGACACACCGTAACAATGGATAAATCATGAGCGCAAAAGCGGCTTCCGTTCGTCTCGTCAACGTGTCTCGGCACTTTGGTGCCGTTCGCGCGGTCGATGACGTTTCGCTCGACGTATTCGACGGCGAATTCTTCTCGATGCTCGGTCCATCGGGGTCGGGCAAGACCACCTGCCTGCGCCTGATCGCCGGGTTCGAGCATCCCACTGCCGGGCAGATCATCCTGCACGGGCAGGACGTGGCGAGACTGCCGCCCTACGAGCGCGACGTGAATACGGTGTTTCAGGACTACGCGCTGTTCCCGCACATGACCGTCGGCGAGAACGTCGGCTACGGGCTGATGATCAAACGAGTGCCCAAGCCGAAGCGCGATCAGCAGGTCGCCGACATGCTGGAGCTGGTACGGCTGCCCGGTCTGGCGAAACGCAAGCCGGCGCAGCTTTCCGGTGGGCAGCGCCAGCGCGTCGCTTTGGCGCGGGCGCTGGTCAATCATCCGAGCGTTCTGCTGCTAGACGAGCCGCTCGGCGCGCTCGACCTCAAGCTGCGCCAGCAGATGCAGATCGAGCTGAAGAACATTCAGCAGCAGGTCGGCATCACCTTCATTTACGTCACGCACGATCAGGAAGAAGCCCTGACGATGTCCGACCGGCTCGCCGTCTTCAATCGCGGCAAGATCGAGCAGATCGGCTCGCCCGCCGAAGTCTACGAGAACCCGCAGACCAGCTTCGTCGCCGGGTTCGTCGGCGTGTCGAACATCGTCAGCGGCGCGGCGGCGGAGCAGATCACCGGGACGGCGGGCGCGTTCTCGATCCGCCCGGAGAAAATCCGCATGGTCGCGCCGGAGACGCCGACGCCGCCCGATTCCTATGGCGTGCCGGGCGTTGTCCGCGATGTGGTCTATCTGGGGATGCACACCCGCTACCTGATCGAATTGGAAGCCGGAGCCAGTGACTTGACCGTCGTCGAGCAGAACCTCGAATCGACTTCAATGGAGGTGCTTGCTGCGAAGGGACGGCGCGTCAAGCTGCTGTGGCGGCGCGACTTTAATCGTGCCATCGGGGAGGGGGCGTAATGGCGACCACGACCGCCAGCCTGCCGACCGGGACGCAGCAGCCGTCGCTGCCGCGTCGTGTCGTCAACTATCTCTATCGCCATCCGCTGATCGCGCTGGCGCTGCTGCTCCTGCCGACACTGTTCTGGCTGGGCGTAGTATATCTCGGCTCGCTCTCGGCGCTGCTGGTGCAGAGCTTCTTCTACCTGGACGACTTCTCCGGGCGCATCGTCCGGCAGTTCTCGACGCGGACGTACCAGCAGTTGTTCGTGCAGGCGAACCTCGACATCGTGCTGCGCACCGTCGGCATGGCGGCAGTGGTGACGATTGTCGCCGCGCTGATCGCCTTTCCGCTGGCGTACTACATGGCGCGCCACGCCTCGTATCGCGTCAAGGGGCTGCTGTATCTGGGTGTGATGCTGCCGCTGTGGTCGAGCTATCTGGTGCGGGTCTACGCCTGGAAGCTGATTCTGGCTCAGGAAGGGATCATCACCTGGCTGGCGAACGGTCTGGGCTTGGGCGGCGTGCTGCGATGGCTGCTCGACCTGCCGGGCATCGGCGGTCCGTCGCTGTCGTTCTCGTACATCGGGCTGTTTTTCGTGTTCGTCTACATCTGGCTGCCGTACATGATCCTGCCGATCACGACGGCGCTGGAGCGCGTGCCCAAATCGGTGATCGAGGCGTCGGGCGACCTCGGCGCGCGACCGGGCATGACATTCCGCAAGGTGACGCTGCCGCTAGCGTTCCCAGGCGTGGTCGCCGGGTCAATCTTCACGATTTCGCTGACGCTGGGCGATTACATCATCCCCGGCGTGTTCGGCAATTCGAGCTACTTCATCGGGCAGGCGGTGTATTTACAGCAGGGCACGGCGGGCAACATCCCGCTGGCGGCTGCCTTCACCGTCGTGCCGATTGTCATCATGGGTGTGTACCTGTTGGTTGCGCGCCGATTGGGGGCGTTCGATGCGCTTTGAGGATACGCAGCCGCGCGCTTCAGTCGGGCTCAAGGCGGCGACGGTCGGGGCGCTGGTCTTTCTGCATTTCCCGCTGCTGCTGATCATCCTGTATGCGTTTACGACCGAGGATGCCGCCTTCACCTTCCCGCCGCCGGGACTCACGCTCAACTGGTTCGGCGTGCTGCTTGGTCGGCAGGATTTCTGGAACGCGCTCGGCTTGTCGCTGGTGGTGGCAGTCATCGCCACTCTGGTTGCGCTGATCATCGGCACGCTGACGGCGCTCGCCATCTACCGCAGCAATTTCTTCGGGCGCGACGCCATCTCGCTGATGATGATCCTGCCGATTGCGCTGCCGGGCATCGTGACCGGTATCGCCCTGCGCTCGGCGATCAACATCGCCAGCCTCGATTTCAGCTTCTGGACGATTGTCATCGGTCACGCGACCTTCTGCGTGGTGACGGTTTACAACAACGTCGTCGCGCGCCTGAGGCGCACCAATTTTTCGCAGGTCGAGGCGTCGATGGATTTGGGCGCGTCGGTGCTGCAAACCTTCCGCTACGTGATCCTGCCGAATATCGCTACTGCGCTGCTGGCGGGCGGGATGCTGTCGTTCGCGCTGTCGTTCGACGAAATCATCGTCACCACCTTCACCGCTGGCAACCAGCAGACGCTGCCGATCTGGATATTCAACCAGTTGATCCGCCCGCGCGACCGCCCGGTGACGAACGTCGCCGCGATGATCGTGATTGCGACGACGCTCGTCCCGCTGCTGCTGGCGTACCGTTTCACCCGCGAGGGCAGCGAATAATCGTTTATCTCAGGCGATCTCGCTCGAATACAGGCGCAGGTCGTCGCTGACCCGATCCGCCACCTGATGCGCCGAGATCAGCGCCGACGGCACGCCCGTGCCGGGATGAGTGCTTGCCCCGGTGAAGTACAGGTTGTGATAGCGCGGATGGCGGTTATGCGGACGCATGTAGCCCAACTGCATCAGCGTGTGCGCCAGCCCGTGCGTCGACCCTTTGACGAGGTTGTAGCGTTTGCGCCACGACAGCGGCGTGAAGTTGGTCTCGAACTTAATGTGGGCTTCGAGATCGGTGATGCCGACGTTCGCCAGCCGCCGGAAGATCGCTTGCCGCGCTTCGTCGCGGATGCGCACCCAGTCCTGCTCGCCGGTCTCGTCCAGATGCCCGACCGGGACGATGCCGATCAGGGTATCCTCGCCAGGCGGCGCGAGCGTTGGGTCGAGGCGTGCCGGGGCGTGAACGTACAGGCTGGGGTTGTCCGGCACGGTCAGCTTGCGGATGATGCTGTCGAAGTTGGCTGCATAATCGTCCGCCAGGAACAGCGTGTGCGGCTGAAGCGCCGGGTAGGTCTTGTCCACGCCCCAGAAGAAGCTGATGACCGAGCACGAATAGCGCTTGTGCTTCATCTGCTCCGCCATGCCGTCCTGCGGCAGCAGCGACTCGTAGACGTAGGGCAGGTCGGCGTTGGCGATGACCACGTCCGCCGCCACATGCCGCCCGTCCTCCAGCACCACGCCGCGCGCCTGACCGCCCGCCACGTCGATGCGCTCGACCGACGTTTGCAGCGCGAACTCCACGCCCGCCTGCTGCGCGATCTCCATCAGCGCCTCGCCGATGCGGTGCATCCCGCCGCGCGGATACCACACGCCGTGCGCCAGCTCGGTGTAGGGCATCATCGAGAAGGTCGCCGGGGCTTCGAACGGACTCAGCCCCATGTACACGTCCTGGAACGTGAACGCCGCTTTCAAGCGGGGATTGCTGAAGTACGACGCCATGTTGCGGTAGTGCGGCACAAGCGGCTTCAACTGGTAGAGCAGGGGCAGGTTGGTCAGGTTGAAGAACTGCGCCGCCGAGCGGAAATCGCGCTCGACCAGCTGCGACATCGCCAGATGATAGTGCCGATGCCCTTCTTCCATGTAGCGCAGGAAGCCGTCGAAGCTGCCCGGCTCAATTGCTTCCAACTGCTCGCGCATATAGTTGAGGTCGGAGGTGAGCGCAAGCTGGCTGGCGTCGTCGAACACCAGATGATAGGTGGGGTCGACGCGCTGCAAGTCGAGCATTTCGCGGGCGGACACTCCGAGCGCCGCGAATTCGGCGTCGTAGCTTAGCGGCATGACCATCAGCGTCGGACCGGTGTCGAAGGTATGTCCTTCGCGCACGAAATGACCGCAGCGCCCGCCGGGTTCCTGATTCTTCTCGAACACGGTGACGTGCATCCCGCGCCGCGCCAGATGCGCGGCGGCGGTAATTCCGGCGATGCCCGCCCCGATGATGATCACAGATGGTGTTTTCACAGCGTCCCTCTGATTTGGGCGCACAGCCGTGCGCCCCTACATAGAATTCGGACGATTAATGGTTTGCACTACGCTCTCGCGCTTCGCAGGCTTTGCCACAGCACCGACAAGCCCAGCTTCGCGCCGGATTTCAGACTCTTGCGCTCCGGGTAGCTCGCCCGCAGGACGAAGCCCTCGCGCTCACTCGCGTCCAGCACGCCGGTGAAGCGCTCGATGTAAGCGGACCCGGCGATGCGGCAGCGCAGGCTCTCGACCTGCGCCAGATAGCGCCGCCCGGCGTCGAAATCGGCGCGCGCCAGCTCGACCCGGCTCTTCACCCACTCTCGATAAGGTACGCTCTCAACGCTTGACGGCGCGATGTCGTGCTGCTGAAGCAATTCGCGCGGCACGTTGTAATAGCCCGCGTCGATGTCCTCGCTGGTATCGCGCAGCATGTGGGCGATATGCGCCCCGGTCGCGGCGAGATAACGCTCGTCACCCTGCGGCGAATAGCGGTCGTGCCCGATGAAGTAGTGCAGCGCTTCGGTCACGGCGGCGGCGAGGTGATACGAATACTGGTCAAGCTCGGACGCCGTGATCAGCCGACCCCGGCGCTGCGTGTCGAAGGTCATCACCGCCATCATGTGGCGGATGTAGGCGTGCAAGCCGCTCTCGTGCGTCGGCTCGCTGGCGAGCAGGTCGACCAGGATGCGCTCCTCCCGCGTCGTATCGGGCAGGTGCTCGCTCCGGTAGCAGGCATCGATCAATGCCTGCTGGCGCTGAAGGAAATTGACGCGCGCCTGCTCGACCAGCGACTTGCGGTCGAGCCAGTCGTCCACCCAGCGGAAATAAGCGTATGCCCGGTAAGCGTTGAGCGTCCGGCTGCGGTCGACGAGGAAGTGGACGGTATAGTAGGTCTGCTTGCTCGCGGCTCTGGTGATCGCTGCGGGCAGCTTGTGACGTGACGCGGTATTCTGCTGACGGACTCCCGATGCGCGGCTGCCCACGCGCTGTAGTTGAAGCGTGGTCAGGCTTTCGGGAAACATGGCGTCGCTGGACATAACTCCCCCTAAAAGTGTGCCTGCGGCGAATCGTTGCGTGCTGTCCGGTGCATCGGGTTCGGTGGCTGAAAAAGCCAATTGCCTTCACCGTACCCGTCATTCAGAACGTTATACGCAGGACGGGGAGAAGGGTGGCGGGCGCAGTGACCATGAGTGTCATTTATCACTGTTTTGCCATGACGAAATGTATTTGTCTGTCATTCGTGACGGGGTGCGCTGAAGTGACGGCAAAGGTGGTACACTTGCTTCCGGCGTCGCCCGGAAATGCTTTGGACGGCGCGCACTATGGCGGATTCTGGAACTCTGGGAGCGGCGATGATCAATCAGTCGATGCGCGATCAGGCGATTGACGCCTACATGGCGGCGATCCCTCTGATCGTACTTAACGTGCTGTGGTTTATCGCCCTGCTGCCCATCGTGACGGCAGTCCCCGCCACCGGCGCGCTGTTCTACGCGACGAACCGGCTGGCGCATGGGAAATCCGCCGACACGCGTGTGTTCATCGAGGGATTTCGCAGGTACTTCTGGCGAAGCTGGCTGTGGGGCGTGCTGAATATCTTCGTGGCGGCGGTGCTGGTCAGCAACTTCGTTTTCTACGGGCAGTTTGACGATTCCTGGGCGATCTGGACGCGCGCTGTCGTGATCGCTCTGGCGTTGGTGTGGGTTGCCATCCAGTTGTACACCTTCCCGCTGATGATCGAGCAGGAAAAGCCGCTCCTGCGTCAGGCGCTGCGTAACAGCGTGGTCATCCTGCTCAGGCGCCCGGTGTACTCGTTTGGCATAGCGATTGTGATCGTGCTGATTGCCGCGCTCTCGACGCTGCTGATTCTGCCGCTGTGGGTGCTGCTTTCGGGGAGCGTGTGCGCCTACCTCGCCAACCGGGCGACACTCAGCTCGATCATGCGGATCACGGGCAAGCCCAGCCTGACATCATCACCCGCCGAGGACAGCACGAGCGCCGTGTAGCGGCGGTGCGCGAATATGGGCGTTGACACAACATGAGTCATAATCGTGACGTGTAGAAAAGTCAAGCAGCGAGAAGTGTTTGGCGCGCATTCAACAAGGAAGATACGGACATGATCGACCTCAAACAATACGAAATATGGTTTTTGACCGGAAGCCAGCATCTATACGGGGCGGAAACGCTCCGGCAGGTCGCGGAACATTCCGAAGCCATCGTCGGTGCCCTCAACGGCGCGGGGGCGATCCCGGTTCCAGTCGTCTTCAAGCCGGTGCTGACCACGTCGGGGGAAATCCACAGCATCTGTATGGAGGCGAACGCCGCCCCGCAGTGTGTCGGTGTAATCGCGTGGATGCATACGTTTTCACCGTCGCGTAACTGGATCGCCGGATTGACGGCGCTCCAGAAGCCGCTGGCACATCTGCACACCCAGTACAACCGCGACATCCCCTGGTCGGCAATCGACATGGACTTCATGAATCTGAACCAGTCGGCACATGGCGATCGCGAGTTCGGCTTCATGATGAGCCGCCTGCGCCTCAACCGCAAGGTGATCGTCGGACACTGGCAGGACCCGGAAGTGCAGGAGCGGATTGCGGTGTGGGCGCGCGCCTCCTGTGCCTGGCGCGACGCGCAGGGCGCGAAGCTCGCCCGGTTCGGCGACAACATGCGCTCGGTTGCCGTGACCGAGGGCGACAAGGTCGAGGCGCAGGTGCGCTTCGGCTATGAAGTCCAGGGCTACGGCGTGGGCGATCTGGTGGATCGCGTCCAGCAGGTGAGCGACGCCGAGATCGACCAACTGGTGCGCGAGTACGAAGCCCAGTACGTGATCGCGCCGGACTTGCGGGCGGGCGGTGCGCGGCACAGCTCGGTGCGCGAAGCGGCGCGCATCGAGATCGGGCTGCGGAATTTCCTGAGCGACGGCGGCTTCACCGCGTTCACCGACACGTTCGAGGATTTGCACGGGATGGTGCAGCTTCCGGGGCTGGCGGTGCAGCGCCTGATGGCGGACGGCTACGGCTTCGGCGGCGAGGGCGACTGGAAAACCGCCGCGCTGGTGCGGGCGATGAAGGTCATGAGCGCCGGGCTGGAAGGCGGTACGTCGTTCATGGAGGACTACACCTATCACCTCAGCCCGGACGGGCAGAAGGTGCTGGGCGCGCACATGCTGGAAATCTGCCCATCGATAGCCAGCGGTGACGTGCATCTCGAAGTGCATCCGCTGGGGATTGGCGGCAAGGCAGACCCGGCGCGGCTCGTGTTCAACGCGCAGACCGGGCTGGCGATCAACGTGTCGCTGATGGACATGGGCAACCGCTTCCGCATGGTCGTCAACGAGGTCGATGTTGTGCCGCCCGACCAGCCGCTGCCGAAGCTGCCGGTCGCGCGCGCGCTGTGGATTCCGCGCCCCAACCTCAAGGCGGCAGCTGCCGCCTGGATTTACGCCGGGGGCGCGCATCACACCGGCTTCAGTTTGTCGTTGACAGCGGAGCATCTCAACGACTTCGCCGAGATCGGCGGGATCGAGTACCTGCTGATCGACGCGGACACCCGCCTGTACGACTTCAAGAATGAGCTGCGCTGGAACGACGCAGCGTATCTGCTGGCGCAGCGGCGGTAGGGGCGTAGTCTCTCGAATCCACGCACGTCCCGAAAACAAAAAGCGGCGGCATCGGTGATTTCCGATGCCGCCTGTTTGCTGCTTAGGTCACGTGACTGAGACGGCGAGCGTGAAGTTCGTCAGTCCACCGGGCGTGGATACCTGAATGATGTAGTCCCCCGTCTCCGGCAGGAAGCGGTCGAGGCTTTGCTCGCCCATCGCGGCATTCGCCAGCACCGTACCGCTCGGCGAAAGCACAGTCAGGTACACGTTCCCGCCCGGCGACGTGAGCGAAATTTGCATCCGCTGTCCCGCGCTTGCACCCAGCAGGTAGCCCTTCAGAGCCGAGCTGTCGACCTGTCCGTTCACGGTCGCCCCGGTCGTGCCTGTTGCGAAGTGGATGCGCTGGTAGCCAGCAGGCGGCGCGGAGGTCGGCGCGAGGGACGTCGGTGGAAGCGGCTGTCCTGCTCCGTGACCGTGACGTTGAGCGTGTAGGTCGTCTGCGCCGCGCCGGGTGTTGTCGACACCGGAAGGTGTAGTCGCCGCTCTGCGGGAGCGTGCCAGTGAAGTCAGCGCCCGCCGCCGCCTGCACCAGATACGCGCCGCTCGGCGCCAGCACCGATAGATAGACGTTGTTGGTCGGCGACGAGACCGAAACCTGCATGTTCTGCCCCGCCAGCGCTTCGAGCAGGTAGGTGATGACGGTGCAGCCGCCCACCTGACCGCTCACCTGAGCCGAGTTTCCGCCGGGCGGAAAGCTGATGCGCTGCGCGCCGGGGGGCGGCTGGCTGGTCGGGGGTTGGCTCGTCGGTGGCTGACTGGTGGGCGGCGCGCCGCCGGTGATCGACACGATCAGGGAATAGTTGGTCTGCGGCGTGCCCGGCAGCGTCGTCACCTGAATAGTGTAGTCGCCGCCTTCCGACAGGAAATGATCGAGACTGCGCTCGCCCAGCGCGGCGTCGGTCAGCTTGACGCCGCTGGGGGTGAGGACTGTCATGTAGACGTTGTCGCCGGGGGACGTGAGCGAAATTCGCATCCGCTGTCCCGCGCCCGCTTCGAGCAGATAGATGACGAGATTGCCGCCGTTGATGATTCCGTTCACGGTCGCCCCGGTCGCGCCGGGTGCGAAGCGGATGCGCGTGCCGCCCGATGGCGTGGTCGTCGGCGCGACGCCGCCCGTCACCGAGACGTAAAGTGTGTAGTCGGTGTTGGCAGTCCCGGACGGCGACGAAACCGTGATCCGGTAGTCGCCCGTCTCCGGCAGCGTGCCGCTGAAGCTCTGCGCGCCCGCCTGCGCCCGCGCCAGCGGCTGAGCCGCCCGGCGAGACAACCGTCAGGTAAGCATCATTGGAGGGCGACGAGACGAACACCAGCATCGACTGACCCGCGACTGCCGCCAGCAGGTAATTATTCATGGTCAGCCCGCTGATGTGCCCGGTGACCTGCGTCCAGGTCATGCCCGCCGGGAAGCTGATCCGCTGTGTCGTGCCGCCCGACGACGTGTTGGTCACCGAGACGAACAGTGTGAAGTTGGTCAGCGGCGTCCCGGAAGGCGCGGAAACCTCAAGACGATAATCGCCGCTCTCCGGCAGCGTCTGGTCGAAGATCTGGACGCCGTTCTGCGCCCGCGCCAGCGGCGAACCGCTTGGCGAGACGACCGTCAGGTAAGCGTTGCCGGTCGGCGAGGTCACGGTGATCTGCATCCGCTGCCCGGCGCGCGCTTCCAGCAGATAGCCCCGGAAGCTCGTGCCGTCCACCTGACCGTTGACCTGCGCCGAAGTCGCCCCGGTTGCGAAGCGAATCCGCACGTACTGCGGCGGGATCGGCGTCGAAGTCGGCACGCCGCCCGTGATCGAGACGTTGAGCAGGTAGGTGGTGGCGGGTGTGCCCACCGGAGCCGAGACCTGAAGGACGTAGTCGCCGGATTCGGGCAGCGTGCCGTCGAAGCTCTGCGCGCCCGCCTGCGCTCGCGCCAGCGGCGATCCGCTCGGCGACACGACCGTCAGATAGACGTTGCTGTAGGGCGATGCGACCCGCGCCTGCATCCGCTGCCCGGCGCGCGCCTCGACAAAATAGGTGTGGATGCTGGTTCCGTCGATCTGTCCGGTGACTTGCGCCGACGTCGAGCCTGCGGCAAAGTTCAGTCGCTCGGAAACGCTGGCGATCTGCACGGATGGCGTGCCCGTCGGCGGGAAGCTCGCCTGGACGAGCGCCTGAAAGACGGTGTTGTTGAAGGTGCAAGATGCGACCAACAGCGCCATGCACAGAAGTGGAATGCCGATCAGTCGTTTTGCGGTCATGGCTGTTTGCCTATGCGTAATACCTACTCTCAGACTCTCATTGTGTTACGCTCAGCATTAATCGTCAAGTCCCATCTGCCGTCCGGGCAGCGGGCGTAGAGCAAGCGTATGGTATCAGTATGAGGATATACGACCAGCGGGGAGTACCCGGCTAGAGCGCCTCGAAGTATTCGACGATGACGCGAAGGATTTCGCGGGCATGTTCGCGCGTCGTCTCCGGCGCAAGCGGCAGGTTGACGATCTGCTTCGCGAGTGCGTCGGTGGCGGGCGTCGGCGTGGCGGGCGAACCGGGGGCGAGCGCGCGCAGCATCGGCTGGAGCGACGGATACCAGCGCGTCGCCTCGAAAATCCCCGTTTCCCACAGACGTTCCAGCAGCTCATTGCGCTGCTCGGTGGGCACGAGCAGCGGGTAGCGCCATAGAGACGTGTCCTCCGGGCGGCTCAGGCTGCGCACGGGCAGCCCGGCAAACTGCTCGTCGTAGAATTCCGCCAGCGCGTGGCGGTGGGCGAGATTTTCGTCCAGCCGGTCGAGCGCCGGAGCGAGCGCACGCCAGTCGGCGGCGCGGCAGCGGGTGATCTGCCTGTAGACGTCGAACAGCGCCGGATAAACTTCGGCGAGGCGGTTGTTTTCGTCCTCGAACTGGTGCAGCGCCCAGTAGATTTCCAGCCACTGGCGGTTGAGCGCTTGCAGCGCTTTCGACCAGAGGGGCATGTCGGCGAGCGCTCGCTCGATTTCGGTAGCGAGGCGGGCGTCGTCGGTCAGCAGCGCGCCGCCAAAGCCGATGTCAGCCGTCTTGCCCTGCCCGAAGCTGAAGATCGAGGCGTCGCCCCACGCGCCTGCTGGCTTGCCGTCCGCCAGCGTCCCCAGCGCCAGCGCCGCATCCTCGATCACGAATGCACCGCGCGCGCGTGCCCACGCCGTGATCGCCGACATGGGCGCGGGCAGCCCGTACATGTGCGCCGGGATGATGACGGCGGGCTGCGTGACGCCGCAGCGGGCGAGTGTCTCTGGCGTCACGTTCGCCGTGAGCGGATCGACATCGACCAGAACCGGCTGGCAGCCGCGTTGCAGCACCGCCCACAGCACGATGTAGCAGCTATTCGCCGGGATCAGCACCGGGCGGCTACGGACATCGAGGACTGTCAGCGCCGCCTGAAGCGCCGCCGCGCCGCGCCCGGCAAGGACGGCATGAGCGCGCCTGGTGCGTTGGCGCAGCAGATGGCGTGACGCGACGGCGGCGGAGCGTTTGTCTGGCATGGGGATATTCCGACGGGCGTTTGTAGGGGCGCATGGCTGTGCGCCCTTTCCCGATTAATAGGTCAGACTTCCGAATTGCTCTTGATGAAATCGACCACCGTGTCAATCGTGGTGAACGCCAGCCCGGTCACGGTGTCGGCGCAGCCGTAGTAGATGGCGATGCGCCCAGTGTCCGGGTCGTGCAGCGACGCGCACGGGAACACCACGTTTGGCACGTCGCCGACGCACTCGTAGAGCATCTGCGGCGACAGCAGATACGGGGCAGCCCGGTAGATCACCTTCCAGGGCTGGTCGAGGTCGAGCAGCGCCGCGCCCATGCTGTAGACGAAGCCGTTGCACGACGTGAGCACGCCGTGATAGAACAGCAGCCAGCCCTCGCTGGTCTCAATCGGGATGGGACCCGCGCCGATCTTGGTGCTCTCCCAGCGCCAGCTTTTCGGCTTCATCACGAAGCGATGTCTGCCCCAGTGGATCATGTCCGGGCTTTCGCTGTAGAAGATGTCCCCGAACGGCGTATGCCCGGTGTCGCTTGGTCGGCTGAGCATGGCGAACTTGCCGTTGATCTTGCGCGGAAACAGCACGCCGTTGCGGTTGTAGGGCAGGTAAGCGTTCTCGACGAAATGGTAATCCCTGAAATCGTGGGTGTAGCCGATGCCAATCGTCGGACCGTGATAGCCGTTGCACCACGTGATGTAGTAGCGGTCGTCCAGCCAGGTGACGCGCGGGTCGTAGCGGTGGACGAACTCGCCCAGCTCCGGATCGTCAAAATGCCACTGGATCGGCTCCGGCTCGATGTTCCAGTGAAAGCCGTCGTCGCTGCGCCCGGTGTGCAGCGTCATGATCCGCCGGGTATCGTCCACACGAAAAACGCCCGCGTATTTGCCCTCGAACGGCACGGCGGCGCTGTTGAAGATGCTGTTGGCCGTAGGGGTCGCGTCGCGCGGGATGATCGGGTTGGCGCTGTAGCGCCACATGGCGGCGCTCGAATTGGCAGGGCGATCCTCCCACGGGATAGATGGTAGCGGGCTTCCGACCATCGAGACGGCGGGCTTTGCGAATTGTTGAGGCATACGGAACTCCAGTGATCGTTGGCTTCAGTTATGGAGATAGCTAAATTGTGATTCGCTCGTTGTCGATCAGCCACATGACCGCCTCGTAGACGGCTTGCAGCGACGTGTAGCGCGGCTGATACTCGATCAGCCGTAGCGCTTTGGCGATGCTGGCGTTCGGGCTGCGCGAGATGTGGTCGAGCGTCGCCGCCGCTTCGGATTCGGAAACCGTCTTGCGCCACTCGTCCCAGGGCAGAAATTCGAGCTGTGCTTCCTTGCCGAACCACGACGCGACCGCCTCGGCATAGCCGCGCAGCGTTACGGCGGCGGGCGAGACGGCGTGAAAGCTCTCGCCGACGCTGGCGCTGTGGTGAGTGATCGCTCTGAGAAACGCCTGCGCCACGTCCGAGGCGTGGACGTGATGCACCGTCTCCAAGCCGAAGTTAGGCAGGGCGAGCGTCTCGCCGCGCGCCAGCCGGGCAAATACTTCCGGGTTGAAGTGCCCCGCCGGGTTGAGCGGCGCGTAGCCCGGTCCGACGATGTGCCCGGCGTGGAGCATGGTCGCCGGGAAACCGTTCTGCCGCGCCTCGCGCAGCAGGTAGGCTTCTATCGCCGCCTTCTGGGCGCCGTATTCTCCGAATGGGCGGCGCGGCTGATCCTCGCTCGCCGGAACCTGCGTGCTGTACCCGTAAATCCAGATCGTGCCGCAGTGGAGGAAATGCTGAATTTCGCCGCGCAGAGCCTCGACGAGCTGGCGGGCGCTGGCTTCGGTGAAGGAGATCAGGTCGATCACAATGTCGGGCTTCAGCGCGCGCACGTGCTCGCCGAACGTGCCCTCCGCTTCCTCGCTCTTGCGATCCACCACGACCGACTGCACCGAGTTCCAGGCGGCATTCGGCAGGTACGGCTGGCTCTGCCCGCGCGTCAGGTTGATGACTTCGTGCCCCAGCTCGACCAAACTCGGCACGAGATACGTGCCGATATGCCCGCTGCCCCCGATGATGACCACGCGCATAAGTCTGCTCCTTCAGTGAACGTTTGTAGTGGCGCAGCTAGGCAATCGAAGTTTGCACCTGCGCCCGATAGCTATCGATCAATCCGTCTCGAATCGGTAAATCGTTGTCGAGCGATAGGTTTCGCCTGGGTTGAGGCGGGTGGTTGGGAAGCCGGGCTTATTCGGCGAATCGGGGAAGTGCTGGGTCTCCAGGCACAACCCGTCGCTCTGGCGATACGTGCCGCCGCCAATGCCGACCATCGTCCCGTCCAGATGGTTGCCCGTGTAGAACTGCACGCCCGGCTCGGTCGTCAGCACTTCCATCCTGCGCCCGCTGCCGGGGTCGTACACGCGCACCGACGGCTGCGGCGTCGGGCTGCCCGCACCGTGATTCAGCACCCAGTTGTGGTCGAAGCCGAAGCCGCAAACCATCGCCGGATGGCTCGACCGGATGTCCGCGCCGATGGCTTTGGGGGTGCGGAAATCGAGCGGCGTTCCGGCGACCGGCGCCAGCTCGCCGGTGGGGATCAACCCTGCCTCGACCGCCGTGTACTGATCGGCGTTGATCCACACGACGTGGTCGTAAACTGCCCTGATCCCTCGCCCGCCAGGTTGAAGTACGAGTGGTTGGTCAGGTTGAGGACAGTCGGCTTGTCGGTGGTCGCCATGTAGTCGATGCGCAGCCCGTTGTCGGCGGTCATGGTGTAGACGACGGTGACGCTCAGGCTGCCGGGGTAGCCTTCCTCGCCGTCGGCGCTCAGGTAGGTCAGCTTCAAGCCGACTTCCTGAGCGCCCGGTAGCGGCTCCGCTGCCCAGATCATCTTGTTGAAGCCCTTTTTGCCGCCGTGCAGTGCGTTGCCGCTGTCGTTGACCGCTAGCGTATAGGTCTGCCCATCGAGCATGAATTTGCCGCCGCCGATGCGGTTGCCGTAGCGCCCGATAAGCGCACCCAGGTAGCCCTTGCGGGTTTCGTAATCCGCCAGCGACGCGAAGCCGAGCACGACGTTGGCGGGCGTGCCGTGCCGATCCGGCGCGATCAGCTCGGTAACGATGCCGCCGTAAGTGATGATCTTCGCTTCCAGATCGCCCGCGCCCTTCAGAATATACTGGTCGACGGCAAAGCCGTCGGTGGTCGTTCCATACGGGCGCTTTTCAATCGATGCTGCCATGTTCTTAACTCTTTTTCATCCATAGAAAACAGTAGACGCTCTATTCTCCCTGAAAAACCAGACTAAGCAAGTGATGGACGTAATTTATCGACGCGCGTTGCGGAAATGTGCGATAAGGTGGTCATCAGCCTGCCGGATGCGGTATGATGGCTGGCATTTGAAAACAGCCTTACGCTCGCACAAAGAGAGGGTTTTATGAAATTCGACGAAGGGCAGTGGCGCTTGCTGCCGGGGACGGAAGCGATGTATCCGGCGACGGTGGTAGACGTGCGCGTCGAGCCGGATGCGCTGGTGGTCACGGGGTATGATCGCGCCATCCGTCACCGCAGCGACTACCTGAACGGGGCGAGCATCACGGCGCGCTTCACCTCGCCCATGCCGGACGTGATCCGCGTCCAGCTTACGCATTTCAAGGGGCGGCGGGTGAAGCTGCCCGTATTCGATCTGGACTACGCGCGGTCGAACCCGACCGTCTCGACCGGGCAGGACGAAACCCACGCCTGGCTGAGCGCCGGGCGGCTGTCGGTCGTCGTGCCCGCTGCCGGGCAGGGCTGGAATATCCAGTTCGTGCGCGACGGGCAAGAACTCACGAGCAGCCAGCCGCGCGCCGTCGGGTTGTTCGCGCAGAACGGCAAAACCTACCTGCGCGAGCAGCTTTCGCTGGGCGTGCGCGAGGCGGTCTACGGCTTGGGCGAGCATTTCAGCGCGCTGGTTCGTAACGGGCAGACGGTCGATTCGTGGAACGAAGACGGCGGCACGCTCTCGGAGTACGCCTACAAGAACGCCCCGTTCTACGTGACCAGCAGTGGCTACGGCGTGCTGGTCAACCATCTGGGGCAGGTGTCGTTCGAGGTGGCGTCGCATCACGTCAGCCGGGTGCAGTTCAGCGCCGAGGGGCACAGCCTCGACTACTATCTGTTCGGCGGTCCCACCATGAAGGACGCGCTCGACCAGTACACGGCGCTGAGCGGGCGTCCGGCGCTGCCGCCGGAATGGTCGTTCGGGTTGTGGCTGTCGACCTCGTTCACGACCAACTACGACGAAGCGGCGATCCTCGCCAACATCGAGCGCATGGAAGCGCTCGGCGTCCCGATCAGCGTGTTTCACTTCGACTGCTTCTGGATGCGCGAGCTGACCTGGACGAGTCTGATCTGGGATCGCCGCAATTTCCCTGACCCGGCGGCGATGCTCAGGCGCATCAAGGACAAGGGGATCAAAATCTGCGTGTGGATGAACCCCTACATCGCCGAGGCGTCGCCGCTGTTTGACGAGGGCGCGGCGAACGGCTATCTGCTCCACGACCTCGACGGCAACGTCTATCAGGAGGATCAGTGGCAGCCAGGGCTGGCGTTTGTCGATTTCACCAACCCGGCGGCGTGCGACTGGTTCGCGGGCAAGCTGAAGGCGCTGCTCGACATGGGCGTCGACAGCTTCAAGACCGACTTCGGCGAGCGCATCCCGACGGCGGTGCGCTATTCCGACGGCTCCGACCCGGAGCGGATGCACAATTACTACACCTATCTGTACAACCAGACGGTGTTCGACCTGCTGCGGCGCGTGAAAGGCGAGGGCGAAGCGGTCGTGTTCGCGCGCTCCGCCACGACCGGCGGGCAGAAGTTCCCGGTACACTGGGGCGGCGACAACAGCTCGTCGTATCCGTCGATGGCGGAGACGCTGCGCGGCGGACTGTCGCTCGGTCTGACCGGCTTCGGCTTCTGGAGCCACGACATCAGCGGCTTCAACGACACCGCCACGCCCGACCTGTACAAGCGCTGGGTGGCGTTCGGGCTGCTGTCGTCGCACAGCCGCCTGCACGGGAGTTCCAGCGCGCGGATGCCCTGGCTGTTCGACGACGAGGCGGTCGATGTGCTGCGTTTCTTCAACAGCTTGAAAAAACACCTGATGCCGTATCTGATGGACATGGCGATTGAAGCGCACGAGCACGGCACGCCGATGCTGCGGGCGATGGTGCTGGAATTCCCCGACGACCTGACCTGCCGCCCGCTCGACATGCAATACATGCTCGGCTCGGCGCTGCTGGTCGCGCCGATCTTCTCGCCCGACGGCGACGTATCATATTATCTGCCGGAAGGCGAATGGCGTAACCTGCTTACCGGGGAAACCGTCTCCGGCGGCGGCTGGCGTCACGAGACGCACGGCTACCTGAGCCTGCCGCTGTGGGTGAACGTCGAGCGCGGTCAGGTGTGGGACTGCCTGAGCGGGTTTTCGGAATAACAAACGCTCCAGTGGGGCACGGCACGCTGTGCCCCTACAGACATTTCAGGTCGAATCGCATCTTTCACGACGGGCATATCTTCGGTATGCTCGTAGGGGATAAATTTCCGCAGGATTGATCGTCCATGAATACTTACGCCGACCACGTCAGAGAGCTTGACGACCATATTGACGCTGAATTCTGGAAGAACCCGACCGGCGTCACGGTCGAATTCGACACGCTCAAATTCCTCTATATCCCCGACCACGTCATGACCTACATCGCGTCGCAGTTGGCGCGCGCGGTCTATCGCTACCAGATCGACAACATCGCCACCAGGCGGCAGATCACCCATGCGGTCATGATCACGATGGGTGGGATGCTGCCCGGCGTGCTGCTCCACGATCATCTGGCGTGGACGCTCAACAAGAATATCCCGCCGATTGCCTTTGGCACGATGGGCGTCAAGTATTACGCCGGACCGGGGCAGCCGCTCGACGAGCCGCACATCCTGCACCAGTTGTCCATCGACGTGACCGACAAAGTGGTCGGCGTGATCGAAGATTTGGTCGACCTCGGCGGCACAGCGCGCTTCGTCGCCCGCTATCTGAAAGAGGAGAAGGGCGCGACCAAAGTCGTGCTGATCGCGCCGTATCTCAAGAGCGCTATCTCGGCTGACGATATGTCGGTCATCTCGTATGGCAATGTGCCCAAGGACACCTGGATCATCATGCCACGCGAGAAGGTCGAGACGCTGATCAAGCGCGTCCCTCACTGGCGCGATAACGGCGCGTCGCTCAAAGCGTGCGAGGAAAACCTGATCCGCATCGGCTACCCGCGCTATCTGGTCGACGTGTACCTGCGCGCCACCTACGAGCGCGGCTAGGCAATCGCAATCGGGTGCACCCACGAGCCGGTCGCGCCCGTCAGTCGCAGCGGTGTGACGATCAGCAGGAACTCGTATACGCGGTTCGCCGCCAGCTCCTCCAGATACAGATTCTCCAGATGCGTGACACCGTTATGTACCAGCAGATAGCGGTGTACCGGGTGCTGCGCCGGGGGCAGGGCTTCGACCGTCATGTTGTCCGCCCCTGCGAGGATCATCCCCTGGGCGTGCAGCCACTGCGCAGCTTCCAGCCCGATCCCGGCGATCGCGTCGCGGTAGGCGGGGTTGCCGCTGGCGAGGTGCCTGTAAAATCCCGTGCGGATCAATACCGCCGTGCCGGGCGTGACCGTCGTGCCCTGCTGCCCGAGCGCAGCGCGGATTTCGTCGGCGCTGATGCTGTAGGCGTCGGGCAGTACATCCACGCCCAGCGAACCCGCCACGTCGACCAGTACGGCGCGCGTCACGATGGGCGGCATCTCGGCGATGGTCAGGTGGCGCTGCCCGCGAAAATCGGCGTAGTCTGCCGCGCGGACGGTGGCATTTTCGCCCGCGTACAGCCGCACATCGCCGTCGGCGCTCGGATTGCCCGCCGCGTCCTGCTGCTCGCCGATGTGACACAGGGCGTCGATGTGCGTGCCGACGTGGATCGACATGCTGATCACTTCGGCGGCTGCCGACGCCGGACGGAGCACGTCCTGATCGCCGTGCCGCAGGTGTGGCGCAATCGTGTACGAGACCATCGGCTCCGGCGCGGGCATCCCGGCGTAATGCACGACCGCCAGACTGTAAACCCGCCCGGTTCTGATGAGTCCGATCAGCTCCGGCGTGACGCGCGGACCCGGGAGCGCGCCGTATGCCGCCATGCTGCCGGGTTGAACGGTCGAAGCGGTCATGAGATTTCCTCCTGCGCTAAGCGAACGCGGGCATCACCTCACTGGCGAAGCGGCGCAGCATCGCCTGGTCGTAGGCGACACGCGGGAAGTAGGTGATCACGTAATTCACGCCCAGGTCGACCAGCTTGCCGATGTGGTCGATCATCTGCTGCGGTGTGACGACGAAAGCGTCGCGCGTGTAGTCCTCGTAGCTGCGTGATCCGCGCACCTGCGCGGTCGCTTTTTCGGGGTCGTCGCCGTTTTCCAGCAGGAATACGTTCATGTTGGTGCTTCGGGCGATCTCGTTGAAGTCCCGCCCCAGCGCATCGCAGTGCTGGCGCAGGATGCCGAGCTTGTGCTCCACGATGTCGAGCCTGCCGCCGCCCACGTTGCAGCCGTCGCCGAACTGCGCCACCAGCTTGAGCGTGACCTTTTCGCCGCCGCCGCCCAGCCACAGCGGGATGTGCGGTGTCTGCACGCCTTTCGGCTCATTGATCGCGCCGTCAATCGTGTAATGCTTGCCATGAAACGTGGCTTTCTCGTCCAGCCACATGCGGCGGACGATCTCGACGGCTTCGCGGAACATGCGCATCCGATCCGGGATGTCGGGGAAGCCGTAGCCGTAGGCGCGCCATTCGTGTTCGTACCAGCCCGCGCCCAAGCCGCAGATCAGCCGCCCACTGCTCATCACGTCGATGGTCGAGGCGATCTTGGCGAGCAGCGCCGGGCTGCGGTAGCCGTTGCACGTCACCATCTGACCGATGCGCACGCGCGACGTATCGCGCGACAGCCCCGCCGTGATCGTCCACGCTTCGAACGTGGTTTCGATTTCGGGCGTCGGTACGGTGTGGAAGTGATCGTAGACCCAGATCGAGTCGTATCCGGCGGCTTCCGCTGCCGTGCCGACCTGCGTCATCGCCGCGTACTGCTCGACCGGATCGTCAATTTCGACCAGGTCCATGCGCCAGCCCTGCGGCACGAACGTTCCGAACTTCAGTGTCATGACTTGCTCCTAACGGTTTGTCATTCGTGTGGATAAACTGAATTTCCGAAGCATACCGTAGATGGGCGGGCTTGCCATCTCCGCCTGATTGACACGCCGCTTATTGCATGTTATGGTATGGTTAACATGGTATGGTTACCATAGATTATCCCTAACTAAAGCTTATTTTCCATGACAACCCTGAACGATGTAGCCAAGCGCGCTGGCGTCTCCCCGATGACGGTCTCGCGCGTGATCAACAACTCCGGCTATATCCACAAAAAGACCCGCGAGCGTGTCGAACAGGCGATTGCCGAGCTGGGCTACGTGCCCAACGCGCTCGCCCGCAGCCTGCGCTTCAAGCAGACCAAGACGCTCGCGCTGCTCATCAGCGACATCACCAATCCGTTCTTCACCACGCTGGCGCGCGGCGTCGAGGATGCCGCCAGCGAGCAGGGCTTCAGCGTCATCCTGTGCAACACCGACGAATCGCGCGATAAGGAAGCCCAGTACCTGAACGTCGTCATCCAGAAGCAGGTGGATGGCGTCCTGCTCGTCCCTGCGGTATCTTCAGTGGAATCGGGCAAGTTTCTTCAGGACTGCGGCGTGCCGTTCGTCGTGCTCGACCGCCGCGCGCCCGGTCTGGAAGTCGACATCGTGCGCTGCGATACGGAAATCGGCGCGTACCAACTGACGAACCATCTGATCGAGCTGGGGCATCGCCGCATCGTCGCGCTGAGCGGTCCGATGCAGGTCACGACGGCGGCGGATCGCATCGCCGGGTATCACCGGGCGCTGGCGGAAGCCGGGCTGGAGGATTTCGCCCGCGAGTACTACGGCGGGTTCACCGTCAAGAGCGGTTACGATCTGACGAAGCGGGTGCTCGCTTCGGAAGAGGCGACTGCCTTGCTCGCCGCGAACAACTTCATCGTCTTTGGGGCGCTGCGGGCGCTGAAAGAGGCGAATCTGCGCGTGCCGGATGATATATCAGTCGTGACCTTCGACGATCTGCTCGAAGTCATGGGCGTCGAACCGTTCCTGACGGTCGTCCGCCAGCCAGCCTATGATCTGGGGCGGCGGGCGACTCAGTTGATGCTGGATCGTCTGTCTGGGGCAGCAACCGGCGCGCCGCAGGAGATTCTGCTGCCCACGCAGTTGATCGTCCGGCAGTCGAGCGCCGCGCCGCGCGCCCAGCCATCCTAGCTATTCTGCTGTACAGCATCAAAGGAGTGATTCATGACGCTGTGTGATCTCAGACCCTGGCTCGACCGGGCGCAGCGCGAGAAATTTGCCATCGGCGCGTTCAACGCCAACACACTGGAACAGGTTCAGGCGATTGTCATCGCCGCGCAAGCGGAGCAGTCGCCCGCCGTCATTCAGGTCAGCCACCGCGCGCTGCAATACCTCGGCAGCGGCGCGGAGTTGCTTGGACTGGAATACATCGCGGCGGTCGGCAGGGTCGCGGCGCAGTCGGTCGCCGTGCCGATTGCCCTGCACCTCGACCACGCGACCGAGGACGAGGTTCGGCGGGCGATCTCGCTTGGCTTCACCTCGGTGATGTTCGACGGCAGCCTGCTGCCCTACGACCAGAACGTCCAAATGACCCGGCGGCTGGCGGACGAGGCGCGGATTGCGGGCGTGTGCATGGAAGCCGAACTCGGCGAAGTCCCCAAGCCGGGTGTATCCGAGGATACTGGCGCGCTGACCGACCCCGACGAAGCGGCGGCGTTCGTCGCCAGAAACCGGGATCGATTCGCTGGCGATTGCGCTCGGCTCAATGCACGCTGTCGTCGACAAGCACGTCTCCATCGATCTCGAACGCCTGAAGGCGATCGCGCCGCCGTCTCGCTTCCGCTGGTGCTGCACGGCTCGTCCAGCGTGCTGGATGGGCAGATCGCCGAAGGTATCCGGCTGGGGCTGTGCAAGGTCAACGTGGCGACGCAGCTTAACAAGGTGTTCACGCTGGCGGCACGCGCCCGGCTGGAAGATGACGAAGCGATTGTCGACCGCGCAAAAATTATCTCGGTCCGGCGCGCTGGCGGTGATCGAAGGCGTGCGCGAGCGCATCCGGTTCTTCGGCTCGTCCGGCAAGGCGGCGTCCGCGATCCTTTGCGTCAACGCTAACGCGTTGACAAGACCGCCGTCAACCCGTTTCGGCTTGACGAGATTCACCGTCCGCAGCGGCTGCTGGTGGCGGCGGGAAGGGTTGCAACGTCGCACGGGCGCTGAAAACTCTCGGCAGCGACCCGGTCATGACGGGCTGGGTTGGTGGCTTCGCGGGTGGGTTCATCGAGGACGCGCTTCGCCGCGAAGGGATCGCCACGCAGTTCGTCTACACCGACGCCGAGTCGCGGGCGTGCCTGTCGATCCTCGACCCGGAAAACGGCACGCTGACCGAAGTCTACGAGCAGGGCGAGCCGATCTCGCCTGACCGCCTCGCCGAGCTAATCGAGCTTTTCCGGCGCAGCCTATGATCACGCCGCCGTGACGCTGGCCGGCAGCCTCCCGGCAGGCGTCCCGACCGATTTCTATGCGCAGTTGATCGAGATCGCTTGCGCGCGGCATTCCGCTTATCTGGATACCAGCGGCGAAGCGCTCCGGCGTGGGCTGGAAGCCCGAATTGATCAAGCCTAACCTGAGAGAATTCGGCGATCTGGTCGGCGGCGGTCGTCACCCATGAAGACTACGTCGCTGCCGTCGTCGAAACCGCCGCCGCTACCCGGACGAGCGTCATCCTGTCGCTGGGAGCGGATGGGGCGGTTGGGGCAGTTGGCACAAGGTCTTGCCCGCCCGCCTCAGGTGACGATTGTCGATGCCGTAGTCGGGCGACTGTCTGCTGGCGGGCGTCGTCCATCGGCTCACGGCGGGCAGCTCTCCTGGAAGATGCGCTGCGCTGCGGCGCCGCCGGGACTGCCAACGCCATGCGGCTTGGGGCGGGTATCTTCTCGCGGTACGACTATGAGCGGCTTGAGCCGCATGTGACGGTTGAACGTCTCTGAAAGGATAACCAATGCTCACCACGAAGTTATTCATCCCGGGATTATCGGCGCGCTCGGCAGTATGGGGCACGGCAGCATGGTACTGATCGCCGACGGCAATTACCCGTTCGCCACCCGCAACCCGGCGGCGGCGCGTCTACCTCAACCTGCGCCGGGGGCTGGTCTCCGCCACCGACGCACTGGAAGCGGTCGTCAGCGCGATCCCGGTCGAGGCGGTGCACGTCATGCAGCCCGCCGATGGCAGCACACCGGACATTTTCGCCGAGTTCAGCGCGCTGCTGGTCGGGCAGGAGCTTCAGCGCGTCGAGCGCTTCGCCTTCTACGATCTGGGGCGGCGCACGGAGGTCGGGCTGGTGATCGCCACCGGCGAAGCGCGCATCTACGCCAATATCATGCTGACCATCGGCGTGGTGAAGTGATGCGCATTGACCAATTGACAGCGGCGCTAAACGGTGTTATGTTATGGTTACCATGTTAGCGTTATCATATTGAAAACGCTCGTTTAGTTCGCGTAAGTGAAGTAGAGTTTTTCACAAAAATACTGAGGTTGTTTATGAACGCCATTTTGCTCAGAATGGAAGGGATTGAGAAGTCCTTTCCCGGCGTCCATGCCCTGTCAGACTGTCGCTTCGAGCTGCTGCCGGGCGAAGTCCATGCTCTGGTCGGCGAGAACGGCGCGGGCAAGTCCACGCTGATGAAAATCCTCGCCGGGGTCTACAGCAAGGACGCCGGGCACATTCTCCTCAAGGGCAGCGAAGTCCACATCCCCAATCCGCACGCCGCTCAAGTACTCGGCATCAGCATGATCCATCAGGAACTCAACCTGATGCCGCACCTCACCGTCGCCCAGAATATTTTCATCGGGCGTGAGCCTCGGCGCGGGATGCGCTTCGTTCTGGACGACGCCGCCATCAACGAGCGCACGCGCGAGCTGCTCCAGACGCTCAACCTGACGATTGACCCGCGCACCAAAGTCTCCGACCTGTCGGTCGCCAAGCAGCAGATGATCGAGATCGCCAAGGCGCTGTCGTTCAACGCCGAAGTGCTGATCATGGACGAGCCGACGGCGGCGCTGACCGAGACGGAGATCGACGAACTGTTCCGCATTGTGCGCCAACTGCGCGACAAGGGCGTCGGCGTCGTCCACATCAGCCACCGCCTTGAGGAACTGAAGCAGATTTCCGACCGCATCACCGTCATGCGCGACGGGCGCTACATCGACACCGTCCTGACCAAAGAAGTCACCATCGACCGGATCATCAACATGATGGTTGGGCGCACGATTTACGAGACTGCGCCCGAAGTGCCGGAAGATACCCATCAGGAGATCGTGCTGGAGGTCAGGAATCTCAACAAGGGGCGCGTCCTGCGGGACGTGAACTTCAGCCTCAAGCGCGGCGAAATCCTCGGCTTTGCCGGGCTGATGGGGGCGGGACGCACCGAAGTCGCGCGGGCGGTGATCGGCGCTGACCCGGTCGACACGGTCGAGATTCTGGTGGATGGCAAGTCCGTCCGTATCAAAAGCCCCGGCGACGCGGTGAAGCACGGCATCGGCTATCTGTCCGAGGATCGCAAGCGCTACGGCTTGGCGCTGAAGATGGATGTCGAAGCGAACATTGTGCTGGCGGCATTCAACAAGTTCATCGGCGCGCTCGGCTGGGTGAAACGCGGCAAGACGTATGCGGCGGCGGATCGTCTGGTGCGGACGCTCTCGATCAAGACGCCGAGCGTGCAGCAGAAGGTCAAGAATCTGTCGGGCGGCAACCAGCAGAAGATCGTCATCGCCAAGTGGCTGACCGCCGACACAAGCATCCTGATCTTCGACGAGCCGACGCGCGGCATCGATGTGGGCGCAAAGAGCGAAATCTACCGCCTGCTCAATGAGCTTGCCCAGCAGGGCAAGGCGATCATCATGATCTCGTCGGAACTGCCGGAAATCCTGCGCATGAGCCACCGGATCGTGGTCATGTGCGAGGGTCGCATCACCGGGGAACTCAGCAGCGCCGAAGCGACTCAGGAAAAAATCATGTGGTTGGCGACGCAGCGCGGCGATGTCGTCCGCGCTTCCGTATAGTGCATTTGGGAATGCTGGAATTATGGATATTAACCTGCCTCGAAGAACAGCGTTGAGTGACTCCTTTTTCCGTTCGGATGCGGCGCAGCGGCTGTTG
>JAXLWE010000020.1:0-79699 GCA_046328655.1 Anaerolineae bacterium | reverse complement strand
TGGGCGAAGCTGCGCGGCGTCGGAAACGCCAAATCGCAGGTCGACGCGGCGCTGGAGCGCGTCCAGCTCACCGACCGCCAGCACGTGCTGATCCGCCATCTGTCGAAAGGCTTGCGCCAGCGGCTCGGCTTGGCGCAGGCGCTTGTCCACAACCCGCCCGTGATCATCCTTGACGAGCCGACCATCGGCATCGACCCGCAGCAGGTGATCGAGGTGCGCGAGAGCGTGCGCGCGCTCGGCGCGGATCACACCGTGCTGTTCAGCACCCACATCCTCACCGAAGCCGAACAGGTCTGCGACCGCGTGCTGATTATGGATAAGGGCAAGATCATCGCCCAGGGCAAGCCCGCCGATCTGCGCAGGAAGCTCCAACCCGGCGCGGCGCTCTACATCGAGATCAGCGGCGCGTCCAGAGCGAGAGCCAGCGAGCTGCTGCAAGCCATCCCCGGCGTCGAAAGCGTCGAAGAAGATGGCAGGGGCTTCGTCGCCCACGTCAAGCCGAACGTCGAGATTCGCGGCGAAGTCTCGGCGCGGGTGGTCAGCGCCGGGTACACGCTGCTGGAAATGCGCGCCGTCACGTCGTCGCTCGAATCGATCTTTCTCGAAATCGTGGGGGATTGATCGTGCCTGTGCTGATCGTATTCCGCCGCGAAGTCGGGCAGTATCTCACCTCACCATTCGCCTACGTGATCGCCGCCGCCACGCTGCTGCTGACCGGCGTGCTGTTCAACCGCGATCTCGCCGTCAGCATGGGGACGAAAGCCGCCGAGCCGTCGCTGGTTCCGACGGTGCTGTCGTTCACGATGGTGTTCTTCGCCCCGCTGCTGACGATGCGCCTGTTCGCCGAAGAACGGCGCGAGGGCACGCTTGAGCTGCTGCTGACCGCGCCCGTCTCCGATACCAGCATCGTGATCGGCAAGTTTCTGGGCGCGTGGTTCTACTTTACGCTGCTGCTGGCGCTCACCTTCCTGTATCAGTTCATTCTGCTGGCGATCACCGTGCCGGACATCGGTCACGCCGTGAGCGCCTACATCGGCATCTGGCTGTACGGCGGCGCGACGCTGGCGGTCGGCATCCTGTTTTCGGCGCTGACCGAGAACCAGATCGTCGCCGCCTTCCTGAGCATGGTCACGCTGATCCTGCTGTGGCTGGGCGACCAGGCGGGCGATTTGATCGCCAACATCGACATCGCCCGCTTCGTGCGCACGCTCTCGCTCCAGGGACATTTCTCGACCTCGTTCGCCGCCGGGCTGCTGCGCGCCGAGGACGCCGCCTTCTTCACCGGCGTGATCGCGGTGGCGCTGTTCATCACCATTCGCATCGTCCAGATCGAACCGGTGGCGCTGATGCGACGCGGAAACGATCACGTAGGAACGTCGGGCAGGCTGCCAGCTTTGTCGGCGCGGCGGCGCTGCTGGTCGGCGTGCTGGGCTTGATCTGGCAGGGTGGCGTGACGCTGTACGTCGGCATCGCGCTGGGAGTTGGCATCGCCGGGATCGCGCTGTGGGCGATCCTCTCGCCGCGCGAGTTCGCCGGGTTCGTCAGCGGGCGGCAGGCGCGGCGCAGCACCACCGCCGTATTCTCGACGCTGCTGCTGATCGGCATCACCGGGCTGGTCTACCTGCTGCTCCAGCGCGGCGCGCTCACGCTCGACATGACCGTCGCCCAGCGCTTCACGCTCAGCCCGGAAACCGAGCGCGTGCTGGCGCGCGTCACCCGCCCGATCCGCATCACCGGCTTCTACTCGTCGCGGGCGCTGGCGCAGCGCGAGATCGACGACGAGTTCTTCCGGCTGTACGAATCCGATACCGACGGCTTGATCACCCGCGTCTACATTGATCCTGACGAGCAGCCCGCGCTGGCGCAGTATTACGGCGTCACCGAGGACGCGCAGGTGTTCATCTCCTACGTCAACGACGACGCCGAAAAGTCGACCGACTTCACGACCCTCGCCCGCGTGCCGCGCGGCGACCAGCAGGAGCGCGACATCACGCAGGCGATCTCGCGGCTGCTGATCGCCGGGACGATGACGGTCTACTTCGACGTGGGGCTGGGCGAGCGCGACCCGCTCGACACGTCGCAGGAAGGCATCTCCGGCATCAACGCGGGCGTGCGCGAGAGCGGGCTGGTCACCTACCCGCTCGACATCAGCGATCTGGCGGCGAAGGATCAGGACATCCCGAACGACGCGGCGACGGTAGTATTCGCCCGCCCCATCGGCGACCTGACCGACGCGGAAATCCGCATCGTCGACCGCTACCTGCTGCGCGGCGGCACGCTGCTGCTGCTGGCGGACGTGCTGTTCAACAGCGATCCGTTTCTGAAGCAGGCTGGCAATTTCAACCAGTATCTCTGGTCGAATTACGGCATCCGCGCGCTCGACATGGCGGTGGTCGATCCGGGATTCAGCGGGACGACCGCCCTCGATTCGATGAGCGCCTACGTGTTCTCGGATACCGACCTTGGCGCGCGGCTCGACCCCGCCAGCAACCCGACCATGTTCCGCGTCGCCCGCGCGCTCGAAGTCAATCTGAACAGCGCGCCCGCCAATATCGCCAACGGGCAGGTGATCCTGTCGTCCGAGCAGAGCTACGGCGAAACCGACCTGCGCACGCTTGGCGAGACCAACACCTATGGCTATGATGCAGGCGTGGACGTGCCCGGTCCGTTGACGACGGTCGTCTGGTCGAGCAATCTGGTCACCAACGCCCGCATCGTGCTGATCGGCGACAGCGACTTTGTCTCCAACGGGCTGGTCATGACCGGCGGCAACGGCGTGCTGTTCACCGACAGCATGTCGTGGCTCACCGGGCTGGGCGAGAAGATCACCTTCTCGCCGCAGCTTTACGGCGTCGGCTCGCCGCTGATCTTCGTCAGCACACAGACGCTCGACCTGATCACCTTCCTGACGGTGTTCCTGCTCCCCGGCGCGGTGCTGGCGACGGGCGTGGCGATCTGGATGCGCCGGACGCGGCGATGAAAAACAACCGCCTCATCATCATCCTGCTGATAGTTTTCGTCGCGCTGGCGACGCTGCTGGCGATGCAGACCAGCCAGCCGTCGGGCAGCACGGTCACGACCAGCGACTGCTCGTACTGCGTGTTCAAAGACCTGCGAATCGACGATATTCAGGCGATTCGCCTACGCAGCCCGGAGACGGGACAGACGTTCACCATCGCCCGCGCCGACGACGGCTCGTGGACGGCGCCTGACAGCAGCGGCACGCTCGACGTGAACGGCGCCGAGCTAATCGCCCGGACGATGGTGGTGCTGCCCTTCCACCGCACGGTTCCGCTCAGCGCGAGCGAGGACAAGACGACTTACGGCTTCACGCCGGAGGGGATTCTGGCGGTCGACATCGTGCTGAGCAGCGGCAGCCACGCCGTCGCCATCGGCTACCGCACCCCGACCGGCGATGCCTATTATGCGCTGGTCGACGACCGCCCCGATTTATACCTGCTTGAGCGATCAGCGGTCGATTTTCTTATAGCCGCGTTAAAGACACCGCCGGTTGCTTGACAAGTCTTAAAATTAGCAGTATTCTGCTTGTTTGCGTGTACCGGACGGACTACACTTAATAGTCCCTCGCCTCGTTCATTGTCAGCCAATTCTACGTCATAATCGAAAAAAGACGTAAGATATATCGTGATAATTCCGTCTATATTTGTCTGCATAGACGGTAAAGTTGTGTGGTGTGTAACGTATGCTTGCAGTCATGAACACGGAAGACATTCGCAGCCAACTAATTGAGAAGGCGCGTAAGCAGGGAACGCTCAGCTACGACGATATTCTGGCTGTGTTCCCGGAGGCGGAGCGCGACATCGCGCTGCTCGACGACCTGATGGACGACCTGCTCGATGTCGGCATCGACGTGGGGTCGCAGGCGGTCAGCAGCGAGGCGCTGTTTGATTCCCGGCGTCCGGCGGGTGAAGCCGACTTCGAGCCGGAAATCGGCGAAGAAGAAGACCTGGACACCACCCTGATGGTCGGCAGCCAGCTCATCGACGACGCGGGTTACCAGCAGGCACTCGACAGCGACGATGTGGTTGGGCTGTACCTGAAGGAAGCCGGGCGCGTCCCGCTGCTCACGGCGGACGAAGAAGTCGCGCTTGCCAAGCGCATGGAAGCGGCGGAGAACGCGCGTCGCCTGCTCGACGAGCAGGGCGAATCGCTGCCGCTGGACGACGTGTATACCCTGCGCGACCTGATCTACGACGGCGAGCTGGCGCAGGAGCATTTGATCCGCGCCAACGCCCGACTGGTGATCAGCGTGGCGAAGAAGTACATCGGGCGCGGCGTGCCCTTCCTCGATCTGATTCAGGAAGGCAATATCGGCTTGATCCGCGCGACCAACAAGTTCGAATACCGTCGCGGGCACAAGTTCAGCACCTACGCCACCTGGTGGATTCGGCAGGCGGTCAGCCGCGCGGTCGCCGATCAGGGGCGCACCATCCGTGTGCCCGTTCATATGGGCGACCAGCTCAACCGGATGCGCCGGGTGCAGATGCGTCTGACGCAGGATTTGGGGCGCGAGCCGACGATGGACGAGCTTGCCGTCGGCATGGAAACCACGCCGGACAAGGTCGAAAATCTGTTGGAAATCGCGCGCCGCCCGGTCAGCCTGGAGACGCCGATTGACGACGAGGGCGACAGCACCTTCGGCGATTTCGTCGAGGACGTGAACAGCCCGGCTCCGGCGGAAGAAGTGGCGACCAACCTGCTCCACGAGCAGTTGAAGGGCGCGCTCGACCGGCTGCCGCCGCGCGAAGCCCAGATTTTGCGCCTGCGCTACGGTCTGGAAGATGGGCGCGTGTATACGCTCGAAGAAGTCGGTCAGGCAATCGGCGTGACCCGCGAGCGCGTGCGTCAGCTTGAAGCGCAGGCACTCAACCGCTTGCGCCAATCGTCCGCAAACGTTATCCTTCGTGATTATCTTTACGAGGAGTAACGCTTGTGCGCGCGACGCGCGGTTTGCTGCTGTGGTCTCTGGCGCTGACGGCGCTGGGGGTCGTCCTTCTGCTCAATAACTTTCTGCTGCTAAGCGGCTTCAACGCGGGTGCGTTGTGGCCGCTTTTGCTTGTAATCATCGGCGGCGTGATCCTGCTGCGCGGCGACATCGTCCCCAGCGACGAAGCCCGCTCATTCGGGATTACGCGCGGCAGTGTCGAATCGGCAGCGCTCGAAGTCAGCGCCGCCGAAATCGACGTGAGCATCTACGCGCTGGAGCGCGAAGGTCGGCTGATCGCCGGGCAGTACGCCGCCAATTCGCGCCCGTCGCTGGAAGTCGACCGCGATCACGCCAACCTGAAGATGCACCGGAGCGCCACGCCCTGGCTGTCGTTCGCCGACTGGCGGGTCGCGCTGGCACAGGATTTGCCCTGGAGCGTGTTTGTGACCACCAGTCTCGGTCAGGTGCAGCTTGACCTGTCCGGCTTGATCGTCCAGCGCACGGTAGTCGGCACGGGCTTCGGCGACATCCGCGTCGTCTGCCCGGAAGAAGCGCTGGAGCCGATGCAGCTTCGCTCGACGCTGGGCAACATCCACGTGATCGTGCCGCCCGGCTACCGGGCGATGGTACGGGCGTCCGGCGCGCGCATGTTCAACGTCCACGCCGACGAAAGCCGCTACGACGTGCAGGAGGACGGCACGTACGTCTCCCGCGATGCCGACACCATGCGTCCTCTGATCGAGATCGACATCAGCGGGACGTTTGGCGACGCTTATCTTGCCTGATATGTCCGAAACGTTGAGCGTCATCATCCGGGACGGCTTGGCGCGCGACATCCCCAACTGCCTGCTCCTCGACCACAGCTACGAAACCGAATACGTCTGGCAGATGCAGATCGCCTCGGACGACGGCTGGCGCATCGATTTCAAGACCGAGCGCCTGCCGCGCACGCTGGAAATCGACTATCCCGCCAGCGAAGATCGCCTGCGTGCCGCCGCGCACGTCGCCCAGTGTTTTCTAGTGGCGACCACCCGCGACGACGAACCGGAGATCATCGGCTACCTGACGATGCGCGGTGATCATCTGTATGGGATCGGGTTTGTACACGACATCGTCGTCTCGCGCCCCTACCGCCGCCACCAGATCGCGCTGCGGCTGACCAAAGCCGCCACCATGTGGGCGCGCGAGCACGAACTCAGCCGGATCACGGTCGAGACGCAGACCAAGAATTATCCCGGCATCCGCTTCTGCGAAGCCGCCGGATTTGCCTTTTGCGGCTTCAACGACCGCTATTTCCCCAACCGGGACATTGCCGTATTCTTCAGCCAGTCGGTACGCTAGCGACACATGGAAACCCTGATCGCTTCGTTTCTCAATCTGGCAAATGAGACGCTCGCGGCGGCTATCGTCGTGGTGGCAGCGTCCATCCTGCTGTACAACCTCACCCGCAACCTGCGCGACCCGGTGGCGCGCACATCGGCGATTGTGCTCGGCTGCGTGACGGCGGGCTACCTGTGCGACGTGTTCATCTCGCTGGGTCCCGGCGTCGGCACGTACATCGCCACGCTGCGCTTGCAGTGGGTCGGCATCGCCTTTCTGCCCGCCGCCATGTTCCACCTCTCGGACGCCCTGCTGGCGACGACCGGCTTGCACTCGCGCGGGCGGCGGCGGCGTGTCAGCCGCATCCTGTACCTGATCAGCGCGGTGTTCCTGATCACTGCCGCCTTTACCAACGTGCTGATCTCGCCGGAAAGGGTCGATCCGCCGTATTTCGAGAGCGGGATTTACGTCAGCCTGCGCGCCGGTCCGGTCTTTCCGGTCTACGTCGCCTACTTCGTGATCGCCAGCGCCGTCGCCTTCATCAACGTGCAGCGCGCCCGCGCCCGCTGCCTGACGCGCAGCACCCGCCGCCGCATGGGGTATCTGCAAATCGCCATGCTGACGCCCGCCGTCGGCATTTTCCCGTTTTCGGTGCTGCTGGGGCTGGGGCAGGAATTCTCGCTGATCGGGTTGTTTCTGGTCAACCTGACCAACGTGGTCGTGATCTTCATGCTGCTGTTCCTGGCGTACCCACTGTCATTCTTCGGCTCGCGCATCCCTGACCGGGTGGTCAAGACCGAGCTGCTGCGCTTCATCCTGCGCGGTCCGGCGACCGGCTTGCTGGCGCTGGTGACGATCATCTTCGTCACGCCGACGACGCGCATCTTCGGCTTGCAGGGGCAGACGTTCATGCCGTTCGCGGTGGTGGCGGTCGTGCTGCTGTGGCAATGGTCGATTGCGCTCGCCCTCCCCTACCTGGAGCGCCGTCTCGTCTATTCCGGCGAGGAAGCCGACCAACTGGAAAAGCTGGGCAACCTGAGCGAGCGCCTGCTGACGCGCGGCGACCTGCTCCAGCTTCTCGAAGCGATCCTCTCCTCGACCTGCGACTACCTGCGCGTGAACAGCGCGTTCGTCGCCTCGCTCAACGAGGAAGCGCCGGAAGTGGTCGGCTCGGTCGGCTCGGTGCGCCCGACCGCCGCGCTGCTTCTGGACGAGCGCGATATCGTCGCCCAACTGCTCGAAAACGGCGTCGACGACCTGCACATCGAGCGCTGGCAGACCTACTGGATCATCCCGCTGTACGGCAGGCACAGCCAGTTCTCCGGCAACGGCGGCGCTGCCCCGATTGGCTTCATGGGGATTCAGGCGCGCTCGGTCGAAATCGACCTCAGCGACGACGAGCTTTCGATGCTGGCGACCTTCACGCGCCGCGCGGCGCAGGCGCTGGATGACATCAACCTGCAAGGCGAGATTTTCGCCGCCCTCGAAGGGCTGCTGCCGCAGATCAACATCACGCGCACCAGCGCCGCCGACCTCGAATACCGCCCGCGCCGCGAGTCGCAGCTTGCCGCCGAAAACATCGACCCTGAGCAGTTCAGGAGCAGGTGCGCGCCGCGCTCAAGCATCTGTGGGGCGGTCCCGGCTTGACCGACAGCCAGTTGCTCGATCTGCACGTCGTTCGTGAGGCGATGCCGGAGAACGACGACAGCCCGGCGAAAGCCCTGCGCGCCGTGCTGATCAAGTCCATCGAGAAGCAGAAGCCGGAGGGCGAGCGCAAGCTGCTCAGCCCGGAATGGACGCTCTACAACATCCTCGATCTGCGTTACGTCCAGAAGGTGAAGGTGAGCGACGTAGCGCAGCGGCTGGCGCTCAGTGAACCCGACCTGTACCGCAAGCAGCGTAATGCCGCCAACGCCGTCGCCGAAACCCTGCTGGCGATGGAAACCGCCAGCATCGCCAATGGCGAACACCAACCCATGACTGAATAAATTGGCTCGTCAGTGCCCGTTCGAGGGAGCGCTCCCACCAGCGCCGCGAATCGCACGGGAAGCGGCGATTGTCGCTGGTAAATTGCGAACATCCGTTCCCTGCCCGGTTTGTGTATTTTTGCGCCGAAGTGTTATACTAATCGAGGGTTTTATACAAAAGTCGCTTGTTTATTGTAAATTGTAGAGGGATGCGGAATGACTACCAATGTGCAGCGACGGGATTACACACCGCCTCCGCCGCTCGACGAGGGGTACTGGACGGCATTACTGCGCGAGGGGGAGTATGCCGAGCCTGTGCCGTTAGAGCATGTCGATGATGGAGGGGCAGGCGCGGTCGAGCAGCCGGTCGATGGGCAGCATCAGCAGCCCATCGAACCCGCGTCCCAGTCGGACTGGGACGAAATCCGCCGGATCATGGAGCAGGACGAGGTCGTCGAGCTAGCCGCCACCGGCTACAATCGCGGCGGTCTGCTGGTGGAATGGCGCACGCTGCGCGGCTTCGTGCCCGCCAGCCAGCTAATCGACTTCCCGTCGACATCCAACGAATTCACCCGCAAGAAGGTACTGACTTCGCGCATCGGCGAAGCGCTGACGCTGCGCGTGATCGAGCTGAGCGCCGAGCAGAACCGGCTGATCCTGTCGGAGCGAGCGGCGAAAGCCCAGCCCGGCGAGCGCGCCGACCTGCTGACCCGCCTGCGCTCCGGCGACTACGTCGAGGGAATCGTCACCAACCTGTGCGACTTCGGCGCGTTCGTCGATCTCGGCGGGCTGGAAGGGCTGATCCACATCAGCGAATTAAGCTGGGGGCGCGTCGGGCATCCGGCGGAACTGCTGGAGCGCGGGCAGTTGGTCAGGGCATACGTGCTGGAAGTCAACCGCGAGGCGGGGCGCATCGCCCTCAGCCTGAAGCGCCTGCACCCCGACCCCTGGGAAACCGTTCAGCAGCGCTATCAAATCGGCGAGATGGTCGAGGGCGTGATCACCAACGTGGTCGATTTCGGGGCGTTCGCCCGGATCGAAGAAGGTCTCGAAGGCTTGATCCACGTTTCCGAACTCGCCGAGGGACACTTTCTGCACCCGCGCAACGTCGTCTCGGAGGGGCAGCTCGTCAGCGCGCGCATCCTCAGCATCGACGGTCATGCGCGGCGGTTGGGGTTGAGCCTGAGGGCAGCGACCTGAAACCGTTCGACGTACATCGCTTTCCACTTCACGCGAGCAATCGTGGATTTTTCGGGGCACACGCGCAGACTTCGGCTGGCGGTGTGTGCCCTTTCGGGCAGCCCGACCCGGCTGCCCATACCCATTAACCGTTCATCAGGTGAGAATGCGTGGCGCAGCGAAAACAGGCGACCAATTCCAAAAAACCGACCGAGACGAAACCGGCTGATCCCAACGCGACCGAGCGCTATACGGCCAAGCCGGAATTCTGGGACGCGCTGCTCGACAACCTGCCGCCCTGGGGCGACGAGATCGTTGCCATCGTCCTGATCGTCTTTGGCGTCGTCTCGTTTCTGGCGCTGCTCAACGTCTCCGGCGACGCGACGATTTCGTCGGCGTGGTCGAAGGCGCTCACCGGGCTGTTCGGCTACGGCAGCGCCGTCATCAGCGCCGGGATTCTGGGGCTGGGGATCGTCATCCTGCTGCCCAAGCTGGGGATCGTCATCCGCTTCCCAACACGCCGCATCCTGGCGCTGGAGATCGCCTTCCTGTCGCTGCTGGGGCTGCTCCACCTGACGGCGGGCGACCCCGAACTGCGCAATCTGGCGCGGGCGGGGCGCGGCGGCGGGCAGGTCGGCTGGGCGCTGAGCGCGCTGTTCAACGGCGTGTTCGGGACGGCAGTCGGCATCACCGTCTTTAGCGTGATATTCCTGATCAGTATCGCGGTGGTGGTCGGAGTGCGGCGCGATCACCTGACCTACTGGCTGAAGCGCGTCAGCGGTAGTCTGCACAGCCGCGCCAAGCGCTACCAGCCGCCGCCGCGCCCGAAGCGCGAGCAGATGTCGCTCGACGAAAAGCTGAACACTCGCGTGGTGATCGACGCCAGCGGCGCGCCGTCGCTGCAAAAAGTCAGCACGCTGGACGCGCAGCGCGCCAAAGCCTACTCGATCATGCTGATCCGCCCGGATTTCGAGAACATGCCGCCGTCAATGCGCCCCGGCACGACGCCGGAGCGCGACGAGGATGCGCCGCCCGACGCTTCCGAGCATCCGATTTTCAGCCGCGCCGACAGCGTGATCGGCACGGTGCAGGCGGCGGTCAAGGGGTCGCCGCAGATGGTCAAGCGACCGGACGGACGGCTGAAGCGCTATTTCACCGTCGCCGGGATGAAAGAACCGAAACAGATCGCCAAGCGCGACGAGGCGCTGCCGCCGCTCAACCTGCTGGTCGATACCGACCTGAGCCTGCCTAACGAGGACGAAATCAACACCAACGTGGTGCTGATCGAGAACACGCTGCTGGAATTCGACATCGACGTGGACGTGGTCGACGTGCGCGTCGGTCCGACGGTGACGCAGTACGCCGTGCAGCCCTTCCGCGAAAAGACCGACGACGCCGGCGAAGTCACGTTCAGCCGCACGCGCATCAGCAAGATCGCGTCGCTGGCGAACGATCTGGCGCTGGCGCTGTCGGCGAAGCGGCTCCGGCTGGAAACGCCCGTGCCCGGTCACAGCTACGTCGGCATCGAAGTGCCCAATCGCAATCCGAGCATGGTGGCGCTGCGCTCGGTCTACGAGAGCAAGGGCTACTACGAGCAGTCGCAAAAACGCAAGTCGCCGCTGGTCATCCCGCTGGGGCGCGACGTTGCCGGTGACCCGGTCGCTATCGATCTGGCGCAGATGCCACACCTCTTGATTGCCGGGACGACCGGATCGGGCAAGTCGGTCGCTATCGCGGCGATGGCGACGGCGCTGGTGCTGGACAACTCGCCGGACGCCATCAAGATGGTCATGCTCGACCCGAAGATGGTCGAACTCAGCCGCTTCAACGGGCTGCCGCACCTGCTCGGTCCGGTCGAGACCGACCCGGAGCGCATCATCGGCGTGCTGAAGTGGTGCACGCGCGAGATGGATCGCCGTTACAAGGTGCTGGAGGACAACGCCGCCCGCAACATCGACGTGTACAATGCCCGGCTCGGTCGGCGGCGGCGCGACGAATACCTGCCCTACATCGTCATTCTGGTGGACGAAATCGGCGACCTGATGATGACGCACCCGGACGAGACCGAGCGGACGATTACGCGGCTGGCGCAGATGGCGCGCGCCGTCGGGATGCACCTCGTGATCGCCACCCAGCGCCCCAGCGTCGACGTGATCACCGGGCTGATCAAGGCGAACTTCCCGTCGCGGATCGCCTTCGCCGTCGCGTCGGGCGTCGATTCGCGCGTGATCCTCGACAGCATCGGCGCGGAAAATCTGGTCGGCAAGGGCGACATGCTCTACCAAGCCTCCGACGCGATGGCGCCGCAGCGTATTCAGGGCTGCTACGTCTCCGACGACGAGGTGCGGCTGATCGTGCATCACTGGCGCATGTGGGCGGAGGCGCAGGACATAGATCCGACGCGGGTGAGCGCGCCCTGGCAGCGCGGCTTGACCCGACGCGAGTTCCTGTCCGAGACCGACCCGATGCTCGAACAGGCGATTGAGCTGGTGATCGCCACACAGGAGGCATCGGCGTCGCTGATCCAGCGACGGCTGAACCTGGGCTACCCGCGCGCGGCGCGCATCATCGACCTGCTGGAAGAATTAGGCGTGATCGGGGCGCAGCAGCCGGGCGGGCGCAACCGCGAGGTGCTGATCAAGCCGGGGCACGACCCGTTCAAAGACCTGATTGAACGCAAGATGAACGGCGGCGCGACGAATACGAGCGCGGTTGAGGAAGAATAAGAAATCGAGACTTAACCACAGAGACCGCAAAGGACGCAGAGAAAATCAACTTCCCCTCTGTGTTCTCTGCGGTCTCTGTGGTTGATTATCTAATTCAGGTTTATGCCACCGGCTGAATCAACTGCGGCTCGTCGATCATCGGCGTGTTGACCGCCCGCGAGACTTCGTAAGCCGTCATCCTGGACGACTCGTAGCCGCGCAGCAGCGGCTGGAGACCGGCGCGGCATCTCTCGCCGGTTCGAAGCCACAGATCGTAATCCGACTTGTGCAGGATCACGGGCATCCGGTCGTGGATCGGGCGCATGAAGTCGTTGGCGTCGGTCGTGATGATCGTGAACGTGCGCAGTTCGCTGCCATCCGAGCTATGCCACACTTCCCATAGCCCGGCGAAAGCGAACACGTCCCTGATCGGTCGGGTGGATGAACATGGGCGTCTTGGTCTTGCCGTCGCCCTTCTGCCACTCGTAGAAGCCGCTGGCGGGCACGAGGCAGCGCCGCCGCTTGAAAGCGTTGCGGTACGACGGCTTCTCCGCCACGCCATCCGCCCGCGCGTTGATCATCTTGTTGCCAATGGACTCGTCCTTCGCCCACGACGAGATCAAGCCCCAGCGGTGCATCTCCAGCGCCTTCGGATGCTCGTTGGTGATCACCGGGACGTACTGCGTTGGCGCGATGTTGTAGCGCGGCGCGAAGTCCACCACCGAGTCAAGATCAAACGACTGCTGGATGATATTGGGATCGGCAACCAGCACGTATCGACCGCACATGGAGTCCTACTTTCTACTCAGCGACGACCTTTTTTCGGTTCGGGACCGCGCCCCATCTCGGTGATCTGGCGGATGACGCCGAGCATCGCCAAGCCCAAGCCGATCACCTCGCCCGTCTGGACGCGGTTGCGCCCGTCGGACATCGGACCGTTGTCGGTGGCGGCGCGGTTGTACAGATAGGCGGAGAGCAAGCCGAACACCAGTCCCGCCGCCGCGCCGATCAGATAGCTCTGGGTGCGGGCGCTCGCCGCCTTGTCCTGTTGCGAAAGTAAATTACTCATCGTTTTCCTCATTCTGCGCCGGACGGTCGAAGGCGCTGAAAAGCAGCTTGTCCAGCGGAGCAAATCGGGCATTCAGGTTAATCGATTGGCGCGCCAGCCGGTCGGAAATGCTGACGGTGCGCTCGCGCAGCGCCAGCGACGCCGCTTCAGCGCGGCGCAGCGGTCGGGCGATGCCGCTGTGGGCGCGGTTCATGCCGTAGACCGCCATCACCAGCAGCAGGTAGACCGGCAGCAGGCACAGCGCCAGCGGGCACAGGATCAGCACGGTCAGCATGGTCGTGGACACGCCCGACGTGGGCGTCTTGCCCTGAAGCGCCGCGACGACGACTAGCGCGACGATCAGCAGCACCCCGCCCGCGAACGGCAGGATGATCTGCCGCCGAACCTCCCGGCGGTGTACGCGCATCGAATTCTGTCTATCGGTCGTCATAAACTGCCCCTGCGATTTGTGACAAAGAATATTATACCTGCTCGGCGACCGACAGGCAATACGCGACCCGATGCTGTAGAATATAGCGCTATATGACGAAACGGGGCACAACTATGAATTTGAACATCGCGCCAGCCGTCGCGGCGGCGCTCGCTGAACACCGGGCGGTCGTGGCGCTCAGATCGACCCTGATCACGCATGGGCTGCCCTACCCCGCCAACGTCGAGACGGCGCTGGCAATGGAGGATGCCATCCGCGACGCGGGCGCAACCCCGGCGACGATTGCCGTCCTCAAGGGACAGATCACCGTCGGCTTGACGCCGCACGAAATCGAGATGCTGGCGAAGGCGACCAGCGTGCGCAAATGCAGCCGCCGTGATTTAGCGCTCGCCGTCGGGCTGGGCGAGGATGGCGCGACCACCGTCGCCGGGACGATGATCGTCGCGCACATGGCGGGGATTCGCGTGTTCGCCACCGGCGGGATCGGCGGCGTGCATCGCGGGCATCCGTTCGACGTATCCGCCGACCTGATCGAGCTGGGGCGCACGCCGGTCGCGGTCGTCTGCTCCGGCGCGAAGTCGATCCTCGATCTGCCGCTGACGCTCGAAGTGCTGGAGACTCAGGGCGTGCCCATCGTCGGCATCGGCACGGAGACGCTGCCCGCCTTCTACGCCCGCAGCAGCGGGCTGCCGATTGACGCCTGCGTCGATACGCCGGAGCAAGCCGCGCAGATCATCCGCGCCGCCGGGGAGCTTGGCATGACGCATGGGATTCTGTTCACCGTGCCCGTGCCGCCGCTGCACGAGCTTCCGCAGGCGAGCGCCGAAGCCGCCATCGCTCAGGCGACCGACGAAGCCGAGGCGCAGGGGATCTACGGCAGGCGCTGACGCCCTACGTGCTGGCGCGCGCGCGCGTCGCCGAGTTGACCGAGGGCGAATCGCGGTCGGCGAACACGGCGCTGCTGGTCAACAACGCCCGCGTCGCCGGGCGCATCGCCTGCGCGATCAGCGAGTCCGCCAGCCTTTCGTGACCCGGCTGCAACCTGCTATAATCACGCCGATTCGCTTCACCAACGAGGGAGCGGCAGCTTAGCCCGATGTCTCAAGCCGACGTACAATCCACCGCCACCGATTCGGTCGACCAGATCGCCGAGCACGCCCAGAATGCCTTCAAGTTCTCGCTGATCTTCTCCGGCGTGCGCTGCACCCTGCAGTACGTCGTCCTGCCGTTCGTGCTGCCGATCTTCGGCATCGCCGGGGAAGTTGCCGTACCCTTCCTGCTGGTCATCAACGTGCTGGCGATCATCTCGATCCTGTACAGCGTGCGCCGCTTCTGGCAGATCAACTACCGCTACAAATGGCACTATCTGGCATTCAGCCTCGTCATGCTGGTGATCCTCGCCAGCTTCATCGCCTCGGACTTAGTGCCTACCCAGGCGTTTTAGCCCGTCTCTGCGCGGCGCTCAAAATTCCGGTGCGGCGGCGAAACTGCTATAATCCCCGTGTATCGAGTTGCTGACGAGGAACCGACCTGATGCCCATGACACTCCGCGTTGAAGGGCGCAGCCCATTGAACGGCGTGTATCGTCCGTCCGGCAACGCCAACGCCGCCCAGGCGCTGCTGGTGGCGGCGCTGATGACCGAAGCCCCGGTCACGCTGCGCAACATGCCGCGCACGCAGACGACCGAGGCGATGGTCGACATCGCCGGTCAGATGGGCACGACGCTGGCGTGGGACGGCGACACCCTGAACGTGCACGGCGCGCAGATCACCCGGCGCGTGCTGTCGCAGGCGGATACCGACGCCACGATTGGCGCGCTGCTGTTCGTCGCGCCCATCCTGATCCGCCGCCAGCATGTCCGGCTGGAGATCGACTTCCCGCTCAACCGCATCCGCCCGCATCTGGAAGCGCTGCGCGACCTCGGCATCGACATCGTCAGCGCCAGCAACGCCGTCGAGTTCAAGGCGACGACGTGGGACTGCAAGGACATCGTGCTGACGCAGGCGAGCGTCACGGCGACCGCGCTGGTGATGATGCTGGCGACGCGGCTCGGCAAGACGACTGTGATCCACAACGCCGCCTGCGAGCCGCACATTCAGGAACTGGGGCACATGCTCAACGCGATGGGCGCGCAGATCGAAGGCATCGGTTCGAACATGCTGCGCATCACCGGCGTGAGCGAGCTGGGCGGCGCAGACGTGACGATTGGACCGGATCACGTCGAGGCGGCGAGCGTGGCGGCGACGGCGGCGCTGTGCGGCGGGCGCGTGCAGATCGAGGGCATTCGCATGGCGGACATGCGCGTGATCAGCAAGATTTACTGGCGGCTCGGCATCACGCTGGACATCGACGAAGCGGCGATCTTCATCCCCAAGCACGAGACGCTGGTCGTCTCCAACCGCGAGGAAGACGTGGATTCGTCCATCGAGACCGCGCCTTGGCCCGGCTTCCCGTCCGACCTGGTGGCGGTGGCGACGGTGGTGGCGACGCAGGCGCGCGGCACGTCGCTGATCCACGAGAAGCTGTTCAACAACCGCCTGCTGTTCGTGGACAAGCTCAAGGCGATGGGCGCACAGATTGTCCTGTGCGACCCGCACCGCGCCATCGTCATCGGTCCGACGCCGCTACGCGGCATCTACATGGACTCGCCGGACGTGCGCGCCGGGCTGGGGATGCTGACCGCCGCGTTAGCTGCCGAGGGCGAGTCGGTGATCGACAACGCGGGGGCAATCGAGCATACCTTCGCCGGAGTCCTCGGCAAGCTGCAAGCCCTGAACGCCAAAATCACGATCCAATGACGCCCGCCGAAGTCACCTTCACCACTATCAACGGCATCAAGACGGCGGAAGTAATCCACCGCCCTGGTGAGGGCGTGGGCGCACCGCCGCGCATCGCGACAAACACGGTTCTCATGCTGCACGGCTGGGGCGCGAGCCTCAAGTTGATGCAGCCGCTGGGCGAGCGGCTGGCGGCGCTCGGCTTCTGCGTCTACATCCCTGACTTGCCAGGCTTTGGCGAGAGCGAACCCCCGCCAGCCGCGTGGAGCGCCCCTGACTACGCGAAGTTTGTCGTCGCCTATCTGGACGCGCATGGGCTGGCGCGCGTGAATCTGTTCGGGCACTCGTTCGGTGGGCGGCTGGGGCTGGTGCTGGGCGCGGATTACCCGAATCGCATCGTCAGGATGGCGCTGGCGGACGCAGCGGGCGTGCCGCCCAAAGCGCCGACGGCGGACATCCGGCTGCGCGGCTACAAGGCGATCCGCGATGGGCTGTACAAGGTCGGCGCGAAAGGACTCGCCGACGACCTGCGCCAGCGCTATAACGCCCGCTACGGCTCGGCGGATTTTCAGGCTGCCAGCGGCGTGCTGCGCGAGACGTTCGTCAAGGTCGTGAACGGGATTTGCGCCCGTATGCCCGGCGCGTGAAAGCGTCAACGCTGCTGTTCTGGGGCGACAAGGACGAGGATGCCCCGCTGTGGCAGGGGCGTGAGCTGGAATCGCTGATCCCCGACGCCGGGTTGATCGTCTACGAGGGTGCGGGGCATTACAGCTATCTGGAACGGCTGAACGAGACGGTCAAGACGGTCGATTATTTTTTCCGGCAGGGGAATTCATAAACCGGGTATTCGTAGAGGCGAGGCATGCCTCGCCCCTACACGCGAATGACCATGTCCGACATCCTGATTATCCTCACCACCCTCATCTGGCTCGCCGGGGCGTGCCTGCGGATTTACCGGCAGGCGCGCTTCTACCAGATCGAGGAATACATGAGCGGGCGCTACCTGCGCTGGCTGCTCGGCGAGCGGGCGCGCTGGCTGCCGACTCGCCCGGTCGTCGCGGCATTGATCGGCATGGCGCTCAGCGTCGTCATGTCGGAAGGCGGCGGCACGCTGCCCGCCGTGATCGCCACGCTCGCCGCGCTAATCGCCGTCTATCCACCGAACGAGGGCGAGGTCAAAAAGCGGCTGCGGCTGACGGCGCGGGTGAAGCGTCTGCTCGGCGCGTCGTTCGCCGTCGCCGCGATTGCCATGCTTCTCGCTCTGCTGCTGATCAGCCGGGTCGATCTCGGCGGTTTCGCGCCGCCGGTCATCGGCGGCTTCGGCTTGGCGCTATTCCTGCTCGCGCCGCTGGCGCTGGTCGTCGGCAATATCCTGATGATCCCGGTCGAAGCCGCGTTCCGCCGGATGTTCGTCAACCGGGCGCGGCGGGCGCTGGCGGACGTGAACCCGACCGTGATCGGCATCACCGGCAGCTACGGCAAGACCAGCACGAAAACTACCTTTCCTACATCCTCAACGGACGCTACCGCACTTACCCAACGCCCAGAGCTACAACACGCTGATGGGCGTGTGCATCGCCATCAACAACGACGTGGCGAACAACCACAGCATCGAGTATTTCATCGCCGAGATGGGTGCATACGTGCCCGGCGAAATCCGGGAAATCTGCGATCTGGTGCATCCGACGATCAGCATCGTGGTCGAAGTCGGTCCCCAACATCTGGAGCGCTTTGGCACGCTCGAAAACACGGCACAGGCGAAGTACGAGATCATCAGGGCGCTGCCGCCGGACAGCATCGGCGTGTTCAACTGGGATAACCTGTACATCCGGGCGATGATCGAGCGCGGCTACCCGGCGACCCGGCTGGGCGTCAGCCGCGAAGCTGATCCGGCGAACGCGCCGGAGGGCGTGCGCTTCGTCGCCTCGGACATCACCGAAACGCTCGACGGGCTGCGCTTCACCGTCACCGACGCCGAAACCGGAGCGCGCGAGGACTTCACCACGCCTCTGCTCGGCGTCCACAACGTGACCAACCTGCTGCTGGCGACGGCGGTCGCCGTCCACGAAGGCATGTCGCTCAAGGAGATAGCACAGCGCGTGCGCACGCTTCAGCCCGCCGAAAGCCGCCTGACGCGGCAGGTGACGGCGCAGGGCATCACGGTCATCAATGACGCCTACAGCGCCAACCCGGTCGGCATAGTCGGGGCGCTGCGCGTGCTGTCGCTGCATGGCGGTCGCCGCCTGCTGATCACGCCGGGAATGGTCGAACTCGGCGACCTGATGGAGACCGAGAACCGCAGGCTGGGCGAACTCGCCGCCGCCCACGCCACCGACGTGATCCTCGTCGGCAAACAGACCGCGCCGATACTCGACGGGCTGCTGGCGGCGGGCTTCCCGCCGGATCGCGTCCAGACGGTCGGTACGCTGGCGGAATCGGTGAAGTGGTATCAGCGCAATCTCGCGGCGGGCGACACGGTCATGTTCCTCAACGATCTGCCTGACACTTATTCGTCGTAATCTGCGTATAGAAGATGTACGACGACTAGAGCAGCTTCAGGAAGTGACGATGGGCATAGCCGAATCCGGTCTGACAATTCTCGCCAGCGTGCTGATGGTGCTCGCGCTGCTGGTCTCGGTGCTGCCGTTCGTGCCCGGTCCGCTCATCCTGTGGGGGATCAGCATCGGCTACGGCTTGCTGACGGGCTTTCAGCAGCTTACGGTGCTGTCCGCTGTGATCATCACGCTGCTGATGCTCGCCGGGACGACCAAAGACATCTGGCTGCCACTGCTGGGGATGAAAACGCAGGGCGCGTCGTGCAGCAGCGCCTTCGGCGTGATGCTTGGCGGGCTGGTGGGCACGTTCGCCATCCCCATGCCGATTGTCGGCACGCTGGTCGGCGCGGTCGTCGGCGCGATTCTGATGGAGCTGCTGCGGCTGGGCGACGTGCAGAAAGCGATTCAGGCGGGTGGGTTTGCCTTCCGCACCTTCGTCCTGGGGATGCTGACCGAGTTCGGCTTCAACCTGCTGATCGTCGCCGCTTTCTTCGCCAGCGTGCTGGTCGGACGCTAACTCACTCCGGTTTGCCACAACAAAAAAGACCCTCGCGGGTCTCGTCTCGACAGTGGCTGTTGGTTTATGGCGACGACTGGGCTCGAACCAGTGACCTCATCATTATGAGTGATGCGCTCTAACCAGCTGAGCTACGTCGCCAAATAAAAGTAGCGGGGGCAGGATTCGAACCTGCGACCTCCGGGTTATGAGCCCGACGAGCTGCCACTGCTCTACCCCGCATCGTGAGAAGCCATGTTATCACGCGGGCGGCGGGGTGTCAACGGTAAGTTCCGAGCAAAACGCCGATTGGTGCGCATCACAACGGGCGCGCGAACGGTCATATAGGACAGGAACTACGCTCGGATACCACGTCATTCAGTCGTGAAAACGACTCCGGATTCCGCTATAATATACGAACTGACGTTCGATCAGAAAGCGCATCCACACATGCCGCAGTTTGAGATAGTCTCGGACTTCCAGCCGACGGGCGACCAGCCGCAGGCAATCGACCAACTGGTCGAGGGGCTGAACGGTGGGCTGCGTAACCAGGTGCTACTCGGCGCAACCGGCACGGGCAAGACCTTCACGGTCGCGCAGGTCATCCAGAAAGTGCAGCGTCCGACGCTGATCCTCGCCCACAACAAGACGCTGGCGGCGCAGCTTTACGCCGAGTTCAAGGAATTCTTCCCGCGCAACGCCGTCGAATACTATGTGAGCTACTACGACTACTACCAGCCGGAGTCGTATGTGCCGCGCCACGACCTGTACATCGAGAAGCAGACCGACATCAACGAGCAGATCGAACGGCTGCGCATCGCCGCCAAAGCCGCCCTGCTCTCGCGCCGCGACGTGATCATCGTGGCGTCGGTGTCGTGCATCTACGCCACTGGCGATCCGCAAACCTGGGCGAAGTCGATCCTCGAAGTCCGCAAGGGCGACGAAGTGCGCCGCGAATCGATGCTGCGGCGGCTGGTCGCGCTGCAGTACGCCCGCAATGACATGGATTTGGGACCCGGCACGTTCCGGGCGCGCGGCGACGTGCTCGAAATCTACCCGCCCTACGAGAACAGCGCCTATCGGGTCACGCTGTTCGGGGACGAGATCGAGCGCATCGTCCAGTTCGACACGCTGACCGGCGAGATTCTGTCGCATCAGGAAGTCGTGGTTATCTTCCCGGCGACGCAGTTCATGGCGGACGACGAGAAGCTCCAGCAGGCGGTACGCGACATCGAGCAGGAGCTGGAGGATCAGATCAGCTTCTTCAAGCGCGAGGAGAAGTATCTCGAAGCCCAGCGCATCGAGCAGCGCACGCGCTACGACCTCGAAATGCTGCGCGAGATGGGCTTCTGCTCCGGCATCGAGAACTATTCGCGCCATCTGGATCAGCGCTCGGCGGGGTCGCCGCCCTGGACGATGGTCGACTACTTCCCGAAGGATTACCTGCTGGTGATCGACGAGAGCCACATGACGATCCCGCAGCTACACGGCATGTACAACGGCGACCGCTCGCGCAAGGCGACGCTGGTCGACTACGGCTTCCGGCTGCCGAGCGCGATCGACAACCGCCCGCTGCGCTTTGACGAGTTCGAGGCGCGCATGGGTCAGACGATCTACACAACCGCTACGCCGGGACCCTACGAGCGCGGAGCCGCTGATGCAACCGTTCAGCAGATCATCCGCCCGACCGGGATCGTCGACCCGCAGGTCAGCGTGCGCCCGACCGCCGGACAGATTGACGACATGCTTCAGGAAGTGGCGCGGCGCGTCAAGAACGGGCAGCGCGCGCTGATCACGACGTTCACCCAGCGCATGGCGGAGGAACTCGCCGGGTACGTCAACGAGATGGGTATCAAGGCGCATTACCTGCACGCCGAAATCCAGACCATCGAGCGCATCGAGATCCTGCGCGACCTGCGCCTCGGCATCTACGACGTGGTGGTCGGCATCAACCTGCTGCGCGAAGGCATTGACCTGCCGGAAGTGTCGCTGGTGGTGATCCTCGACGCCGATAAGGAAGGCTTCCTGCGCTCCGAGCAGGCGTTGATCCAGAACATCGGGCGCGCGGCGCGCCACGTCGAAGGACAGGTGATCATGTATGCTGACAACATGACCGACTCGATGAAGCGTGCCATCGAAGAAACGAACCGCCGCCGCTCGATCCAGGAAGCCTACAACACCGAGCACAACATCACGCCGCGCAGCATCGTCAAGCAGGTGCGCGACCTGACTGACCGGGTGCGCGGTCAGCTTCCCGAAGAATACGTGCCGGTGGAAGGCGAAATCACCGCCGCCTCGCTGCCGAAGGACGAGCTGCACCGTATGATCAAGGAGCTGGAAAGCGAGATGAAGCTGGCGGCGAAGTCGCTCGAATTCGAGAAAGCCGCCATGCTGCGCGACCAGATCATTGAACTCAAGCAGGTGCTGGTCGAGAAAGACCCGGCGGGCATGTTGATGGGGTAGAAACAAGTGCTGAGTACCGAGTGCTGAGCGATGAGGAAAAAAGGGGCGTTGCCGCCCCTTTTTTGTTCGCGCTACACCATGAACTGACCGTCTTTGTAGAACAGCTCGCCGTCTACGTAGACTTCGCTATCCTTGCGCATGTCACAGATCATGTCCCAGTGAACGCTGCTCTTGTTCACGCTGCCAGTATCCGGGTAGCCCGCGCCGATGGCGAAATGCACCGTCCCGCCGATCTTCTCGTCGAACAGGATGCTGCCCGTGAATTTGTCGATGCCGAAATTCGTGCCGAAGGCGAACTCACCCAGATAGCGCGAGCGGGCGTCGGCGTCGAGCATGGCATGAAGCAGGTCTTCGTTCTTGCCCGCCTGCGCGTTGATGACCTTGCCCTCCAGAAACTTGAGTTCAATGTTCTCGACCGCGCGCCCCTGCACAATCGACGGGAAGCTCGCCTGGAACCAGCCGTTGACCGATTCTTCGACCGGACCCGTGAAGATTTCGCCGTCGGGCATGTTGCGCGAGCCGCAGGCGTTGATAAAGACGCGCCCGTCAATCGACAGTTCGAGGTCGATGTTCGGTCCCTTCAGGCGCACATCCTTCTTGCCCTTCAGCCAGTCGATTTTCTTCTGCTGCATGTCACCGAGCTTCGTCCATTCGCCGACCGGATCGGGCTTATTGGCAAAAGTCGCGCTGAACACGAAATCCTCGTATTCTTCGAGGCTCATCCCGGCTTCCTGGGCGCTGCCTTCGGTGGGAAACATCGTCCCGACCCACTTCATCGTGCCTTCAGCGGCGCGCTTCATTCGCGTCTCCGTCCAGGGGCGGCGCGCGTTCTGTATCTGCTGTATCCGCTTGGCGTCGACGTTGGTCATGGCGCGGGTGTTGGGGTACGCCGTGCAGCGGATGTACACGTCAGCCTGGTCGTAGTACAGCGACAGCGCCGGGTCGAGCCACTGCATCTGGTCGTCATTCGCCGAACGCGCGAATTCGCGGGTTAGCGCCTCGTCGGTCAGCATCAGCGAGGGTTGCCGCCCGCCTTGATGACTTCCGCATAAACCGCGCGCACCAGCGGCAGCGCCGCCACGTCGCCCAGCACGCCGACCCATTCGCCGGGCTGCACTTTCGTCGAATAATTGACCAGAATATTCGCCAGATTATCAATTCGGGGTCGCCATCGGAAAGTGCCTTTCAGCTTTTTACAGTGAGCAGTTGGCTGTTCAGCTTAATCGGATATTTACGCTGAGCGAATGCGAAAGGCTAATCGCTAAAGGCTAACAGCTAGCCGCTATTCTATACCGTGAATCTGCCCCACTGCCACAGACCACCGACCATCGTCGCCACGACCTGCGCGGCTTAGTGATTTCGGTTGGCGGGACGCTGTACAGGTCGCGGTCGAGGACGACGAGATCCGCCAGATAGCCGGGCGCGAGCCTGCCGAGGCGATCCTCCATCCCGCGGCATACGCCGCGCCGATGGTGTAGCCGCAGCGCCTCGTCGACCGACAGGCGAGCCGCTGAATTCCAGCCGTCAGCACCCGGCGATCCGTCGGCGCGCTGGCGCGTGACCGCCGCGTGGATGCCGATCAGCGACCCCATCGGCTCGACTGGCGAGTCCGAGCCAAACGCCACCACCACGCCGCGATCCAGTTGCAGGCGCGGGTTGTACGAATATGGCGTGCGCGCGCCCCAGTAGCGATCCGCCACCGGGTAATCGCTGGTGGCGTGGATCGGCTGCATCGAGGCGATAATGCCTAACTGCGCCAGCCGGTCAACGTCGTCAGGATGGATAAGCTGCACGTGCTCGATGCGATGCCGCCGCGTCGAGCGGGTTTCGCCGCGCGCGGCTTCCTCGTGGCGAGCGTTCTCGTACACGTCGAGCACATCGTGAACGGCGCGGTCGCCGATGGCGTGGATGGTCGAGGCGAACCCGGCAGCGCTGGCGCGGCTGACCAGCTCGACCATTTCTTCCTTGTCGGTGACGACGATGCCATAGTTGTCCGGCTCACCGTCGTAAGGCGCGATCATGGCGGCGGTACGCGGACCAATCGCGCCGTCGGCGAAAATCTTCAGCCCGCCGAGGCGAATCCAGTCGTCCCCGAAGCCACGCCGCAAGCCGGTCTCCAGCACGGCGTCGAGATAGCGCTTGTTGAAATTCTTGACGACGCGCAGGGCAAGGTCGCCGCGCTCGCGCATGATCTGGAGCGCCGAAAAGCAGTCCTGATTGTCGAAGTCGTGGATGCCGGTGATCCCCAGCGACAGCGCGAGTGTCTGCGTCGTCTTCATCTGCGTCGCCAGTTGATCGATGGTCGCAACGGGGATGCGATCACGCACCAGATTCATGGTGATCGGTTCGAGCAGGATTCCCGACGGATCGCCTGCATCGTCGTGCAGGATCGTCCCGCTTTCGGGGTCGCGCGTATTCCGGTCAACGCCGCTCACGCTCAGCGCCAGGCTGTTCACCCAGCCCGCGTGCGCGCTCCGCGACACCAGAAATACCGGATTCTCCGGCGCGACCGCATCCAGATCGTGCCGCGTCGGAAACTGCCCGTTCTGCCCCGCCCATTCGTCCTGAAGCCAGCCGTAGCCGACGATCCACTCGCCCGGCGCAGCCGTTTTCACCTTCGCCGCGACCCGTTCCAGCGCGGCTTGCCTGCTCGACAGGTTGTAAAGCTGCGCACTCTGGAGCGCCTGGGTCAGCATTTGCCAGTGGATGTGAGCGTCGGTCATACCGGGGACGACATACCGCCTGTTCAGGTCGAGCTGGATCGTCCCCACTCCGGCAATGCGCGCGGATTTCGCCGTCGCTCCCGGTGGCGACCACCCGCTCACGGCTGATCGCCAGCGCCGAGACAACCGGACGCGCGTCGTCCAGCGTGCGGATATGTCCGTTATACAGGATGCGGTCGATCAGATTTGGGGTCATGGTCGGCTCAATTGTGGATAATTCGTAGGGGTACGATATACCGTGCCCCTACACATAATCTCAAATTGAAACTTGCGCCTCAGCCAGCGCTGCCTGCACCTCGTCGGGCGTCGGCGCGCCGTCGAGCAGATAGCGTGTCACCGACGTTGCGCCCAGCCGCGCCGCCACGCGGATCGCCGCCGCCATGTCCGATTGCAGCGGCGGCAGGCTCGCCAGCAGCGACGACGCGAACACGTCGCCCGCGCCGGTCGGATTCACCAGCTCGACCTGCGGTGTGATGTAGTCAATGGCTTCACCGTCGTGATAATACGTGCCGCCCTTCTCCGCCCGCGTGACGAACAGGTGCTTGACGCTCCCGGCGAATTCGCGCTCCATCTGTGGCGATTCGACGATGTCTTCTTCGCTGAACACCACGATGTCGATGGATTTCAGCACGTCGGGGTCGTACCAGCGCTTGAAATGCACGCGCCCATCGCCATCCCAGCGCCGCAGCCAGCCTTGCAGCGTCAGCAGCACGGTCGAATCGCGGAAGCTGTGGGCGATCTGCGGGTCGATCTCGTCGGCAATCGGGGCGAGATGCACCAGCGGCGCGCCGAGGAAATGCGCCGGGAGATCGCCCACGCCAATCGGCGCAGCGACGCCGCGCACGTACTGGACGCGACCGGATGGCGTGTAGATGTTCTCGTAGGTGGTCGTCTGCGTCGCCGGGAGCGACATGACTTCGGCGTAGGGCGTCAGCGATTCCAGCAGCGAGTCACCGTTGGCGGCGCTGGTCCATAAAGCGACCCGCCAGCCGAACGCTGCGGCTGTGCGGGTCGCGTAGGAGACAGTCCCACCCGGAAGCCGTCCTTCCGGGGTGAGATCGGCGGTCATGTGACCGATCAGCAGGTAGTCCGGCGTCATGGCTCCGCTTACGCCTGCGAACTCGGCACGATAGTGACCTTGCGCGCCGCGCCTTCGCCGATGCTGCGCGTCACCACATCCTCGCGCTGGCGCAGCGCCAGGTGGATGATGCGGCGCTCGTGCGGCGGCATCGGCTCCAGCGACACGGTGCGGTTGCGCTCGACGGCTTCGTCCGCCATGCGCAGCGCCAGCGCATGGAGCGTCTGGGCGCGCCGCGCCTTGTAGCCGCTGATGTCGACCACCACTTCCGAGCGGCGCTGCAGCTCGCGGCTGGTGATCAACCGGGTGATGTACTGGAGCGCCGCCAGCGTCTCGCCGCGCCGCCCGATCAGGCGGTTGAGATTGCCGCCCGTCACGTCCAGCACCCAGGGGACGCTTTCGCCCGGCTCGCCGGGTTTTGCCCGCCGCACAATGATGCGCGCGGTGATTTCCATTTTGTCCAGAATCTCACCCAGCACCACTTTGGCGATCTGGGCTTCGTCGTCCTGGTCTGACTCCGGCACTTCGTCGGCTTCGACCAGCACGCCTTCATCTTCGTCGCTGACTTCGTAATCGGCGGCGGGTTTTCTGGGGGCGCGCTCCGGGCGCTCCCCATCCTGCTCGGCGCGCGGCTTGCGCGGCGGCGATGACGGAATTTCGATGCGCTCATCTTCCTCCGGCATGGTCGGAGGGGGAGGGGGTGCAGCAGGTTTCGGTACGGTCAGAAGCTGCAAGCGGACTTTCGCCGGGTGCGCTCCCAAGCCGAACACGCCTTTGCTCGGCTCTTCCAGGACTTCGACGATCACTTCGGTTGGTCCGACGCCAAGTTCCGACAGCCCGGAGGCAATCGCTTCCTCGACACTTTCGCCTGTCGCCTCTACAAATTTATTCGGGTTCATCGACAGTTCCTCAAACAAACGGATGCGGCGATCCGTGCTAATAAACACCGTTGTCGCACATAAACAATCGACAATGAAGGGGCGAACGGGGAAAACTCGTCATAACCCGCCTCGCCCCGATTGTAAGCACTACTTCGCTTTATTGACCTTCTGGGTGGTTTTGCCCTTGCCGTTGGTTGACGGCTTGCTCGCCCTGCCCTCGATCTTGGCGGGCGGCGTGGACGGAGGCGTGCTGCCCCCGCCGAAAATGCGGCGGAAATCCGCCTTGCCCATCAGCGCGTACTGCACGATACCGATCACGTTCGATGCGATGAAGTAGATCGACAGACCGACCGAGAACGACAGCGCGAAGAAGCCGTACATCAGCGGCATGACCGTGCCCATCGACTGCGACATCGCCTGCGCCTGATTCGGCTTGCCGTCGTCGCTTGGCGCGGGCGGCGGCATGGTCACCTTGAACTGGAGCCAGGTCGTTACGACCACCAGCACCGGCAGCGCCAGCGGGATGATCGACGCCGGGTTGCTGATGCTGATATTGCCGAGGTTCGGCGCCTGCGACAGATTCATGCCCAGCCACAGGTGTTCCAGCGGGATGACGTTGTTCAAGCCGGGGATGAGCAGCCGCCCGGACAGGTCGAGCAGTTGCAGCGGCGTGGTCGCCAGCGCGTGAATGATCGCCTGATACAGCGCGATGAAAATCGGGAACTGGATGACCAGCGGCAAACACCCGCCGAGCGGGTTGATGCCGTATTCGCGGTACAGGCGCATCTGTTCCTGCGCCAGCTTCTCGCGGTCATTCTTGTGCTTGTCCTGCAGCTTCTTCAGCTCCGGCTGAAGCTGCTGCATGGCAGCCGACGAGCGCTGCTGCTGCGCCGTCAGCGGATAGGTGAGCAGGCGGATGAGTATCGTGAACACGATAATCGCCAGCACCATATCCCGGTTGAAGACGGAATACAGAAAGGTCAACAGGGTGACGAATGGATTTAGGATGAAATCCATACGGGTCGCTCCTACGAACTATGGGGATAGACCCAGCGGCGGTCGCCGGAATCGAGCGAAAACGCCACCAGAAGTTCTTCCGGGGCGAGCGTGCTGACAACAATGGTAGGTTCGCGGACGGCATCGTTCGGCTCGATCAGCAGAATATCCGAAAGGACTTCGCCGCGCGTCTCCTGCTTGCGAATCTCCTCGCCGGTCTGGCGGTCGATCCAGTAGACAAAATGATCGCGCGATCCGACGACCAGCGTGTCGCCTGAAACCAGCGGCATCATGCGAATCGCGCCGTTGGCGACCTTACGGCTCCAGACTTCTTCCAGCGCGCTGCCCGTATCCCGCAGGGCGTAGATGTACCCGGCGAGGTCGGCGACGTAAACCATGTCGCCTGCGACCGCCGGAGCGCCCCACACCCAGCCATTCGTCGGGAATTCGGCGACGATGCTGCCGTCCAGCGAAACCTTGAAAACCTTGTGCGCGAAGCTGCCGACGTACAGCGCGTCATTGGCGTAAGTCGGCGACGAAGCGATAGCGCCTTCAAGGTCGAGATTCCATTTCTCGACCGGAGTCTGGTCTGTGTTGACCTCCGCCGGGTCGAGCGCGTACAGGAAATGATTCATCGACGAGACGTACATCGTGCCGTCGAGCAGCAGCGGCTGTGACCAGACGCCTTTGCCGTCGTCGCTGGTGAAATGCCAGATTTGCGACCAGTCGGTCGGGTTCAGCGCGACCAGCCCGCCATCGCTGAGCGGGATGTACAGCGCCGTCTCGGTCAGCAGCGGGTTGCCGACGACGTGTCCCGGCAGCGTGACGCCCGACGGACTCGTGACTTCGGCGCGGGCGGGGTCAATCTCCAGCAGCTTGCTTTCGTAATCCGCCGCCAGCAGGGTATCGGTATCCAGTTGAATCGGGCGCGTGTAGAAGTGGGTTGGACTCCCGCCCGTCACCTGTACCTGCCAGGGACGCGGCTTGCCCGCTTCATCGACGCGGACGTTGCCGTTCGCGTCCAGCAGGGTGATCAGCGTGCCATCAGTAGGGTCGACCTGGACGATCTTGTCGCTGAACGCCAGCATGATATTGGGGGTGCTGCCGATCAGGCTGATGTCGCCCCAGCTCGAATCGAGAGGCAGACCGACACACGACGCTGCCAGCAGCCCGGCGATGACGACAGCGCCGAAGATACGCAAATGCCTCAGAAAAACCACAGTCTACATGTCTCCTGGATTACGGAACGGGATCGTAGCCGCCGGGGTTCAGCGGGTGGCAGCGCGAGATGCGCTTCACGCCCAGCCAGCCACCCTTGATCACGCCGTATTTCTCAATCGCCTGATAGGTGTACACCGAGCAGGTCGGCTCGAAACGACAGGCGGATGGCAGGGCTGGCGAGATGAACCGTTTGTAGAAGCGAATAAGCGCTAGGACTATCGTCTTCACTCGACGCCCTCTCTAAACAACTTCGCTCGTCGGAACAGCTCATTTACTGTACGCACGACCGCGTCAAACGGTTGCTCCGCCAGCGGTTGGCGAGCGATCAGCACCACGTCGTAGCCGGGGATGAGCAGCGAGTCGAGCGCGCGCACCACTTCACGCAAACGGCGGCGAATCCGGTTGCGCGTCACCGCATTCCCCAGTTGCTTGCCGACGATGAAGCCATATCGGTTGTGCATCAACTCGTTTTGCGAGAAACTCACGACCAGCAAGCGGTTACGGTGGGCGACTCCCACCTCACGGAGGCGTTGAAAATCCTCTGACCGGCGCAGACGCTGATACTGCTGCACGCTAGCGAGCGTTCCAGTCCACCTTCTTCACGTGCACCGGCGTAACTGCCAACTGGTGACGCCCTTTGGCGCGACGCGCCTTCAGAACCTTGCGACCGCCTTTGGTCGCCATGCGAGCGCGAAAGCCGTGTACGCGAGCACGACGGCGAATTTTCGGCTGATACGTGCGCTTTGTCGACATTTTGGTCTATATTCCTGCTGAAATAGGTCGAAACACAGGGCATAAGTATAATCGAGCGATCCCACAGGGTCAACCCAACGCTTGACGCTGCCGACAGCCCGCCTGCCCAGACCGATTCCGCAGCTTGCGCCTGCTGACGCTTGCCAAGCGTGCTTCATATCCAGTATAATTTCGGTTGTGATTGCTTACTCAAAGCGAATTCTGGCTTTATTGTCCACACCAACCCCACACGACTTTCTCGGAGGCTTTTAGACTTGATGCCGAGCCATCATTGGGCGCGCGATTTTGTCGTGACTGATGACGACGTTGAATACCTGACGGGACTCCTCCTCGAACGGGAAACCCCCTTAAGCATCGACGAACTCGCCCACGCCCTCATCGAACAGCGGTTGCAAGCAGAAAAAGCCGCGTTGCAGGAACGCTACAAAGACGTTCATCTCTATAACCCCTCGGACTCGTACCAGATCGGGCAAACGGTAATGTTCCCGACGCTGGATTTCGCCACCGCACAGGTGATCAGCCTGCGTCCTGGCATCAACCCGGACTACGGTGACTTCAATGTGATCGGCGTGAAGTTCGACGACGACACGACGCGCGAATTCGCCGCCGATCTCACGACCTACCACGTCCTGAGCGAAGGCGAGAGCAGCGACAACCTCCCCGGTCTGCCGGGGCTGGACGCCGACCAGATATTGCAGGAAAACCGCAGCCTGATCGTCGAGAAGCTGACCGACAAGCTCCACGAAACGGGTGATCTCGTGAGCGTCGCGGGGAAATGGTTCTCGCGCGGGCTGATGCCGGAAGTCAACGAGGGTTATCTCAACCTCGCCGAAGCGGTACTCGACATCGCCAGCGGTGGTCCGCTGCATACCGAGGACATCGTGCAGCAGATCGGCGGGCTGGGCAACATCCCGATGGAGCTTCAGCTATTCGCCATGAACGACGCGCTGAATCAGGATGCGCGTTTCGACGAAGTGGGTCCGCTCAATAACGTGCTGTGGTATCTGAAGCGCGTTGAGCCGCCGGAAGTTCAGACCACGCCCGAAATCCTGCGCTACCACTCGGTCGATTACGACCCGGAAATCCTGTCGCCCGATCAGGCAGCTCTCGAAAACGAAATTGACGACGAATGGTCGCCTGCGCAGAGCGAGCGCGAGCTGGAGGATCAGGTCGTGCTGACGCTGGTCTTCCCGCACCGCCGCGCCGGGACGCTGCCGCTCAACGCTGCCATGCGCAACATCTTCCCGACCGCCCGGCGCACACAGCGCATCGCCGTGACGCTGGTCGACGGGCAGGATGGCGAGGAATACCCCGGCTGGGTCGTGCGTCAGGATCGCTACGTGTTCGGCATGGCGAAGATGTATCAGAAGCACAAGCTGCCGGTCGGCACGCTGCTGGTGGTTCGGCGGCAGCCGGACAGCGACAAGATCATGGTCGATTTCCACGCGCACCGCCCGCGCACCGAATGGGTGCGGCTGGTCACTGGCAAGAACGGGCAGATCGCATTCGAAGATCAGAAACGTGGCATCGGCGCGGAATACGATGATCTGATGATTCTGGGGACGGATGATCTGGCGGAGGTCGATAAGCTGGTTACGACTTACCGGCGCTCCAGCCTGAGCGGCATCCTGCGCACGTTAATCGCGGAATTGAGCCGCAATTCGCCGCAGGGGACGGTGCACGCCAAGACGCTGTACAGCGCCGTCAACGTGCTGCGCCGCTGCCCGCCCGGTCCCATTTTTGCGACGCTCGACACCGACCCCGACTTCGAGCACGTCGGAAATCACTACTGGCGTCTGAGCGGCAGTTAGGAGTACGGCTTATGCAGCAGAAACCGAGCGCTCTGATCAAGCCGACGCTCGATACAACGTTCCACATCGACTACGGCTGGTGGGATCGTACTGGCGAAGACCTGCGCACTTATCAGCTCAGCCATCTGGCACCCGATCAGCGCGAGCGCCTGAGCCAGACGACCGATGAGCGCATGATCGATTATATCGACCCGGCGACGGGCGAAGTCTCGCGGCTGGACGAGCTGCAGTTGGCTCTGCACATGGCGGCGCGCGACCCGGACTTCATCAACCCGCACACGTCGGTGGTGGACAGCATCTTCCGCGTCTTTCTGGCGAACGGCAACACGCCGATGACGCCCAAAGAACTCGGCGACGCCATCGGACGCTCGCCGACGGTGATCCTGAAAACGGTCAGCGGCGGGCGGGTCTACAAAGGCATCCGTCCCGTCGAATCCTGATGGAGCGAACATGGGTCGCGTGATCAACACCGACAGCACCGGGAAGAATCGCAGTCAGCAGATGCGCACCGGCGCGGAGCTTTTGCGCCGCCTCAGCCAGAAACCCGACATCGACGACGAAGCGAAGGACATGCTGGCGGCGCTGGTATTCGCCCTGCGCGAGATCGACGCGGGCATCGACAGCTCCGCCGCCGCGTGGGAAAAGCGCGACTACTGGATGAAAGCCGACGAGCTGCGCGTCCGTTGGGAATGGACGGGGCGCATGGCGGATCAACTGGCGGCGATGGTCTTTGAAGATCGCTGGGACGACCTGCCGCCGATGATGGTCAAGCTGTTCCCCTATTTCAACGACATCAAGATCACCAAGATGACGCGCAAGGAAGATGCCTGGCAGGGCGCGTATGCCCAGTTGCTGCGCGAACGCCAGCCGCGATTGAAATAAAAAGGGCGCACAGCCGTGCGCCCCTACCCTCTCAATTTCCCGTTGTTCCTCTAGCTGGCTTGCCCGCCGCCCCCATTCTGGGTGAACGTCGCCTGTGCGACGGCGACCGGCTGTTCGTGGTGTTCCTCATCCTCAAAATGATGATCGGTCGCGTGTTCGAACGTGACCTTGAAGCCTTCCGGCAGCGGCAGCGCATCCAGATTGATGTGCTTGATATTGACGGCTACGTCGTCAGCTTCGCTCAGCGCGTCGCGCAGGAAGCGGTCGGTCGACATGTGCAGGAAATTGAACGGGAAATGCGTCCGCAGCGCGCCGATGTACACCTCTGAAATAGATGCCGGGGTAGCGGTTGCGCAGCGCCGCCAGCACGTTGGCGACACTGTGATGCAGGTCACGGTACTGGTCGTCGATGATCTCGGTGATTCCTTCACCCCAGCCGTTGGCTTCGGCGATCTCCCTGGAGCGCGCTTCGAACGCGGCAGCACGCTTGGCATCCACATTGATATGGACGATCTTGATCGGCAAGCCGCGCTTGAGCATGGCATCGACCACCTTGACGGCGAGCTTCGACCAGGTATCGCAGAAATAGATGCCCAGTTCGGTCTGTTCCGACGGGTTGAAATACACCGGCTGGCGGTCGAAGATCGGCGTATCGACCAGACGCAGACGCGCCGCCGTCTCCTTGTAGTGGCGGTGTATCTGGAAGAACACCCATACCAGCGCCGGGATTAACAGGACAATGAACCACGCGCCAGTGGTGAACTTGGTGATGATGAACACGATCATGACCGTGAACGTCACCACAGCGCCTGTGCCGGAGACGAGCAGCTTGAGCATCCAGCGTGGGTCGAAGACGATCTTGGTTTCCAAGCCGTAGGTGAATTCGCCCGGTTTCAGGTGTCCGGCGCGCCAGAAGCGCCGCGCCATGCCCGCCTGACTGATGGTGAAGCCCAGGAATACACCAATTGCGTACAGCGGGATCAGATTGGTCACGACCGCTCCGGTAACGATCACCAGCACAATCGAGCCGGATGCCAGCGTCAGGATTCCCCACGTGAACACGAGCCGCCGACCGCGATAGGTCAACTGGCGCGGCAGAAAGCCGTCGGCGCTGGCGAGCGCCGCAAGCTGCGGAAAGTCGGCGAACGGCGTGTTCGCTGCCATGAACAGCACGGCGAACGCCCCGGCAATCGTCAGGACGTAGCCGAGATAGCCAACGCCCTCCTGACCGTAGATGGTGCGAGCAAGCTGGCTGATCACCGTTTCCTCGTGCGAGGGCACCGCCTGAATCGCGTTGGCGAGCACGGTGATGCTCAGAAAGAACGTGATCAGGATCGCGCTCATGACGATCAGCGTATTGGCGGCATTCCTCGCCCTCGGCTGGCGAAAAAGCTGGGTATCGTTCGAGATCGCCTCGATCCCGGTGAGCGCCGTACACCCCGACGAAAACGCGCGCAGCAGCAGCAGCGCCGTCACAGGCTCAAGGACGTTATGCTGGATCGCTTCGACGCCAGTGACGACGCCCAGCGTTCCGGTCGCCAGCTTGATGAAGCCGAGGATCAGCGTCAAGCCCATCGTGAACAGGAAGAAGTACGTCGGGATCGAAAACAACCGGGCGCTCTCCTTGACCGCCACGCAGATTGACTATCGTCATGATGATGATGATGCCGACGGTGATTTCCACGCGGAATGGGGTCAGCTCAGGGAACACGCTGACCACGTTGGCGACGCCCGCGCTGATGCTGACCGCGACGGTGAGGATGTAGTCGGTCAGCAGCGCCGCGCCGGTGACCTGAGCCAGCTCCTCGCCCAGGTTTTCCTTCGCAACGCGGTAGCCGCCGCCACCCGCCGGGTTGGAGAAGATCGTCTGGCGGTAAGACACAGTGACGATGGCGATCAGGATAGCAATCGCAATCGCTACCGGGATTGAAATGCCGTTCCCCTGAAAGCCGATCAGCGTAAACCCGCCGATGGCGGCGGTATTGAGGATGATCAGGATTTCTTCGGTCGCGTAGGCGACCGATGACATAGCGTCGCTGGCGAGCACCGCCAGGGCGATAAAGTTCGGAGCAGTCTGGTGCGAGATAGCGTGCGAAGGCAGCCGCCTGCCAAAGACGGTGTCCGCAAAACGTTCCTGCACGTCACGAATGGTCATGAATCTGCCTCTGTCTTAAGCAACCGATTCATTCTAGTCGCATAAGAGAGGCGCGACGTAAACAACGTATCAGTGTTCAGGGAAAACGCATCAGGAAAGTATCAAGATCGGAGCGAACGGCGCGCTCCACAGATCAAGCGACCGCTGGCTCACTCATTATTCTGTTAACACGTTCTTTACGGAAACGGTTCCGGCAATCCGAGTGCCCTAGCCGAACACGACGCCGAGGTCGCGCGCCATGGTGACCATTTCGCCGTCGGGGTCGATGTACTTGATCTCGGTCGCCTCGGACATGGGAACCGAGACCATCTGCGTGCTGCGCAGCGCGACCATGTAGCCCCATTTTTCCTGCGCCACCAGATGCACGCCCGCCGTGCCGAAGCGCGTCGCCAGCCAGCGGTCGCGCGGCGTTGGCTGCCCGCCGCGCTGGAGATGCCCCAGCACCGTCACGCGCACGTCGATGCCCAGGCAGTCCGAGATCATGTTGCCGACGAGGTAGCCGATCCCGCCCAGCCGCCCGCGCATCAAGCCCTTCCCGGCGATGTAGAACTCCTGCTCGCCCCCTGCGGGTGCTGCCCCTTCGGCGACAACGACGAGGCTGTAATTGCGCGTCGCCCGCGAGCGTTCGATGCGGTCGCAGACGACGTGGATGTTGAATGGAATCTCCGGGATCAGGATTACGTCAGCGCCGCCCGCGATGCCCGCCGTCAGCGCCAGCCAGCCGGAGTTGCGCCCCATGACTTCCAGGACCATGACGCGGTGATGGCTCTCGGCGGTCGTTTGCAGCTTGTCGAGCGCTTCAGTCGCCGTCAGGATCGCCGTGTCGAAGCCGAACGTCACGTCGGTCTTGCTGAGGTCGTTGTCGATGGTCTTGGGCACGCCGACGACCTTCCCACCCAGCTCGACCAGCTTCTGGGCAATCGCCATCGTGCCGTCGCCCCCGGCGACGACCAGCGCATCGATGCCCAGCTTCTCCAGCCGAGCCAGCGCCTTGTCGTAGGTATCGACGTAATCGACCGTGCCGTCCGGGTTTTCGACCACCTGCACGAACGGGTTGCCCCGGTTGACCGCGCCGAGGATCGTGCCGCCGCGCGCGATCAGGTCGCGCACGCGGGCTTCGTCCAGCACGACAACAGGCGTCTCGTCGAACAGCAAGCCATCGTACCCCTGCCGAATGCCGACGACTTCCCAGCCGTAGCGGCTGTGAGCCGTAAGCGCCACTGCCCGGATGACTGCGTTCAAGCCGGGCGCGTCGCCGCCGCCCGTTAGTATCCCGATTTTTTGGATGGTCATGCATCCCCCTCTCTGCCATTATACGCACAGGTGTGTTAAAATGGCATCACGTATCCAGCCCAATGAGAGCGCCCTATGGCACGTCGACGTTCCCAGGAAGCCACCGAAACTCGTTCCCGTCGTAAAAGTGAAGCCGAAGCCCGCGCCGAGCGCGTCACCTGGGCGCTGCTGGTGCTGGTGTTCGCCGTCATCCAGCTTGTGCCCGACACGACTCCTATCCCCACCTGGGCAGTCCCGCTCGCCGGAGCAGCGATCCTGCTCGGCTCGGCGTTCCACCAGTATTCGCGGCGCTGGCCCGTCAGCCCGATTACGTGGATCGGCGGCGCGTTCATGGCGTATTTCGCCTACTACAGCATCCAGATCGACCGCTCCCGGTCGTTCATCGGCGAGTCGCTGCTGGTATTCTTCGCCGTGATCATCTTCGGCGTGATTACGGGAGAAACGTAATAATCGGCACTTTTCACAGCCTGATACTTGACATTTCGCCTGAAATGCAGTATTTCATCAACAGAATATTGTGCAGATTAAACGAACATCGCCATGGATGAAGCTGCTCAGCGCTTAACAGTTGAAGATGTCCGTAAGCTTGCCCTGCCGCTGGGCACGCGCGTCGTCGCCGGCGAAGGCTTGCTGCTGAGCCGCGCCGTCGCGTGGACTACGGTCATCTACCCCACCGACAACGTATCCGCCAAGTCGCTCCAAAACGACGAGCTGATCCTGGTTGCCCCGCGCGAAGCGGGCAGCATCCGCCAGACCAGCGACGTGGATGTCGTGCGCTGGGCGTCGGACAACAAAGCCTCCGCCATCGTCCTGAGCGAAACGCCAACCCCCAACGCCATCGCCGAAGCCAACGCTTACGGCATCCCGGTCATGGCGCTGCCCAACGGCAGCCGCATTCGCCTGGTCGAAAAGGCGGTCGTCAGCCTGCTGGTCGATCACAAGGGGCAGATCGAGCGGCGCGGCACGCAGATTTACCGCCAGCTTACGCAGATTTCGTCGCGCAACGAGGGCATGGCGGAGCTGATCAGCGAGATGGCGCGCCTGACCAACAAGTCGGTCGTGATTCAGGACAAGCGCCTGCAAATCGTCTACAGCTCGGTACAGCCGCAGTTCGTCGCCTACTGGGAAGAAATCGAGAATTTTCTGCGCAAGGTCGATAACCTGCCGGTCGAGATGCAGGATCGCCAGCGCGTCGCCGAAATCGAAAACCCGGTGCTGATGCAGTCGCTGCCGACGCCGGGCATGGCGCGGCTGGTCTCGCCGATCATCACCAAGGACATCGGACGCGGCTACCTGTCCATCGTCGGGCGCGACAATGACCTCGATGACATCGACAGTCTGGTAGCCGAGCACGGCGCTGCCGCCTGCGCACTGGAAATGGCGAAAGCCAAAGCCATCAGCGACACCGAAAAGCGCCTGCGCGGGACGTTCCTCGACCGCCTGCTGATCGGGGACGTGAGCCAGCAGGAAGCCATTCGTCAGGGCGAGCGCTTCGAACACAACATGCTTCAGACGCACGTCGCCGTCGTGCTGGCGTGGCAGGGCGACAAAACGCCGTCGCTGCGCCGCCTTGAGACGATCATCAACAGCGTAGTTTCGGTGCAGCACGCGGCGGCGCTGGTGTGGCAGCGCGAGCGCGAAAACGAAGTGCTGGTCTTTCACGCCACCGACGACAAAGAGCCGGTCAACGCCAGTATGCGGCTGGCGAAGCTGTTCACGACCGAAATCCAGCGCCAGTATCCCGGCGCGAAGGTCGGCATCGGGCTTGGGCAGGCTGCCCACGACATCAGCGCCTGGCGCAGCAGCTACCGCGACGCGGTGCAGGCGCTCGACCTCGCCATCCGGCTGCAAACCGACACGCCGCTGTACATTGGCGACCTCGGCGTCTACCAGTTGATCCTCAGCCTGTCCGACCGCGAGAAGCTGCTCGGCTTCTGCGAGCGCACACTGGGACCGCTACTCGATTACGACATGCGCCAGCACGCCGACCTGATCAAGACGCTGGAAGCGTTCTTCGCCTGTCACGGCAATCTCTCGCAGACCGCCGACATGCTGATCGTCCACCGCAATACCCTGCTTTACCGCATGAACCGCATCAACGAGATCGCCCAGATCGACCTGAACCGTCCCGAAATCCGGCTGGCGCTACACCTCGCCCTGACGGTGCGCCGCCTGCTGACGCTCAACTGACCTTGTGAAACCTATACGAGACCGATTTGTGATGCTGCATGACGGCTTCTCGTATATAATGGAGTTCCCCCGCACACTCTTTTAGGCATAATGCCTAGAATATTCGCCATTTTTTGTTGTAGTTTGCCGTTTACATTCTCCATATAATGCAATCTAGGAATGCTGCCCTACCTTATCCCTTGCTCAATCCGTTTTCATTCAGGCAGGAGGAGTTCGATGTCCGACTCCAATCTTCTTTCCGACCTTGGTCTCCACCGCGAAGATACGCGCGAGCGCGATGCCTGCGCGTTGATCTGCTCCGTGCGTAAGGGCGGTCAAGCCACGCACGGCAACGTCAAGCGCACGATTGAAGCGCTGACCCGCATGGGACACCGCACCGGCTTCGTAGACGGTGAAGGCGACGGCGTCGGCATCATGACTGACATTCCGCGCGAGCTTTGGGCGAAAACCCTCGCGCTTCAGGGGCTGCGCTCGTCGCTGGCGACCAGCGCCACGTTCTGGGTCGCCCATCTGATGATCCCCAACTCGATGCGCGGCAATCACGAGCACGTCCTCAGCCAGATCAGCGACCGCATTTGCGAAGCCGGGCTGGACATCCTGATCGAGCGCCCCGGACAGGTCGAGTCTTACGTCCTGGGGCACAATGCCGAGCGCTGCGAGCCGCTTTTCTGGCAGATCGCCGGGACGAACGGTCGCGTCACGCCGGATCGTCTGGAAAACACGATCTATCGCCTGCAAATGCAGATTGAGCGCGAGTTCGGCGTGCATTTCCCGTCGTTCTCGTCGCGCAGCGTCGTCTACAAGGTGCAGGGCACGGTTGAAATCCTGCGCCGCTACTACCCGGAAATCCGCGACCCCGAATACGCCTCGACCGTCACGCTCGGTCACGCCCGCTACAGCACCAACACCAACCCGGTGTTCGAGCGCGCCCAGCCGTTCAACGTGCTGGGGCACAACGGCGAGTTCAACACCATTTCGCGCTTCCGGCTGGAAGCCCAGATGCTCGGCATTGACCTCGCCGACGGCAACAGCGACTCACAGGATGTGGATCACGTCATCGACGCGCTGTGTATGGATTACGGTCTCGATCTTATCGAGGCGATGGAGTACGTGTTCCCGCCCTTCCGCCACGACCTGATCGAAAATGAGCCGGACATCCACGCAATGTACGCCGACATTCGGCGCTCGTTCGGACCATTCGCACAGGGACCGGCGGCGGTCGCCGCCCGCGTCGGCGATCAATGCGTGTTCAGCGTCGACGCGCTCGGTCTGCGCCCGCTGTGGTTCGGCGAGACCGAAAAGGAAATCTTCGCATCGTCCGAGCGCGGCGTGTACGCGCTCGACATGATGTCGTCCGACCCGAAGCCGCTGGCTCCCGGCGAAAAAGTCGCCGTGAATATCAAGCCAGGTCGGCAGATCGAAGTGCTGGATTACCCGGCGATCCAGCGGCACGTCGCCCGCAAATGGCGCGAGCGTTCCGGCGGCGACTCCGCGCGTCAGCCGAGCGTGTGGGCGCTGAGCAAGCCGCTCTACCAGCACGAGCCGCACCAGCCGGTGAATGGCGGGCAGCCGCTTCCCAGCGGCGGTGGCGTCGGCGTGAGCGTGATGGAGAAGCCGGTAGTCGTTGCCGAAGCCAAGCCGCTGCCCTGGCGCAGCGCCGCGACCGCCATCAACACCACGACGATGGCAGCCTTCGGCTGGGAACGTTACCACCTGAGCGTGATCGAGACGATGGCGGAAGCCACCAAAGAACAGGTCGGCTCGCTCGGCTGGGATGGTCCGCTCGGCGCGATCAGCCAGACGCGCGTCAACCTGGCGGATTATTTCAAGGAGACGGTGGCGGTCGTCACCAACCCGGCGATTGACCGCGAGCGCGAGCGCGCCCAGTTTTCCAGCAGCGTGATCCTCGGCGTGCGCCCGGAAGTCGGCGCGTCCTCCAGCGATCTGTTCGTAGAGCTGCAAATCCCGCTGCTGCTCGGTGGGCATCCCGACCTCGGCTCGGATGACGACATGCGCGCCGTCGCCGAAAAACAGGGCACAAAAACGCTTGAGGACTTGCTGGAAGCGTTCGGCGACCGGGCGATGTTCCTGTCGCTCAGCGCCGCCCCCGGCGAAAGCATCCCCGCCGCGCTGGAACGCCTGCAAGCCGAGGCAATCGAAGCCGTCGCCGCCGGGATCGCCTGCATCGTGCTGGACGATACCGATCTGTATGAAGGCGAGCGGCTGTGGATCGATCCGATGCTGGCGCTGGCGTCGCTCGACAACGGGCTGCGCGAAGCGGGCTACATCCCCAACCTGCGCCGTCAGGTGGGCATTGTGCTGCGCTCCGCCGCCATCCGCGACCTGCACGACGTGGCGCTGGCGCTCGGCTTGGGCGCGAACGCGCTCGTGCCGTATGCGCTGTATGCCGTCGCGCTGAATATCGCCCCGCGCGCCCCGCGCGAGCCGCTGGCTTCCGCCGACGTGATCAAGCGCCTGAACAGCGCCCTCACGGCGCTGATCGGCGGGCTTCAGAAGGTCACGTCCACGATTGGCTGCCACGAACTGCGCGGCTACGGTCAGTCGTTCAGCTCGATTGGACTGTCGCCGTCGGTTGCAGGCATTCTGGGCACGCCCAATTATTTCGGCTCGGAGGAGCGCGGCACGACCTGGACGACGCTGCAAGCCGACGCCGAAGCGCGCGCCGCCGAACTGCGCGGCGAGGTCAAGAACAAGCTGGAAAACCCCGACCGCCTCTATCCCAAGATGTGGAAGAAGATCGAGGACATCGCCCTGGGCGAACTGACGCTGGACGAGTACACCGAGCACATGCTCAAGCTCGAAGGCGAGATGCCGGTCGCGCCGCGTCACCTGCTCGGTCTCAAGACGGTCGATTCGGACATTGACCCGGCGGCGGTGGACATCCGCATCGCCAGCCACGACATGCCGGTGCTGATCGGCGCGATGTCGTTCGGCTCGCAGGGCGAGCTGGCGTACAAAGCCTACGCCGAAGCCGCCAGCCGCATCAACATCCTGTGCGTCAACGGCGAAGGCGGCGAGCTGCCCGACATCATGGGCAAGTACAAGCCGAATCGCGGCAACCAGATCGCGTCGGCGCGTTTCGGCGTCAACATCGAATTTCTGAACTCGTCGTCGGTGCTGGAGATCAAGATCGGTCAGGGGGCGAAGCCCGGCGAAGGCGGTCAGCTTCCCGGCTACAAGGTGACCGAGCAGGTCGCGCTCGCACGGCGCACCACCCCCGGCGTCGACCTGATCTCGCCGAGCAACAACCACGACCTGTACTCGATTGAAGACCTCGCCCAGTTGATCGACGAACTCAAGACGGCGAACCCGCTGGCGAAAGTCTCGGTGAAAATCCCGGTTGTGCCCGGTGTCGGTATCATCGCCGTCGGCGTCGCCAAAGCGGGCGCGGACATCATCAACATCACCGGCTACGAAGGCGGCACGGGCGCGGCGCGCGCCCATTCGCTGCGGCACGTTGGTCTGCCCGCCGAAATCGGCTTGTGGCTGGCGCACCGCGCCCTGATCGAAAGCGGGCTGCGGCAGGATGTCGAGCTGTGGGTTGACGGCGGTATGAAAAGCGGGCGCGACGTGATCAAGATGATCTGTCTGGGCGCGAACCGCGTCGGCTTCGGCACGCTGGCGATGGTGGCGATGGGCTGTACCATCTGTCGCAAGTGTCACGAAGGAACCTGCCACGTTGGTATCACGACGCACATCCGCACCGTCGAGGAAGCCCTCGAAAAAGACATCAAGCATTTTGAACCCCGCGAATTCGAAAGCGCCGTCGAAGGCATCATCCGTGTTTTCGACATGCTCGCCGAGGATATCCGCCGCTGGACGGCGAAGATGGGCTTCACCCGCACGCAGGATTTGGTCGGGCGCGCCGATCTGATCGAGCAGATTGGCATGTGCGACCGCATCGACCTGCGCGCGCTGTGCTGCTTCGTCCCCGTCCCCGACCGCCCGGAACTGATGCCCGGCGTGGGTCGTCTGCTGGCTCGCCCGCGCAACGCGCTGACCAAGCAGGTCACGTCGCTGGTCGCCGAGTGGTCGACGTGGGGCGACAACGAGATGACCTACGACGACGAGCAGGTCATGGCGATGGATCGCGCGCTCGGCACGCACCTCGCCGGGGCGATTGAACGCAACGAGTTCCCCAACGCCGACAAGATCAAGGTCGTGCATCTGCGCTTCAGCAATTCCGCCATCCCCGGCAACGGGCTGGGTGCGTTTCTGAGCGACAAGCTCGACGTGCTGGTCGAGGGCGGCGCGCAGGACGGCGTCGCCAAGTGCGCCAAAGGCGGCACGCTGGCGATCCTGCGCGGCATGAATCACGACGGCAAGCGGCTGGACGGCTCAGTCGGCAAGAGCTTCGCTTATGGCGCGCAGTACGGGCGCTTCATCGTGCAGGGCAACGCCGATACCCGCGCCTGCATCCGCCTGAGCGGTGCGGACGTGATCTTCGGCGGCGAAGTCAACGAGCCGCTGCGTGACGAACTCGGCGGAATGGCAGCGCGCGCGAACCTGAAGGGCTACGCCTGCGAGTACATGACCAGCGGGCGCGTGCTGGTGCTGGGCGACCCCGGTCCCTGGATGGGCGCGGGTATGTCGGGGGGATCGCTGTACCAGCGCATCCAGCCGGAGATGAACCTGACGGTCGACGCCATCCGTCGCCGTATCGCCAAGGGCGCGACGGTTGACATCTTCCCGCTGGACGAACAGGGAATCGACGACGTGCGCGACCTGCTCGGCTTCTACATCCACACGCTGGAGACCAACAATCAGGCGAACGAAGCGGCGCATCTTCATGCCCTGCTCGCTCGCCCGGAGGATCACTTCGTGCTAGTCGCGCCGCCCGCGCGCAAGAAAGCCGCGAGCTAGACAAACATTCGAACGATGTCGACTGAGGGCAGACACTAGGTCTGCCCTTTGTTTTGGCTCAGCACTCGGCACTCAGTCCCGTTCTTATCTGGACATCGCTCCCGGCGGCGGCTATACTCAGGCTCACTATGCACATTGGAATCGACGCACGCCTGACCTACTACCGCACCGGCGGGATCAGCACCTACATAACCCGGCTCGTAGATGCACTGGAACGGATCGATACGTCGAACCGATACACGGTGTTCCACAGCCGCAAGTCACCGAATCGAACGCGGCGGACACGGCAACGTGAAGCGCTTTCGCCGCGCATCGCTGTGGACGCCGTCGCATCACCGGCTGGAACGCGCCGTCCTCTCCGGCGAACTTCTTCGCCACAACCTGGACGTGTTCCACACCACCGACTTCATCCCGCCGCAGTTCGGCGCGCGCCGCCATGTGATTACCGTCCACGACCTGACGTTTCTGCACTACCCGCAGTTTCTCACCGCCGAAAGCCGCCGCTACTACAACGACCAGATACGCTATGCCGTCCACCGCGCCGACCGCATCCTGACTGACAGCGAAGCCAGCCGCCGCGACATGATCACCATGCTCGACGTGCCGGAGACCAAGATCACCGTGCATCTGCTCGGCGTCGACGAGAGCTTCACGCCGCAGCCGCCGGAGATCGTCGAGCATTACAGCCGCGCGCTCGACCTGCCGGAGACTTATTTCCTATTCGTCGGCACGTTCGAGCCGCGCAAGAATATCGAGGGGCTGGTCAAGGCGTACCACGCCCTCTACCAGCAGATGCCCGACGTACCGCCGCTGGTGCTGGTCGGCAGGATGGGCTGGAATTTCGACGAAACGCGCGAGCGCATCGAAGCGATGAACCTGGGCGACCATCTGCTCTGGCGCGAAGCCGTGCCGCAGGATGCCCTGCCGTCGGTGTATACCGGCGCGGTCGCGCTGGTGACGCCGTCCTTCTACGAAGGCTTCGGCTTCCCGGCGCTGGAAGCGATGGCGTGCCGGACTGTGCCGATTGTAAGCGACCGCTCGTCACTGCCGGAAGTCGTCGGTGAAGTCGGCTTGCAGGTCAATCCGGACGATCAGGCGGCGCTCGCTGCCGCGATGTACAAAGCCTACAGCGACGTGACGTGGCGACAGGCACAGGAACAGGCGGGGCTGCGACGCGCCGCGACTTTTACCTAGGAACGGACGGCGGAAATCGCTTTATCGGTATATCAGACGGCATAACCAGACGATGCAGATTTTGTTGTTGACACCCGCGCTGCCTTACCCGCCGCATCAAGGCGGGGCGCTGCGCAACTTCGGAATACTTCGCGGCTTGCACGACGCCGGGCACACCATCACACTGCTGAGCTTTCACGACGGAGGCGGCAATGGTCAATCCGACATTCCCGCCGCTGCGCGACGCCTGCGCCCGCGTCGAAACGGTCGCGCCGCCGGTGCGCACGCCGACGAATCGCCTGCGCGACCTGCTGCTCAGCGGGCAGCCCGACCTGGCGCGGCGGCTGGAATCGCCGGGCTTCCGCGAGCGCCTGCGCGACCTGCTGCGGGGACGCGCTTCGACCTGATCCAGTTCGAGGGGCTGGAAATGGCGATCTATCTGCCGCTCATCCGGCAGTTGCAGCCCGATGCCAAACTGATCTACGACGCGCACAACGCCGAGTACGCGCTCCAGCAGGTGATCGCCGACGTGGAGGGCGGCAGCCTCAGCCGCCTGCCCGCCGCCGTCTATTCGTGGATACAGGCGCGGCGCATCGCTTCCTTCGAGCGGGGCATCTGCGCTCAGGCGGACGCCGTAATCGCCGTCTCGCCGGAGGACGCCGAAGCGCTCAAGCCCTTCCGCACCGATCATCAGATTCACGTGCTCGCCAACGGCATCTTCACCGACGATTACGCCGCCCCGACGCAGGCGGTCGAGCTGGGCGGCGCGGTGCTGGTGTTTACCGGGAAAATGGACTACCGCCCCAACGTCGACGCGATGCAGTGGTTCTCCGGCGACATCCTGCCGCTGATCCGTGCCCAGTGTCCGGACGCACGGCTGTACATCGTCGGGCAGAAGCCGCACACCAGCCTGCACACGCTCCGCGAGGACGATCACGTCGAGGTCACGGGCTGGGTGGCACAGGTACAGCCGTTCCTGCACGCGGCTCAGGTCTATGTCGCTCCGCTGCGCATGGGCAGCGGCACGCGCCTGAAGATTCTGGAAGCAATGGCGGCGGGCTGCGCCGTCGTCGCTACGACCGCTGCCGTCGCCGGGCTGGAGCGCGAAGCGCGCGAGGCGCTGGTCGTCGCCGACAGCGAAACGGCGTTCGCCGACGGCGTGATCCGGCTGCTGAACGATGCGAAGCAGCGCCGGACGCTCGGCGAGCAGGCGCAGCGCGTCGTGCGCAAGTACTACGACTGGTCGGCGCTGATCCCGTGCCTGATCGACATCTACCGGGATGTCGGACTTGGATAGACAGGCGCTGGTTCAGCGCAATCGCAGCATGGCGGCAGCCTTCCACGCCGTCCCGTTCCGGCATCGCATACGGCGCGTACTGCTGCGACGCCGCCGGGATTCCGATTCCGCCCCAGCGCCAGCCGAGTAACCGGATTCTGCTGATCCGCCCCGATCACCTCGGCGACGTGCTGCTGACCACCCCGGCGATCCGCGCCCTGCGTGCCGCCCGCCCCGACGCCGAGATTCACGCGCTGGTCGGTCCCTGGTCGGCGACGGTGCTGGCGAACTTCAGCGAGCTTGACGTGATCCTGACGCTCCCCTTTCCTGGCTTCAACCGCTCGATCAAGCTGAGCTGGGGGTCGCCCTACCAGATGGCGCTGACGGCGGCGCGGTCACTGCGGCGCATCGGCTACGACACGGCGCTGATCTTCCGCCCGGATCACTGGTGGGGGGCGCTGGTGGCGCACATCGCCGGAATCCCGCGGCGCATCGGCTACGCTCACCCCGACATGCAGCCCTTCCTGACTTATTCGCTCGAACCCAAACGCCAGCACGCCGTCCTGCAGAACGCCCGGCTGGTCGAGCCGCTGACCGGGGCTGTCGACCAGCGCGATCTGGCGCTCCGCTTCCCGGTAGATGACGAAAACCGGGGTTGGGTCATGGGCTATCTGGAAACGTGGGGCATCAAAAACAGCACGCCGCTGATCGCCGTGCATCCCGGCTCCGGGACGTGGGTCAAGCAGTGGGACGAGGCGAAGTGGGCGTTCGTGGCTGACGCGCTGGCGGATCAGCTTGATGGGCAGGTCATCCTGACCGGCGGCGACCACGAGCTGGCGCTGTGCAAGCGCGTCGCCGCGCAGATGAAACACCGCCCGTGCATCGCGGCGGGCGATACCGGCGTCGGGGCGCTGGCGGCGCTGTTCGAGCGCTGCCGGGTCGTCATCGGTCCCGACAGCGGACCGCTGCATCTGGCGGTCGCCGCCGGAGCGCCGACCGTCGCTCTGTTCGGTCCGGCTGATCCAGTTGAGTTCGGGTCGTGGGGGCATCCGGAGCGCCAGCAGGTGTTATACGCGGCAATCGGCTGTCGTCCGTGCCGCGTGCTCGACTGGGGCGGCGACGACCCCGCCTGTCATCCGTGCGTCCGCGAAATCACGCCTGCCCGCGTGCTGGAAGCTGCCCGCCGCGCGATGAACGCCTGAAGCAGCTAAATCCTCAGTGACCTCTGAGGTCTCTGCGGTGAAGATTTAGTCGGGAATCTTGACGCCGCTCAAATCCTGCTTGGGCTGCGGGTACGCCACCTTCATATCTTCGAGCGTCTCGACAATCGCCCGCGTGATCACCACGTCCCGATACCATTTGTGGTTCGCCGGGACGATGTGCCAGGGCGCGTAGGCGGTGTTGCAGCGCGTGAGCGCCACCTCGTAAGCCTCCATGTATTGATCCCACTGCTCGCGCACGGGCAGGTCTTCGATGGCGAATTTCCACCACTTCTCAGGGCGATCCAGCCGCTCTTGCAGGCGCTGTTTCTGCTCATCCTTGCTGATGTGCAGATAAAACTTGAGGATGCGCGTACCGCTCTCGTACAGCAAATGCTCGAACTCGTTGATCTGGTCGTAGCGCTTCTCCCACATGGCGCGCGGCACGAGGTTGTTGACCCGCACCACCAGCACGTCCTCGTAGTGGCTGCGGTTGAAGATGCCGATGTAGCCCCGGCGCGGCGTATTCGCGTGGATGCGCCACAGGAAGTCGTGCCCCAGTTCTTCCGCCGTCGGCGCTTTGAAGCTGGTGACGTACACGCCCTGCGGGTTGACGCTGTTGAACACCTTCTTGATCGTGCTGTCCTTGCCGCCCGCGTCCATCGCCTGAAGCACGACCAGCAGCGCCTGCGTCCCCTGCGCGTACAGCATCTCCTGAAGCGTCGCCAGCCGCGTTTCGAGTTCCTGTTCCTCGGCGCGGGCGCGTTTCTTGTCGTAGCCGCCGGTATCGGCGGGATCGTAATTCTTCAGGCTGACCTTGCTGCCAGTCTTCGGAATCAAGCGCTGTTCTGCCATGTCTGCTTCTCCGGTTATGTGTCGAGATCGCTGCGCGGTTCAACCGTCCGCGTTTCTTCGTTGCGGTACGTGACCATGCCCGCCGCCCCGCCCTTGATCTTGCGCACGTAGCGGCGCGGCGTCACGTCCACGATCACGCTGCTTTCGCCGCGCCCGGCGCTGTAATACGCCGCCAGCGCCGCCGCCGCTTCGATCACCCGTTCGGGAATCTGCCGCCCATCGAACTTGACGATCACGTGCGCTCCGGCGGCTCCGCGCGCGTGCAGCCACAAATCCTGCGGACCGCCCTTCTCGAACGTGACGATCTCGTTCTGGCGGCTGTTGCGCCCCACCCAGATGACGAAGCCGTCCCTGCTCACGAAGCGCAGCGGCGCGCTCTTGCCGGAGCCGCCCATGCGCGCCCTGGGCTTGCCCTTCCAGTAGCCGCGCGCCTGGAGCGCCTGCTGCACCTCGTCGATTTCGAGCCAGTTGCCCGCCAGTTCCAGATCGGTTTCAAGCTGCGCCAGAAATTGTAGCTCGTTCTCGGTCTCGCGGATCAAGCCGGGCACGTCGTCCAGCGCGCGCTTTGCGCGATTATACTTGTCGAAGTAGCGCTGCGCATTTTCCAGCGGCGACACCGCCGAGTCGAGCGCGATGACGAGTTCGGGCGCGTCGGGGTCGTACTGGGCGCGCAGCTCGGTCTGCCCTTTGCCGATGCCGTACTGGTACGCGAGGATTAGTTCCCCGCTCTGGCGCAGCGTCTCGCGCTCGCTCTCGTCGGTCATCGAGCGCTGAAGCGATTCCAGCTTGCCGCGTACCTTGCCCATCGCGTCGCGGATCGCCTCGCGCACCGGGACTTTGGCGGCGTTGTAGGCGTCCTCGCCCACCGGCGTATCGTAATAGCGCGTCAGCGCCTCGCTGACCGACTCGACCCGCCGCCAGCCGTCGATGCTTTCCAGCGGATAGACGCTGTAGGCTTCGATGCCGCGCTCGTTTTCGGCGACGCCCGGCTGCCATTCGCGCCGTTGCAGCGGCGCGACCACCTCGCACAGCGCCGCCAGCAGCGCGTCGGGATCGTAGTCGTCGGCTTTCTGCTCGGTCGAGCCGCTGGCGCGGTAGACGATCTCCTTCGCCAGCAGCGGGCTGACGCCGAGCAGCCGCGAGGTCAGCACCTGATGCGTCTTGCGCTTCGCGTCCTGATTCTGGTCGAACAGCCCGATCAGGCTTTCGAGCGTCAGCCCGAACGGACTCAGCTTGCCGGTCTGCGGCGGCGGCGCGACGTAGGCGTGCCCCGGCAGGCTGACGCGATAGCGGTTCTCGTCCGCCCCCACGCGCCGGATGCAGTCGAGAATCTTGCCATCATGCACCAGCAGCAGATTGCTGCGCCGCTCCATCGGCTCGACGATGATGGTCACGTCGCCTTCCTGCCCCTGTATGTCGATATGGACGATGCGCTCCCAGTCCGGCTGGCTGACGTGCGCGATCATCCCGCCCTCGACGTAGCGCCGGAACAGCAGCCCTAGCTGCGTCGGCGTTTGCAGCCCGCGCCGCAGCTTGTCCGGCACGAAGTGGATGCGCGGCGTCTGCGGGTCGGCGCTCATGTAGAGATAGTGCCGCCTGTGGCTGGCATAGATTTCCAGCCCCAAACCGAACTCGTCCACGCTGAGCGAATCCTGCACGCGCCCGCCCACGAGCGTATCCAGAAATTCGTCCACCAGCGCCGAAAGCGTGAATACGTCGAGATACATTCGATCCGCCTGAATGATTGCAGATAATGAGGTTGATTATACCCACACCGGGCTAACGTGGGGGCACGGTACGTCGTGCCCCCAACGAAGCTGATGTTACAGGAGAATCTTGTCGAGGATCATCGCCATGAACAGGAAGGCGAGGTAAGCCGTCGAGAATTTGTATGTCGCCCGCGCCGCCGCGCCGGATTTCTCGCGCATCAGCGTGAGCGCCGCGCGGATCAAGCCCAAGCCGAGCAGCACCGCCGCCAGCAGATAAATCCCGCTCAGGACGCCGAAGGCTGCCGGTAGGAGACTGATCAGCAGCAGCATGATCGCGTACATCAGGATTTGCTGGCGTGTGACCGCTTCGCCGCGCGCGACCGGCATCATTGGCACGTTGGCTTTGGCATAGTCGGTGTTGACCAGCAGCGCCAGCGCCCAGCTATGCGGCGGCGTCCAGTAAAACACGATGGCGAACAGGAGGAACGCCGGGTAGCTCAGGCTGCCCGTGACCGCCGCCCACCCGACCAGCACCGGCATCGCGCCAGCGCCGCCGCCGATCAGGATGTTCAGCACGGTGTTGCGCTTGAGCAGCATCGTGTAGATCAATACGTAGTAGGCAGCGCCGCCCAGCGCCAGCCCCGCCGCCAGCCAGTTGACGAACACGCCCAGAATCAGTGTCGACCAGACCACCAGCGCCAGCCCGAACAGCAGCGCGTTGATCGGCTCGACCCGCCCCGACGGGATCGGGCGGCGAGCGGTGCGGCTCATCTTGGCGTCCATGTCGCGGTCGAAATACTGGTTGATCACGCTCGCGCCCGCCGCCGAAAGCGCGCCGCCGAGGAGCGTCGGCAGCAGAATTGTCACGTGCGGGATGCCGTCAGCGGCAATCACCATCGCCACCAGAGTCGTGAACAGCAGCAGCGTCACGATCCGAAGCTTGGTCAGCTCCAGATACGTGCGAATCGTCGTCTTAATGCCGACTTTTTCTAGTTGAGAAGTGGTTCCGACTGTGGATGCCATTCGCCTTCCAATCGCTCGGCACTATTCAGAGACTCGATCACGCTCAGGGCGACCAGCAGCGCCCACGTTACCGCCGCGAACAACACGTGCGCCGCCGCCCAGAATGACGCCGCGCCGCTGAATACGACACCCGCGCCAACACCCGCCTGCGCCAGATACGCCAGCAGCGCCAGCACGGACAGCAGGCGGCTCGTCCCGCTGCGCTTGCGCCATGCCGACCACACTAGCAGCACCAGCGAAACGCCCAGCGCGACGACGGCGAAGCGGTGCAGCATGTGAACCATTTGCAGCGGACCCTGCGCGGTCGGCAGCACATCGCCGTTGCACAGGGGCCAGGTCACGCAGGCGAAGGTCGCGCCGCTGCCGCGCACGACCGCCCCGGTGAAGATGATCAGGAGCGAGACTGCCGCCGTGACATACGCCAGCGTCGTGAAGCCGTCGCGCGGGCGGCGCTGAGCGGGTGTGTAGACGGCGAGCAGCGCGGCCGTCAGCAGACTGCCGAGCAGCAGCATCGCCGTGCTGAGATGCACCGCGACCAGCGTCGGGTCGAGTTCGTTCTTGACGACCACCGCGCCCAGCAGCGCCTGCGCCGTGTACATCAGCGCGGCGACGACCGTCGCCACCAGCGCCCCGCGGCGCTCGTGCCGGTAATTGCGAATCGCCGTGATCAGCATAATGATGCCGAATACGCCGATCAGCATCGCCAGCAGGCGATGTGACCATTCGATCCACGCCGTCAGGTTATCCAGCGGCGGGAAGATCGTGCCGTTGCACAGGGGCCAGTGATCGCCGCAGCCCAAACCAGAGTCGGTGACGCGGACAACCGCGCCGACGACGATGAGTCCCACCGTTAGCAGCGCCGTCGTCAACGCCAGCGTCGGGAACACACGAGAACGCATAGAGCTTCCGTACCCTCCACATGCGATGGGTTGAAAACGCTGCGCGCGAGCAGGCTGGCGGCTGGAGCCGTTACGTTGCCCTGCTCGGCATCCGAATTTCGGGTCTGTGACGGGCGTAATGCGATGGAATCAGCCGGGTTTTACACCGATCATGCGAGACTGCCCGTGACGCCGACCGCTACTTGCTCTGCGCCGCTTCCGCCTTGCCGCGCTTCAAGCCCCGATCCATCACCCACATCACAACCGCCAGCGTGACGGCGATGCCGACCAGGTTGAACAGCACGAACGCGACCAGGATGAAGAACTGGTTTGCTTTCCAGGGCAGCATGGTCGTCGGCGAGGCATCCGGCGCGCCCACCTGCTGAAGAATCGGCAGCACGTGACCACCCGTTGCGATGAGAAGCGACGTCAGACCACCGCCAGCAAGCAGCAATATGATCAGGACGACGAAGAATGTGAATCGTCTCACGCGCAGCCTCCACGTTGTAAAACCAGCTCACGACTGATTGTACTCTTTGGAACAAGCTCCTGCAAGCATGTCATTGCTGGGGAATATCCAAAAGAATCATCAAAGACGGGCGCAACATGTTGCGCCCCTACAAAAAACACCCACAAAATCAGACACACCTATTGCTGCTCCGCCAGATCATCCTGATCCTGCTCGACGCGCGGCGACGGCGGCTCCTGATAATTGTCGTCCACCGAGTCGAGTTCCTCGTGGCTGCCCTCGCGCTCGTCCAGCCAGGTCTCGCCCGACTCGGCGGGGATGGTATCCGCCTCGCGGTCGCTCACCTGCCCCTCGATCTGGCGCAGCACGCGCGGCAGGACGAACGTGAACGTCGCGCCCTGATTCGGCTCGCTGGTGACCCAGATATGCCCGCCGTGCTTCTCGATCAGCGACTTGACGATTGCCAGCCCCAGCCCCGTGCCCTCGATCCGCTTGTCTTTCACCTCGCGGAAGAAGCGGTCGAACACGCGCGGCAGCGCTTCAGCCGAAATCCCGCGCCCGTTGTCGCGCACCGAGACTTCGATGCTCTCCGCCAGCGCGGTCGCCCGCACCCAGACTTCGCCGTTGGGCTGGTTGTATTTGACGGCGTTGCTCAGCAGGTTGAGCAACACCTGTTCGAGCACGCGCTCGTTCGACTCGATATGACCGACTTCCGCGTCGAATTCGGTGTGGATGGTCACCTGCTGGCGCTGGGCGAGATCGGTGATGTGGCTGATCGCCCGGTCGATCACGACGCACACATCGCAGGAATGAGCGTCCAGCATGTGGTCGTCGTGAATCCACGCCATATCCAGCAGTTGCAGGACGAGCGTCTCCATGCGTTCGAGCGCCGTCAGCGCCATGCTGGCGAAGTGTTCCTGGCGCGCGGTCAGTGGGTCACCGCAGTTCACGATCAGGTCGATGAACCCGGCTGCCGAAGTCATCGGAGTCTTGAGTTCGTGCGCCACTTCGGCGACGATTTCGATCCAGGAGTCGGGATTATCCATCGTCGCCACAGAGCAGCCCCGGAATCTCGCTGAGCGCCCGCCCGACGCGCGTGCCATGCCACGTCAGCAGCGAGCCGTCGATCAGGCGAATCCGCCCCGTGCGCGCTGCCGGGATGTCGAGCGCCGAGAAGATCAGCGTATGTCGTTCGAGGAAAGGATACGGCTCGTTGGGCAGCAGGATCACGTCCGGCTGGGCGGCTTCGACTTCCGCCAGCGTCACGCGCGGGTAGCGGGTATCGCGCCCGGCGACGCGCGGATCGTCCGTCGCCAACGGCGCGGCTTCGCCCAAATCGGCTTTGAGCGGATACTGCCGCTCACGCTCGGCAAAGACGTTCTCGCCGCCGCAGATGCGCAGCAGGTCGTGAGCATATGTGTCGGCGTTGAACGTCATCAGCGGGTCGAACCAGATCGGCGCGAACACCTTGCATGGCGGATCATGTTCGATGCGCTCCAGCCAGTCGCACGTCCATTCCATCGCCCGCACGCGCTCGACCATCACCGCCTCGTCGAACACGTCCATGATCGACCACAGCAGGTTGAAGGCTTCGCGCACGGTGCGCGGGAAGGTCACCACACCAGGATCCCGGCGGCTTGCAGCGCTTCGGCGTCCTCCTTGCGGTTCTCCTCCTGGTTGACGATCACCAGGTCGGGCTGCATGGCGACGATGCGGGCGATGTCCGGGTTTTTCGTGCCGCCGACGCGCGGCAGACGGGCGACACCATCTTCCGGGTAGGTGCAGAAATCGGTCACGGCGATCAGCCGGTCGCCGACGCCGGATCGAACAGCGACTCGGTGACGCTTGGCACGAGCGACACCACGCGGCGCGGCAGCTCGCTGACTGGGATTCGCGTCCTACCTCATACGTCGTCATTCATGCCTCCGCGTCTGTGTTAGCGGCGATGCGCAGTTGATCGCGTTCCGGTCCCACGCTGACGGTATTGATCGGCGTGCCGCACAGCGCCGCGACCCGGTCGATATAGATGCGTGCCGCATCCGGCAGATCGCTCCAGCGCCGCGCCCGCCGATATCCTCGCTCCAGCCCGCGACCGTTTCGTAGACCGGCTTGACGCGGTTCTGCTCGGCGGTTGTCACCGGCAGGTAGTCGATCACTGCGCCGTCGAGGTCGTAGCTGGTGGCGATCTGGAGCGTCTCGAAGCCACTGAGCACGTCGAGCTTGGTCATGACCATGTCTGTGAAACCGCTGACCTCGGCGGCGTAGCGCAGCATGACCGTATCCAGCCAACCGCAGCGGCGCGGGCGTCCGTCGTCGATACCGCCGTACTCGTCCCAGAAATGCTCGCCCGTCCCGCGCAGACGATCCCCCAGCGCGCCGGAAAGCGCCAGTCGGCAGCGGACCGGAGCCGACGCGCGTGCTGAAGCGCACTTGGTCACGCCGACCACTCGATCCACGTACAGCGGACCGAAGCCCAGCCCGGTCAGCGCGCCGCCGGAGGTGGGCGATGAGCTGGTCACGAAAGGGTAGTCGCCGTGATCGATGTCGAGCATCGTCCTACGCGCCCTCGCACAGCACCCGCGCGCCGTCGCGCAGCCGCGTATTGAGATAGCGCGTAGTGTCGGTCAGGTACGGGCGCAGGCGCGCCGCCACGTCGACGTAGGCTTCGGCGCTCGCCTGCGGATCAATCGTCTCGCAGCCGTCGCGGGTAAGCGAAGTGTTGGCGGCTTTGATATGGGCGTAGAGCGCTTCGGCGAAGGCTTCCACGTCGATCATCTGCCCCGTGCGCAAGCCGCTGCGCCCGGTCTTATCCATGTACGCCGGACCGATGCCGCGCAGTGTCGTGCCGATCTTGTCTGCGCCGCGCGCCTTCTCCGACGCCTTGTCGAGCGCGATGTGCGCGGGCGAGATGATGTGCGCCCGCGTGCTGATCATGAAGCGCTCCGGCGTGATCTCGACGCCAAGCACGCGCAGATCGTCCATCTCGCGCAGCAGGTTGACCGGGTTGATCACCATGCCGCCGCCGAGGACACAGGTCACACGCGAATGCAGGATGCCGGACGGAACGAGGTGCAGCTTGTAGACGGTCGAGCCGGTGTAGACGGTGTGCCCGGCGTTGTCGCCGCCGCCGAAGCGCGCCACCACATCGGAGCCGGCTGCCAGCCAGTCGGCAACCCGCCCCTTGCCTTCGTCACCCCACTGCGCCCCGACCAGAATTGTTGCAGGCATTCTATGTCCTCTGCATTCTACGACCCGTAGGGGCGCAGCATCCTGCGCCCCTGCATCGATCGTACGAAGATGCGTTACGTTCCATAAGCGGGACCGAGCGCAATCGTGACTTCGCGCCGCCCACGTCTCGACCTGCCCATCTGGTCCCAGCGCCAGCGCCGAGCCGGACATGATGGCGATGGCGACAGCGTTCGGCTGCGCGTCGAAGATCGGCTTGGCGTAGTGCGCCGCGTCGTTGACGCCGGTCACCACCGCCGCTCCGGTCAGCCATTCCAGCCCGGCTTCGACCGCATCCTCGATCAGCCACGAGCCAAACGCCATCGCGCTGTAGCCTTCCAGCAGGATGACCGCGCCGTTGGCGTATGCCGCCTCGATGCCCTCCAGCGCCGCGCCGCGCAGCGCCCGCGCACGTCCACGCCGCTCGCGCCCGCGACGACGACGATCATCCCAGCCTGCGCGAGCTTGTCGCGCAGCGTCTGATCGTCCTCGCCGAACACGTCCACCAGATAGCCGGACGGCGCGCCCAGGTCGGCGATGTCGTCCAGCAGCGCGTCCGGGTCGCCGGAGGGCGACACGCAGGCGACGCCGTCCGCCGCCACGCGCCCAAGCGCCTGCGCGCAGATCTCGTCGCTGCCGCCGCCGGACAGCACCAGCCAGCCGCGCCCATCAAGCCACTGAAGGACGGTTTGCGTCGGCATTATGACTCCGGCAGCACGTAGGACGCTACCGCCGTCGAGAGCAGCGCCACACCCAGCGGCAGCGCATCTTCGTCGATGCTGAAGCGCGGGTGATGATGCCCGTAGTAAGCGTCGCGCGTCTGATCCTTCGCGCCCAGGAAGAAGTACATGCCGGGGATGTCGCCCATGAACTCGCCAACATCCTCTGAACCCATCGTGCGCTCGTTCAAGTGGAACGCCTGCTCGCCGACGATAGGCGCGAACAGCGCCCGCAGCCGGGCGCTCACGTCCGGGTCGTTGGCGACCGGGGTCGTCATTCCGCTGATGTTGAATTCCGCCGTGCAGCGCATGGCGGCGGCGACGTGCTCGACGATCTCACGCATCCGCGCCGACACCAGATCGAACACTGCGTCCTTGTAGTAGCGCACCGTGCCGCGCAACTCCGCCGTCTGCGGGATGACGTTGAACGCTTCTCCCGCGTGGATGTTCGTCACCGACAGCACCACCGTATCGAGCGGATCGACGTTGCGGCTGATGATCGACTGGAACGCCGTCACGATCTGCGCCGCGCACACCACCGGGTCGACGCCGATGTGCGGCGAAGCGGCGTGGCTGCCCTTCCCGGTGATCTTGATCGTGAAGATCGACGCGCCCGCCATGATCGGACCGTCGGCGACGCCCAGCTCGCCGGTCGGCATGTCGTTCCAGACGTGCAGCCCGACCGATACGTCCGGGCGCGGGTCGTTGAGCGCGCCGTCCCTGACCATCGCTTTCGCGCCGCTGCCGATCTCCTCGGCGGGCTGGAACACAAACTTCACCCGCCCGGCGATCTGGTCGCGGCGGGCGGTGAGCAGCTTCGCCACACCGAGCGCAATCGCGGTATGAGCGTCGTGCCCGCAGGCGTGCATCTTGCCGGGCACGGTCGAGGCATAGTCGATCTGGTTGTCCTCAAGGATCGGCAGCGCGTCCATGTCGGCGCGCAGCAGCACGGTCGGTCCCTCGTGCGCACCTTCCAGCAAGCCGATCACGCCCGTCCTGCCGACGCCAGACTGCACTTCCAAGCCCAGATCAGTCAGCTCGCGGGCGACGATCCCCGCCGTGCGCACTTCCTCGAATGCCAGCTCAGGATGCCGGTGAAAGTCGCGGCGGCGCTCGATCAGCTCAGGGCGCAGCGCCTCGGCTTCGGCTTTGAAGTCTATCGCCATAGAATGCCTGTCACCTCCGGGCGCGGCGAACGCGGTCGGCTCGCCTGTGCCCGTGTTGCCTACCGGTCGAAGGTTATCACGCGGAACGATTCCATGTAGCGTGGGTCGTCCGCGAGCGCTTCCGGGTCGTGGTTGCTGCGCTGGCGCTCCGCCATCGCTTCCATATCGGCGATCTGGCTCTTGTGCTCGCGCAGCGCCGCGATTTTCGTCTCCACATACGCCGACACGTCGATTTTGACGTTGGCGTCCTGCGTGCCGCAGATGAACAACTGCTTGGTCTTGTGAACGGGCAGCTTCTCGTCACGCTCCAACTGCGGGAAATTCAGGCGGTCGCGGGCGGTCGGGAACACGGCGGCACAGGTCGCCTCGCCGATTGCCCGGTGATCGGGGTGATTGATGCCGCGATCCCCCCAGAAGAAGGTCGTCGGGTCGCAGGTCACGACCGTGTGCGGCTGGTACAGGCGAATCTGGCGAACAATGTCCCGGCGAAGCTCCAGCGATGGCGTGAGTTCGCCGTCGGGGTAGCGCAGGAACACGACTTCGTTGACGCCGAGCACGCGCGCCGCGTTGCGCTCCTCTTCTTCGCGGATCGCCGCCAGCCGCTCGGAAGTCATCTCCGGGTCGGCGCTGCCTTTGTCGCCGCTGGTCGCCATCACAAAGACGATCTCCGCGCCTTCGGCTGCCCAGCGCGCGAACGTCCCGCCGCAGAAGAATTCCGGGTCGTCCGGGTGGGCGAACACCCCCATGACCCGCCTGGCTTCCTGTGTCGCCATGTATGCTCCTTTGTGAGCGTCCACTCTGGAACGTGTCCGCAGAGAAGTTTAACAAACCCGCGCCCGTCCGTAAACGGCTGGTCGCAGACTATTTTTGAGGCACGAAGCGGTAGCCGATTCCATATTCGCTCTGGATGTAGGTCGGGTTCTGCGCGTCCGGCTCGATTTTGCGGCGCAGGTGCGAGACGTAGATGCGCGGGTAATGATGCTCTCGGGTGTATTCGAAGCCCCACACGCTTTCGAGCAACTGCTGGAACGTCAGCACCTGACCGGGATGCTCGATGAAGGTCGCCAGCAGCTTGAACTCGGTCGGCGTCAGGCGCACGTCCGCGCTGGAGACCGACACCGACCGCAGCGCGACGTCGACCGATAGATAGCCGTCGGCGTAGGTCTGCGGCAGCAGATTGCCGCCCTCCGCCAGCCGGGTGCGGCGCAGCAGCGCCATCAGCCGCGCCTGAAACTCGACCATCGGCAGCGGCTTGCGCATGAACTCGTCCGCGCCCAGGTTGAGCGCGTGGGCGATGTCCTGCTCGGTCACCGGGTTGGCGGTCATCATCAGGATCGGCACGCTCGAAATCTCACGGATGCGCTGGCAGACGGTGCGCCCGTCGAGCAGCGGCAGCCCGATGTCCAGCACCACCAGATCGGGGCGCTGGGCGTCGAAGATGCGCAGACCGTCGAGACCGTCGCGCGCGGTGATCACCTCGTAATCGCGCAGCTCTAGCTGAAGCAGGCGCGTCAGCGCCGGATCGTCATCAACCACCAGAATTCGTACCATCACACTCATGATCCGCTCAACATTCTCGCCTATTATTCTAGCATGGCGGCTTCGCGTTGGGCGCATCCGGCGTGTATGGTATGCTTATCGACGCGCAGTACAGTGCTAGAGAGAGATTGTGCCGTACCAATCCAGTGGTGGTCGTCGCAACAACGTGCAGCTTGGCGTCGGGCAGTCAATCTGGGCTGGCACGCCTCCCACCGCCATCCCTGAGCGTGTGCTCGACGGCATCCCCGGCTGTCTCACGTGGATGGCGCTGCTGCTGACGGTCGTCGGCGCGGTCGCCTTCCCGCGCAGCCTGCTGGTGATCGCTATCGTGGTGGCGCTGTACTCGGCATTTCGCTTCCTGCTCGCCGGGGTCGCCGCCATGCTCGGCTTGCGAACGATGCGCCAGTGGCGGAAGATCGACTGGTACGAGCGCTACGTCAAGACCGCGCCGCCCGACGCACTGGCGTGGGATGACGTGCATCACGTCATCATCATCCCCAACTACAAGGAGCCGCAGCAGGTTCTGGAGCGCACGCTCGAAAATCTGGCGAGCCAGTACGAAGCCCGCCAGCGCATCACCATCGTGCTGGCGATGGAAGCCGCCGAGGACGGCTGCATCGAGAAAGCCAACTGCCTGCACCAGCAGTTCGCCGGAAAGGTCCGGCATTTTTATCACACCGTCCACCCGCGCGGGCTGCCGGGCGAGATGCAGTGTAAGTCCGCCAACGAAGCGTGGGCTGCCCGCTGGATCAAGCGGCGGCTGGTCGACGAACTCGGCTACGACATGGATCACATCCTGGTCACGACGATGGACGCCGACACGCTCTGGCATCCGAACTTCTTCTACGCCCTCACCTACCTGTTCGCCATCAACCCGAATCGTCACCTACGCTTCTGGCAGGGGCAGATTCGCTATCACAGCAACGTGTGGGAAGTCAGCCCGCCGATGCGCCTGCTCAACGCCTACTCGACGGCGCTCGAACTCGGCTACCTAGGCGGGCGCTGGTGGACGGTGATGCCGATGTCGTCGTACACGCTCAGCCTGCGCCTGCTCGATACCAGCGGCTACTGGGATTCGGACGTGATCGCCGACGAGTGGCACATGTACGTCAAGGCGTTCTTCGCCCGCGACGGCGAGGTCAAGGTCGAGCGCGTGTTCATGCCGTTTCTGGCGCAGGCGACTACCGGCGAGACGACGATGGATTTGATCCGCAACCGCTACCTGCAAACCCTGCGCCACGCCTGGGGCGTCAAGGAAGTCGGATACACCATCGCCAAAATGCTGGAGCACCCGGAAATCGAGTTCGGACGGGCGCTGCGCCTGCTGGTGCGCGAAGCCCACGACAATATTCAGGCGGGCGCGGGCTGGGTCATTATGACGATTGGCTCGCAGCTTCCGATCCTGCTGCACCCGCAGCTTCTCGGCGAGATCACGCAGCCGGGCAACCCGTTGTTCCTGCTGCTGCAAGGCGCTGCCGTGCTGGTGGTGGTGATGGGCATCCTGTTCTGGTACATCGACGTGATCACGCGACCGCCGCGCACGCGCCGCGCCACCCTGAAAGAGCGGCTGCTCGTCTTTCTGAGCTTCCCGCTGCTGTCGGTGCTGTCGGTGATCTTCCTGGCGCTGCCGACGATTCAGGCGCAGACTCGCCTGCTGATCGGCGCGCCGCTGCAATTCCGGGTGACGAAAAAACTATAAGAGCAGGACTGAGGTTCGAGGACTAAGGACTGAGATAAAATCACCGTCTCGTTCATGACAAGCGTGCATTTCTCAGTCCTCATCACTCAGTCCTCAGTCCTTACGACGAAGGAGTAAAGAATGGCAAAAGTAGGCTACATCGGCTTGGGAATTATGGGCGCGTCGATTGCCCGCAATCTGATGAAGGCGGGGCATCAGCTCGTCGTCCATAACCGCAGCCGCGCAATTGTCGAACAACTCGTCAGCGAAGGCGCGACCGCCGCCCTCACGCCGCGACAGGTCGCCGAGCAGGTCGAGTTCGTGTTCACCAACCTGCCTGATTCGCCCGACGTAGAACAGGTCGTGCTGGGCAAGGATAGCATCGTCGAGGGCGCCCACGCGGGACTGGTCTACATCGACAACAGCACGATCAAGCCGGAGACGGCGCGGATGATCGCCGAGAAGCTGGCGGCGGTCGGCATCGACGCGCTCGACGCCCCGGTCAGCGGCGGCGACGTGGGCGCGAAGAACGGCACGCTGACGATCATGGTCGGCGGACCGCAGGCGGCGTTCGACCGCGCCGTGCCGCTGTTCCAGGCGATGGGCAAAGCCTGGGTGCTGGTCGGCGACAGCGGCGCGGGGCAGATCGCCAAAGTGTGCAACCAGATCATCGTCGGTGCGCAGATGGTCGCACTCGCCGAAGCGCTGATCACGGCGCAGAAAGCCGGGGTCGACCCGTCGCGCGTGGTCGACGCCATCAAGGGCGGCGCGGCGCAGATGTGGACGCTCGACGTGAAGCCGCCGCGCCTGTTCGCGGGCAACCGCAATCCCGGCTTCAAGGCGTACATGCAGCACAAGGATCACGGCATCATCATCGACACCGCCAAGACCTACGGCATCCCCGTGCCGATGTCGGCGCTGGTGATGCAGTTGTACACGGCGATGCTCGAACAGGGCAACCGCGAGCTGGACAACAGCGCGATCATCTCGGTGTACGAATCGCTAACCGGGATCAAGCTGGACGAGCCGCTGAAGGAATAACCGAAAGAGATTCAACGCAAAGGCGCAAAGAAAAAGTACAAGACGCAAAGGTTATCTCCCGATATTCTTTGCGTCTTTCTTTTCCCCTTCGCGTCTTTGTGTTAGGTATTTGTACTTTCCCCCTCACGCTGCGTAATTCCAACCGCTATAATGAACGAATGACTCAAGAACGCTTACAGAAACTACTCGCGCAGGCGAACATCGCCTCGCGCCGCGCCTCCGAGGAACTGATCAGCGCTGGGCGTGTGCGCGTCAACGGCGCCGTCGCCAAAGTGGGCGACAAAGCCGACCCCGACACTGACGTGATCGAGGTGGACGGCGCGCGCCTGAAGCTCGACACTCAGCCGCACATCTACATCATGCTCAACAAGCCCAAACACGTGCTCTCGACCGACAAGCCGCATCGCGGCGACAAGCGCGAGACGGTCGCCAGCCTGATCGGGCGCACGGAGCATCTGTTCTCGGTCGGGCGGCTGGACGCCGACAGCGAAGGCATGGTCGTCATGACCAACGACGGCGACCTCGCCCAGCGGCTTTCGCACCCGCGCTACCGTCACACCAAGACCTACCGCGTCGAAATCCTCGGCTTGCCAACCGCCGAAACGCTCGACCAGTGGCAGCAGGGCATTTATCTGGACGACGGCAAGACCGCGCCGTGCGTGGTTGAGATCGTACACGGCAGCGTCAAGGGTTCGATCCTGCGCGTGATCATGACCGAAGGCAAGAAGCGCCAGATTCGCCGCGTCGCCGGGGCGCTCGGTCATCCGGTGCGGCGGCTGACGCGCACGCACATCGGCATGTTGGCGCTCGGCGACCTGGCATCCGGTCAGTGGCGCGAGCTGACGCCCAAGGAAGTCCTCGCACTGAAAACGCCCGCGCCGGAGATCAAGCTGCTGCGTATCCAGCCGCGCGCAAGCCCGCGCCGGAAGCACAGGCGACGCAGGAAAAGGAAGCCGCCGCCAAGCCGCGCCCGCCGCGTCGTGACGCCGCAAGCCGCGTGAATCGATGGACAACGACGACGACGCGCCCAAGCCGCGCCGCGCACCCGTTCGCGCAAGTCTGATACTCACGATGATCGCTGGGGCAAACCGACCCCATCCCGCAAGCCGAAGCGGGAGCCTCGCAGCCGAAAGGATCGCCCCGGATGAGCAGCATGACCGCCTCGGTGCAGGAGTTCGTCGCCATGCAGCCGAAATTCACCTGGCGGCGGCGGATCATGCGCGGGCTGATCAACGTGGTGTTCAACCTGATTTTCCGGCTGGAGATCACGGGCTTGGAGAACATCCCGGCGTCGGGATCGTCGCTGCTGATGATGAACCACATCACGCTGCTCGACCCGATCCTGTGCATGGGGGCGGTTAAGCAGCGCTTCGTCATCCCCATGACCAAAATCGAGAATCTGGAGAATCCACTGACCGCGCCGTTCGTGCGCTGGTGGGGTTCGTACTCGATCAATCGCGGCGAAATCGACCGCAAGGCGCTGATGAACTCGATTGAGCTGCTCAAGAGCGGGCAGCTAATCCTGATCGCGCCCGAAGGACACCGCCACCCGGAAGGCTTGTCTCAGCCGAAGGACGGCTTCGCTTACATCGCCACCAAAGCCGACGCGGTGATCATCCCGGCGGCGATCAGCGGTGCGGTCGGCTGGCAGAGCGCTTTCAGACTGAAGCGCCCGCGTATTCAGGTGAATTTCGGGCGTCCGTTCCGGTTCAGGCTGGGGGAAAACGGGCGCGTCCAGCGCGACGACCTGCCGGTGATGATGGACGAAGCCATGTACCAACTGGCGATGGCGGTGCAGGACGAGACCCGGCGCGGCGTCTACAGCGACCTCAGCAAAGCCACCACCAACCATCTGGAATTTGTGTAACAACGCGGGAATCTTGCAGGGGCACGATATATCGTGCCTGCTTAACGTCTTGGCGGTTCAAGCTGCTCTATTCTTCTTCGTCCGGCGCGTCCTGTTCCTGTCCCGGCTCAGCTTCGTTCTCGGCTTTCGCTTCGCCCGGCTTCGCGCCGCAGTCGCACTCACCGTTTTCGTGCTTGTCGCACGGCTCTTTCGCCTTCTTCGCCATCGCTTCGAGTTCTTCCAGCGGGACGATTTCCTCGCGCTTGACGACCTGCATCCCGTCCTCGATGGCGACCAGCACCGCGTCCTGAAGCGGCATCACGTCGATCACGCGACCTTCGCCATACGGCGTGCCGATGCGCTTGTTCTTCTTGGGTAGCTGCTGGCGCGCCTGGACGTACTGCTCGTACTCGTAGACCAGACAGCAGCGCAGCCGCCCGCACATCCCGGTAATTTCGGACGGGTTGAGCGAAATGCCCTGCGCCTTTGCCATCTTGATCGAGATCGGGCTGAAGTCGGTCAGGAAGGTCGAGCAGCAGCGCAATTCGCCGCACGCGCCAAAGCCGCCGAGCAGCTTGGCGACATCGCGCGGACCGACCTGCCGCATCTCGACCTGCGCCGGGAACGTCTTGCTCAGGTCGCTCCACAGCTTGTTGACGTTCACCTTGTCCTCGGCGGTGTAGATGATCGTCAGCAGCGTGCCGTCGTAGTTGTAGAGCGCGGTGATGAACTTCACGTCCTGAAAACCGCCGTGCTCCCTGACTTTTTCGCGCACGATGCGCATGGCTTCGTCCTGTTCCAGCTCCCAGTGATGCCGCAGGATCAGGTCGCGGGGCGTCGCCTTACGGACGATGGGCTTGTATTCGCGGTTCTCTTCCTCGACGGCGTTGAAATTGACGACTTCGCCCATCTGCCGTCCGCGCGTCGTCTCGACGATCACGTAGTCGCCGACCATCAGGTCAGGAAACTCGGTGTAGTCGAAATGATAGAGCTTGCCCACCCGCTGAAAACGCACGCCGACGACTGTGCGCTGTTCTTCCATCTGTAAATCGGTCATCGAAGACCCCTAAAATGACGATTACGAGGTAAAACTATGACAATAATAGGCGATTACAGCAGCGGTGCAAAGTGTTGACAAAAAATTCGCAAAGTGATAGCTTGTGGTATTCACGTATGCAGCATCACGTTCGCCCCCCAAGCGCGAGAGGATTCTCGCGTTTGCCATTTGAAAGCATCGGAACATGAGCACGCTCATCATGAAATTCGGCGGCACGTCCGTCGGCATGACGATGGGCTTAACCCAACTGCTGAGTATCGTCCTCTACGAGCGTGAGCGCTGGGAGCGGCTGATGCTGGTCGTCTCGGCGCTGGATGGTGTGACCGACCAGTTGATCGAGGCGGCACACCTCGCCATTCTCAATAACCGGCGCGGCTACCGCCGCATCGTCGCCACGCTGCGCACCCGCCACCTGGCGCTGATCGATCACCTGCCGCTGGGCATCACCGAGCGCAACGCCCTGCAAGCCGACATCGACCATCTGCTGTTCGACATGCTCGACGTGTGTCAGAACATGCCGGATCATCTGAGCGAAACCGAGCAGCCCGAAGCTATCGACCGCGTGATCGGCACGGGCGAGCGGCTGGCGGCGCGCATCGTCGCGGCGCTGCTGCGCCAGAACAACCTGCGCGGCGTCGCCATCGACGCCAGCGATGTGATCGTTACGGACAGCGTATTCGGCAACGCCACGCCCGATCTGCCGCGCACCCGCGAGCGCATCGCCACCAACCTGCTGCCCCTGCTCAACCGGGGGATCATCCCGGTGATCACCGGCTTCATCGGCGCGACCGAAACCGGCAAGCCGACGACCCTGGGGCGCGGCGGCAGCGATTACACCGCGTCGATTGTCGGGGTGTGCAGCGACGCCAACGAAGTCTGGGTATGGGCGGATGTCGACGGCATGATGACCGCCGACCCGCGCGAAATCCCGGAGGCACAGGTCATCCCGACGCTGTCTTACGACGAGGTGGCGGAGATGGCGTACTTCGGCGCGCGCATCCTCCACTCGCGCATGATCCTGCCGCTGCGCGACCGCAACATCCCGCTGCGCGTGCGCAACGTGTTCAAGCCGCAGCAGCCGGGCACGCTCGTGCAGGCGACCACGGCACCGGGCGGCTGCAAAGCCGTGACCATGATTCAGGGACTGGGGCTGGAAGCACCGTACAGCGGCTCGCTGGCAGGCGTCGCGGCGCTGGTGGATGACCGCCTCGCGCGCATCACCGGCAGCCACACCGACGTGATGATCGCCTCGCAGTCGTCGTCGCAGAGCTTCATCTGCTTCGTCATCCCGACTAACGCGGGACCCGACGCGCTCCACAGCCTGCAGAACGCGCTGGCGACGCCGCTCGGTCGGATTGACGAGGGAAGCTGGACGATGCGCCCGGTGAGCGTGATCAGTGTGATCGGCTCGCGCATCAGCGAGGATCACCGCCTGACCGGACAGATTCTCGCCGCGCTGGACGGCGTCCGCGTGCTGGCGCTGGCACAGGGACCGTCGCACGCCAACTTCTCGGTCGTGGTCGAGCCGGACGACACCGACGACGCCGTCATCGGCATCCACAGTCTGATCGTCAATAGCGCGTGAGGTAGCGCGTCAGCTCCCAGGGCGTCACCTGGCGATTGTAGTCGTCCAGTTCCTGCTGCTTGACGGCGATGTAGCGGTCGCTGATGTACGGACCGAGCGCCGCCATGATCACGTCATCCTGCATCAGACAATCAAGCGCCTCACCCAGCGAGGCGGGCAGCGTCTCCATCTGGCGCAGGCGCGAGCGCTCCTGCCGCACCAGCGATCCTTCAAACGCATCTTCGAGCGGCATCCGCTGGCGAATCCCGTCCAGCCCCGCCGCCAGCATGACCGCCGCCGCCAGATAGGGGTTGCTGCTGGGGTCGGGGCAGCGCATCTCGATGCGCGTGTGCGATTCGCGCCCAGGCGCGACGTGCGGCACGCGGATCAGCGCCGCGCCCGCCCGGTTGACGTGCGCCCAGGTGACGTACTTCGGCGCTTCAAAGCTGGTCGCCAGCCGCTTGTACGAGTTCACCAGCGGCGCGAGCACCGCCGTCATCGCGCGGGCGTGGTACAACTGCCCGGCGAGGAAGAAGCGCGCCGTCTCGGACAGCCCGTATTCGTGGCTGCTGTCGGCGAACACGTTCTCGTCGGTTTCGAGGTCATGCAGGCTCTGGTGGGTGTGCATCCCCGACCCCGGCAGGTCGGTGGATGGGCGCGGCATGAACGTGCAGTGCAGCCCGTTCTGCTGGGCGATGGTGCGCAGCGCCACCCGCGCCGTCAGCACCTGATCGGCGGAGATCACCGCCGGGTTGTAGTCGAAGTCAACTTCGTGCTGCCCCTTGCCGATCTCGTTGTGCGCCGAATCAACGCGGATGCCGAGCGCGATCAGCGTCAGGATCATCTTGCGGCGGATGCCCTGTGAAAAATCGTCGGAGATGTCGAAGTAACTGGCTTCGTCGTAGGGTTTCAACGCCAGCAGCGACGCCTCCTGATTATCCCTGAACAGGAAGAATTCCAGCTCCACGCCGGTCTTGAAGCTGTAGCCCATCTCCTCGGCGGTCTTGAGCATCTTGATCAGCACGTTGCGCGGGTCGCCGATGAACGGGTCGCCGTCGACCGTGCGCACCGAGCAGATCAGGCGCGCGGTGCGCTCCTCGCTCGGTTCCCAGGGCAGGATCACGAACGTGTCGAGGTCGGGGATCAGCACCATGTCGCTTTCGGCGATACGGGCGAAGCCTTCAATCGACGAGCCGTCGAAGTGCATCCCGTTGTCGATCACCATTTCGACTTTGGACGCCGGAATCGTGACGTTCTTGACGATCCCGGTGATGTCGCTGAACCACAGCACGACGAACTTGACACATTGTTCTTCAATGGCGGCGAGCACCGCCTCTTTGGTCATCATCGCATATCCACCTTCACCCGCGCGCACCATGCTTCATGATGAAGTCTAAAGGCTGGCGTCTGGGCGGCACTAGGGCAATCTGACTAAAATCCCGCATTCATCCTCAGTCTATTATGCCAAAATGACCGAGCAGCGCATCCACCGCCAGCAGATAGCCGCGCCAGCCAAACCCGCAAATCTGCCCCAGACACACCGGCGCGAGCAGCGACGTGTGCCGGAAGGGTTCGCGGGCGTGAATATTCGACAGGTGGATTTCCACCACCGGCAGGCTGACCGCGCTGATCGCGTCGCGCAGAGCGATGGACGTGTGGGTGTACGCGCCGGGGTTAAAGACCACGCCGTCCGCCCAGTTGCGCGCCACGTGCAGCATGTCGATCAGCGCGCCCTCGTGGTTGGACTGTTCGGCGCGCACCTCCACGTCGTAGCGCCGGGCGTGCTCGATCACCTGCGCGTTGATGTCTTCCAGCGTCATCTTGCCGTAGACTTCCGGCTCGCGCGTGCCGAGCAGATTCAGATTGGGACCGTGCAGGAGCAGGATTTTTTTCGACATGGCAGTCTGCGTCTCTGACAAATCATCATACGTATTCTAACCGCCAAGCCGCCAACAACGCCAAGAAGAAAAGTGTTTTTCGCAGGGGCACAGCGTGCTGTGCCCCTGCGGGTTTCTGTTACGAGGGTTGAAGCGCCGCTACCGCCGGGATGATCTCCTTCCCTACGCGCTCGATCACGGCGAGGTCGTAGCTGGGCAGATTGAAGATCGCCTGGTCGACGCCGCGCGCCGCCAGCTCGTGCAGGTAGTCGATGGTCGGCTGCGCGCTCTGGCTGGCGCTCAGGTTCAAGCCGCCGAGCGTCGTCTTTTCGATGTCATCGTAATTCCGCCCCACGTCGGCGCAGTGCTGTCTAAGCACGTCGAGCTTGTGGTCAAGCTCGCCCAGCCGCTCCGGTCCGGCGAACAGGTTGCAGGCGTCGCCGTACTGCGCGACCAGCCGCAGCGTTTTCTGCTCGCCACCGCCGCCGATCAGGATGGGCGGGTGCGGCTTGCTCAGCGGCTGCGGGCGGCTGATCGGCTCGGCAAGCTGGTAGTATTTGCCGTTGAACGGCGATTCGTCGCCGCGCCACATGTGCTGGGCGATTTGCAGGATTTCCTCCAGCCGCCCCATACGCTCGCCGGTCGGAGGGAACGGCACGCCCAGACCGTGCGACTCGCGCTCGTACCAGCCCGCGCCGATGCCGAAATACGCTCGCCCGCCGGACAGCACGTCGAGCGTGTTCACCGTCTTGATCAGCAAACCGGGGTGGCGGTAGAACCCGCCCGTGACCATCACGCCATGCTTGATGCGCTTCGTCTGCCCCGCCAGAAAGCCCTGGGTCGTGTACGATTCCATCATCGGGTCGTGCGGGTCGGAGTAGCGCTCCATCTGGAAGAAATGATCCATCACCCAGATGCTGTAGAAGCCCCCGTCGTCGGCGAGCCGGGCGATCTCGCCCAGCCGCGAGCCAATGTTATCCGGGCTGCCGTCCCACTTGAACGAAAATACCTGCAAGCCAATTCGCATGTGCCTGTCTCTCCATCGCATCTATCCCACGTCCCGTACTCTACAACCTAGAGCGCACTCTAAGTCAACCTGGTCTTTCAGGTGGGTAGCGATGGGAGTATCAGGCGATCACACGGAGACAGCGCGGACGGTCGCCAGCCTGACGGTCGTGCCCAGCCGGAGCGTATTCTGAATTTCGGCGACGGTATCGGTATGCCACATCAGCGCCTCGATGTCGGCTTCGGACGCTTCGGCTTCGACGGTCGCGCTGTAGGTGATGCCCTCGGCGACGCTGCCGGGCGCGTCGTCGAACGTGCCGCTGACTTCGACCTGCACCCGCCGCACGGTGATGCCGCGCTTCGCCGCTTCCCGGTAGATGTCGTTGCAGTAGCACGACGCCAGCGCCGCGAACAGCATCTCGCCGCCGTTCGCGCTGGAGCCGTAGCCGCTCGCCTTCGGCGCGACGGAAATGGCGTGGGTGTTGCCGTTGGTCGTCAACTGCACGTCGTGCGAATTGTGGCTGTTATCGACCGCCACGCTGATGCTGATCATGGCTCGTCCCCCTCAACGCCTGAAGCACCCCGATCACGATTTCGGGCGGCACGTTGCGGCGGATCGTCGGCTTGCCGATGGCTTCCAGCAGCACGAAGCGCGAATCGCCGCTCTGCCATTTCTTGTCGGTGGACATCGCCGCGTAGAGCTGTTCGGGATCGAGAGCGCCCAGGCGGGTCGGCAGCCCGTACCGCCGCACAATCGCCTCGACCTGTTCGGCAGACGCCGCATCGAGCATCCCCAGCGCCGCCGAGAGCCGCGCCGCCGCCACCATGCCGACGCCGACCGCCTCGCCGTGCAGCCACTGGTAGCCGCTCATCTGCTCGATGGCATGACCGAACGTGTGCCCCAGGTTGAGGTAGGCGCGGATATTCTGCTCGTAGGGGTCCTGCTGGACGATCTCGACCTTGACCTGCACCGCCCGCGCGATCATGGCTGCCTGATCCCCGGCAGGATCGATCAGGTCGAGCAATCCGGGGTCGGCGATCAGCGCGTGCTTGATGGCTTCGGCAGCCCCGCAGCGCCATTCGCGCACCGGCAGCGTGCGCAGCACGTCGGGGTCGATCAGCACGGCGTCCGGCTGCTTGAACGCGCCGACCAGATTCTTGCCCTGCGGCAGATCGACGCCGACCTTGCCGCCGACGCTCGAATCGACCATCGACAGCAGGCTGGTCGGGATTTGCACCAGCCGCACGCCGCGCATGTAGGTCGCCGCCGCGAAGCCGACCGTATCGCCGACCACGCCGCCGCCAAGCGCGACCACCGTCGAGCCGCGATCCAGCCCCGCCGCCACGAAATCGGCGTACAGCTTCGCCACCGTGTCGAGCGTCTTGAACTGCTCGCCGTCGGGCGTCGTCACCAGCACAGCATCCGGCAGTCGCCGCGCCAGCGCCTCGCCGTACAGCGGCTCAAGCGTGGTATTGGTCACGACCGCGCAGCGCCGATCCAGCCCGTAGGCAGCCGGGTCGAGCTTCGCCAGCAGCCCGCGCTCAATCGTGATTGCGTATTCGCTGGTCGGCGTCTTGACCGGGAGGCGGTGCGCGACCAGCTTCGCCGCTGCCAGCTCGACGATCTGCTGCGCGATTTCGTCGGGCGTCCCGGCGCTGGTATCGACGTGATCGGGGATGGCGGCGTAGGCGGCGCGGCGCTTTTCCAGCAGCGCTTCCCAGTCGCCCGCCAGCGGACGGTCGCCCGCCAGCGCCAGCCGCTCGCGGATCACGTCGGGCGCGGCGTCGAGGCACACGACCAGCCCGCTCGTCCATCATGCGGGCGAGGTTGTCGGGGTCGACCAGCATCCCGCCGCCGGTGGCGATCACCAGCCCGCGCTCCGCCGCCAGGTCGCGGCAGACTTCCTTTTCCAGCGCGCGGAAAGCCGCTTCGCCGTCGGTGGCGAATATCTGCGGGATCGACATGCCCCCCCGCTCGACGATCACGTCGTCAGCATCGACGAAGCGGCGGTCGAGCAGCAGCGCCACCCGCCGCCCGATGGTCGTCTTGCCGGTCGCCATGAAGCCGGTCAGGATGATGTTGGCGTCAGGGATAGCCAAAGCGCCACTCCACGTTGTCCATCGGCAGGTCGTCCAGCCGCGCCCGCCGCAGCGCCTCGAAGCGCGGGCGCATCTCGTCCACGCTGTCGCCGCCCAGCTTTTCCAGCAGGGCTTCGGCGATCACGACCGCCATCATCGCTTCCAGAATCGGCACGGCGCGCGGCACGGCGCAGAAATCGCTGCGCTCGTAGGTGGTCTGCTCTGGCGCGCCGGTCGCCAGATTGACCGAGCCGAGCGATTTCATCACGGTCGAGATCGGCTTCATGGCGACGCGCGCGAGGATCGGCTCGCCGGTGGTGATGCCGCCTTCCAGCCCGCCCGCGCGGTTGGTCGTGCGGATCAAGCTGGACTCGTCGTCGCCGAGCGCGATCTGGTCGTGAACCTGCGAGCCGCGCCTGGTGGCGTTCTCGAAGGCAGGACCGATCTCCGCGCCCTTCATGGCGTGGACGCTGACCATCGCCGCGACGATCCGACCGTCCAGCCGCCGCTCGTAATGGACGTGCGACCCCAAGCCGGGCGGCACGTTCAGTGCCACTACCTCGATGATGCCGCCGAGCGTGTCCCTGTCGACCTTCACCTGATGGATTTCGGCGTGCATGACTTCAGCCGCCGCCGGGTCGGGGCAGCGCACGTCGCTTTTCTCGGCGTCGGCGATGCGATCCGCCAGCGCGTAATCCGGCGACAGCTCCGCCGCCGCGCCGCCGATCTGCACCACGTAGCCGCCGATGACGATGCCGAACTCCGCCAGCAGCTTTTTGAGGATCGCGCCGACGGCGACGCGCATGGTCGTCTCGCGGGCGCTGGCGCGTTCGAGCGCGAGGCGCAGATCGGTGTAGCCGTACTTGATCGCGCCCGTCAGGTCGGCGTGACCGGGGCGCGGCGTGGTCATCGGCGCGATGTCCTTCTCGCGCCAGTTTTTGTAGTCGCGGTTCTCGACCAGCATGGCAATCGGCGCGCCGGTCGTCCTGCCCGCCACCACGCCCGACGTGATCTGCACCGTATCGCTCTCGATATTCATGCGCCCGCCGGAGCCGTAGCCCTCCTGTCGGCGGCGCAACTCAACGTTGATGTCCTCGGCGGTCAGCGGCAGCCCGGCGGGCATCCCTTCGAGGATCGCCGTCAGCATCGGTCCGTGACTTTCGCCCGCAGTCAAAAATCGAATCATCGTCACTCCAGAATCGCTTCCATGCGAATATCGCGCGGCTTGAAGCCCTGCCGCTGGTAAAAATCAATCGCCCGCTCGTTGAACGCCCACACATTCAGCACGACGCGCCGGATGCCGAGCGACCGCGCTATGCCAAGCGCGGCATCCATCAACGCCTCGCCGTAGCCGTGACTGCGCTGCTCCGGGCAGACCGACATCTCGTCAACCGAGAGCAGGCGGAATGCATAGGTATACGGATTATCCGCGCGCTCGATGACCTGCGCCAGCAAATAGCCAACTGGCTCGCCGTCGACCTCACCGACGAAGCCGTACAGCGCGTCGCTCGAGAGACGCGCCCGGTATTCGGCGACCAGTTCCGGCGAAAAGCTATACAGCTTGAACAAATCGGGGCGCGCGTCGTGATGAATCTGCTGCACAGCTTCGTTCATCCGTGCCAGCAGGTCGGCGTCGTCCACCGTCGCCCGCCGGATGTTCATCATCGCCCCAATTCCTTTTCCGCCGCCGCCCGCATCACGTCGACCGGCGGCTCGACGCCCGTCCAGATTCTGAACGCCGCCGCGCCCTGCCCGACCAGCATCCCCAAGCCGCCGATGGCGCGCCCGCCCGCCGCCTCGACCTGCCGCATCAGCTTCGTGACCGCCGGGCGGTAGACCATATCGTAGACGATCACGCCCGGCTGAAGCGGTGCGTCGTCCGGCAGGGGCGATTCGTCCACTTTCGGCTGCATCCCCGCCGACGTGCAGTTGACGATCAGCTCGGCGTCGGCGATGGCGTCGACGCTGGCGACCACTCGCGCTCGCCCGCAGGCTGTCGATCAATTCCTGCGCCCGCTGCGGCGTCCGGTTGATGATCTGGATGCGCGCGCCCGCCTCCGACAGCCCATAGACCGCCGCCCGCGCCGCGCCCCGCCCGCCCCCAGCACGACCGTGCGCATCCCGGCGGGATCGACGCCGTTGGCGCGCAGATCGTCCATGAACCCGGCAACGTCGGTGTTGGTTCCGGTATTGCCGCGAAAATCAATCGTGTTGACCGCGCCGACCGCCCGCGCGATCTCGTCCGGCTTGACGAACGGCATCACCGCCTGCTTGTGCGGCACGGTCACGTTGATGCCGACGAATCCGGCGTCGCGCAGCTCGCGCAGGCTCAGCTTGACGATGTCCGGCGGGATCGCCATCCTGTCGTACTGCCAGTCCATGCCGAGCGCCGCGAACGCCGCGTTGTGCATCGCCGGGCTGAGCGAATGCTCGATGGGCCAGCCGATAATGCCGAGGCGCTTGGTCATAATATCCCCCCACCGTGCGAACTTCGTTCGCCTTCCCTCTCCACGCAAGCGGGGAGAGAGGGGACACTTACCTGCCGAAACATGGCCCAGTACCAGTGCGGGTTCGCCCCTCCCTGAATTCGGGGAGGCAGTTGAGCAGCTCAACCGGGGTGAGTCAGCAATTTCATAACGCTACCCGCAGGTCTTTGACCACCACGTCCGCGCCCAGGCTCGCCATCGTCTCGGCGTAGCCGGGAATGAGTCCGAGGCGCAGCGGGCGTCCAGAACCGTCGTCTCGCCGCGCGCGCCCAGCCCGGCGACCACCAGACTCATCGACAGGCGGTGATCGTCGTGCCCGTCGACCGTCGCGCCCGTCAGCGCCTGCACGCCGTCGATCACGAAACCGTCCTCGGTCTCGGCAATCTTCGCGCCGATCTGGTCAGCTCCGCCGTCATCACCGCCAGCCGATCCGTCTCCTTGACCACGCAGCTCCTGCGCGTCGCGGACGGTGGTCGTCCCTTCGGCGAACAGCGCCGCCACCATGAAGATCGGGAACTCGTCGATCATGCGCACGACCACTTCGCCGCCGACGCTCACGCCTTTGAGAACGCTGTGCCGCGCCCAGATCGTGCCGACCGGGTCGCCCGCTTCCGTGCCGGTCTCGGTGATGGTCAAATCCGCGCCCATTTCCAGCAGCACGTCGAACAAGCCGGTGCGCGTCGGGTTCAGGTTGATGTTCGTCAGAGTGATGTCGCTGCCCGGCACGATCAGCGCCGCGACCACCGGAAAGGCTGCCGACGAAGCATCGCCGGGCACGGTGAAGTCCATCGCCTGAAGCGGCTTGCCCGGCACGAGCGTGACCGTATTGCCCTCAGTGTGCAGGTCAACGCCCATCGCCGTCAGCATCCGCTCGGTGTGGTCGCGGGCGGGACCGGGCTGGGTGATCACGGTCGCGCCTTCCGCGAACAGCGCCGCCAGCAGGATCGCGCTCTTGACCTGCGCGCTGGCGACCGGCATCTCGTAGTGAATCCCGCGCAGCGCGGCAGGCTCGACCGTCAGCGGCGCGCAGCCGTTGACGCCGGAAATCTCCGCGCCCATCTGCCGCAGCGGGTTGATGATGCGGTTCATCGGTCGGCGGCGAAGCTGCTCGCTGCCGTCCAGCACGCTCGGAAACGGCTGCCCGACCATGATCCCGGTCAGCAGGCGAATGCCCGTCCCGGCGTTGACCAGATCGAGCGCCCCGGCGGGTTCGTGAAGTTCGCCGCCGTGAATGACTAACTCGCCTTCGCCCAGCCGCTCGACCGGCACGCCGAGCGCCTGCACCGCGCCCAGCGAGGCGTTGGTATCCCCGGCGGGCAGCCACTTATGCACGCGGGTGACGCCCTGCGCCAGCGCCCCGAACATCACCGCGCGGTGCGAAATCGACTTGTCGCCGGGGACGGTCGCCTCGCCCCTGAGCGCGCGCCCCGGCTGAACGACGAAACAATCTGTTGCCATTCTGCTCTCGCCCCTTTTGCATTGTCGAAGGGCGTAACTTTACGCCCCTACACGCTTTGCGCCTTTGCGTTGACCTTTTGGTTATTTCTTCGTTTCGATCTGCTTCCCCCACGCGATGCGCGCGTCGCGCGCCGGGCGCAGCAGGTCAGTCAGCTTGCCGTTCTCCTGCGCGATCAGGCTGGCTTCGATCATCGCTAGCTTCATGCGGAAGATCGCCAGAATGGTCGCCACCGCTTTGGTGTTGGTGCTGAGGATGTCGCCCATCATGTTCAAATCCTGCGCCGCCAGCCGTGACGTGTCGCGGAAGCCGCCAGCCGCTAGCCGCCACACCGCGTCGTCATCCTCACCCTGCTGCGCCACCGTCGCCACCAGCGCCGCGCTCAGCAGATATGGCAGGTGGCTGATCGCCGCCACCACCCGGTCGTGGCGCTGCGCGTCCATCTCAATCGGCGCAGCGCCGACCGCCGCCGCCAGCGCCAGCGCCCGGTCGCGCGCCGCCGGCGTCGTGCGCCGTGACGCGCACAGCACGAACGGTCGATCCCGGAACAGATGGGCGTCGCTCTCCTGCACGCCGCTGGATTCCTTGCCGGTCATGGGATGACCGCCGATTGCCTGAATGCCAATCGGCAGGCGTCCCATGGCGTCGCAAATGTCCGCCTTGGTGCTGCCGATGTCGATCAGCAGCGTGTTCGAGCGCAGATACGAGCCGATCCGGTTGTTGAGCATATCAACGATCACCCGCACCGGTGCGGCAAGGATCACCACGTCCGCCTCGTTCACGCCCTCGCGCAGATCGTCGGTCGCCGCGTCGACAATCCCATGCTGCACGGCGAACTCCCGCGCCGCCGCGTCCGGCTCGACGCCCGTGATCGTCCGAGCGTGCGAGCGCAGTGCCAGCGCCAGCGAGCCGCCCATCAACCCCAATCCCACGACCGCCAGATGACGGCAGGTAAAGCCACTGGTGAAGCCGCTGTTAAACCCGCTGCTAAAGCCACCGTTAAAGCCGCTGACAAAGCCACCCAGCTCGCTCAAGCTGACCTTCCTACTGCTTCGGCAACCTGCCGTACCGCCGCCATCATTCTGGCGAATCCGTCAAATGTCAGGCTCTGCCGCCCGTCGGACATGGCTTTCGCCGGGTCGGGATGCACTTCGACGATCAAGCCGTCCGCCCCGGCAGCCACCGCCGCCAGCGCAATCGACGTGACGTATTCCGAATAGCCGACCGCATGGCTGGGGTCGGCGATCACCGGCAGATGCGTCCGCGCCTTCAGGACGGGAATGGCATTGATGTCGAAAGTGTTGCGGGTGTATTTCTCGAAGGTGCGGATGCCGCGCTCGCAGATCATCACACGGTTGTTGCCGTGCGCCAGGATGTACTCCGCCGACATGAGCAGGTCTTCCATCGTGTTCGCCATACCGCGCTTGAGCAGCACCGTGTGCTGGCTCTCGCCGACGGCGTTGAGCAGCGCGAAGTTCTGCATGTTGCGCGCCCCGATTTGCAGCACATCGGCGTATTCGGCGACCATGCCGACCAGCCCCGGCTCCATCACTTCGGTGACGATGGGCAGCCCGGTGCGCTCGCGCGCCTCCGCCAGCCACTTGAGACCCGTTTCGCCGTGCCCCTGAAAGCTGTAGGGCGACGTACGCGGCTTGAATGCCCCGCCGCGCAGCGCCGTCGCGCCCGCCTCACGGACGGCACAGGCGATCTCGATGGTCTGCTCGCGGCTTTCGACCGAACACGGTCCGGCGATCACCAGCACCCTGTTCGCCCCGGCTTTCGAGCCGTTGAGCGCAACCTGCGTCAACTTCGGGTGATATTCGCGGCTCGCCAGCTTGTACGGCACAGAGACGCGCATCACCCGCTCGACGCCCAGCATCGAGCTGTAGTTGTCCTCGCGCAGCGGCGTCGGGCTTTCGCCCACCAGCCCGATGATCGTGCGCTCGTTGCCTTCGGAAAGGTGCGGCTCGTAGCCGTCCGACTTCACCCGCGCGATCACGCTGGAAATGTCGCGCGCGCTGGCATCCTTCTTCATCACAACGATCATAAATTCACCCATTCCTTCCAGTTCTTGATCTGTAACGAATTATTCCTTGACCTCACCCCGTCTCGCTACGCTAAGGCGACCGTAGGTCGCGCCTCCCCTCTCCACGCTGTGGAGAGGGGTCGGGGGTGAGGTTCTCTTTCCCTACCCAGTGTTCCGGCAGCGCCGGGATGTCCGGGCGGAGCGCCTGTGCCCCGCGCAAAAAGACGTGACGAATCTCGGCGTTGCGCTTGGGCGTGTTCCAGTGGATCAGCACGCGGATGCAGCGCGGAATCCCACCCGGAACACCCATCTCCTGACAGCCGAGCAGCCCGACTTCCGTCCAGCCCAGGTCGCGGGCGGCTTTGGCGGGATACGCCGCCGATAAGTCGGGCGTGGTTGTGAAGATCACACTGGCAACGTCGTCCTCGTCAATGTCGTTGGCGGAAATCATGACCTGCATCAATTCCCTCGTCGCCGACCAGATCGCATCGGCGCTGTCCTCATCGACGGTCGTCGCCCCACGAACCCCTCGAAACTGCATCGATTTCCCTCCAGTGTCCTTTGTCGGCGCAAACAAAAAGGGCGCGGAGCTTTGCTCTGCGCCCTTCGGTTTCCCAAAGTTATTCAACTACACAGCACGCAACGCCCGACTCCGCGATATGTCGCCAACGTAAAAGTAATAAAAGTAGCGGTAGCTGCGAGCGAAAGTCATCTGTGCGTTTCCTTTGCTGCGCAGAGCATAGCACGGTTCGGGAATCGCTGTCAACAGGTTGGGTCTGCCTCCTTCAAAATATGACGAAAGATCGCTGTCAGGCGGGTCTCAGGCGCACAATATTCGGCAGATTGACATCAGAACCAAAAGGCGTTCAGAATTCGGCTGTAGCGAACTTTCGACCGCACAAACCTGAGCAGGCTGAAAGGTGTGATCCATGACAATCTAACACCAACAGCGTTACGCGCACAGGCTGATTACAATGCGCCAGACGGTTCCGAAATCCGGCTGCTGCCTCAAGTCCGAGGGGCAGGTCTTGCTCACTGCACACTCCCACCCGGACAAACGACGAAAGCCGTCCGGCACAGGACTGTCGACGAAATATGGTACGTCCTTCAGGGGGCGGGACAGGTCTGGCGCAAGCTGGGCGATGACGAATCGGTCGTCAATGTCCTGCCAGGTACTGCATTGACCATCCCTGTGACCACCCACTTTCAGTTTCGGAACACATCGACCGAGCCGCTCACCATCCTGATCGTGACATCGCCCGTATGGCCCGGATCGGACGAGGCGGTCGCCGTCCCGGATCACTGGTGAGCCGTTATGAACGGTCAGTCCAGCGCCCGGCGCAAGCTGCCCGCCAGCTCGCGCACGGCATCGACTCCGTCCTTGCCCACGCGCACCAGCGCGCTGCCGACGATGAAGCCGTCCACCAGATCGCTCATGCGCCGCGCCTGTTCCGGCTTGCTGATGCCGAAGCCCATCACCAGCGGGGCGTCGGGGAGCTGCGCGCGCAGCCGGGCGATGAACTCGGTCAGGTACGGCGGCAGGCTGTCACGCACGCCGGTGATGCCGGTCAGCGAGACGACATAGATGAAGCCGCTGTAGCGCTGCCCGACCAGCCGGATGCGCTCGGCGTTGCTGGTCGGCGCGATCATGTACACATGCGCCATGCCCTCGCGCGCGCAGGCTTGATCGACCTGAGCGCCTTCGTCGGGCGGCAGGTCGGGCACGATCAAGCCATCCGCTCCGGCGGTTCTGGCATCACGGACGAAGGCGTCGACACCATACGCCAGCATCGGATTGATGTAGCCCATCAGCAGCATCGGTTGAGAGACGCCGCGCGCACGAAGATCGCGGATCGCTTGCAGGCACTTGCGCACCGTGATGCCGTTTTCCAGCGCGACCTGCGTCGCCGCCTGAATCACGGGTCCGTCCGCCAGCGGGTCGCTGAACGGGATGCCGATCTCGAAGCCGTCGACGCCTTCCGCCGCCATCGCCACGATTGCGTCGAGCGATTCGCTGTAGGTCGGGTAGCCAATCGGGAAATACGGCAGGAATGCGGCGCAGTTCTGCGCCTTCGCCGCCGCGAACATGGCGGCAATCGCATCCAGCCCGGTTTTGGTCTGCGTCATGATGATCCTCGCTTCTGCGCCAGCAGCCAGTTGAGTATCGTCCGGTCAATGAATGCCCGGTCGCACGATTCGCCGTGATTGGCATCGGGGTAGCGGGTGTAGCCAAAATTCGCGCCGACCGCCACCAGCGCCGCCGCGAATTCGTCCGCGCCCGCGACCGGGACGGCAGCATCGAGCGCGCCATGCACCATCCACAGCGGAATCGACTTGAGCGGCGTAAAGTCGAAATGCTCAAGGGCGAACACGCTCCAGTAGCCGTTGCCGCCCACCGGCAGCAGCGCGGCGAAGCGCTCCGGTCGCCTGAGCGACCAGCGCCACGTCCCGAAGCTGCCCATGCTGAAGCCGGTCAGGTAGACGCGGTCGGCATCAATCGGGTAGTTCGCCAGCAGCTCGTCGAGCATGGCGTCGAGCCGATCCGGGATGTCCGACCAATGCACGTCGTCAGGGCACTGCGGCGCGACCAGATAGGCGGGCAGCGCGACTTCGCCCGACTCGGCGTAGCGGGGCAGTCCCCATTTCTTCACCCGGTTGAGATCGTCGCCGCGCTCGCCAATACCGTGCAGGAAGATCACCAGCGGATAGACATCCTGAACATCGCCGGTCGGCTGGTAGAGCAGATACTTCAGCGGTTTCACAGCGCCAGCCTTTCACGCAGAAATTTCAGCACAATTGGCTTCTTCTCGAAGCCGAACTCAAGCACCGCGACTCCGGCGGCGTCGAACCAGCCCAGCGCCTGCCCTTCGAGCAGCGTCAGGCTATCGGCAGGCTGATCGAAATAGCCTGCGTACACGTGGACGATCACGTCCAGCTCGCCGGGGATGCTGCGCACCGGACAGACGTAATCGTGCCAGCGCTCGACGGCGAAATCGATGTCGAGTTCCTCGCGGATTTCGCGGTGGATCGCCTCGTCGAACGTCTCGTCGCCCTCGACCGCGCCGCCGAAGATCGTCCAGCAGCCGGGGTACAGAATTCCCGGCGCGTGGTCGCGCTGCTGGAGCAGCACCTCGCCGCGCCCGTTGTACGGGATCACCGAGACCATGTGTTTCTGTTGAAGCACTGTCATTTGTTGCCCATGTCAATCATTTGCATACTGGTAGGGGCACGACATGTCGTGCCCCTACGTCGGACTACCGAAACGTGTGATGAACAAGATCAATTTCCGTCCAGCGCCTTGATGACCGTATCCAAATCCTTATCGCCGCGCCCCGACAGATTGATCAGCAGGATCGAATCCTTCGGCATGGTCGGCGCGCGCTTGATCGCTTCGGCGACGGCGTGCGCGCTTTCCAGCGCCGGGATGATGCCTTCCAGCTTGCTCAGGGTTTGCAGCGCGTCGAGCGCTTCGTCGTCGGTGGCGTAGGTGTAGAAGGCGCGCTCGCCCGCCCGCAGATAGGCATGTTCGGGTCCGACCGAGGCGTAATCCAGCCCGGCGGAAATGCTGTGCGTGTT
>JAXLWE010000002.1:0-241372 GCA_046328655.1 Anaerolineae bacterium | reverse complement strand
ACCTGATAGCTGTCGCCCGGCACGAAGAAGCCGAGCGGAATCTTCTTCGTTTCGTCGATGACATACGTGCGTTTGTAGGTCTGCGGGTCGGTCGTCTGCTTGTAGGCGTAGACGAACGGCGCGAGCCTGCCGCCATCGAACCAGTTAATCGTCTGCGGCGGCGCCTGCGTGTAGGTGCGGTGATAGGTGTCGGTGGCTTGCGGCGCGAAGAACCCGGCGAAGAACGAGACGACGTACAGGATCACCACGATGGTCAGGCTGATCATCGCCAGACGGTGCTTGCGGAATTTCCACCACATCAACTGCCACTGCGACGCGATGACGATGCGCGGGATTTCCTCGGTCGCCGCCGGAATCGCGTCGGTGGGAGGGAGCAGCCCTGGGGCTTGGGTCATGTCGTTTGCCACGAGCGCCGTCCTCTCCTAGCTGTAGCGGATGCGCGGGTCGAGCCACGCCAGCAAAAGGTCGGAAACCAGCATCCCGACAATCGTCATCAGGCTTAAAAGCATCAGGAATCCGGCGGCAAGGAACATATCCTGCCACATCAGCGCGTTGAGCAGCACCGGACCTGTGGTTGGCAAGTTCAGGACAATCGAGACAATCGCCTCGCCCCCGATCAAGCTGGGCAGCAGCCAGGCAAGCCCGCTCACGAACGGGTTGAGCGCCTGCCGCAGCGGGTATTTGACCAGCAGCCGCCACTCGGAGAGTCCTTTGGCGCGCGCCGTCTCGACGTAGGGCTTGTTCAGTTCGTCAAGCAGGTTGGCGCGCATGATGCGGATCAATCCGGCAGTCCCCGCCGTGCCGACGATGATCATCGGAATCCACAGATGCTTAAGCAGGTCGATGACTCTGGCGAGGCTCCAGGGAGCGGTTTGAAACTCGGTCGAGAATAATCCGCTCAGGCTGACGCCGCCGTACTTGAAGGCAAGGTACATAAGGACGAGCGCCAGCAGAAAGCCGGGCGTCGCCATGCCGATGAAGCCGATGAAGCTGAAGAAGTAGTCGGCGAGGCTGTACTGGCGCACCGCCGACAGCACGCCGATGGGCAGCGCGACCATCCAGCTAAAGATGAAGCTGGAAAACGACACGACCAGCGTCATCCCCAGACGGTCGGCGATCATTTTTTCGGCGGGTTCGGAGTACTGGAACGAGTACCCGTAGTCGCCGTGCAGGATGATGTTGCCGATCCACTTTACGTACTGCACCGGGAGCGGCTCGTTCAACCCGTAGCGCTCACGCATCGCCGCCTCGAACTCCGGCGTCCAGGTCGCCGCCGCGCCGGTCTGGTTGCGCATCTGCTCCAGCATGTTGGTCACGTAGTCGCCGGGAGGAAGCTGGATCGTGACGAAGATGAGGATCGAAATCACAAACAGGGTCGGGATCACATACAGTAAGCGCTTGAGGATATATTTACCCATAAGACCGCCTCTATTACCAACGACCATCCAGGACGGAATGTAAATTCCGCCCCGGATGGACTCTACTTTAGGAAGGTAGCCTACACCGTCAGCTCTTGAAATACCACTGCTCTGGGAGAGCGATGGCGACGCCGCCGGGATTCCAGCCGTTGACCCACGTCGCGGGCACGTTGGCGAGCCGGGCGCTCAGCGGGCGATAGCTGTCGCTGGCGCTGGAGATGCCGATGACCCAGAAGTTGTCGGCAGCAACCTGCAAAACCTGCTGCATCAGGCTGATCCGCTGTTCGGAGGTGGGCGCTTGCAGCACCTGCTGGTAGAGGTCGACTTCATCCTGAATGTACTGCGGCGGCTCGACCTTGTGTTCGTTGGTGGGCTGGAGATACCAGAGCTGCCAGCCGTTACCCCAGATCGACTGCCCGTGCTTCGGGACGAAGTAGCGCGGGTCGTTGATGGCGGTGATGCCGAAGCCGCCTTCAGCCGTGAAGATCGCGGCTTCCACGCTGTTGTCGTTGATGCGGTCGGTCAGCACCTGGTTGTCGACGGTGTCAATGATGATGTCCACGCCAACGGCGGCGTAGTACTGCTTGAGCAGCTCGGCAACGTCGCCGAAGCGCAGCCCGTAGTCGCCCGTCTGGATGGTGAACACAATCGACAGCTTCCTCGCCGGTCGCCGGGTTGATGCGCCAGCCGTCGGCGTCTTTATCGGGCAGCACGTTGTCGAGCGCTTCGTTCGCCTTGTCGACATCGAAATCCAGATACTGGTTGGTCAACTGCTCGTTGTACAGCGGCGAGTCTTCCACCGGGGAGACCTGGCGCGGCACGCCCTGACCAAAGTAGACGATGTCGATGACTTCCTGACGGTCGATGGCATACGACATGCCGATGCGGAAGTCCTTCTGGCTGAAGATAGCGCCCAGGTCAGGGTGGGTCTCGTTGAAGTTGATGCTGACCGTGCCGCCGCCCTCGCTTTTGGTCGGGTAAATCGCCAGCCCGGAGGTCGCCTGATTGTCGAAGAACAGCGGGCGCTGCTCGTCGGTCGAGTTCGCCATCGTGTCGAACTTGCCCGCCAGCACGTCCACCAGCATCGTCTGGTCGTCCTGATACGTGGTGCCGACGATGCGGTCGATGTACGGAAGCTGGTTGCCTGCGCTGTCGACCCAGTAGTAGTACGGGTTGCGCTCCGCCACGAACTGCGTGCCCGTGCCGAGCGGCTGCGTGTACACCCAGGGGAACATCGTCGGATAGTTCACGTCACGGCTGACGACCGCCGCGTCCGTGCCGGGTCCAACTGCCGAGTGCGCCTGGAACAGCGACACCCAGTCGCTCGCGCCTTCGGTCTGCTCGATCAGCGCCGGGATGCCGTCGTGGTTGTACTTGTCGTGGAACTGCGACAGGTAGTGCTTCGGCGCGGTGACGAACGCCCAACCGTCGTAGGTGCACATGTTGAGCAGGAACATGCCGTAGGGCACGTCGAAGGTGATGGTGAAGGTATAGTCGTCGGTCTTGGTGATGACCGGGGCTTCCTTGCCGGGCTTCAGGATGCCATCCGGGAAGCTGCCGCCGTTGAGTTCGGAGTTGCCCAGAATATCTTCGATGTAGAAGACCACGTCGTCCGCCGTGAACGGCACGCCGTCCGACCACTTGAGTCCCTGGCGCAGATGGAAGGTATAGGCGGTGGCGTCGTCGCTTACATCGACGCTTTCAGCGATATTCGGCGTCCAGTTCGAATAGTCGGGTGTCCAACTGACCAGCCCCTTCCAGACCGTCCAGAAAATCATCTGGCTCGACCAGTACGAGTCACCGACGAACGGGTCGCGGAAATCGCCGCCATAAGTGCCAATATCCGAGCCTTCAAGGGCGATGACGCGCGGATTTTCCGGCAGGCGCTCGGCGACAGGCGGCAGCGTGCCCGCTGCCACACGCTCGGCGAGCATGGGCGCTTCGCTGAAGGTGGCTTGCGCGCCGACGAAGGTTGTGGAGAGCAGGAGAATGAGCAAAAGGGCAAATGCAATGCGGTATTTCATGTAATCTACTCCCGAATAGGTTGCATTCCAATTATTTGAAGGTCATTATTTCCTGAGTTGCTTCGGCTGCATCTCCTTTCCCTGAGGAAAAGATGTCGGATTCGGTCAATCCGGGCTGCCGACCAAGCCGATGCCAGCACGGGAAGCAAAGCACGGGCGCGGTCGGACGGAACCGTAATTGTGACTGTTCACAAATTATATACCACACTTTGCGGGGCTGTTGCAAGCATCTGATCGACCTTTTCTGGCGTTATACTTGACGAAATGGCGTAAATTCGGGTAAATTGGTCAGAAAAATTTGTGACAAGTCACACAAAGAGGACTTCATTTTCCAATGTCGATAGCGAAACCTAAACGCCCCACCCTGCGCGACGTGGCTCGTGAAGCGGGTGTTTCTTACCAGACCGTCTCGCGGGTCATCAACAGCGACATGCACGTCTCCGCCGCGACGCGCGCCCGCGTCCTCGACACGATTGAGGCGCTCGGCTACCGCCCGAACCGCGCCGCGCAAATCCTCCAGACCGAACGCTCGCACACGCTCGAAGTCATCATGTTCTTTTCCGGCTTCAACCGCTTCCTGTACGCGATGGCGCGGGCGGCGCACGACCTCGGCTATCATTTCGTGATCTCCACCATCACCAGCGACGAATTCCCGGCGGCGCTCCAGAGCGCGGCGTCGCGCTTCATCGACGGCTTGCTGCTGATCCCGCTGGAGTCGGTGATCGACGACTACGAGCAGCTTATCCAGCTCACCGACGGCGTCCCCTTCGTGCAGATCGGCGCGCGGCTGGGCGCGGCGATCCCGTCGGTCATTTACGATCAGGCGCAGGGCGCGCGGCTGGCGACCCAGCATCTGATCGACCTGGGGCATCGGCAAATCGCCGAAATCAGCGGACCGCTGGTCAACTTCGACGGACTCGACCGCCACGAAAGCTGGCTCAAAACCCTTGAGGAAAATCATCTCACGCCCGGTATGAGCATCGGGGGGGACTTCAATATCGAGGGCGGTTACGCGGCGATGCGCGCGCTGCTGGACAGCGGCGAGAAATTCACGGCGGTGTTTGTCGGCAACGATTCGATGGCGATGGGGGGCGCCGCGCTGCGCGAGCGCGGGCTGCGCGTGCCGGACGACATTTCGCTGGTTAGCTTCGATGACATCCCCGAAGCCGCCCACTTCGTCCCGGCTTGACGACCGTGCGGCAGGATTTCTACCGCATGGGGCGGCTGGCGACCGAATTCCTCGTCTGGCATGATCGAGGTCGCCGGATACGCCGATTCACCAGCGCGTGCTGCAACCCAAGCTGATTGTGCGCGAGAGCACCCGTTCGATCAAATAAATCGAATAGATACCGTCAGTTATGGATAAGCTCTTTCGTTTCGACCTCACCCGTGCAACGGCTTCGGTTGCCAGCCCCTCTCCATTGCATGGAGAGGGGGCTTTCCTGACACTCTTTTCACCCTCTCCCACCGTAAGCGAAGCGGCGTGGAGAGGGCTCGGTGAGGTAAGACGTTAAAAATCTTTGCGGTCAGCATCCCTTTGTGAGGTGGCGATTGAAGTCCTCAACCTGTCTCTCCAAAGCGCCGTTTTTGTGGCACGGTGGCGATTACAACCCGGAACAATGGTCGCGCGACATCTGGCAGGAGGATTTCCGCCTGATGCGACAGGCGGGCATCACGGCGACGTCGGCGTGTTTAACCAGGTCTCGCTTCAGCCGTCCGAGGGCGAATTCACGTTCGGCTGGCTGGACGAGATCGTGGACCGGATTACGCCAACGGCATCCGCGCGATCTGGCGACGCAGCGCGGCGCAGCCGCCTGGATGTCGGCGGCGTACCCACAAATGCTGCGCTCGGACGCGCGCGGCGTGCGCCATCGCACAGTCGGCGCGTCAATTACTGCCCGAACTCCGACGATTACCGCCGACTGAGCGGCGAAATGGCGCGCGCCCTTGCCGAGCGCTATAAGAGATCACCCGGCGCTGATGCTGTGGCGTCAGCAACGAATACGGCGGCGCGTGCTGCGAAACCTGCGCCCGCGCGCTTTCAGGAATGGCTGCGAGCCAGATACGGCACACTTGACGAGCTGAACGCTCGCTGGTGGACGGCGTTCTGGGGCACACCTATGCCGACTGGTCGCAGATCATACCGCCGCTGGTGGGCGGCGAAACGCTGACGCACGGCTTGAACGTCGATTACTTCCGCTTCATGACCGAAAGCCAGCTCGCCTGCTTCTGCAACGAGCGCGACATCCTGCGCGCGGTCGCCCGATATTCCGTCGACCAACCTGATGGGCGCGTACAAGCCGCTCGACTACCGCCGCTTGGGCGAAGGAAATGGACGTGGTCTCGTGGGGCTGCTATCCTCGCCCGAACCAGTCGCCGGGCGAAATCGCCTTCATGCACGATTTACAGCGCGGCTTGAAAGACGGGCAGCCGTTCCCTGCTGATGGAGCAGACGCTACAGCAGCCAGAACTGGCAGGTGATCAACGCGCTCAAGCGACCGGGGGTGCTGCGCCTGTGGAGCTATCTGGCGGTAGCGCACGGCGCAGTTCGGTGCTGTATTTCAGTGGCGGCGCGGGCGGCTGCGAAAAGCTGCACGGCGCGGTCGTGGAGCACAGCGGGCGCAGCGATACCCGCGTGTTCCGCGAGGTCAGCCAGATCGGGGCGGAGCTTGCCCGGCTGGGCGATCAAGTCGTCGGGGCGACGGTCGAGGCGCGCGTCGGCATCCTGTTCGACTGGGATAACTGGCACGCCGTCGAAGATGCCGTCGGTCCGATCCGCGACAAGCGCTATTACGACACGGTCGCCCGGCACTATCTCGCCTTCTATCGCCAGAATGTGGCGGTCGATGTCGTATTCCCGGACTCCGATTTCAGCAAATATAGCGTGCTGGTCGCGCCGATGCTGTACATGGTCAAGCCGGGGTTCGCCGAAAAGGTCGAAGCGTTCGTCTCCGGCGGCGGCACGTTCGTGACGACCTACCTCAGCGGGCTGGTCGACGAGACCGAACTCGCGTTCGAGAACGGCTACCCCGGCGCGCTTGCTAACGTGCTGGGCATCTGGGTCGAGGAAATCGACGCGCTCTACGAGAGCCAGACCAACCGCATCGTCATGGCGGACGGCAGCGGGACGTATTCGTGCAGCCGTCTGGCGGATTTGCTGCACGCGGGGTCGGCGGAAGTCGTCGCCACCTACGGCGAAGACTTTTATCAGGGGATGCCGGTCGTCACACGGAACTCGTTCGGCGCGGGGGAAGCTTATTATCTGGCGAGCGACCCTGACGATGCGTTCCTGAACCGTTTCTACGGCGAGATCGCGGCGAAGCACGGCATCGCGCCCGCGCTCAACGCTCCGGGTGGGGTCGAAGTCGCCGTCCGGCAGAAAGACAACTCCCTACTCTGCTGCGTCCTGAATCATACGGCGGAGTCGGTCACGATCCCGCTGGACGGCAAGCGTTTCACCAACCTGCTCGGCGGTGAGACAGTCGACGGAGTGCTCGCGCTGGCTGGCTACGACGTGGCGATCCTCGCCGAATAGGTTCAGAATAGGCGCGCGATTACGACAGAAAGGCTTCATTTTGGCTCAACAGGTTTCCAGTCAGGGATTGACCCAATATCAGGATGTCCGCTTCGGCATGTTCATTCACTGGGGGCTGTACGCGCTCCTGGCGAAGCAAGAGTGGGTGATGCATACCGACCATATTCCCGTGCCCGAATACGAGAAGCTGGTCTCCCAGTTCAACCCGACCAAATTCAACGCCGACGAGTGGGTCAGCGTCGCCGCCGACGCCGGGCAGAAGTACATGGTGATCACCAGCCGCCACCACGACGGCTTCAGCATGTTCGACACGGCGCTGAGCGATTACAAGGTGACCAACACCCCGTTCGGGCGCGACCCGATCCGCGAGCTGGCTGATGCCTGCGCCCGGCGCGGCGACGTGAAGCTCGGCTTCTACAGCTCGCTGCTCGACTGGCATCACCCGGCGTACCGCTTCCGGCAGGAGAGCGGGCTGGCGTGGTCGGATTATCTCGAATTTCTGCACGGGCAGGTGCGCGAGCTGTGTACCAACTACGGCGAAATCGCCTGCATGTGGTTCGACGGCGACTGGCCCCTGCACCTGATCGATGAGAGCAACGCCTACTTTGCGCCGGGCGGCGGCTTCGATTACGACCGGCTGTACGGCATGATCCATACGCTCCAGCCGGACGCGGTCGTCCTCAACAACCGGCACGACAAGCCCATACCCGGCGAGGATATACAGGGATTCGAGCAGGACTTGCCGGGACTCAACACGGCAGGCTTCAACGCGACCACCGTCTACGACCTGCCGCTGGAAGTGTGCATGACCATCAACGATCACTGGGGCTACAGCGCCGGGGATCGCAATACCAAGTCGGCGCGCCATCTGGTGCATCTGCTGGTGCGCAGCGCGAGCGCCGGGGCGAACTATCTGCTCAACGTCGGACCCACCGCGCTTGGCGAAATCGTGCCGCTGCACGCCGAGCGGCTGCGGCGAGTCGGGGATTGGCTGGCGGTGAACGACGAGTCGGTGTACGAGACGCGGGCGGGCGTCATCCCGGCGACTCCGGTCTCGGTCAGCACGCGCCGCGACTCGACGCATTACGTCCACATCCTCGAAAACGCCAGCGACTCGGTGATTCTGTCCGGCGCCCCGGAGACAGTCCAGACAGCCCGGCTGCTGCGGGGCGGCGCTGCGGTCGAAATCGAGCGGCAGCAGGACAAGACGCTGCTGTACGTGCCCGAAGCGCTGCGCGATCCCTACGACACGGTCGTCGTGCTTGAGTGAGTGGTGCGCAAATAACATGAGTTATAGCTAAGCGATTTTCTTTGACCTCACCCCTCAATCCCCTCTCCACGTCGTGGAGAGGGGAAGGGCATCCTTCGGATGCTAGCCGCGAAGCGGGGTGAGTTCGCTTTCCCTCAATCCCCTTGACCGTTTTGTGTGGCGAATTTCGCAACGCTTTCTGAACATCGTCTGAACAACTTGCCGGTATCCTGTAACCATATAGCCGTCGGCAATAACGTTTCGGCGCGGGCGCGGGATCAATATCTGCTGCCCGACCGCTTTTGACGTTATGCTAGTGCTGGGAGAAGGAGATGACCCGGCTGTGAAAACGATCCTGATCGTCGACGACAAGATGAGCGTCCAGCGCATGGTCGCGGATTATCTTGCCGAGAATGGCTTCCGCACCGTCCTCGCCAGCAACGGGCGCGAGGCGCTGTACGTCTCGCGCCACGAGCGCCCCGATCTCGTGCTGCTGGACATCATGATGCCGGAGATGGACGGCTTCGAGTTCATGCGCTACTTCCGCAAGGAGCGCAGCACCCCGGTGATCATGCTCACAGCGCGGGTCGAGGAAACCGACAAGGTCGTCGGCTTGGAACTGGGCGCGGACGATTACGTGACCAAGCCGTTCGGCATGGCGGAGCTGGTGGCGCGTATTCGGGCGGTGCTGCGGCGCACCGGCGAGGAAGCTGCCTCGTCGCCGGAAGTGCTGCGCGTGGGTGAGGTGGTGCTGGACAAGAAAACGCACCGGGTGACGATTGGCGAGCGCGACATCGAGCTAACGCCGTCGGAATTCGACCTGCTGACGATTCTGATGCGCGCGCCGGGGCAGGTGTTTTCGCGCGCCGACCTGCTGGAACGGCTGAAGGGCAACACGTTCGAGAACGTGGAGCGGACGGTCGATGTCCACATCCGCAACCTGCGCGCCAAGCTCGAACCCGACCCGCGCAGCCCGCGCTACGTGCAAACGGTATTCGGCGTCGGCTATCGGTTCAGCCCGGAGGTTGAAGAAAGCCCGTGATCGGTCGCTCGCTCGCGCTGAAGTGGATCGCTACGCTGCTGCTCACCAGTCTGGTCGGCGTGGTGCTGGTCGGGCTGTTCGCGTATCGCACGACCGTCACCGAGTTCGACCGCCTGCGGCTGGAACAGGCGCAGGCGACCTTCGTGGACGAGGTGACGACCTACTATCAGGCGAACCAGACCTGGTCGGGGGTGGATGCCTGGCTGCGCAGTCTCACGTCCGGCGCTGATCAGCATGATCGTTTTCCGTCGCAGTTGTGCGCGCTGGTGGACGCCGACGGCACGGTGATCGTCGATTCCGGTCCATATCACGTCGGCGATCAGGTCTCGGCGCAGCAGAGCGAGCAGGGCATCCCGATTGTGATCGACGGTCAGCCGGTCGGCACGGTGCTGCTGGCTGCGCCGCCGCCGGGACCCGACCCGCGCGAGCAGCAGTATCTCGACCGCACCAATCAGGCGCTGCTGATCGGCGCGGTGGGTGCGGGCGCGGTGGCGCTGCTGGTCGGGCTGGTGCTGTCGCGGCTGTTTTTGCGTCCGCTCACCGAACTCACGGCGGCGATCCGCGCGATGCGGCAGGGCGACCTGAGCCAGCAGGTGCGGGTGCGCACCCGCGACGAGCTGGGCGAGCTGGCGCAAACCTTCAACCAGATGAGCATGGACATCCACCGCGCCAACCAGCTGCGCAAGCAGATGACCGCCGACATCGCCCACGACCTGCGCACGCCGCTGACGGTCATTTCCGGCTATCTGGAAGGGCTGCGCGACGGCACGCTCAAAGCCACACCGCAGCGCTTCGAGGCGATGTACAACGAAACCGTCCTGCTCAAGCGCCTGATCGACGATCTGCGCACACTGTCGCTGGCGGACGCTGGCGAACTGAAGCTGGTCTATCAGGTGGCGCAGCCGGGCGAGCTTCTGGAGCAGGTCAGGCAGTCGTTCGAGCCGCTCGCCCTGGAAAAGCAGGTCGCGCTTCAGGTGGAAACCGACGAGAGCCTGCCGGACGTGCAGGTCGACCGCGAGCGGATGGCGCAGGTGCTGGCGAATCTGGTCAGCAACGCTCTGCGCTATACGCCCGCCGGGGGGACGGTCACGCTGAAGGCGCGCCGTCATGAGAACGATGTCCAGCTTATCGTCAGCGACACCGGCTCCGGGATCGCGGAAGACCAGCTACCGAATATTTTCGAGCGCTTCTATCGCACCGAGGAATCGCGCTTCGAGAGCCAGGGCGAGTCCGGCTTGGGGCTGGCGATTGCCAAGTCGATAGTCGAAGCGCATCACGGCACGATTGCGGCGGAGAGCCGCGTCGGTGCGGGCACGACGATCACCGTCACGCTGCGCCCGGCAAGCGCGGACGTCGCTCCCCCGAACGCAGCGAAATAAGCAAACAAAAAACGCATAACCACATGGTATGTAGGGGCACGACATGTCGTGCCCGTTACCACCATACCACCCAGAGATCATTAACAAAAAGCCGCAGTCTGAACAAGGCTGCGGCTTTTTCGTGCTCGATGTCGGACGGCTAGGCGGCGTCGGTCGTGACGGCGTTGGCGACGAAGTCGAGCTTCAGGGTGACCTCCTCGCCCACGTCGGCGACGAACGGCACGCTCGGAATGGTGAGGTTGAAGTCCGCGCGCTCGATGACCGTCTCGGCGTGACCCGTCAGTTGATCCGCCGTCGCCAGCGTCGCCGTCACGTCGAACGTGACCGACTGCGTCGTCCCGGCGATGGTCAGATCGCCCGTCACCTGAAATTCGAGCGTATCCCCCACGCTGGCGCTGTCCGGCAGACCGCTGATGGCGGTCGGCTGGAAGGTGATGAACTCGTTGGCGTCGTTTTCGGATTGCAGGATGAAGCGGGCGACCGAATTGTCGCGGCGATCCTCGTCGGTTGCGAACGTGCGCGCGTTGATGGCGATTTCGCCGACCTCGGTCTGCGACAGATCGTTGAGATCGATCACGATGTCTCCGGCGACCTCGCTGGTCGTCCCGACGACGGTCTTGTCGCTGCCATTCAGCACTTCAAAGATGTTGTATTCCGCCTGCGACTCGTCCTGCGCGATGCGGAACAGGGTCGCGCTGCTGTCCGCCGATGTGTTGAGCTGCTCGACACTCGCCTGAACGTCGGCGCTTGGCAGCGCGACGCCGCGCGTCAGGTAGAGAAACGCGCCGACGCTGACGACGGCGACGAGCGCCACGACTCCAATTGCCAGCCGAAGATTGCGGGGCATGAGATTACCTCCTTAGCCATGCTGTACCCGATTTGATGGCATCAATCTAGCAGGCAGATATTCAAAACTTGTTCAAATCCTGTTGGCTTTTGCCGAGGATTGTGCTGCAAAGCGCACATTCGCCTGTGCCTGCCCGACTTCAAAATAAGCCAACATCTTCTGAACAGGTTTTGAACATGCGCGGCGTAGCTTAGGGGCATTGTGATGTTCAGAGGACGGATATGGCAACACAGGCGAGAAGTTTATCCATGCCGCTGGCGACGCCGAACCAGTCGTCGGGCGGCATCCTCACGCAGGTAACGCGCTTATTCTTCCAGCCGTCGGCGTTCTTCCGGGCGATGCCGGGCGGGCATCACTGGGTGCTGGCGGCGCTGCTGGTGCTGGTCGTCACCGGCTACACCGCGACGACCCAGACCCAGTCCACGTCGTCGTCCGCCAGCAGCACGACCGCGCAGACGAATACCTTCGATCTGAGCCTGCTGGAGTCGAGCGCGTCGCAGACCGATACGACCGCCGCGCAGCAGACGCAGACCGACACGACGACCGTGAGCAGCGACACGACGCTGATGAACGCGCTGATCGCCGCCAGCGGCGTGCTGGTGATGTGGTTCGGGCAGACGATAGCGCTGTCGCTGGTATCCATGTTTCGCGGCTACGCGCCGCGAGTGGGCAAGAGCTTTCAGATCGCGGTGTGGGCGAGCCTGCCGCTGGCGCTGATGCTGGCGCTGCGCTACGTCCACTACTCGACCGGCGGCGAAGGCGGCTCGCTCGGCTTGTCGCTGCTGCTGGAAAACTGGAGCGGCTACTCCGTCCTGACGGAATACGGGCAGCGGATCATGACACTGTTCCTGACCAACCTGACGCTGTTCTGGCTGTGGAATGTTGTGCTGCTCTATCTGGGCGCGCGCTATGCTCTCGGCGGGCGTCGATTCATGGTGTTCGTGGTAGTCGTGCTGTGGATCGTCGCCTCGACGCTGATCCCGGCGCTCGTGACCGAGCCGGAAACGCAGAGCGCGCCGCGCCCAACCGCCAGCACGATCACCGCGCCGCAGAGCGACACGACCAGCAGCACAACCACCACGCAGACTCAGCAGACGTTCCCCGGCGCAAGCGACTTCCCGACGGACAGCAGTGGCTTCCCCGGTGGCGGGAGTCCTCCCAGCGGCGGCGCGCCTCCCGGCGGGTGAGAAAGGAACCATCATGACACAGTCAGTGATCACGGCAAGGCATCTGGTCAAGACATTCAGCGTCGGCAACGAATCGCTGACGGTGCTGAAGTCGGTCAACCTGAGCATTCAGGCGGGGCAGTTCGTCGGCATTATGGGACCGAGCGGCTCCGGGAAAAGCACGCTGCTCTACCTGCTCGGCGGGCTGGATCGTCCGACGCAGGGCGAGATCGTCGTGGCGGGCTACCCGGTGAGCGCCCTCAACGGCGAAGGGCTGGCGCTGTTCCGCAGCCGCACTATCGGCTTCGTGTTCCAGGCGTTCTATCTGGTTCCGACGCTGACGGCGCTCGAAAATGTCGGCTTGCCGGGCGTGTTCCTGGGGATTTCGCGCGACGAGCGCAACCAGCGCGCCTTCCAACTGCTGCGCGCGCTGGGCATGGCAGACCGCGCCGAGCATCGCCCGTCGCAGCTTTCGGGCGGGCAGCAGCAGCGCGTCGCCATCGCCCGCGCGCTGTTCAACGCGCCGCCGATCCTGATGTGCGACGAGCCGACCGGCGCGCTCGACAGCAAGACCGGGCAGACGGTGATGCGCCTGCTGCAAACGCTGGCGCGGAAGCAGCACAAGACGGTCGTGGTCGTCACGCACGACCCCGGCGTCGCTCAATACGCCGACCGGATGGTGCAGTTCAAGGATGGAAACGTGGTGGATGACTATCTCACCAGCGAGCGAAAGGAGCCGCAGAATCATGTGGCGTAGGATGACGAGCGGAGGGCTGCTCGCGCTGGCGCTCCTCCTGCTGGTGGGCGGCAGCATCTTCGCGCAGGATGTGACCGTCACCGAGCCAGCGCCGACCGAAACGGTGGTTCCGACGGAGACGCCGCAGCCCACTGAAACGCCAATCCCGACGGCGACTCCGACCGAGGACATGCCCGGTGGCTCCGAGCTGATCGCGCCGACGGTTGTCCCTCAGCTCGCGGTCTCGCAGACCGAGCCGTCGCAGATCACGGCGGGGCAAAGCGCGACGCTGTCGATCCTCGGCGCGAACTTCAGCGCCAGCACGACGGTGCGGCTGGTGGGCTTCCGGGTTTCTGACCACCAGCTTCGTGAACAGCGGCGCGCTCACGGCAGCGCTGCCCGCCAGCATCCCGGTCGGGTCGTACACGATTGAGATCGCCGACCCCACCTACGGCACAGCCACCGCGCCGGGCAGCCTGACCGTAGTCGCCGCACCTGTGGCGACTCCCCGCCGTCAGCGCGACGCCGACGCCGACCGCGACCGCAGTCCCCGGACAGCCGCGCCTGACGGTCAACACCTTCAGCGCCAGTCCGTCGAGCATCTATCCCGGCGGCACGACGACGTTCACGATTGAGGTGTACAACGTCGGCAGCCGGACGGCGGAAGGCGTGGTGCTGTCGCTGGGCGACAGCAAGTTCACGCCCGCCAACGGTCAGGCGAGCGTCACGCTGCCCGATCTCCCGGCGATGACCTCGTATGTTGTGACACTTTCTGTCACAGCGCCATCGGACGCAGCCGAAGGTCCGCAGAGTATTGCGCTGGTTTTGACCTCGCGCGATTTCAGCGGGCAGACCTACACCAACAGCGCTTCGGTAAGCGTCAACGTGCTGGCGACGACGACCGGCGCGTCGCAGGTCATCCTCGACAGCTACGTCGTCGATCCGAGCACGGCCGAGCCGGGCGACACCGTGACGCTGCGGGCGCTGTTCAGGAACACCGGGACGGAGACCGCCGATCAGGTGCTGATCCAGTTGGACGGCACGAACGGCGTGCTGATCGCCGGGGCGGACGGAAATGCCTATGCCGTCGGCGACATGCCGCCGGGCGCAGGCGCGGCGGTCGTGATGAGCTTCATCGTGTCGAGCAGCGCGAGTGCCGGGGCGCAGGCACAGGCGCTGACGATCAGCTACCTGCAGGACGACGAAGCGAAGCAGAACAGCGCCAGCATCTCGCTCAACGTGGAAACGGTCACGACGCCTACGCCGCTGCTGCTGCTTCGAGTCGTACAGCACCGGGCAGACCGATCCGTTGCAGCCGGGGCAGCAGTTCGCGCTGGACATGACGATCCAGAACGCCGGCGTGGTCGACGTTTCGAGCCTGCTGGTCACGTTCGGGACGGTCTCGACTTCCAGCAGCGCGATAGCAGCGGCAGCGGCACAAGCAGCGCAACCGAATCCAGCGCGAGTGCGACGACGACCACGTCGAGCACGGACTTCGCCATCTACGGCAGCGGCGGCACGGTGCTGCTGGGCGATCTGGCAGCCGGGAACACGGTCAGCCTGGCGCAGTCGTTCATCGCCAGCAGCGACCTGACCAGCGGGATTCAAGACCTGCCGATCACGCTGCAATACCGGAGCAGCGACGGGACGGAGGCGCAGCAGACGCTGAGCGCCAGCCTGCTGGTCGTCGTGCCGCCGCGCGTGCGCGTCTCGGCGTCGAATACGCTGGACGACCCGCTGACGGCGGACGAGGAATACACGCTGACGGTGGACATCGCCAACCTGGGCGATGCGCAGGTCGTCCTCACCGAGATGCGCGCGACCGGCGATAACGCCGAGATCAGCGACGGCGCGGAAGCGGCGCTCGACCCGCTGCAATCGGACGACAACACGACGCAGACCGTCACGTTCACCCCGCAGGAAGAAGGCGACTACACGATCACGGTCGAGGTCGATTACATCGACGACCTGAACCGCACCCAGACGATCACCCAGACGTTCAGCGGGTCGGTGGAAGCGGCACAGCAGATGACCTTCCCGCCGCGCGGGATGCCGCCAACAGCGCAGACGACCGAGGACGACAGCACGCGGCTGGGACGGCTGCTGCTCGGCTTCCTGGGCTTCGGGGATAGCGCCATGCTCTACGAACTGGCGTCGCTCAGTATTCGCAACCTGTTACGCGCCCGCGCCCGCCTGCTGATGACGGCAGGCGGCGTGATGATCGGCACGACGGCGGTGGTGCTGCTGATCGCGCTGACCATCGGCTTGCAGACCGCCGCCGAAGCCAGCATCGGCGAGGGCGCGTCGCTGACGCAAATCACGATCCGCAGCAGCTTCCGGCGCGACAGCAGCGCCCCGACGCTCGACATGGATGCGGTCGAGGAGCTGGCGGCGCTGCCCGACGTGGCGGCGGTGATCCCGATGCTGCAACTGAGCGGGTTCGTCGAGCTGCGCGCGGGCGACCTGCGCGGCTCGGCGCAGATATACGGCGTCTACCCGGCGACGCTGGCGTACCTGGGCGTGACGGCTGCCGATGGGACGCTGGCGCTCGACAACAGAAACCCCTACGGCGCAATCGTCGGCGGCACGGTCGCGGACAACTTCACGAGCGCGGATTCGGACACGTTCTCGTCGGTGGCGGTCGACCTGATGAGCCAGTCGGTCGAGATGCGCATCTACAGCCAGGGCAGCAGCACGTCGCGCAAAGTGCCGTTCACGATCAGCGCGATTCTGGATACCGGGTCGTCGTGGGACTCGACTATCCTGTTCCCAATGCAGACGGTCATCGACCTGACCGAGCGCATCTCCGGCAGCGACCTCGACGCCGACGACCTGACCTTCAGCCAGATCGTCGTTCAGGCGTCGAGCCGCGAGACGGCGGCGGCGGTGCTGGAGTCGATCACCGACCTGGGCTACAACGCGAGCGGAACCGGCTCGTATCTCTCGCAGTTGAACAGCTTCTTCGGCACGCTGCGGGTCGTGCTGGGCGGCGTGGGCGGGGTGGCGATGCTGGTGGCGGCGTTCGGCGTCGCCAACACGATGACGATGGCGATCCTCGAACGGACGCACGAGATCGGCTTGATGAAGGCGGTCGGCGCGTCGGATCAGGCGGTGCTGACCATCTTCCTGATCGAAGCCGGGATGGTCGGGCTGCTCGGAGGTGCTGCCGGGCTTGCCATCTCCTACGTGCTTCAGAGCGCGGGCAACCAGGTGCTGGCAAATCTGTCGGCGTCCGGCGCGCTGGAAGGGTTTCTCTCGGTCGATCTATCGTCGTCGAGCAGCGCGTCGCTGATCGCCATCCCCGGCGAGCTGGCGCTGTTCGCCGTCGCGCTGGCGACGCTCATCGGCATCTGCGCCGGGCTGTACCCGGCGATGCGCGCCGCCCGCACGCTCCCGGTGCTGGCGCTGAAGTCGGAGTGACATTCACCACCCCCCGGTTTACACAAGGTTTACAGATTCCAGGCGCGTTCTGCACAGGCGACGACTAGTCTATAAGCATCTTACCGTTATGAAGGAGGATAACCATGAAACGGTATGGGAAACGCAGTTGGCTGGTAATGGTATTCGCGGTGTTGGTGATGCTGGTGGCGGCTGCCGTCGTCAGCGCGGATGACGATACGGTGGATTTGCCGCAGATCGCGGACGGGCGCGTCAACAGCTACGACATCGCCGCTCCGGTGGCGATCTACGACTACTACGCCTACCCCTACGCAGACGACGTGGACGCAGGCGTGCTGGATCGCATCGAGTTCTGGGGTCTGGACGGGCAGAAGGTGCTGACGGTCACGCGGCAGCAGCTTTTCGACACCCAGATCACCGCCGGGTCGTCGGCGCTGGTGGCTTCGGGCAACGGCTACAGCCTGTATAAAGAGGCGGATGGCAGCCTGACCGCCGTCGTCGGCAATTACCAGTTCAACTGGACGCCGGGTCTGTAGCCGACGAGGACGCAGCCGAAGGCGACGACGCGAAAGGATATGTCATGAACGCGGCAAAACGAATGATCTGGATCGGACTGGCAGCACTCCTCGTTTTCGGAGCCAGCGCAGCGCTGGCACAGGACAGCACCACCCCGGCAGCCCCCGGCGACGGCAATCCGCCGCCCGGCTGGACGGGCAACCCGCCGCCGGATGGCGCGCCGGTTCCGCCGGACGGGACGCTTCCCGAACCGCCGGAGGACGGCACGCTGCCGAACCCGCCGCCCCGACCGCCCGCTCCGGCGTACACCTACACCGCTTCGCTGACGTGCTCGACGGCTACGCGGCTGGAGGGTGAAGCGCAGGGCGAAGTCGCGCAAAGCTACAGCAGCCTGCGCGAGTCGATTGGCAGCTCGGAGGTTCTGGCGGTCATGCCCGGCGGCGCGGTGTTCAGCATCCTCGACGGTCCGGTGTGCTCCGGCGGCTACAACTGGTATCACGTGAGCTACAACGGTGTGGAAGGATGGGTGACGGAAGGCTACGCGGGCGACTACTGGCTGGAGCCGGTCAATCTGGACTGACGGACGCGCCGGGGCAGGGCAAATCACACAATCGAATAGCGCAACTCAGTGAGGCTCCCGACCGGTCGGGAGCCTTTTTGTGTGCGGGGTGCAAACCTTACCCCGGCTGACCTGCGGTCTGCTTGCCCCTCTCCACGTCGTGGAGAGGGGCGAACGCTACGGGGCAGTGTTGGGTGGCACCGCCGTGCGCCTCCAACAGTACCGGGCAGATACGCAGGTCTGCCCCGACAAAACGCCGGGCGAACAGGTGTGAATTGGTCTATCAAGTTCAGCCATAGAAATGATGCAGGAAAAATGGGCAGGGCACGCCGTGCTGCAGACCGCCCTCGTGCAAAGCTTCGGTTGCCTTGAGGCAAGGCGCGTCCCCGAACAAGTTCGGGGAGAAGGGGCGCACCGCCGTGCGCCCCTACGTGGCAACGACTGGCTCCTGAGGACGGGTCTCGTTATTCGCCGGAGTCTGTTGACAAACCGGCGAAATTGCTATACTCTCACAGTAAGTAAGTTTATCTAACTAACTATCTACCCGCCTTATGTACACCATCCCGGTCACCCCAATTTGAGGAGGAAATAGCTGATGAAAGTACGTCTTTTGCTGTTGGTCGTGGCGCTGTTGGCGCTGACGGCTGTCGTGCTGCCCGCCGCTGCACAGGGGCAGTCGCTCGAAATCTACATCGCCGGAGCCAACCAGCCGACCATCGACTGGTTCAACAACACCGCGTTTCCGGCTTTCCAGGCGGATCACCCCGACGTGACGCTCGACATCATCACCGGCGGCTGGGGCGATTTCGATACGTCGGTTTCCGGCTGGATCACGACTGGCGATGGTCCGGACATCATCTACCTCGGTTCGGAATACGCCGCGACCTTCGGCGATCTGCTGACCGACATGGACCCCTATCTGAAGGACTGGGAAGAACTGTCGCAGTTCCTTCCGGCGGCGATTGAAACCGTGACCTACGACGGTCACATGCGCGGTCTGCCGATCCTTCAGGGACCCGCCGATCTTCTATCGCACCGACCTCGCCGCTGATCCGTCGGTCATTCCGCCGATGACGTTTGCCGACTCGGTCGCCTTTGCCGCCGCCAATACGGTGGTGGTCGATGGCGCGCTGACCAAGCAGGCATACCTTGACATCGGCAGTGGTCTGTTCGACTCGCAGGAATTCATCGCCAATATCTGGGCAGCCGGTGGCGAGCTGTATAACGACGACGGAACCAGCGCCTTCGACAGCCCTGAGACTGCCGAAGCGATGCAGTATATGTACGACCGCCGCCGCGCCATCCTGCCGACCGATACGACGGCTGGCTTGCCGCCGTTCGAGGGTGTGCCCTTCGCTTCGAACGCCGTCGTCAGCGGTATGCTGCCGATGTGGAACATGCCCCCTACCACCGACCCGATGTGGGACAACATCGTCATCGCGCCGTATCCGGCGGGCGTCAACGGCAAGCCGCTGATCCAGAACTTCATCGACTGGCTGGCTGTCCCGGCTTACGCACCAGACCCGGCGCTGGCGGGTGATTTCCTCAAGTTCATCGCCAGCCGCGACAACGCCATCGCTTTGAACACCGTCTCCGGTTACGTCCCCGTCCGCACGGACGCCTGGGATGACCTGCGCGCCAGCAGCCCGGTGTGGTCGAAGATCCTCGACCTGGCGGTTGAATACGGGCGTGCGTTCTCCGACATCCGCGCCAGCGCCGAACTCCGCCCGCTGATCGTCGAGCAGGTGACCAAGTTCCTGACCGACCAGCAGAGCCTTGAGGACACGCAGGCGGCGCTGAAGGAGGAGTACGACGGAATTCTGGAAGACAACGGGTATCTGAATTAAGCTATAGCAATCGCTGTGGGGCGCGGGTGATCTCGCGCCCCATCCCCACTTGAATTAACGAGAGGCAACCTCATGGACAGCGCGGCTCAGGCGCGTCTTGACAACCTGATTTGGTCAGCCGCAACCGTCGTATTCATCATCGTCGGCAGCATTCTGGTGGGGCACGCCGCCCGCGTCATCGCGCGGGCGCGCGGGATGTCGCCGAGCGAGCAGCGCAAAATCTACTGGGGTTTCCTGTTCGCCGCGCCCTGGATTATCGGCTTTGTGATTTTCGTCGTCGGTCCCGCCCTCGCCTCGCTGTACTACAGCGTCACCGATTACCGGCTGGGCAAGGACATTCACTACGTTGGACTCGAAAATTATCGCACCCTGCTGCTCGGTCAAGGCGCGCAGGGGCGGCGCTTCACCGAAGCCATGTTCAACTCGTTCTACTACATGGCGGTCGGCGTGCCGCTGCAAATCGTCACGGCGCTGGGCATGGCGCTGCTGCTCAACCAGAACCTGCGGGGGATGCGCATCTTCCGCCTGATCTTTTACATGCCGGTGATCCTCGCCGGTGGTCCCGCCATCCTGCTGGCATGGCGCTACATGCTGGCGGCGAACGGCGGCTTCATCAACGTCTCGCTTCAGGGGGCGGCGCACAGCTTCTTCCTGTTCGACTGGCTGTATCGCGGCTTCCTGTTTTTCGTCGAAGCGTTCAACAGCTTTTACGCGGGCGTCGCCGCTGGCGACTCGATTGGTCCGTTCAAATATGCCGTCCCGGCGCTGCTCGGCTTGATCGTCCTGCTGAGCTTCGTGCGTGACGAGTGGAGCGAAAGCCGCCGCAGCCGCGCGCGAACGGTCGTCGAGATCGTCGGCGTGGCGCTGGTCGTCATCGTGGCGGCGCGCGGGCTGGTCGCCGAGCCGCTCGACGTGAGCCTGATGTTTGGCATCGGCGTGATCGCTGCCGGTGGCGCGCTGCTGGCGATGTATCAGGGGTAGCCAAAACGCGAGCGCCTGTGGAAGATCGTCCCGCTGGTCGTGGGCGCGGTGACGCTGCTCGGCCTGGCTGCCGACAGCAACCCCGACCTGGGCATGTACGCTCTGGCGGTGGTGATCGCCGTCGCGCCGCTGGTCGTATCGCTGGTGGTGCGCGAGCGGCGCGCCAGACAGATCGCTCTGGGCGCAGGCGCGGCAGTTCTGGCGCTGATCATCGTCGCGCGGCTCGTGCCGGGGCAGTTGGACGGCGGACGCCTGAGCATCGTCCCGCAGTATCTGACCGTGCAGAGCGCGCTCGCGCAGCCGGGCGACCTCGACTATCTGGAGATGGGTTTTGCCGACAGCACCCCGGCGGCGCTCTGGCTTTACGGCGCGGTCGTGCTGGTGCTGGGCGGGCTGGCGCTGGCGAATAACCGCTATCCGCGCGCCCAGAAAGTGGTGATCTACGCGGGCGTGGTGATCTTTGGGCTGCTGGCGCTCAGCTCGATTGTGGACGGCGTGCGCTACTTCCACGCCTTCGACGAGATCGCGCTGGCGGCGGGCAAGCCGAATTTCCACTTTAGCCTGTTCAACAGCTCGGTGGCGCAGTTCCCCGACCAGACGCGCGTCCCGCTGTGGCGCACCAGCCAGCTCTGGTCGAAACCGTCGCTGATCCTGATCACGATGTGGAGTTCGGGCGCGGGGATGCTGATCTTCCTGGCGGCGCTGAAAGGCGTGCCGCGCCAGCTTTACGAATCGGCGGAGGTGGACGGCGCGAACCGCTGGCAGCAGTTCTGGAAGATCACGCTGCCGATGATTTCGCCCGCGCTGTTCTACAACGTCGTCATCGGCGTGATCGCGGCGCTGCAAACGTTCGACACGATCTACATATTGCAGACGCCGGACATCGAAAACACGCTGGCGTCGGCGGCATATTTCCTGTTCGTGCGCACCTTCCGCCAGCTCGAAATCGGGCAGGGGGCGGCGGTGTCGTGGATACTCGCCGTGATCATCGTTCTGGCGACGGTTTTGCAGTTCCGATACAGCCGATGGGTGCATTACGAGGCATAGGATATCGATGGCGACGTTTGCGAGTGAAGCCGAGAACGTGATGACGCACGAACGCTACGGGCGTCCCAACCTGTTTATCCGCATCGTCCGGGCGATTGACCCGCGCGCGCTGATCCTGTACGCCATTCTGCTGGCTGCCTCGCTGTTCTTCCTGTTCCCGGTGGCGTGGATGACCGGAACCTCGCTCAAGACGATTGACGAGGTGGGGCAGCCGCAGTTGAACCTGCTGCCAGCCGTGCCGCAGTGGGAGAACTACACCAAGCTGCTCAGCGACGATGCTTTCTACCGCGCCTACGCCAACAGCCTGTTCGTCGTGACGATGGTGCTGCTGGGGACGGTGGCGTCGATTGCGCTGGTGGCTTACGCCTTCAGCCGTCTGGAATGGAAGGGGCGCAACGTCGTGTTCGCGCTGATGCTGGGCACGCTCATGCTCCCAGCGCAGGCGACGCTCGTGCCGCAGTACGTCCTGTTCTACAACCTCGGCTGGATTCGCACCTTCAACCCGATCACGATCCCCGGCTTCTTCGCGGGCGGCGCGGCGCTGATCTTCCTGCTGCGCCAGTTCATGCTGACGCTGCCGAAGGAACTGGACGAAGCCGCGATGATCGACGGGGCGAACCCGCTGCAAATCTGGTGGTACATCGTGCTGCCGCTGTGCCGCCCGGCGATTGCGACGATCACGGTGTTCCTGTTTGTCGGACAGTGGAACAACCTCGTCCAGCCGCTGATCTATTTGCAGCGTGCCGAACTGTACACCATGCCGATCTACGTGGCGCAGAAGAACAACCTTCAGGACGCGCCGCTGCCCTGGCAGGACGTGATGGCAGCCAGCGTGCTGTTCGTCATCCCGGTGCTGGTCGTGTTCTTCTTCACGCAGCGCTATTTCGTCGAAGGCATCACCATGACCGGCTCGAAGGGCTAAGCGCGTGAAACGTCGCCTGCCACATCAGCAACAACGGGAGTTCAACCTGTGGCTCAACTGATGCACAGCTTCCGAGGGCTGGAGCCGCCGCCGGAAATCCTCGATGGGGTGCGGCGCGGCGACATCGCCTCGTTCTGCCTGTTCGCCTACAATTTCGAATCGCTGGAGCAGTTCCGCCGCCTGACGACGAGCCTGAGCGACGCCGCCCGCGAAGGCGGGCTGCCGCCGCCGATCCTCGGCATCGACCAGGAGGGCGGGCAGCTCATCCCGATCCGCGACGGGGCGACGCTGCTGCCGGGCAACATGGCGCTCGGCGCGACCGGATCGCCTGAACTGGCGCGGCAGGCGGGGCGCGTGCTCGCCCGCGAGCTGCTGGCGGTCGGCTGCAACCTCAACTTCGCGCCGGTGCTCGACCTGAACACCAACCCGGACAACCTCGCGGTCGGGATTCGCTCGTTCGGCGACCGCCCGGCGGACGCTGCCGTGATGGGCTGCGCGCTGCTCGACGGGATGCAGGCGGAGGGCGTGATCGCCACCGCCAAGCATTTCCCCGGTCACGGCGATACCAGCGTCGATTCGCATTTCGGCGTGCCGACGATCTCGCGCACGCTGGCGGAGCTGGAAGCCGCCGACCTGTTCCCGTTCGCGGAAGCGGTGCGGGCGGGCGTGGGTGCGGTGATGACCGGGCACATTCTGGTTCCGGCGCTGGACGCGGAGAACGTCGCCACCGTCTCGCCGCAGATTGTGCAGGGCTTACTGCGCCAGCGGCTGGCGTTCGATGGCTTGCTGCTGACTGACGCGATGGACATGTACGCCGTCAACCGGCTGGGGATGCGCGAGAGCGTCCGCGCCGCGCTGCGCGCCGGGATTGATCTGGTGCTGCTGGCACACCTGCCGGAGCAGCTCCAGATGACGGCGGAGATGATGCCAGAAGAAAATGCCGCCGCGCACGCCCGCATCGACCGCGCACGACAGAAGCTGCCGCGCACGCTGCCGCCGCTCGACGTGATCGGCTGCGCCGAACACCGCGCCGTCGCGCAGGCGATTGCCGACGCCGCGATCACGTGGGTGCGCGACGATGGTCAACTGCCGCTGCGCCCGGCGGAGGATGCCGAGATCGCCGTGATCACGGTGCGCCCAGTCAACCTGACGCCTGCGGACACGTCGGAAGGCGAGCGCATCGCCCTCGCCGACGCGATCCGCGCGCGCCACCGGCGGACGACGGCGCTCGAAATCGACTATCAGGCGTCGTCGGGGGCGGTCACCGAAGCGCTGGATGCCGTCGCCGACGCCGATCTGGTGGTGGTCGGGACGATCTGCGCCGATCAGGACATGGGGCAGGCGGCGCTGGTGCGCGAACTGCACCAGCGCGGGCAGCATCCGGTGGTGGTCGCGCTGCGCACGCCCTACGACCTGCGCGCCTTCCCGGAAATCGGGACGTACCTGTGCGCCTACAGCGCGCGCCCGGCGGCGACCGAAGCCGTCGCCCGCGTGCTGTTCGGCGAAATCGAGGCGCGCGGGGTGCTGCCCTGCACGCTGCCGGGTCTGGTGCAGGCGTGAAGCGGCTTGTCTGGGTGACGCTGGTTTTGATGCTCGCGCCCGGATTTCTCGTGTGGGCGCGTGCTGCTTCGCAGCCAAGCCGTGCGCCCCTACAACGGGCGAGAGATATGGCGAGGGTGGGTGTTCAGGACGACGCGCCCGGCTGGTGCGTGGCCGTGTGGTATCCGTCGGCGGACATGCCGGGCGGACTCGATTCGATCCGCGCCAACGCCGACCTGATCGGGATCGTGCATCCCTTCTGGTACGCGCCGCTGGCGGACGGGACGCTCGAAACGGTCGACGAGGACGCCGACCTGCTGGCGGAGTGGCGGGCGCTCGGCATGACGATCATCCCATCGATACGGGCGGGGTTCTCGCAGGAGATCGTCGACCCGGCGGTGCGGGCGTTCCACATCCAGACGATCATCGATCTGGTCGAGCGGATGGACTACGACGGCATCGACATCGACTACGAGAGCTTCCCGCTGGCAACGCGCGACGACTTCTCGACGTTCATCGAGGCGCTGTCCGAAGTGCTGCACGCGCGCGGCAAGCTGCTGACGATTGCCGTCCACGCCAAGACCGACGATGCCGGAACGTGGGAAGGGGCAGCCGCGCAGGACTGGATGCGGATCGCGCCCGCCGTCGACGTTTTCACGATCATGACTTACGACTACACCAGCTCGAACCGACCGCCGGGACCGATTGCGCCGCCGGACTGGGTGCGGGCGGTGCTGCGATACGCCGCCACCGTCACCGATCTGGGCAAGGTGCGGATGGGGCTGCACTATTACGGCTACAGTTGGGTGCGCGACAACCCGCCCGCGACCAACGTCAGTTGGGCGGAAGTGGAGCGGCTGATCGAGTCGTTCGGCGTGGAAATCCTACGCGACCCGGCGGACATGGAAGCCCACCTCTCGTTCAAGGCGCGCGGCTTGCCCAAACGGACGATCTACGTCGCGGATTCGGCGGGGATCGAGTATAAATTGCAGGCAGTACTCGCGGAATTTCCGCAGTTGGGCGGCGTCGCTATCTGGGGGATCGGCGGCGAAGACCCCGCCAACTGGGACGTTCTGCGAGCCGCCCGCCCGGCGCATTGTACGCTAACAACATGAAAACGCTGAAAGCGACCCGCGAGCAAATCCGGCAGCACAACCGACAGCTCCTCCTGCGCGCCGTCTATACCGGGCTGGCGGATAATCGCGCCGCGCTCGCCGCCGAAACCGGACTGGCGAAGCCGACGGTATCCGACCTGATCGGCGAGCTGATCAACGACGGGCTGCTGGAAGAAAGCGGGCGCGGCGAATCGACCGACAGCGGCGGCAAGCGCCCGACGCTGATCCGGTTCGTGCCGAACGCCCGGCAGGTGATCGGCGTGTCGCTGGACAACGGGCGGGCGTTCGCCGTGCTGTCCAACCTCGCCGGGCAGGTGATCGCCCAGCATTACGACGAACTGAACACCGCTCAGGGTGAAGAAGCTGCCGCCATCCTGACCGAGGTGATCAACGGGCTGATCGCCCAGCTTGACGCGCCGCTGCTGTGCATTGGCGTGGGCGTGCCTGGGGTGGTCGACGTAGCCAGCGGGGTCGTGACCGAATCATCGCCGCTGGGCTGGTACGATTACCCGCTGGTCGAGCGGCTGACTGAGCAGTACCGCGTGCCGGTCTACAGCGGGAACAGCGCCGAACTGACCGCGCTGGCGCAGTACGGGTTCGGTCTGAGCAACGACGACGACAGCAGCAAGCTGGTCACGGTGCTGATCACCAACAGCGTCGAAGTCGGCATTACGCTGGACGGCACGGCGTACCATCAGGGCGGCGACATCAGCGCGCTGCACGACGCCAGCCGCCTCGATTCGCTGCTCGGCTGGGCGTCGGTGCGCCAGCGGGCGGCGGAACTGATCGCCCAACACCCGGAGTCGTCGCTGCCATCGAGCGACCTGACTTATATGCACATCCACTTTGGGGCAGCCAACGGCGACGCGGCGGCGCTCCAGCTTTGCGACGAGCTTTCGACGCATCTGGCGCGGATCATGGTGTGGATCATCGGGCTGCTGCGTCCGCACCACGTCTCGCTGGCGGGTCCGATTGTCAACCTGGGCGAGGCGTTTCTGAACCAGGTGATCGCCAAAGCGGAGACGCTGCTGCCGCCCGAAGGCATCCGCCCGGTGCGGTTTTCGCTGGCGTATTCGGGCAACCTGAGCGCCATCGGAGCGGCGGCGCTGGCGCTGCATCAGGAGCTGGACATCCTATGAGCCGCCGGGTGATCGAGATATTCGCGAATTTTCCGGGCGCCGTATTCCAGCGCGACGTGATCGCCGGGGTGCGCGAGGTGATCGACCAATCCGGCTACGAGGCGGCGGTCATGGAAGTGCCCGTTCCGCCTGCCCGCATCGCAGATTTGCCAATGCCGGAAGAACGGCTCGCCGGGGTGCTGGTCGTGACGGGCGTGCTGCCGGATGCCGTGCTCTATGAGCTTGGCGAGCGCGCGATCCCGATGTCGCTGGTCAGCCACCAGATACCGGGCGAGCACATCCCCGGCGTGATGCCGAACAACCGTCAGGGGATCGCTATGCTGATGGAGCATCTGGTTCTGGAGTGCGGATGCCGACAGCCGGTGTTCATCGGCGGCATCCTGAGCCAGACCGACGGCTACCAGCGGCACAACGCTTTCCAGCAGGAGGTGATGCGCTACAACCTGCACGTGCCGCCGGAACATTACCTGCGCGGCGATTTTTCGCCAGACATTGCCGCCGCGTCGATGCGCGAATTTCTGGCATCGGGCGCGGCGTTCGACGCGGTCGTTGCCTCGGATTACCTGATGGCGGAGGCGGCGATGCACAAAATCCAGATGAGCGGGCGGCGCATCCCGGACGAGGTGGCGGTCGTCGGCTTCGGGGACGGTCCGGAAGCGGCGCTGGCGGGGATCACCACCGTCGCCGCCGACGTGACCGAACTGGGACGGCGCGCCGCGCGCCAGTTGATCGGGCAGATCAACGGGCTGCGCATCCGGGGCTTGACGCTGCTGAGCACGGAGCTGATCGAGCGCGATACAGCCCGCGCCATCGAATAGCCTTTCGCGCGTAGAAACCAAAAGGCGCTACCGATCACGGAAAGCGCCTTTTTTGCTGCCAATTTCGTGCGACATTGGGCGCGCTGCGGCGTTTTAATTGCAGGTAGAGCAAAAGATCGAAAGATTGATGGCTTCAGGTAGAACATGGGTCTCAATATGACGCTTCAACAGAGCTTCGAAATCAAATTGGCGATGAACCTGATGATATGTCGAGCGCGAACCTGCGGGTCACGCTGTACAACCGCGCGCTGAAGCCTATTCTGATGACTTACCTCGCCCGCGAAAATCTGCGCGTCAAAAACGACGCTCGCCGACAGCTTTGTCGATTACGAGATCGCGTGCAGGCTGGAACTGCCGTCACGGAGCTTGAGCGGGTGTTGACCGCGCCAGCCTGATCATGTAGCGCCAGCGACCTGAAGCAGGCGGCAGGCTGGATTCACGACTTCACGGCTTGCCGCGTTCCCTCCGCCGTTTCCATTTCCATTCCCACTACCGTTGCCACCGCCGGGATTGCCACCCCCGCCGGAGTTTGGATTCCCTCCGCCACCCGGATTTGGATTGCCGCCTCCTCCCGGATTCGCCGGGTTGCCCCCGCCGGGATTGGCGGGCGGCGTCGGCGGCACGCTCTGATGCGTGTTGGTCGGACGCGGGGTGTTAGTCGCCCTCGGCGTGTTGGTGGCGCGCGGGGTGTTGGTCGGTCGGGGCGTATTGGTCGCCCTCGGCGTGTTGGTGGCGCGCGGTGTATTGGTCGGACGCGGCGTGTTGGTCGGCTGGTGCGTCGGCGGCTCGATGACGCCGCCGGGGACGCCCTGCGACTGGCAGGCATAGCCGTGCGGCTCGCAGGTTGGCTCGGCTTCGTGAGCATTCGGCGTATGAGTCGGGCGCGGCGTGTTGGTCGGATGCGACGTATTGGTGGGCTGCGGCGTCGGCGTGTCGCTGATCACGGGGGCGGCGAGCGGCTCACCCGGCTCTGGCAGGCGGGCGGCTCCTGCCCGACCAACTCTTCAAGCTCCTGCGAGAGCGGCGTGATCTCCGACTTCGGAAGCAAGCCCGGTCTGCTGAGCATTCAGCAGCACAAATTCCAGCGCGGTTTCGACCTGCCGGAACTGCCCGCGCAGGCTGGCGGACTGCCAGGCGACGGCGTCGGCGGTCTCGGCGTCGGCGATGTGGGCGAGCGCCTGCGTGATCAGCGCGGGGTCGAAGCGGTCGCGGTCGAGGAGCGCCAGCGCTTCGTGGGCGCGTCGGTCGGCATGGAGGATTCACGCTGGCTTTGGCGGCGGGCGTGGTCGCGGCGGCGAATTCGATGCGCTCGTAGAACAGCTTGACCGAGTACAGCGGCTCGCCGGGCAGACTGCCGGCGACGGTCGGCGTCAATCCTGTCCAGAGGACGACGAGCAGCAGGCTGGCGACGAGCGCCCAGCGCAGGATACCCGCCGTCCGGCGCTGCGAGCGGGGCAGCAGGCGCGGCTGCTGGGCGTCGAACGCGGCGAGCATTCGCGCTTCGATGCGGCGGTAGGCTTCCGCCGACAGAGCAAGCTCCGGCAGCCGGGCGATCTGCGCCGCCGTGTTGACGAGCGGGTCCTGAGTGGCGGGCGGGATCACGCGGGCGCCCGGCGGCAATGCCAGATCGAGCCGACGCGCGAGCGTTTCGTATCCGGGGTGCTGTTCGCTCATAGACTCGTCCCCCGAAGATAGTGGCGCACCTTGTGTTCCGTGCCGAGCAGCTCGGTCAGGCGCTTGAGGGCGCGGTACTGCGCGCTCTTGACCGCCGAGAGGCTCTTGTCCATGATCTCGGCGACTTCTTCATGGCTTTTGCGCTCGACGAAGCGCAGGATGAGGATGGTCTGATGATCCTCAGGAAGCTGGCTGAGCGCGGAGCGCAGCAGGTCGAGCGTCTGGTTCTGGAGAATCTGTTCTTCGGGCTGCAACGAAAGGTCGGGCAGCGTTTCAGAGAGGTCGGCTTGCGGCGTGCGGCTCGACTTACGGTAGTAGTCGGCGATGCGCGACGCGGCGATGCGGTACAGCCACGATTCGAACGGCGCGCCGGTCAAGCGATAGGATGGCAGCCCCTTGACCATGCTGACGAACACTTCCGCCGTCAGGTCTTCGGCGTCGGCGGTGGTGGGGACGCGGCAGACGACGTAGCGGAAAATCGCCTGAGCGTGCACCTGATACAGCGCCGCTACCGCGTTGCGATCTCCGCGCTGGGCGCGCGTCACCAGCTCGTTGACATCCAGCGATGCCCGCGCGGGGTAATCCGGGAAGGTGTCAGCGACGAAGAAGAACAGCGAAAGGACGAGCGATTGTGGGATCAACATCGTGCCATATTTTACAAACCCTGCCATCAGCCGTCCGCCAAATTCAAGCGCGGGGGGGCGTGACCGGGGATGAAAAACGATCAAACGTGTCTCCCCATATGGTAAGGCATTCAGGCTGGCGCGTCCATTTAAATATCCTGAAGGCGGCGCGCCAACGGGAAGGTATTCGAAGTAGTTTCGCTCAAGCTGCGCGATCATGATGCTGCCAATACCATAACGAAAGTCGATCTGACGCCGCCCTCGCAGTCGAGACGCGCGAGAGTGGCTGGCTCATCGGCAGTCTCGTTATGCGGAAAATCCAGACAACATTGAGGCTGCGCGATTCATTAATGGAAACCGCCGATTTCGCGCCAATGTCGCGCGCGGTTCACATGAATTATCTGTAAATAGGACTAAAATCCCTCATGCAAAGCAAGGAGTCTGGCGACGAGGGTAAGACATGAGGGAGTGTAAGAAGCCATTTGAATATTCAGGTTGTTTCTCGTAGGGGCGTTCAATTGAACGCCCCTACCTTCCCGTGAAATGGGAATTTTCAGATGGTTTCTTAAGCACAGACAAGATGCCCTCCGGCGCTGGCAACGATCCGTCAGCGCCGGAGGGGAGAATCCGGCGTTACTCCGCCAGGTTGTAGTAGAGCCGAATCGCGGTATCGATGCACAGGTAGAAATCGTCCACGCGCACGTACTCGTTGGGGGAATGGATATTTTCGCCCGCGCCCAGCCCCAGGTTCGTCATGGGCGTGCCCAGCTCGCTGTGGAACATGCCCGCAATCGGGATTGAGCCGCCGGTACGCACGAGCAGCGCCCGCCTGCCGATGGTGGCTTCCAGCGCTTTCTGGATGGCTTCAACGCCCGCGCCGTCGAACAAGCCCTGGAAGGGAAAACCTTCCGCCAGCACCTGCACGGCGATTTCGGCGGTGTCGCTGGCGAAGCCCATGACGTAATCGGAGAACAGAGTCGCAATCGCGTCCGGGTTCTGATCGCTGACGAGCCGCATGGTCACTTTGAACCCGGCTTTCGAGGGGATGACGGTTTTCGTGCCGGGTCCCTGATAGCCGCCCCACATTCCGTTGACTTCCAGCGTCGGCAGCGCCGTACCGCGCTCCGGTATCGAGGCGATGGAATCGCCCCAGTAATACTTCGTGCCGGATTTGGCGAGGTACGGCTCGCTGGTGATCGCCCAGACGCGCTGCAGCGACGCCAGCTCGTCGGCGCTGAGCGGCTGGACGGCGTCGTAGAAACCGGGAATACGGACGCGCCCGGCGTCGTCGTGGAACGAGCCGATGATCCTGCCGACGACATGCAGCGGATTGTGGACGACACCGCCGTACTCGCCGGAGTGCAGATCGTGATCCGGTCCGGTGACGGTGACTTCGGCGCTGGTGATGCCGCGCCCGGAGTAGATCATCTGGGGCAGATTCCGGTCAAATTCGCCGTCGCACAGGATCAGCAGGTCGGATTTGAGCAGGTCTTTATGGGCGGCGACGAAGGGATGCATACTGGGTGAGCCGGATTCCTCCTCGCCTTCGAAGAACAGCTTCACGTTGACCGGGAGCCTGCCGTCGACGGCGAGGATCGACTCCAGCGCCTTGAGGTTGACGTAGACGCCGCTCTTGTCGTCGACGACGCCGCGCGCGTACAGGTTGCCGTCGCGGAAGGTCGGCTCGAAGGGGGGCGTCGTCCACAGATTGAGCGGGTCGACGGGCTGAACGTCGTAGTGGGCGTAGATCAGCACAGTCGGCTTGTCCGCGCCCGCTTCCAGCCATTCGCCGTAGACGACCGGGTGACCGTCGGTGGGGAATTTGCGGCTGTTTTTGATGCCGATGCGCGTCATCTCGGCGACGATCCAGTCAGCGCAGCGCTCCAGCTCGGCTTTGTAGGCGGGGTCGGTGCTGACCGACGGAATCCGCAGCAGTTCCAGAAAGCCCGCCATGTACGCGTCACGGCTGGCGCGGGCGTGATCGATTGCAGGTTGCGCCGATGTCATCATTCGTGCCTCCGTTCAGACGAAAACGCGGCAATTGTACTGCCCGAATTTTCGCGCCGCCAAACGCAGCCGGGGGAACAAAAAAGGATGCCGTGTGAGCGGCATCCTTTTTTGGTTGACAATCGGGGTCGGGGTTAGCGCCCGCGCCCCATTCCCATCGCGCCGCGCGCAGTGTTGTTTCCGAACATGCCGCCGCGCATCATCCCCATCATCCCGACGCCCTGCCCGCCGAACATGGGCATGTCATCCCAGTGGGACTGCATCAGGCTGAGGTGCGCATCCGCCTGCGCCTGCGTCAGCGTGCCATCCTCGACCAGCGCCTGCAACTGCTCCTGCATCTGCGTGTGGGTGGACGACCAGAGAGCGTCCAGATCGATGCCTGCTTCCTGCGCCAGCTCGGTAATCGTCGTGCCGGACTGCAACTTACTGATCAAGGTCTCGGTATCGATGCCGAGGGCTTCGGCGACGGCGCTGAACATCGGGGCGGTTTCGTCGTCCCACGCCAGCCGGGGTCCCATTTGCATCATCATACCCATGCCCTGCCCGCGCCCCATCATGCCGAAGGGCGGCGAGTCGGGCGTGTCGGTATCCTGCGCGAAGGCGGTGAATCCGCTGACGGCGATCATCAGGGCGAGGGCGGCGAGAAGAATAACGGTGCTTTTCCTGAACATTTCGACTGCTCCTGTCAATACGATACTGCCTACAGGATGCGCCCGTTCGATCAAGCTGCCGTGTCGCTATTGTGAAGTTTTGGTGAAGTTTCAGGCGGCGGGGATGGTGAAGCTGAAGGTGCTGCCGCGCCCCAGCCCGGCGCTTTCCGCCCAGATGCGCCCGCCGTGTGCTTCGACCAGATAGCGCGAAATGGTCAAGCCGATGCCGCTGCCGCCGCTGCTGCGGGCGCGCGATTTGTCGACGCGGAAGAAGCGCTGGAAGATGCGCTCCAGATTTTCGGGCGCGATGCCGACGCCGGTATCCGCGACCGAGAAGCGGAGCATGTTTCCGTCGGCGGCGAGGCGAATTTCGACCGACCCGCCCGCCGGGGTGTTTTGCAGGGCGTTGCCGAGCAGGTTGATCAACACCTGCACGATGCGGTCGGGATCGGCTTGCACGGGCGGGTACGACGCCGCCAGATGCGCGGTCAATTCGACATTTTTCTCGCTGAACTGCGGGCGCATCCGCTCGACGGCGGACGTGACCGTACGACACGGGTCGCTCGGCTGCGGGTGGAGCGCGACCTGCCCGGCTTCGGCGCGCGAGAGTTCCTGCAAATCCTGCACCAGCCGCTGAAGCCGCGACGCCTCACGCGAGATGGTCTGAAAGGTTTCGGCGTTCGCCGGGATGACGCCGTCCTGCAAGCCTTCCATGTAGCCCGTGATGCTCGCCAGCGGGGTTTTCAGTTCGTGGGTGACATCAGCCATCAGTTCCTGGCGCAGCGTCTCGGTGTGGTCGAGCGCTTCCGCCATCTGGTTGAAGCTGTGAACCAGCTCCGCCAGCTCGTCGTGCGATTTCACGTCGAGCCGCTCGCGGTAGTTCCCACCGGCGATGCGCTGGCTGAGCCTGACCAGCGCCCGCAGCGGGTTGACGATCTGCTGGCTGACGAGCCAGCTCACGACCGCCGCCGCCAGAATCGCCGTGACGCCCGCCGTCAGCAGGGCGCTATCCAGCGAGCCGCGAAAGCTGGCTTCGATTTCGGCGTTGAGCTGTTCGGTCATCTGGTCGTGCATGGTCGAGCCGCGCTGCTGCCCGGCTCCTGCGCCCGCTCCCGTGCCCATGCCGCGCATCTGCTGTGCAAAGGTGATCGGCGCGACGTAAGCGGTCGAGATCGCCAGCACAGCCAGACCGACCGCTACGACGAGCAGATAGGAGAGGAACAGCTTGCGGGACAGCTTCATGCCGGGTCGTCCCCGAACTTGTAGCCGACGCCACGCACGGTCAGGATGAACTGCGGGTCGGCAGGGTTGATTTCCAGCTTCTGGCGGATATGCCCGATGTGGACATCGACGACGCGGTCGTCGCCGTAGAAGTCGTAGCCCCACACCTGTTCGAGAAGCTGATCGCGGCTCAAGACTTTGCCAGCGTAGGTCGCCAGCAGCCTGAGCAGCCTGAATTCCAGCGCGGTCAGGTCGACCGGGTCACCGTCGCGGCAGACTTCGTGACGCTGACCGTCGATGCGCAGATGTTGGAACGCCAGCACCTGCGAGTCTTCGGCGCTGCGCCCGCGCCGCAGGATCGCTTTGACGCGGGCGGTCAGCTCGCGCGGGCTGAACGGCTTGGTCAGGTAGTCGTCCGCGCCGACGGTCAGCCCGATGACGCGATCCATCTCCTCGGATTTCGCGGTGAGCATCAGCACGTAGACCTGCGATTCGCGGCGGATGTGCTGCAGGACTTCCAGCCCGTTCATGCCGGGCAGCATGATGTCGAGAATGACCAGGTCGGGCTGGTAGCGCCGGAACAGCGCCAGCCCCTGCACACCATCCTCGGCGAGATAGACGGTATCGCCCTCCGCCTTCAGGTAGGCTTCAACGATGCTGCGGATCGACTCCTCGTCGTCAATGACCAGAATGTTCGCCATCGGTCTCCACGTGATGTCTGCGTCAATGGCAGCTTGCGCAGTGAGGGCACGACGCAGGCGGTGCATCGGCGCTATCGCCGCGCGCCAATTCGTAGGAGCGCGGCAGGGAAAACACGAACGGGCAGCCGCCCGCCCCGGAGCAGTTTCCGCACACGGGTGACGAGACTTCGCGCAGCCGCCCCTTGCGCACCCAGAAATCGATCATCTCCTGAAGCATGGGCTGTTCGACTTTGAGTTCGCGCGCCATCGCGGGCAGCGAGATCGCGCCGGTCTGGTTTTCAAAATGGTCAAGAACCTGTCGCAGCGTCGCCATCGTCATCACCCTCCCAAGCCGAGCAGCAGCCCGCCCTGATACGCCAGCACCGCGCCGATCCAGGCGATGACCAGCGTATAACCCATCTGATAGAACATCCAGCGCGTGCCGAATTCGTGGCGCATGGCTGCCGTCGCCGTCATGCACGGGACGTAGAGCAGAATGAACACGGTGAAGGCGACCGCCGCCAGCGGCGTGAACGCCTGTGTCAGTGTGGCGCTGAGGGCGGAAGTGTCCTCGTCCTCGGCGGATGTGCCCAGGAAATTGGCTTCGGGCATGTGGATGCCGGGGATCAGGTTGACGGTGCGCGGGACGATGTTGACGATCTCCTGCGCGGTCAGCACGGTCGCTTCGCCGAACGAAGCCACGATCTGCCCGGCGTCGTCTAGCAGGTACGGGGCAGGCTCATCAACCGCTGCTTCGGCGTCGTCGGCGCCGACGTAGACCTGATTCATGGTGCTGACGATGACTTCCTTAGCGACGAAGCCGGTGACCAGCGCGCCGCTCGCCTGCCAGTCGCCGAACCCGGCGGGCGCGAACACGGGCGCGAGCGCGCCGCTGACCGCCCCGAACAGGCTCTCCTGCGGCGCGATGGCGTTAAATTCGCTCAGATTGCCGCTGCGGGGGATCGCCAGCAGCAGCCACACGCCGACCGAGCACGCCAGAATGATGGTGCCCGCTTTGCGGACGAAGCCGCGCGTGCGCTCCCACATCTGGCGCCACATGGTCCTGGGATTCGGCATCCGGTAGGGCGGCAGCTCCATGACGAACGGCTGCGGCGGGGAGTTGCGGTAGATGGTGCGCTTCATGACCAAGCCAGTGACCAGCGCGACGCCGACGCCGAGCAGGTACAGCCCGAAGATCAGGTTGCCCGCCTGCGCGCCGAAGAACGCCGTGCCGAAGATCACGTAAACGGGCAGCCGCGCGCCGCAGCTCATGAAGGTGGCGAGGAAGCCGGTGACCTTGCGGTCGTGCTCGTTTTCGAGCGTGCGCGTGGCGTAAATCGCCGGGACGGTGCAGCCGAAGCCGATCAGCAGCGGCAGGAAGCTCTTGCCGTGCAGCCCGATCACGCGCATGACGCGATCCATCACGAAGGCGGCGCGCGCCATGTAGCCGGAGTCTTCCAGCACGGCGATGGCGAAGTACAGGAACAGCAGCACGGGCACGAACACCAGCACGCCGCCAACCCCGGCGATGATGCCGTCGACCAGCAGCGACTCGACCCACGTCCCGGTCAGCCCCGCCGCGCCGAGCAGCCCGGTCGCCAGATGGGTGATCGGTCCGGCGATCACGCCGTCCACCCAATCGACAAAGGGGGCGCTCACGTTCGCCGTGAACTGAAACACCACCCACATCAGGAACAGAAAAATCGGCACGCCCCAGATGCGGTGGGTGATGATGCGGTCGGCACGATCCGAAGCCGTCTCAAGGGCATTTTTCGGGCGCGTGACAGCCCCGCCGACCACGTCGCTGATCAACTGGTAGCGGCGGTCGGTGATCAAGGTTTCCGGGTCGTCGCCAAGCGCCGCCGTGATGCGGTCAATCGCTTCGCGGGCGGCGGCAACCAGCGCCGGGCGTCCGGCGCGCTCAAGCTGCGCGCTGATGTCGGGGTCGGCTTCCAGCAGCTTAATCGTCAGCCAGCGCGGGGGATACTGCTTCATCAAGACCGGGTCGGCTTCGATGCTCGCCTGCAGCCGCCCGATCTCGGCTTCGAGGGTTTCGCCGTAGTCGAACGGCAGCTGCTGCTGACGGGATGCCGGGGCATTGCCCAGCGCTTTCCGCAGCGTATCGAGACCCACGCCGCGACTGCCGACCGTTTCCACGACGATGGCGCCGCCCAACTGCTGCGACAGCTTCGCAGTGTCGATCTTCAAGCCCCGGCTGCGGGCGGTGTCGCTCATGTTGAGCGCGATCATGACGGGCTTGCCCAGCTCAAGAATCTGGCAGACGAGATACAGGTTGCGCTCCAGATTGCTGGCGTCGACCACCGCGACCACCATGTCGGGGTGGTCGTGCAGGATGAAGTCGCGGGCGATGACTTCCTCGACCGAGTAGGCGGCGAGGCTGTACGTGCCGGGCAGGTCGACCACCAGAATCTCCTGCCCGTCAATCGAAACCCATCCTTCTTTCTTCTCGACGGTCTTGCCGGGCCAGTTGCCGACATGCTGGTGCGCGCCGGTCAGGGCGTTAAAGATTGTGCTTTTGCCGACGTTGGGGTTGCCCGCCAACGCGACTACAAAGGGCTGTGATGCCACGAGCCTTACCTTTCGTTCGTCAAACAAACGCTGATTTTGCGCGCCGTGCTGCGCCCGACCGCCAGCCGCGCGTCGTGACGGACGGCGAGGATCATCGCGCCGGTGGTGTCCGACTGGACGACGCGGACGACCGCGCCGGGTGTCAAGCCCATTTCGGTCAGGCGCTGGCGCACCGCGCCCTGTTCCTTCATTTCGACCACTTCGACCGTTTCCCCGACCATCACCAGGCTGAGCGGAAGCACGGGACGTTTTTCCTTAGCATCATCCATCATGAACGTTTCTCGTCAGGCATCCCCGACATTCGTGTGTCGTCAGGAGCCGTCGTGCTCGATCTCGATCATCCGGGCTTCGGCTTTGCGCAGCGAGAGCAGATACCCGCGCAGGCGGTATTCGAGCGGGTCGCCCAGCGGGGCGGCTTTCAGCAGCTCGACTTCGACGCCGCTGACCACGCCCATGTCCATCAGGCGGCGGCGCACCGCGCCCTGACCGCCGACTTTCTTCACGCGTGCCTTTTGCCCCGGTGCAAGCTGATCGAGTGTGTGGGTCATAGAGCCATTTCCTTTTGAGTCAGGTGGTTGCCAGCGTGTTCTTCCGCCGCGCAGTCGGCGCACAAGCCATCGACGCACATGCAGACGTTGAAAGCCGTGACGTGCAGGTCGGTGGCGAGGCGCGCCTTGAGGTCGTCAATGACATCCGACGAGAAGGCGATGACGCGGTGGCATTTGCGGCAGGTGAAGTGAAAGGTTTCGGCGGTGAGGGTATAGTATTTGCGCTCGTGTTCCGGCGAGATGTACTGCTCGCGGATCAAGCCCGCCGCTTCGAGCGTGTTCAAGGTGCGGTAGATGGTCGCCAGATTGATGGTGCTGTCCTGCTGGCGGGAAAGCTGGTACAGCGCCTCGGCATCCAGCCGACCGGCAGCGCTCGCCAGCAACTCGATGATCACCTGGCGCTGAGCGGTCATGCGCCCGCCCGCCGCGTGAATCGCCTCGCTTGCTCGTTCGATAAATGACATCGCTGCTCACCCTATTGCGAATCGTTTGCAATTACTGGTGAGTCTACGGCGCGGACGCGGGAGTCGCTTAGTGACATTTCTCACAAGAACGGGAAAGAATGTCATAAATCGGAAAATGACATCGTGGCTGCGCGAAGGGGTTAGCGCGGCTGTGTATGCGCGGCTGCCTGAGCCGCCTGAAGCGATTTAACGACTAAAAACGGAGAACGGGGACGGCATGAGGGGGTTCAAGAACCCCGCAGCCCGCCTGCGTGTCCGAAAGGGGTTTCGGCGCAAGCGGATAGGTCTCTCAAATTGCTTAATTTGACGGCTGTGGGGCGCGGCGCAATCCCCCCATTGCTCTGCCGCGCCCCGACTTCCCCATCAGTAGTACGGGATGACCAGCACCTGACCCGGATAGATGATGTTCGGGTTGAACAGGTTGTTCGCCTGAATGAGCGACCACAGGCTCACGCCGAAGCGCTGGGCGATGCGCGAGAGCCAGTCGCCGCGCTGGACGACGTAGGTCGTCTGCTGGGGCGGCGGGTTGCTCACCGCGACGCACAGATACTGCCCGGTGTAGATGCGGTTCGGGTTGGAAATTCCGTTGATGCTCGCCAGATTCTGCCAGGTCGTCCCATAGATGCGGGCGATCTGCGACAGCCACTGACCGCGCTGCACGACGTGATACTGGATGCAGTTGCCCCACGCCTGAGCCGGAACGAATGATGCCGCCAGCAGCGCGATGATGCTCGCCAATACGATGATTTTCCGTTTCATGATACGCTCCTCAACGTCCATTTATTAATTGGACGCTATTTCGGACGAAAAGGATTCGTGCGAAGGGTACGATGTCGGTTTGTTTCCGGTTTGAAAACGGGAAACCATGCCAGAATATGCCGTCTGCGCGACTCGCGGCTTCCAAACCGGGGCAAGTGCGTTATAACATTAGACAGTTGTGCGGTGTCATTTCGGAGCGAGAGCTATGAATGGGTTGAGACGATGGTGGGTCGGGCTGGCACTGCTGATGGTGCTCGCTCCGCTGATCCTGCAGGTGAGCGCGCAGGGCGGCGAATTACTGCAAGACCCCGGCTTTGAAGGTCCTTACGTCAACCGGGGGCGCGCGACCCTCAATACGCCGAGCGCATGGAATCTCTGGCTCGCGGATGGTCCGCATAATTACGATTGGCAGAACCGCGCCGACAAAGTGTCGGCGTTCCCGCACAATACCGAGCCGGAGAAGCGCTCCGGTAACGCATCGCTGAACCTGGACGGCGGCTACGCAACGTTCACGGCGGCGGTCTACCAGCAGGTGAGCGTGCAGCCGAACACCAACGTGACCGGCAGCGTGTACGCCCGGCTCAAGACGTGCAATATCGCGCCGAACGCCGATAACTGCGGCTCGGCGGTCGAATCCGGGGCGTTCGTGCGCGTCGGCATCGACCCGAACGGCGGAACCGACCCGAACAGCCCGTCGATTGTGTGGTCGGGGAATATCATGCCGCACGACACCTGGGGACAGGCGGTCGTCAGCGCGACTTCGGCGGGCGGCACGGTGACGATGTTCGTCTACGTGACGCAAGCGTGGCCCGCCGACCTCAACCGGGTGTGGTTCGACGATGCTTCGCTGAGCGTCGGCGGCGCGGGTGGAAGCGTGCCCGGTCAGCCGGGGCAGCCAACTCAAGCACCGGTGATCGTGGCGACTGCGTTCGTCGCCAACGTCCAGCCGACGCGCCCCGATGGATCGATTGTCCACGTGGTGCAGCCGGGCGATACCATGACCGGCATTTCGACCGCCTACGGCGTGCCGATTGACGCGATTGTGCAGTTGAACGGGCTGCGCAGCTCGCGCTACATTTTCATCGGGCAGGAACTGCTGATCCGCGCGGCAGGGAGCGCGCCGCAGGCACCACAGGCGACGCAGGTTGTCGGCGAGCTGTTTTCGGCGGAAGACCTCGCCTCGCTGAACACGACGCCAGGTCCGACGCCCATCGGGATGCAGCTAGAGCCGACCGGGCTGCCGGGATGACACTCTCAGGGCACGTCCTGCACGGCGGGGCGCGCCCATACCTTTCGGGATGATGGACGCATGGCAAGCGACAGCTTCGAGCACCGCTATTACGTGAATGCTCCCGCCGAGCAGATATACGCCCACCTCGCGGAGCCTGCCAGCTACGTCGGCTTGTCGCCGCTGGTGGTCGCGGTCGAGGACATTCAGCACAGCACCGACGCGCAGGGGCGCGCCGTCGTGCGCTATCTGTCGATTGAGCGCTTCAGCTTTCTGGGCTTCATCCGTTACGACAACCGGATTCGCGTCACGACCACGCTGACGCAGCCGCAGCGCCAGATCGTCTCGAACGTGGACAGCCCGTTCTGGGTCAAGGTGAAGTTCGTGTTTGACCTACAGCCAGAGGACGGCGGAACGTGGGTTCACGAGACGGTCAGCGCGCAGATGCCGGGGCTGGTGCGCGGGTTCGTCATTCAGGAAGCGAAGGCGGTTCAGCAGGCGCGCTCCCAGATTCTGAAGCAGCGTCTGGAGTGGGCGGGCTGACGCGCCGCCGGTCGTAATCCGCCAGAATTTGCCTGCCCTCCTGAAGCGTCCGGGCGATCTGAAAGCGTATCTTCCGGCGCTCGTAGAGCTTTTCCAGCGTGCGCAGCAGCGCTTCGATGAAGTGCGAGGTGGTGACCACGACGATGATGTCCACCTCGCGCGGGGCAGCAGGGTGCTGCTGGCGTTCGACAGGAGGTTCTGCGGGAACAGGCGGCAGTCGCTGATGTCAACCAGCGTGTTGACCACGTAGGGAGTGTCGCCCACCAGTGTGTGGGCGGCGTCGAGCGACTGATAGTATTCCTGCCAGGTCCACGTACTCTCGAACCGGAAAAGTGTGAGTCTTTTTTGGGCGCTGCCCCAGCTCACCTGAATCGGCATAAGGTTACTCCGCCGCTACACCTGTAGGGTAGCGTGGTTTTCCCCTGCCGTCGCTGAAGGTGAGCGGGGAAACGTAAAGGAAGCGTAAATTGTTAATTAAGAGCCGCCGCTCGCCGGAGGTGCGGGGTCGGCAGGCGGGGGCGCGGCTTCGGCAGCGACGGGCGCGGGCACGCTGATCGGGTGCAGCTTATCGTGCTCGACGAAGAGCTGCTGGGCTTCCTCAAGCGTCCTGACGACCTGAAAGCGCGTCCTTTGCCGCCCGTAGAGCTTCTCTATCGTGCGCGCCAGCACTTCGACGAAGCGTGACGAGGTGGCGACGACGGCGAGGTCGAACGATTTTGGCGGCTGGCGCATGGAGCCGCCGAAGTGCGACAGCAGGTTCTGCGGGAACAGGTGACACTCGGTGATGTCGAGCAGGATGTTGACCGTGTAGGGGCAGTCCTTGACCAGCTCGTAAGCTTCGCTGATCGACTGGTGATATTCCTCCCACGTCCATTTGCCCACGAACTTGAAAACCGTGTAGGTTTTCGCTTCGTTCCCCCATTCCACCAGAATCGACATGCCGTGTCCTCCGCACCTGTTGACAAGGATAGATTAGCACAAAAAACTGCTCCGGGCGGCTCAAGACTGGAGCTTCACTATTCGGGATGATTCTGCATGCCAAGCTTTTGCACCGCTGGATGATGCAGTGAAAGGCGCCGCAGGATGGATGACCAACAGCAAATCATGAGCGTAGAAGAACAAATCGAAGCGTATATTACGAGCCAACCCGAACCAAAGCGCAGCGATATGCAAGCGCTGCATCGCATCATTCTGGAAGTCATGCCAGCCTGTAAATTATGGTTTCTGGATGGCAAAAACAGTGAAAATAAAACCGTTTCTAACCCTAATATCGGATATGGACTTCGAACCATAGAATATGCTGATGGGAAAAACCGAGAGTTCTATCAAATTGGCTTGAGCGCAAACACAACCGGACTGTCGGTCTATATCCTGGGTATCGAAGATAAGAAATACCTCGCCCAGACATACGGGGGAAAACTTGGCAAGGCAAGTGTAACGGGGTACTGCATCAAGTTCAAAGCGCTGAAAAATATCGACATTGACACGCTCAAAGCCGCAATACGAGATGGAGTGGCACTCACCATCTAAGCGCTGGTTGGATCCAAGATAAACCGAACGGAGGGCTTTGCGCTAAAGTGGTCAGGATCGCCTCGATCCTGTCGTCGACTTAGGCTTGATCGCCCTGATCGGCGACAACTCAAAGTCCAGCGCAGATCCAGACCTCTTTCGTATGCCGCTTGTGCAGCGGTTCGGGATGCAAGGGCGAGTCATTTAAGAGAATATTTAGGTTTTGATCACTAGTTTTCTAATAATTCGATTAGTTTGAGGATAAAGATCACCGGATATACCTACCATGATCATGTGACCCCGGACGCTTTATGACGGACAATAGACACTGATGAAAGATTGGGCAGGCGTCAACCTGCGAGGCTGTTGGGAATGTATGAGTCGATTGTAAGACGGAAGTATACGGTCGAGCGCTGGCAGAAAATCCCCTGGAACGACCCGGATTTCAGCCGCCGAATGCTGCGCGAGCATCTGTCGCAGACGCACGACGCCGCCTCGCGGCGCACGGCGATCATCGAGCAGCACGTCGAATGGATCGACCATCAGCTTGCCGACGTAAACCCGGCGCGCATCCTCGACCTGGGCTGCGGACCGGGGTTGTACGCTGCCCGGCTGGAAGCGCTGGGGCATAGCTGCACCGGCATCGATTTTTCGCCCGCGTCGATTGACTACGCGCGGCAGATCAGCGCGTGCGAGTACATTCAGGGCGACGTGCGCCAGGTCGAATTCGGGACGGGCTACGATCTGGTCATGATGATTTACGGGGAACTGAACGCCTTCGCGCCGGAGGACGCGCAGCGCATCGTCGACAAGGCGTATGCGGCGCTGAAGCCGGGTGGGCTGCTGATTCTGGAAGTGCACCCGCTGGACGTGGTGAAGCAGTTGGGGCAGAAGCCGCCGACGTGGTACAGCGCGCGGGCGGGGCTGTTTTCCGACGATCCGCATCTGTGTCTGGAAGAGTCGTTTTTCAGGGCGGGCAGCGCGATTTCGCGCTACTTCGTGATCGACGCCAAGACTGGGCGCGTCACGCCGCATGTCTCGATGACGCGGGCGTACACCCACACCGAGTATCGCAATCTGCTGCGCGCGTTCGACAATGTCGAGTTCTATCCGTCGCTGAGCGGCGAGCCGGGCGACGGCAGCCTGTTCGTGATCACGGCGCGCAAAGGCGGTTGAGCGCGGCGGAGTGGATATTAGTTGCATGGGCGACTCACACGGGCTACGATCTCGTGTGAAAACTGGCGAGCGAGTGACGGAAGCATGATGCTCCGTCACCCGGCAACTCAGGCAAAAGTGGCTTATGACCTCCAAAATTACCACGATTGAGCGGCACATCTTCGATAAGCAGAAGGATTTCCCGCAGGCGACCGGCGTCCTGACCGGGCTGCTGTATGACATGGCGCTGGCGGCGAAGATCATCGCGCGCGAGACGACGCGCGCCGGGCTGGGCGAAATCCTCGGCGCGACTGACAGCACCAACGTCTACGGCGAGCGCCAGCAGAAGCTGGACGTGTTCGCCGACTCGGTGATCTACCGGATGAACGACCACACGCAGCGCCTGTGCGCGATGGCGTCCGAGGAGCGCGAGGACATCATCACCATCCCGCCGCACTTCGGCACGGGCAAATACGTGCTGCTGTACGACCCGCTGGACGGCTCGTCGAACATCGACGTGAACGTGTCCATCGGCACGATCTTCGCCATCCACCGCAAGATCACCAGCGGCGAGCAGGGGGCGATGGCGGATTTCCTCCAGCCGGGGAGCCGACTGGTCGCCGCCGGGTACGTGATCTACGGCAGCAGCACGATGATGGTCTACAGCACCGGGCAGGGGGTGGACGGCTTCACGCTCGACCCCAGCATCGGCGAATTCCTGCTGAGCCACCCGGACATCCGCATCCCGGAGCCGCCCCGCTTCTACAGCGCCAACCAGGGCTACGAGAAGCAGTGGACGGAGGGGATGCGCCACTACACGCGCTGGCTTCAGGGGCTGGACGAGGAAAATACCGAGCCGCTGTCGCACCGTTATATCGGCTCGCTGATCTCGGATTTCCACCGCAACCTGCTGCAGGGCGGCGTGTACTACTACCCCGCCGACGTGGACAAGCCGAACGGCAAAATCCGGCTGCTGCTGGAAGCGCAGGCGCTGGCGTTCATCGCCAAGAACGCGGGCGGCTACGGCTCGGACGGCGTGGGCGACATCCTCGACATCCAGCCGCACCAACTCCACCAGCGCACGCCGCTGATCATCGGCAACCGGGCGCTGGTCGAGAAAGCCGAAGCGCTGATCCGCAAGCACGATCAGGGGTGGATCGAGCGGTATCTGCCGTATCGTCGGCAAATCGTCGTGGAAGCGTAGCGGTTGACTCGGCAAGTCGCCATGTTATAATCCCGCGCGTTGGCGTGGCATTCCCACGCTGCTTTTTTGTCGGCGAGTCGAGAGTAAAACCTATGCAGCGTTGTGCTCGTTTGCTGCGACGCCTGGCGATGATCGCCGCCCTGCTGAGCGTGATCGGCGGGCTAATTCCGGCGCAGCGAGCTGCGGCGCAGGACACCAGTCTGCTGCGCGACGGCGGTTTCGAGGGGCAGTACACCAATCGCGGACGCGCCGATCTGAACATCCCGACGGACTGGAGCATCTGGATTGGCGAATCGCCCCACACCGAAGACTGGATGAATCTCCCCCCGGTGGTCTTTCCGCATAACGGTCCCGACCCCGCGCCACACAGCGGCGCGCGCTCGCTCAATCTGAACAAAGGCTATGCGACCTTCACGGCGGCGGTATACCAGCAGGTCAGCGTGCCGGACGGCTCGAACGTGATGGCGAGCGCCTGGGCGTTCCTGCGCACGTGCAAAATCCCTGACGGGGCGGACACCTGCACCTCGTCGGCGGATTCGAACGCCTTCACACGGATCGGCATCGACCCGAACGGCGGCACGAACCCGTTCGACGTGGACGTGGTGTGGGGCACGAACGCCGCGCCGCACGAAAGCTGGCAGCAGATGACCGTGAGCGCGACGGCGACCGGCGGGACGGCGACGCTGTTCCTGTACAGCACGCAGCAGTGGCCCGCCGAGGTCAACAACGTGTACTGGGATGACGCCGCGCTGAGCGTGGGTGGATCGGGCGGTGTGGCGGCGTCCGCGCCGGGCGCGCCGACCCCGCCGGCGACGGCAGCGGCAGCGCCGGTGGTCAACGCGCAGGGCGAGCGCTCCGACGGCTCGATTGTCCACGTCGTCGAGGCGGGCGACACGCTCGACAGCATCGCCTTCGCCTACGGCGTGACGCGCGCCGACCTGCTGGCGCTCAACAACATCGCCGACCCGCGTATCATCCAGATCGGGCAGGAGATCATCGTCAAAGCCGCGCCGACGCCCACGCCGACCAACACGCGCGAAGGCGCGACCGAAGAACCGACGCCCGATCCCAACGCCACGCCGGAGCCGCCTGCTTACGTGCGCGACGCCGCGCCCGCGCCGGTGATCTCGTCGGCGTCGGGGGGCGTGGTCTACCCGATCAACCCGGCGGACAGCGCACCGTCGATCTGCGTGATATTGTTCGAGGACGACAACCAGAACCGGATTCAGGACAGCGGCGAGGATGAGCTGGCGGGCGGCGAAATCCTGCTGCTGGCGAGCGGCACGCCGGTTGGTCAGCACACGACCGAGAGCCTGCCCGATCCGTACTGCTTCGATGGGCTGGCGGCGCGCGATTACGTGGTCGAGGCTGCGCCGCCTTCCGGCTACGGCTTGACCACGCCGAATCAACTGCGGGTGCAGGCGTATGCCGGGGCGCACATCGACGTAGCATTCGGGGCGGCGCAGGGCGTCGAGCCGGTCGAAGCACCCCCGGCGGATGACGGCGGAATCGTCAGCGCGACCAACGGCGACGAGACCGATACGCGGGCGAGCAGCGCCAGCCCGTTCAGCGACAACAGCGGGCTGATCGTGTTCGGGGCGGCGGGCGTGGTGCTGGTCGCGGGGTTAGGCATCTCGCTGCTGCTGCGACGACGGTAGACATACAATTCGGTATTGTAGAGGCGCACGGCAATCTTCGATTGCTTGGTGTGCGCCCGGCTTCGCCTGGGGGCAGACCTGTGTGTCTGCCCCTACAAGAGCACGACATCGGTATGCAGATGCAAACACGGATGCGCATCATGATCAAGCGAACAATCCTCGTGGCGTTCGTGCTGGCGCTGGCGCTCGCGGCGCTGATGCTGCCCGCAGCGGCGCAGGACAGCGGCGGGCAGTTCTGGGTGCAGGCGTTTGAGGATCGCAACGGCGACGGCGTACACGACCCCGGCGAGCCGTTCCTGACGAGCGGCGTCTCGGTCGATCTGCTCAACGCCGACGGCGTGGTGATGGCAAGCGGCACGCTCGACGATGCGCCGTTCGCCAATCGCGGATTCATCGGCTTCCTGTACCTCGCGCCGGGGAACTATACCGCCGTGATCCGCAGCCCGGAGCTGACCGCGACCACATCGGATCGGGTCGCGGTGACGATCACGCAGGGCGGCACGCCGATTACGGCGATGTACGGTGCGCAGCGCACCGCGCCCGCCGAGACGACCGACTCCAGCGGGGGCGCAGCGCTGGCGCTGCCGAACAGCGATCTGGCGCGGGTTGCCGTCGCCGGGATCGGGGCGATCATCGTGGTCGGCGGGATGGCGGCGCTGGGCGTGCTGATCTATCTGGTGGTGCTGCGGGGGCGCGCGCCGGTCCCGGTGCGGCGCACGACCACCGGCAGTATGCGCCCGGTGCGGGTCGACGATGTCCCGCGAAAGACGGGCGAACTGCGGCGGACGGGGGAAGCGCCACCCACTGATGACGCCAACTGGCGCTAGACGAATGTCACAGCGCGAAGTGACATTTGTAACTACCCGCGCACCTGCAACGCGCTCACCATGAAGATACGAGAGCGTGGAGGTGCAGAGATGCGTGTCAGGGTCAACCGCAACGTCTGTTCAGCCCCATTGTCGTTCTGTGAGCGATGCCTGGGGCGATTCCTGGAATATCCGCTGGGGTACGAGCGCCGTTGTTTCGAGGAACTTGAGGACGACGGCAAGGAAGAATTAACACTGGAAGTGCATTCAGGCGAACACAACGTAACGCTGGTGCTGAACGAAGAAGAGCGCAAGATGCTCGCGGGCGAGGGATGGGCGTATTTCGTCGACTTCCCGGTTCCCATGTATCGAGATGATATAGCTCAGCAGGCGAACGGGTGATCGCTGGAAGGTTTTTTACAACTCAATAGTGTTTGAGGGCGTCACGGCAGAAAGTCCGCCGTGACGTTCGCATTTTAGCCAAACTGCAACGTGCCGCGCATTTCCATCGGCAGGTTGAACAGCCACATGCCCGCCGCCAGCATCAGCAGGAACAGCAGCGCCCAGGGAGAACTGCTTCGCCTCTCCCCAAATCATGGGAGAGGGGCGGAGGATGAGCGGCATGAAGGGTATGGCAGGTTTAGCCGAACCGAAGCGTGCCGCGCATTTCCATTGGCAGATTGAACAACCACATGCCCGCCGCCAGCATCAGCAGGAACAGCAGCGCCCAGGGCAGCAAGCCCGCCGTGCTTTCGCGCTTATAGAGGCGCAGGGCGATGCGCTGGGCGACGAATAGGCTGGCGACGAAGCCGCCGAGCAGGGCAATCGTCTGGATCAAGCCGATCACCTGAAGATCCTCAACGCCGCTGAGCGACCAGTTCGGCTCGCCTAGCAGGGCGATGCCGTGCCGCAGCAGGAAATCCTGAAACGCCGGGACGATGGTCAGCACGCCGATCAGGAAGTGGAAGCCGTAGTGCGCCGTCCAGAAGCCGATGCCGAGCGGGATGAACGCCGGGGCAAACGGAGTCAACGCGGCGCGCAGCGAATCGCGCTTCGTGGTGCGCGTCAGCCAGCGGGCAAACGCCGCCGCCGCCAGCGAGAGCGCAGCCGGAAGCAGGATCATGCCGACGCCGAGAATGATGAACAGGACGATGCCTTCAATCGCCAGGTCACTGAAGCCGAGCGCGGGCAGATTGAGCGCGTCCGCCAGCGAGCGCATGAGGTCGTAAACGGGCGGAACCATGCCGAAGGCGTTGAGCAGCCCCATAAAGCTGAAGCTGATCAGCAGAAACGCCAAATCCCAGCGGCGCGGGAAAGCGTCGGGGCGCAGCAGCTCCGCGCCGGGCGCGCGCGCCATCAAGCCAACATTGTCGTGCGGGCAGGCGCGGGCGCAGTCGAGACAGAACATGCAGTCCATGTTGCTTTTGATCGACGGGACGAACAACTCCGTGCCGCAGCCGAGCGTGCCATGCTGATCGTTGGTGTGGGTCAGGTCGGGCGCGCCGTTGACGCCGATCTGATCGACGACGATCAGCGGCGTCTCGCGGTAGCTGCCGTTGACGCACTCCTTGCCCTTGCAGTGGAGGCAGACCTCGTAGCTGTGCGCGCCGATTTGCAGCGGCGAGACGGTCGAGTAGACGTAGTTGAACATGCCCAGCGGGCAGACGTATTTGCAGAACGGCGATTCGGCAAAGATGGCTTCCAGCGCGAACGAGGCGGCGAAATAGACGATGATCGTCCACGCCGTCAGCCAGGGACTCGCCCACAGATCGAGCCATTCGTACAGGAAGAAGAAGGCGAACAGGGTGGCGATGGCGACCCACTTGTTGCGCAGGGCTTTGGGGAAGCGCCGCCCGCGATGACTCAGCCGCTTCGCCAGCGTGCGCGGGATGGTGAAGGGACAGCCCATGCAGAACAGGTTGCCCGCCAGCAGCAGGGCGACGATCACCAGCCCGCGATAATGCACGTAAGGCGTGATGGTCGCCAGATTGCGGGGCGCCTGCTGCGGTCCGGTGAAGCCGTCGTAGATCAGCAGCAGGGCGACCACCAGAAAGGGGATTTGCAGGACGAGTCGCCCGTAGCGCCAGCGCAGCAGCCTGCCCAGACCCGGCAGGCGCAGCACGTCGAAGGCGGGGCGCGGGCTGTATAAATCGGAAGATTTCGTCGTCATTCGGTTTAGAACAGCATCAGAACGGCGAGCAGCGCGTACAGGATAGCCATGAGCGCGGCGACACCGAGCATCGCGGTGGTGTTGGCGCCGCCTTCGGTGTAGCCGGTCGCGCGCAGGAACTGGAGCTTGACCAACTGTCCGAGCGCGTAGCAGCCGCCAAAGACCATCGCCAGCGTGGGCTGATCCGGCACGCGGAGCACGGCGACCAGCAGCGCCAGATGCCCCACCAGATTCAGGATGGCGAAGGCGAATGAGATCGTCTCGCGCTGCGTGAACCGGATGCCAACCTGCGCCAGCGCGCCGAGCGCCAGCAGTGCCAGCAGGATAAGCGCGGCAAGGTGCGGGTTATCGCCAATGGCGAGCGGACTGGCGGCGTTCGATGCGGCGAAGGCGAGGACGCCCGCAACGACGCCGATCAGCTTGAGAATCGTCTCGAACCAGCCCCACATACCCCATTGGGCGGTATGCCACTGCGACGGTTGCCCGGCGTTCTGCATGATGCTTCGTTGCCTCCTTAGTCCATCTCAGCTTGCGGGATCATTGGATCACGTGGAGTGCATAAAAAGGTGAGTCTTGATCGGGCGCAGCACGCTGCGCCCCTACGACTCACGATCATAGACACTCTCGATCACGTTTGGACGCTCTGGTCGAACTGCTGCGACACTTCCGAGCCGTCGGGCAGCGTGACGGTGACGGTCACGACCCAGTCGCCCCCCATCGTCCAGTTGAACGGGATGGTCGCCGTGCCGTCGGCGGCGGTGGTGGCGTCGCCGAGCACCGGGCGCATCCCGGCATGGTTCATGTCGCCGCGCACCGAAACGGGCGCATCCGCCAGCGGCGCGCTGTCGCGCGTGACAGTGACGATCAGCGAAGCGTCACCAACGGCGGGCGGGCTGGGGTCGACGACCAGATCGATTGTCTGCGCCGCCTGCGCGCTGCGCTCCGGCGTGGGTGTCGCTGGGGGCTGGCAGCCTGCCGCCAGCGCCAGCACAATGAGCAGAATGGATATGAACCGCATCGCTCCTCCTTCGGGCATAGTCTAACGCAATCGCCGCCGGGAGAGCCACGCCGGAACGTGACATTTCGTGATAATGGGCTTAATTTACGTGTTTGATTCTTGCATGTCGGGTTGTTATAATACCCTCGCGTACTCACCTATCTGCTGGAGAACTTAAAGTTATGTACCCGAAAAAGCCAGGGCTGGACGAGACCGAAGCATTGGGGGCAGACCCTTCGGTTGACGCGTCGCTTCAGCCGGACGATACGGAGGCTGCCAACATCGACGAAACAACGCCAGCCACCGACGTTTCCGAAGTGGAGGCTTTGGCGGAGTCGCCAGTGGATGAAGTCGCGCCAGCCGTCGAAGCGGCTGAGCCAGCGATTGTGGCAGAGTCTGTATCCGTAGAAACCGAAGCGCCCCTTCCCGAACCGGAAACCACGCCAGAGCCAGCGGCGGTCGAAACGCCTGTCGCTGAAGCTGAAGTGACGGCTGCGCCCGCTGCGGCGGAAGCCGATTCGCACGCGCTCAAGGCGGGCGATCTGGTCGAAGGCACGATTGTCTCGACCTCGCCGACGGTGGTCACGGTCGACGTGGGTGCGTCGAAAGAAGCCATTATTCCCGGTCACGAGCTGGAGCGGATGAGTCGGCAGATGCTGGAGTCGCTCAAGCCGGGCGCCGCGATCAAAGCCTACGTGGTCAACCCCCGCAACCACAACGGCGACATCGTGCTGTCGGTCAACCGCGCGCTGGAAGAAATCGACTGGCAGCGCGCCGAAGAATTCCGGCAGTCGCAGGAAACCTACGATACCCGCATCGCCGGGTACAACAAGGGCGGGCTGATCGTGCGCTTCGGGCGGCTGCGCGGGTTCGTGCCGCAGAGCCAGATGAGCATCGAGCGCCGCCGCGCGCTGACCGAGACGCAGACCCCCGAAGAACGCTGGGGCAGCATGGTCAACGAGCCGATAGTGGTTAAGGTGATGGAAGTCGACCGCGAGCGCAACCGACTGATCCTGTCCGAGCGGTTCGCGGCGCGCCAGTCGCGCGAGAAGCGCAAAGAGAACCTGATCAAAGAGCTGACCGTCGGCGAAGTGCGCGAAGGGCGCGTCGTCAGCCTCGAAGATTTCGGGGCGTTCGTGGACGTGGGCGGCGCGGAAGGTCTGGTGCACCTCACCGAAATGTCGTGGCAGCACATCACCCACCCGCGCGAGATGCTGCAGGTCGGGCAGCCCGTGCGCGTGGAAGTGATCAGCATCGACAGCGAGAACAAGCGCATCGGCTTGAGCATGAAGCGGCAGGCTCCCGATCCCTGGGACACGATTGCCATCAACTATGGGGTTGGGCAGTTGGTACAGGGCTTGGTGACCAAGCTGACGAAGTTCGGCGCGTTCGCGCAGTTGGTCGACGTGCCGGAGATCGAAGGCTTGATCCACATTTCGGAGCTTTCGGACAAGCGCGTCAATCACCCGCGCGAAGTCGTCAACGAAGGCGACAAGCTGACGCTGCGCGTGGTCAAGATCGACATCAAGAACCGCCGTCTCGGCTTAAGTCTGAAGAAAGTGAATTCGGCGGAGTACCTCGACCTCGACTGGTCGAACTCGTCGGGCGAAGCGGCGGGCAGCACGCCCAGCGCCGCCGCCGAGACGGACGACAGCATGGATACGATGGATGCTGCCGAAACCGTCGAGGCGATTGACGACGAGACGAGCGACCTGCCGGAAATGCCCGGCGACGACAGCGAAACCAGCGACACCCAGGCGTAACAGAGCCGGGCAGCGCCCGGCTCTTTCCACCCCAAACTATTGCCCCTCCAAACTTCTAACGAAATATTTATCAGCAGAAGGATAAGACCAGGCGGTTTGGATATGCTATAATAGGTCAAGTTCATCGCTCTATGAGTACCGTCCTTAAATTCAGAAGCTGCCGGTGGAATTCTGCGCCACTGGCGACGGAGGGAAAGTTACCGTGCCGAGTAAAATGGAACGCTTCACGCAGCGAGCGCGGCGCGTTTTGAGTCTGGCTCAAGAGGAAGCCGAGCGCCTTCAGCACAATTACATTGGGACTGAGCATCTGCTCCTCGGCTTGATCCGCGAAGAAGGCGGTGTCGCGGGTCGCGTCCTACGCGAGCTTGGGCTGGAACAGCGACGGGTCGAGGAGCTGGTCGAACGGATGACGCGCGCGTCCACGCGCACGACGACGACCCAGCCCGAACTATCGCCCGGCACGAAGCGTGTGCTGGAGCTTGCCGTTGACGAAGCCCGCCGCATGGGACATCATTACATTGGTACAGAACACCTGCTCCTCGGTCTGGTTCGGCTGACCGAAGGGGTGGCAATTGATATTCTGAAGCGTCTGGGCGTTAGCCCGGAAGAGGTGCGTCGGCAGACGCGCCGGGTCTTACAGGAGAGTCCGGTGCAAAATCCTCAGCCCAACCAGGAAGACGACCGCCAGCGTCGTCAGCGTCCCCGTGAAGGCAAGACGCCGCTGGTCGATCAACTCGCCACCGATTTGACGGCGCTCGCTCAGGAAGGCAAGCTCGACCCGGTGGTGGGTCGTGAAACCGAAATCGAGCGCGTGATCCAGGTGTTGAGCCGCCGCCGCAAGAACAATCCGGCGCTGATCGGCGAGCCGGGCGTGGGCAAGACGGCGATTGTCGAGGGGCTGGCGCAGCGGATCGTGAACGGCGAGACGCCCAAGCCGCTGCTGAACAAGCGCGTGCTCCAGCTTGACGTTGGCTCGCTGGTCGCAGGGACGATGTATCGCGGTCAGTTCGAGGAACGCCTCAAGCGGGTGATCGAGGAACTGAAGTCGTCGGACAGCATCCTGTTCATCGACGAGGTTCACATGCTGGTCGGCGCGGGTTCGGCGGGCAGCAGCGTGGACGCCGCCAACATCCTCAAGCCAGCGCTGTCGCGCGGCGAACTGCAATGCATCGGCGCGACCACGCTGGACGAATACCGCAAGCACATCGAAAGCGATGCCGCGCTGGAACGTCGTTTCCAGCCGATCCTCGTCTCCGAGCCGACCATCGAGGAGACGATTGAAATCCTGCAAGGCATCAAGGGTCCTTATCAAGATCATCACAACGTCGAAATCACGGACGAAGCGATTGAATCGGCGGCGAATCTGTCGGCGCGCTATGTGCCGGATCGCTTCCTGCCGGACAAGGCGATTGACCTGATCGACGAAGCGTCGGCTCGCCTGCGCATGTACAAGAGTCCCGAAGCGGCGCAGGTGCGCCGCGCCGAGCAGGAACTGGTGCAGGTCGAGGACGACCTGAAGCTGCTGGAAGAAGAAGGCGCGTTCGGGGAAGAACTCGACCGCCTGCGCAGCCAGCGCGACAGCCTGCAGGAAACGCTCTCGGCGCTCAAATCCAACTGGAACGAGCAGACCAACCAGCCGCGCCTTGGCTCCGAGGACATCGCCGAAGTGGTGGCGATGTGGACGGGCATCCCGACGATGCGCATCGCCGGGGAGGAAAGCGAGCGGCTGATCCACATGGAGGATGCGCTGCACCAGCGGATCGTCGGGCAGAATGAAGCCATCGACTCGATCAGCAAGGCAGTGCGCCGCGCACGCGCCGGTCTGAAAGACCCGCGCCGCCCGATTGGGTCGTTCATGTTCCTGGGACCCACCGGCGTCGGCAAGACCGAACTGACGAAGGCGCTGGCGGAATTCCTGTTCGGCAGCGAAGAAGCGCTGATCCAGCTCGACATGAGCGAATTCATGGAGCGGCACTCGGTCGCGCGGCTGGTGGGCGCCCCCCCCGGCTACGTCGGCTATGAGGACGCCGGTCAACTGACCGAAGCGATCCGCCGCCGCCCGTACAGCATCGTGGTGTTTGACGAAATCGAGAAGGCGCACCCCGAAGCCTTCAACATGCTGCTGCAAATCATGGAAGAAGGCACGCTGACCGACGCGCGCGGTCGCCGGGTCGATTTCCGCAACTCGATCATCGTGATGACCAGCAACGTCGGCGCGGATCAGATCAAGCGGCAGACGCTGAGCTTCAACATTCCGAAGAACGACGAAGCCGACGACAAAGCCAGCTTCAACGAGATGCGCAAGAACGTGACCGAGCAGCTTCGGCGCATGTTCCGCCCCGAATTCCTCAACCGCGTCGACGCGACCATCGTGTTCCGGTCGCTGTCGAAGGACGAGACCAAGCAGATCGTCGACCTCGAACTGAACAAGGTGCGCGAGCGCCTGATCGAGCACGCGATCACGCTGGAGATGACCGACGAAGCGCGCGGCTGGCTGGCGGAGAAGGGCTACGACCCCGAATACGGTGCGCGTCCGCTGCGCCGCCTGATCCAGAACGAGATCGAGGACGAGCTGTCCGACGGCATCCTGAGCGGGCGCTACCACCTCGCCGGGATCGTCCGGGTGACGGTGCGCGACGATCAACTGACGCTGGAGAACGTCGAGGAGACCGACCAGGAACTGGAAGCACCGGGCGTCTAGCGACGCTTGGGTGTCTAGTCCCACCGGCAGAAACAGAAATACGAACGGGCGAGTCACTGACTCGCCCGTTTTGATTCATTTACCTTGCGCGGCTCCGGCGTCCGCCGTATGCTGCACCTCGACGCCGCTCAACCAGTCACGGATCGTCTGCGCCAGCCATTCGGCGTGTTCGTGGATAATCTGTGTGCCAGATCTCCTTTGGCTTCCACGACCCGAACGTTCCTGATCCGCGCTGCCAGTTTTGCAATCAGTTCCGGCGTGGCGAATGGATCGTGTTCCCCAGCGATCAGCAGTACCGGGCAGCGGATCGTGTCCGCTTTTGAACGGCTGATGTCGCCAGCGCGTGTGTCGAGGATGGCGCCGTATGCAGCCGCCGCGCTCTGCGTGGTCGCGCGGGCGTTGTCCTTGCCGTAAGCGTTGATCAGGTATTGGCTGTAGTCCATCATCGGCGGGATCGGATTGTCAACAACGTCGTGGAGCATGTGCCGCAGTTGTCCGGTAGGGTCTTCAATTGCGCCCGCCGATCCCCACGTGACGACCGAGCGCGTGATGTCGGGGGATAGCTCCGCCATCAACAGCGCGGTCTCGCCGCCGTCGCTGTAACCCAGCAGATGCGCTGGCTCGACCGACAGGTGTCCGAGCAGCGCCGCGAACGCGCGGGCGTCATCCTCGTAGTAGCTGGCGGTGTAGCGGCGCGGCTGCGGCAGCGAGCGACCCGAACCGGGCAGGTCGGCGGCGATGACACGATAGCCCGCCGTCGCCAGCGCTTCCCTCAGGGGGGTATGATGCTCGATCCGGTCGGTTAGCCCCGGCAGCAGCAGCACCGGATCGCCGCTGCCCTGCTGCTCGTAGTAAATGCGCGACGTGCCATGCTCAAACCATGCCATTGTGCGCTCCTTATGAAAAACTGTTTCACTCGTCGTAAGTCAGGCTATGCTATTCTTGAGAACAACACTAGTTCAGAAAATGAACCGTTCTTCAACGGGGAGGCGGTGGGCGTATGGCGAAATACGGTCAATTCTGCCCGGTGGCACGGTCGCTGGAAATTCTGGGGGATCGCTGGACGCTGCTGATCATCCGCGACATGCTCGGCGGCGTCACACATTTCAATGATCTGGAGCGTGGCTTGCCGGGAATATCGCGGGCGCTGCTGGCGGCGAGGCTGCGCCAGCTCCAGAAGGCTGGCATTCTCGTTAAGCAGGCGAACACGCCCGGTCGGCAATCGACCGAGTACCGGCTGACGCAAGCCGGGCAGGAGTTAGCTGGCGTCATCGGGGCGCTGACGATCTGGGGCGAGGCGTGGGCGTTCGGCGAGCCTGCCCCGGATGAACTCGATCCGGTGTTGCTGATGTGGTGGATGCGCGGCGACGCCCGAACCGAAACGCTGCCGCAGGATCGCATCGTCGTGCAGTACGACCTGCGTCACGGCAAACAGGCGGGGTATTTCTGGCTGGTGCTGACGCGGGCAGACGTGACTTTATGCCTGACCGACCCCGGCTATGAGGTTGACGTGCTGGTGACGGCGGACGTGGCGGCGCTGTATAAGCTGTGGTGGGGGCAGATCAACTACGAGCAGGCGATCCATGATTACGGCGTTCGCGTCGAAGGGCTGCGGCGTATGGTCAAGGCGTTCCCGACGTGGTTTGCGTGGGAAGCGGCAGAGGGGATGCGCGCCGTCAGGAACAGGCGTGAAGCCGGGCTGCCGATGATGGTCGCGGGGGGCTGAAATAAAAATGGGGCGCTCGTGCGCCCCTACAACATCACAATAGTATCCAGCAAAGTTGCTTCGGCGGTCGGCTAAATGGTCTCGCGCGCCAGCATCGCGTCGATCTCGTCCATCTGGGCGTCGGTCAGCGCGCCGAAATCCAGCGCCTTGCAGTTTTCCTCGACCTGCGCGACCGTGCGGAAGCCGGGGATCGGCACGGTCTTGTCGCTGCGCGCCCACAGCCAGCCGAGCGCGCCCTGAGCGAGCGTGCGCCCGCCGCTGGTGAGGATTTCGCGCACGGCTTCCAGCTTCGCCATCCAGACCGGATTAGGCTTACCATCGCTGAAATATCCCATCCAGCTTGGCGCGCGCTTGCCGCGCACGTCGTCAATGGCGACGACGGTTTGAGTGGTGTATTTGCCGGTCAGCAAGCCCATCGCCAGCGGTCCGCGATTGATGGCGGCGAGGTTTTCGGCTTCGCAGACTTCGATGATGTCGGGCGCGTCGTCCAGCACGTTCATCTCGACCTGAATGGCGGCGCAGCGCTTGCCGTCGGCAAAGACTTGGGCGCGGTCGGGGAAATCGGTGCTCCAGCCGTAGGCGCGAATCTTGCCCGCGCTGACCAGCTTCTCCAGCGCCTCGCGCACCGGCGCGGCTTGATCCGCCGGAAAGTCGTTGAGGTGGAACTGGTAGAGGTCGATGTAGTCAGTGTTCAGCCGCCGCAGCGACTCGTCACACTGCTGGCGGATCGACTCCGGCGTGGCGTTGGTTCCGGTGATCTGGCGGGTGTCCTCATCGAACAGGTTGCCGAACTTGGTGGCAATCACGACCTGTTCGCGCTGCCCGCGAGCGCCCGCGCCAGCACGCGCTCGCTGTGCCCTGCCCGTAGACGTTGGCGGTGTCGAAGAAATTCACGCCAAGGTCGAGGGCGCGGTGAACGGCGAATCGATCTTCGTCGTCCACTTCACCCCAGCCGGATGGAGTCTCGCCGTTCCAGAACGGTCCGCCGATTGCCCAGCAGCCCATTCCCATCGCGTTGATCTGTATCCCCGACCGTCCTAACAGTCGGCGAAAGACGTACTCATGATGCCTCCTTTAGCAGCATTCAGCAGTCATATCCGGCGCGGCGACGCACGGCGCGGAAGCCGGGGCGAGCCGCGCGCGCTTCGCCCGCCTGCGCGCGGTAGCGCTGAACCAGTCGCGCAGGACGATCAGAACGTCAAGCAGCGTGGGTCTGGTGCGATCATTACGCGCGGCTTCCAGAATTTCCTGCTGGCGAACCCAGCCAGGGTGATTCATCATTGACCAATTCATTGTGTGTCTCCTTGATTGACTGGTGTGCCTGCTGGCAGCACCCGGCGAATACGCCCGGCGAACGGTATCGCCATCGGCTGCACCTGGAACTGCAAAACAGCGAACCACCCCGCAGCCGCCTATGCTCAGGGTTCGGTCACCGCTCGATTATCGTGATCGGTGAGATCAGGTTGGTTCCGCGACCTGCTCGGAAACGATCTTTTCGTACAGGTCGATCTTGTAATCCAGAACGCCCATATGCTCGTGCAGCTCTTCCATGCGCAGCTCGACCCTGTGGCGGAGCGCCTTGAGCATGGCGATGCGTTCGGGCAGGGTTTCGTCGCCGCGCCGCTGAAGCTCGGCGTAGTCCTGCATCCCCTGAATCGACATGCCGGTGGCGCGCAGCTTGTTGAGGAAGTTGATCCAGCCGATGTCATCGGTGGTGTAGCGGCGGTGGGTGTTCTCGGCGCGCCCGATGGGGTGGATCAGCCCGATGCGCTCGTAGTAGCGCAGCGTGTACACGCTCAGTCCGGTTGCCAGCGCAACCTGTTGAATGGTGAGTCGTTCGTCCTGTGTGTCCATGATTCCGAGTCTACAATTTAGAGCGCACTCTAAGTCAATACCCCAATTTCTCGAATTTCAGAAAGGCGCGCTGCCGAGGGCGTTGAGGATCTGCCCGATGTGATTGACATCGTGGAGCGTCGTGTTGGTGACGAAATCGACCAGCGTGACCTCGCCCGAAGCGTAGTGGATGCCTTTGCGCTGCCACTGTTCGGCGGAAAGCCCGCGCAGAAACGCGATGAACGCGCGCCGACGGCTGAGATAGCTGGCGAGCGCTTCGGCGAGGCTTTGCTCGGCGTAACGGTTGTCGCGCACGAGCGCGTTTTGATCGACCGATTCGAGGCGCGGCAGGTCGGTTTCGACAATCCGCCGGGCGCGGTCGAAGAAAATCTGCTCGAAGTCGTTGAGGTGGCAGACGACTTCCAGCACGTTCCAGCCGTCCGCGCCGTCTCGTGCTTCCTGTGCGCGACGCTGATCGACGCTCTGCAAAATCGCGCTGAGGATGACGGGGGTTTTCGGGAAGTCGCGCAGCGCCTTTTCGGGCGTGAACATTGGCATCGGTCAGTCTCCGGTGGACGTGCGGCGTCCGGCGTTGAACTGGCTCAGCCCGTCCCAGTCGCCGCGCGCGGCATAAGCCGCCTGCTTCGCCCAGGTATCGACATCGCCGACGAGACGCACCCCGGCGCTGGTGATGGCGGCGCGGAGGCTTTCGTCGTTGGCGCTCGCCAGCTTCTGGAACGAGTCGATCCCGGCGGCTTTGAGGGCATCGGCGGACTTGCGACCGATGCCGTTGATTTTGGTCAGGTCGTCGCTGCCGCTGGCTGCGCTGACCGTCGCTTCGGCGAACGGCAGCGGCTCGGCGTCGGCGGCTTCGGCGGCGGTTGCCGCGAGCAGTTGGGGCGCGGGCGGCGCGGTCACCAGATAAGTACGGACGCTGCTCTCGGAGGGAACGGCTTCCTCGTCCTCGTCGGGCTGCCGACGGCTGAGCGACGGCGCGAACGCCAGCCCCGCGCCGAGGACGAACAGGAGGACAGGCAGCCACCAATCCGCCATCGTCGCGCGGGCAACCACCTGATTCATGGCGACCAGCAGCGCCGCGACCAGCAGGATGGCGGCGAGCGCGTTTCGCATAGATCGGTCAACGGTCATGGTGTTTCCCTTCCATAGTGCCCCGCCGATTCGCGGGTATTAGAAGCACATCTGCGGGCGGGCGGCGAAACGACCAGCGCCGGGCTGGAGCGGCTGCGGGGCGCCCAGCCGGGTTCGCCCGCGAGCAGGGTTTTCGAGGCGGGGCGCGGTACAGGCGGTAGAGCCTGGCGTCCTCGACGGCGAAAAATACCGGCTTCGAGACGATGATCTCCTGCCCGTCAAGCTTGAGGACGTAGGTCGCCACCCTGCCGGAGACGCGGATCGTGTGCGAGACGACGCCGCTGACGGTGGCGACGCGCCCGCCGCGCAGGTCGCTGCTGGTGCGCATGTAGCTCTGCGCGCCCAGCCCGACGATCACGGCGTTGATGATGGTGATGGTGATACCGATCAGGCTGAGGATGGGGGAGTCGTTGCGCTGACCCAGAAACAGCAGGACGGTCGCCGCCAAGCCGAAGCCGACGACCAGCCCCAGAGATCACCCAGAAGGTACGCCGCCAGCCGCGCGCCAGCCGCGCTTTCTGGGCGGCGCTCAGCTCCCCGGCGCGATTGGCGGCGAGGTCATCGGCGCTGAAATTGGAGGGCGTCTGCCAGCGCGGGGCGCTCTGCGGACATGGAGGCCTTTCGGGGTGAATGAGCGATCAGCTTTCAGCTAAAGATAGACGATTCGGCGGACAGGTTCAAGGCTTGAGTGATGTGGAAGGGAGTGCGGGAAGAATGGGGGCAGACGGGCACGGCAGCGCCGTGCCCCTACAGAGGCATGGTTTCGGTGGTGCATGAGTTATTTTGTGTTTGGCTGATGGCTGAAAGCTGACGGCTGAGCGCTATCGATCATTCCGGCGCGGGCGGCGCGTCGCGGGTGATGCCCGGCACTTGCAGCGCCACCTGATAGTAGCTGTCGCCGTCCTGAAAGATGGTGTTCGAGGGCAGCGAATGGAGCATGTTCCAGAGCTGGCTGGCTCCCGCGCCGCTGATCCAGCGCGCCGTGCTGCCGACCACTTCGCGCCAGGCTTAGCCCCATCTGCGCGGCGTCCCAGGTGACCAGCGGCGGCTGCATGCTGAAGGGGACGGTCTCCGCCGTGAAACCCACCCGCTCGACGGCGCGACCAGCACCGGCGTCTGGCTGAGATGCTTGCAGGTGTTCAGCACGTGCGGGAACCAGTCCGCGCCCCAGCCGCTGAACGAATCGGCGTGGTGGGCGATGTTGTTCACGTCGATGAACACGGTTTCGACGACCGGCTGATCGTCGCCCGGCGTCTCGGCGCGCCCGGCTTGGTAGGTGTAGATGCGCTCGTTGGCGGCGAGGTACTGCACGAAGGCGCTGACAACCTCGTCGGGCAGGCGATCTTCGAGGACTTCAATCTGAAACGGTCCCAGCTCGTTGACCCAGACCACATGATTGTCGCCATAGATCGTGCAGTTGGGGACGGCGTTGCGGGCGTGAAAGGCGCTCTCGCCGCCGACAACATCGGCGCGGAACAGCACCGCCTGCGGACTGCGATCCCAGTAGACGATGTCGGGTGTGGTCGTCGTGTTCGAAGCGGGCTGGCACGCCGCGATCAGGAGCGCCAGCGCGAAAATCCACCGCATAGCTGTCCTCGGTCAACCCTTTCATTGTATCCGGCGTTGCGTAAAGGCGACACCAATCCGCACAAATCGTTAACACTCCGGCGACGGAGCGCGCTCGTCCTCGATTGTAGAGCGAAACACAGGGGAAAAGCCGTGACGTTATTCGGAGACCGTCAGCGCCAGCGGCTCGGATGCGCCGCCGCTCCACATGAACGCGCCTTGCGGGGAGCGAGCTTCGCCGGTCGCGCTCAGGATGGCGTCGGCGTCCCCCGGCGCGAGCGCGCGCAGCGTGAAGGTGACGCGGTTCATCTCGCCGTGCGCCGCGACGATCTCGAACACGGCATCCTGCGCCGGGAGGTCGCGCGGTTGGTCGTCGTAGCTGACCGACGCCGACGCGCCGCTGCTGAGCGTCAGGGTGTAGATGGACAGACCGAGGTTGACCGGGACGCCGCTGATGGTGATGGTCTCGCCGACGCGGACGGTGGTCGCGCTGGCGCTGATCTCGACGTGCGGCGGCGGGACGGACGGCGCAGGCGTCGGCGTGGGTGTCGCCGGTGGGGCGATCACCTGCACGAGCGGGCAGGACAGCAGCATCACGAAAAACAGGACGATGGCACGCATCAGCGCCTCCGCCGGATTGATGAACAGGATTCTATGCCAGCCGGGAGCGGTGCACAAATCCGCGTAAATTCGCGGTGAATTGAGAAGCGTGCGTCGGACGGTTTGTCGTAGAATAGAAATTGGTGTTTACGGGGGACAAGAGGAGTTCATCATGCTCGGAATGCTGTCTCGCAACTGGTGGATGCTGCTGGTGCGCGGGTTCGCGGCGATCCTGCTCGGAATCGCGGCGCTGATCGTGCCGGGTATCACATTGAGTGCACTGGTGACAGTCTTTGCCGCCTATCTGTTTGTCGACGGCTTCTTCCTGATCGTGTCCGCCATCACGCGCATGAGCTACCCGCGCTGGTGGCTGACGCTGCTGGAAGGTGTGCTTGGCATCCTCGCCGGGATTTCCGCGTTCCTGTTCCCCGGCGCGGCGGTGCTGACGTTCTTCTACATCGTCGCTGCCTGGGCGGTCATCACCGGCGCGTTCCAGATCGTCAACGCCATCGAGCTTCGCCGCCAGATCGACAACGAGTGGTGGATGATCCTCGGCGGGGCGATCTCGATCCTGTGGGGGGCTTGCTGCTGGCGCGCCCGGCGGAGGAATCCTGACGCTGCTGTGGCTGTTCGCGGTGGCGGCGATCCTGTTCGGCGTCATGCTGATCCTGCTGGCGTTCCGCGTGCGGGGGATGCGCGGCACGACGGCGGCGGCGTAAGTCGTCGGCGGTATGCAAATTGGGTGGGGGCGTAACACGTTACGCCCCTACATTTATACTGTCGTTTTTATTCCACGACTTCGATTTCGGCGCTGTATACCGGACCGAACCCCTCGCCCGCCGGGTTGCGCAGCTCCCACTGACTCTGATACACGCCGGCTGCTGCGGCGCGGTGAACATGACGCTGATGTCGGCTGACAAGCCGGGCTTGGTCGGCGGGACGGCTACGACAGCGGGCGCACCGAGCGCGTCGCCACCCAGAAACACGAAGGTGTAATCCTCGCTCCAGCGCGTCTGCCCGACGTTGCGGATGCGCCAGGTCTTGACGTAGGTTTGCCCCGGCTGAACCAGCGCGACATCGGTCTGGAAAGCGGCGTTGTCGATCTGCCCCGAAGGCAGGACGGCGATCTCGACGCGCACCGGGAAGTTGAACAGGTTGCCGTCGGAATCGCGCGGCTGCCACGTGCCGACCGCCTTGCCCGGCTCCATCGGCGCGATCAGGTCGACCGAGATGGCGGCTTCCTCGCCCGGTTTGGTCGGCGGCAGCGGGACGGCGTCGGGTCCGCCCATCTGGTCATCCGAAATGAAAGCGAACTCGTAGCCTTCGCCCCAGTCGACCGTGCCGGTGTTGCGGATGCGCCAGGTCTTGCGGAAGGTCTGCCCCGGCTTCATGTCGGTGTCGTGGGGGATGGTCACGTCGTCAACGTAGTGCGCCTCGCTGTAGCCGGTCGCCGCCGACGCCCGGACATTGATCTCGGTGTAGAGCGGGTAGTCGAACAGCGCTTTGGTGGCGTTGCGCGGCTTCCAGGTGCTGCGATACGTGCCCGCCGTCATCGGCGCGACCATATCGACGGCGACATCGACCACCTGACCGGGCGCGGCGGGCGGCAGCTCGATGCTGGCGGGTCCACTCATCTGCTGGTCGCGGAAGAAGGTCAGTTGGTAGCCGGATTTCCAGGTGGTCGTCCCGGCGTTGCGGATACGCCAGATTTTGCGGAAGGTCGTCCCGGCGTCCAGCTTCCAGCCGTCGGAGATGGTCACGTCGCTGACCCACCACGCCTCGTCGAACGGGGTGATCGCGCTGGTGAGGTACGGCTCCGGGTCGACCACGTCGGCGACCACGTAATTCTTCAGCCCCTTGCCGAGATGCTGCAACGTCAGATGGACGTGGATGCCGGTCGAGTTGCCGGTCGACCCGGCGATGCCGATCACGTCGCCCGCGTTGACGTACTGATTCTCCCGGACGCTGGCTTCGGCGAGATGCCCGTACCAGGTGACGAACCGCTCGCCGCCCCAGGTGTGGGCGATGCGCACGTAATTGCCGTAGCCGCGCTTGTCAAAGCCGACCTTATTGATGATGCCGCGCTGCGAGGCGCGCACCGGGAGCGCGTCTCTGGTCGCCTGCCTGGGCGCGAAGTCGATACCCTCGTGAAGCTGGAGGCGGTAGGGCGCGAAGGGATAGCTGCGCGGCGTATTGAAGCGGCTCGAAATCACGTACTGCCAGGCAATCGGGAGGAGCAGGAAGAAAGGGACGTTCGGCATCGTTTTCCCCTTATTGGAACGGGATCAACCACATGGTATAGAATTTTAAACCCAATTTATACGTGAAGCCAACCAATAGTCTATTCTACTGCGGCTTTCGGCGCTAAACTGTGGGGGAAATTGAACTGGTGAAATGGCGGTAATAGGGGCGCAGCACGCTGCGCCCCTACCAAAGCGCGCCAAACGCCGCCATTCCTGTAAAACGGACGAGACAGATCATGCCGCTGACCCACAAACGAACATTCCGCGTGCGCAGCTACGAGTGCGACGCCTACGGACACGTCAACAACGCCAACTATCTGCGCTACATGCAGGAAGCCGCGCTCGACGCTTCCGCCGCCGTCGGCTACGACGAAGCCCGCTACAATGCGCTGGGGCACATCTGGGTGATCCACGAGACCAACATCGAGTACCTGCGCCCGCTGCGCTTCGGCGATTCGGTCGAGGTGACGACGTGGGTCGGCGATTTCCGGCGCGTGCGCTCGCGGCGCATGTACGAGCTGCGCTCGGTCGCCAGCGGCGAGTTGGTGGCGACTGCTACGACCGACTGGGTGTACATCGAGCGGGCGACGCTGCGCCCTGCCCGCGTGCCGCCGGAGATGATCGCCGCGTTCCTGCCGGAAGGCGCGCCCGAAGGCACGTCCGCGCGCGATCCGTTCCCGCCCGCGCCACCGCCGCCGCCCGGCATCGTCACCGTGCAGCGCGAAGTCGAATGGCGCGACATCGACCCGGAGCAGCACGTCAACAACGCCGCCTACCTCAACTATATGGAAGAAGCCGGTTTCAAGGCAGCGCTGGCGTTCGGCTGGTCGGCGAAGCGGATGCAGAGCGAGGGGTTTGCCATCGTCGCGCGGCAGATTCGCGTCGAATATCGCCAGCAGGCGGCGCTCGGCGATTCGCTGGTGATCTCAACCTACCTATCCGACCTGCGCCGCGCCAGCGCTATCCGCCATTACCTGATCACCCGCGCGGACGACGGGGCGGTGATCGCTCAGGCACGGGCGCTGTGGATATTCGTCAACCTTAATACGGGGGGCATCATGCGCTTGCCCACCGTGTTCCTTGACGACTTCAGGAGCCACGTCGCCAGCGAGTAGGGTTGGAGCGCGGTGATTTTAGGGATATGACATAAACAAAGCGACCTCACCCCCGACCCACATCGTGGAGAGGGGAGAACATCCGGCGGGTGTTGGAGAGTAGCTGATCTCGGTGACGGGCAAGTTCGCACAGTCAGCCGCGCAGCGGGTGAAGCAAGGTGCAGCCCAAGCAGTCATATCCTGGTTTTCATAACCTTCCAAGTTTGGAATAATTTGCTTTTTCAAACCATTTCACATTATAATCAAACCGTAATCATACCTAAATCAAGCCGACTGCTTATTGTGGGATGGATGGCGGGCAGGCGAATTTGCAGGGAAATGCCGAATATTTGCATTTTCAAACCAAATTTATGCTATAATCAAACCGTGAACCGACAAAGATTGGTGAGCGCCTAGACGATGATCACGAAAACGCTTGAAAACCAGAGTTTGTTCGGTCGTGTGCGCCAACTGTGGAAAACCAGCAGCGAAGAAATTCCCGATCTTTACCCCTACAAACTGCGCGACCCGCTGCTGCCAGCGGCTGAAACCCGCTTCTATCAAATTCTGCTCGCCATCGTCGGCAAGCGCGTGGTGATCTGCCCCAAGATGCGCCTCGCCGATCTGTTCCGCGTTCAGGCTTCCAACGAACACTTCGCGGCGTTCTACCACCGCATCGCCACCCGCTCGGTCGACTTCCTGCTGTGCGAGCGCTACACGCTCAAGCCGCTGCTGGCGATTGAGCTGTACGATCACAACCAGCCGAGCTTCCTGCGCAAGCGCCGCGACCCGTTCATCGACAAGGTGTTCAAGGCGGCGAAGCTGCCGATCCTGCATCTGGTCACGCAGAAGGAATACAACCTGCAAGCGCTGGCGCTGCGCATTGCCCCCTTCCTGACGACGGTCGCGTATGCGCGCGGCGCCGAGCCGATCAACCTCGACATCCCGCCGCGCTGCCCGAACTGCGGCGTGCCGATGGTCAAGCGCACGGTCATCAGCGGCTCGTACAAGGGGCATACCTACTTTAGCTGCCGCAACTTCCCGGAATGTTCGGAGCGGCTGCCGCTGTCGAGGTCGCTCGCCTACGTGAACTGATCGGCGCAAATTGCGCGTCGTTTTGCCTGCTTCAGAGGAGCCATTCGGCTCCTCTTTTTGTTTCCGCGTCGGGTTGTGCAGCCGCTATCAGCGTGTCCATATATTCGGGAATAGGGCATTATGCCTGAATTTGATCTCCTGTTGGCGAAATCCATCGTAATATTTGAACGTCGTCTCTGTCATCTGAGTATACTCGTTAGAGTCCAGCACGCTTGCAAACTGGGTTCAGCCATGTTAATGTCCATGCGAGCGTTCCAGAGATGATTTTCGCTCATTGGTAAGAGTTTCCCACAGGAGGCAGTATCTATGAAGTCTTTATCGAAAGGTGCTCGATTCTTTCCGCTACTGCTGCTCATCATACTTGTGGTGGCAGCCGTTGGCGGCGTTGCGGCACAGGATGGGGTGAAGCGGCTTGTCACCGGACGTCAGATGGGCGCCAGCGACATCCCCACGCTTGATCCTTCGCTGATGCAGGACGTGCCGTCGGTTCAGGTTGCGTCCGAGTTCTTCCCCGGACTCCTGAATATGCATGAGGAAACCGTTGAAGTCGGACCCGGCGTCGCCACCGTCGATGTCTCGGAGGACGGCACGGTCTTCACGTTCCACATCATGGACAACATCCCCTGGGTTCACTACAACGCCGACAGCGGCGCTGTTGAGCAGGTGATGGACGACAGCGGCAATCCTCGTATGCTGACGGCGCAGGACTTCTATGACAGCCTCGTCCGCACGCTCGATGCTCGGACTGCCGGACCGTACCAGTACGTGCTGACCCCGTGGATCGTTGGCGGCGCTGAATTTGGGGCGCCTGATGTGGCGGACGCCGACGACGCGACTCGCCAGGGACTGATCGATGCACTGGGAATCAAGGTCATCGACGAACACACGCTTGAAGTCACTGCGCCGATCCCGTCGGCGGTGACGCAGACGATTTTCACGATGTGGGTCACCTGGGCAGAACCCAAGTGGTCGGTGGACGAGAACGGCGAATTCTGGACTGAACCTGAGAATATCGCCACCTATGGTCCTTACACCCTCAAGGAATGGGTGCATGGTGACGGCGGCAGCCTGACCATGGTCAAGAACCCGTTCTGGCCCGGAACCCCCAATTCGCCGCAAGCCAAGATTGATGAAGTACAGTTCGTTTTCCTGGACAGCGAGCCGCAGCTGGCGAACTTCGAAGCCGGTACGCTCGACGTTTCCGAAGTGCCGCAGTCGGCAGTTGATCGTATTCGCGCCGACGCTGGTCTGAGCGCCGCGCTGTATACCGCGCCCGGCTCGTGCACTTACTACTATGGCTTCAACGTCGAAGATCCGCCGTTCGATGATCCGAGCGTCCGCCTGGCTTTCTCCGAGGCGATTGACCGCGCCGCCATCACCGAAAACATCACCAAGTCCGGTCAGATTCCGGCGAGCTTCTTCAGCCTGCCGAACCTGGTCGCCGCGCCGACGGAAGCCGACTACCCTGGGCAGGGCGTTTACACCAACGTGGAAGACGCGAAAGCCCGCTGGGAAGCCTACCTGACCGCGCAGGGCAAGACTGCGGCTGACTTCTCGCCGACCCTGGTCTACAATACCAGCGCCGCGCACGAAGCGATTGCCCAGGCAATCCAGCAGCAGTGGAATGACGTGTTTGGCGTCAACGTTCAGCTTACGTCTGAAGACTTCGCTACGTACCTCGACAACCGCGGCACGTTCAACGTCTTCCGCGCTGGCTGGTGCTTCGACTACCCCGACACCAACAACTTCATGAACGACGCGATTGAGTCGGCTCGTGATGACTTCCACTGGACCAACCCCGACTTCGAGACGCTGGTCGACCAGGCGCTGAGCGCCCCGACGCTCCAGGAACGCCGGGACCTGTACGCCCAGGCGGAGCACATCCTCGTCGTCACCGACGCGGTCATGGCTCCGATTTACTTCTACGTCACACAGGACCTGACCCAACCCTACGTCACGCGGACTCACTCGCTGGTTACGCGCGAGGTCTACGAGAAGTGGGACATCAACCGCTAGTCGGTTGAAAGCTAGTCTGGAACCTGCAGGGGCGCACAATCGTGCGCCCCTGCTCGCCGGGTGAGGGATAGGACTATGGCGAGATTCGTTTTTCGACGCTTCCTGTGGCTGTTTCTGATCTGGTTCGGGGTCTCGGTGATCACGTTCGTGTTGATGCGTAGTGTCCCCGGCGGTCCATTCCAGACCGAGCGCGGCATTCCGCAGGCGGTGCTCGACAATATCGCCAAGAAGTACAATCTTGATGCTCCGATATCTGAGCAGTACGTCAAATGGATCACGGACATCATTATTCCGCGCGTGACTGACGCCAGTTTCAGGCGTACCCCGGTCGAAGATTTTCTCATCAACATACCGCTGCCGTTCCTGGGCGAAAAAGCCGCATTACGCTGGGGTAATTTCGGTCCCTCGCTGAAGAACCGCAGCACCACCGTCACCAGCATCTTTCAGGACAACCTGCCGATCTCATTTCAGTTAGGCTTGGCGGCGCTGGCGGTGGCAATGGTCATTGGCATTCCCGCGGGCATTATCGCCGCGCTCAACCGCAACACGATTTACGACTATGCTGGCATGGGAGTCGCCATTGTCGGCGTGTCCGTGCCGGTGATCATCATGGGTCCAATTCTGCAATACGCCTTTGGCGTGCAGTGGCGGCTGCTGCCGGTCTCCGGGTGGGGGACGCCTGCGCAGTTGGTGCTGCCCGCGTTCGCGCTGGGTTTCGCGCAGTCGGCGCTGCTCGCACGGCTGACGCGCGCCAGCCTGCTGCAAGTGATGAACGAGGACTTCATCCGCACGGCTCGCGCCAAAGGCTTGAGCGAGCGCATGGTCGTCATCTTCCATGCCATGAAGAATTCGTTGATCCCGGTGGTCACGGTGCTGGGACCGCTGTTCGCCGCGCTGCTGACCGGGACGTTCGTCACCGAGACGATCTTTGGCATTCCGGGCATGGGGCGTTACTTCGTGACCAGCGTTACCAACCGCGATTATCCCGTGATAATGGGCACGATCTTACTGTACGCCGCTTTTCTAGTTCTGATGAACATGCTGGTCGACGTTGTGTACGCATGGCTTGACCCGCGTATCCGGTTTGATTAAGGGGTAGAACATGGCAGTGGCGGAGGGTAATCAGAACATCGGCACGGGGGTCGTCAAGATTCAGCAGCCTGTCAAAGGTGAAAGCCTGTGGCTCGACGCCTGGCGTCGTCTGCGGCGCAACCGCCTCGCGGTACTCGGTGCGATTATCATCATCCTCAATATCCTGATGGCGATTTTTGCCGCGCAGCTTGCTCCGCAGGAATTCAAGACCCAGGTGCTCTCCGATAACAACGCCGCGCCGCTGTGGGTGACCCGATTATTCCCCAACATGGTCCCCAAAGAGGAAGGCGGTTACGTCAGCATCACCGACAAATACATCCTCGGCGCGGACAACCTTGGGCGCGACATTCTGAGCCGGATCATTTACGGGTCGCGGGTATCACTGGCGGTCGCCTTCGTGGGACCCGCCGTCTCGCTGCTGGTGGGCATTACCTTTGGGCTGATCTCCGGTTATCTCGGTGGTCGCGCCGATAACCTGATGATGCGTTTCGTCGACATCATGTATGCGTTCCCGACCCTGCTGCTCGTCATCTTGCTGATGGCGTTCTTCCGCTCCAGCTTCGCCAAGACCGAGCCAGGCACGTTTGCCTACAGCGTTGGTCAGCTTGACCAGGCGATGGGCGGGATGCTGTTCATCTTCATCGGCGTGGGCATTACCTCGTGGATGAACCTGGCGCGACTGGTGCGCGGACAAATCCTCTCGGTGCGCGAGAAGGAATACATCGAAGCGGCGCGCTCGATTGGCACGGGGACGCGCGGGATCATGTTCCGCCACATGCTGCCCAACATCCTCGGTCCGATCATCGTCGCCGAAACGCTGACGATTCCGACGTATATCTCCTATGAAGCCTTCCTCAGCTTCATCGGGTTGGGCGTGAACCCGCCGACCCCAAGCTGGGGCGCGATGATCTCGGAAGGCTCGCGGGCGATCAGCACCTACCCGAATCAGGCGATCTTCCCGGCGGTGGCGCTGTTCCTGATCATGTTCGCGTTCAACTTCCTGGGCGACGGCTTGCGCGACGCGCTCGACCCGCGTATGCGCGGCGTGGACTAACCCTTCCGCTTTCCCTTGCAGCTCCTGCGGGCGCAGGCGCAATCTTCCGGTTGCGAGCTGCGCCTGTTTGATCTCGGCTGGTTTCGGGGGAAGGCATGAGAAACGTGAGTTATGGATAGTGTGATTCTGCAAATTTTACCTCACCCCCAGCCCCTCTCCACAACGTGGAGAGGGGTGAAGAGAGGTCAGAAAAGTCCCCTCTCTATGCAATGGAGAGGGTAAGGCAACCGAAGGTTGCACGGGGTGAGGTCAAACGAATGAGCTTATCCATAACTGACGTTAAGAAGTGAGGCTTGATCGGGCGCACCGCCGTGCGCCCCTACAAACGTGTCCTCGATAATCCCAACTCTGATGACTTCCGGCAGGCTTGTCTTGGCTCAGCCAAAGAGTTACCATCCGCCTTATGATAAGCGAAAGGGAAAACGATGGCTGACGAGCGCGCCGAGGCGCTGGCACAGATCGCCTCCGAAGTACGCACCTGCACGCTCTGCGACCTGCACAAAAACCGCACGCGCGCCGTCCCCGGCGCGGGCGACATCCACGCCGAGATCATGTTCATCGGCGAAGGTCCCGGCTACAACGAAGACCAGCAGGGCTTACCGTTCGTCGGGCGTTCCGGGACGTACCTGGAAGCGCTGCTCAAGATGATCCAGCTCAAGCGCGAGCAGGTATTCATCGGCAACGTGGTCAAGTGCCGCCCGCCGGATAACCGCGACCCGCTGCCCGACGAGATCAACACCTGCAAACCATACCTCGACCAGCAGATCAACGTGATCGACCCGCTGGTGATCGTCACGCTGGGGCGTTTCAGCATGGCGCGCTACTTCCCCAACGGCAAGATCACGCAGATACACGGGCAGGCGAAGATCGAGAACGGCAGAGCCTATTATCCCCTGTTCCACCCGGCGGCAGTGCTGCGCAACCCCGGCTTGCAGTCGCAGATGGAAGCCGACTTCAAGCGGATTCCTGAGGTGCTGAGCAAGGTGCGGGCGCTGCGGGACACGGGGCAGAAGCCGCCCGCGAAGGCGGGCGAGGATGCGCCGCCGCCGACGCAGATGTCGCTGTTTTAAGAGAAGTGCTGAGTGCCGAGTGCTGAGTAGGGGCGTTCAATTGAACGCCCCTACGTGTGAAAAATAGGCTTTGATTCCGGGTAAGGACAAAAATCTTGACGCCGAAAATATACTTATCGCTCGTCTTTCACAATCACCAGCCGGTCGGCAATTTCGAGAACGTGTTCGCGGAGGCTTACGAAAAAAGCTATCTGCCGCTGATCGAGATTCTGGAGCGCCACCCGAAAATTCGCGTCGCCATGCACTTCACCGGCTGCCTGCGCGACTGGATTCTCGACCAGCACCCGGAACTGTACGCCCGCGCCCGCGATCTGGTCGAAGCGGGGCAGCTAGAGATTCTGGGGGGCGCGTACTACGAGCCAATCCTCGTCATGCTGAGCGACGACGACAAGATCGGGCAAATCCGGCTGCTGAGCGACTCGGTCGAGGCGGATTTCGGGCAGCGGGCGCAGGGGATGTGGCTGGCGGAGCGGGTGTGGGAGCCGTCGCTGGCGCGCCCGATTGCGCAGGCGGGCTTGCGCTACGCCGTCGTGGACGACACGCATTTCAAATTCACAGGCTTCACCGAGGAGGAGCTGTTCGGCTACTACGTGACCGAGGAGCAGGGCTACATGCTCAACATGTTCCCCAGCTCGACGGCGCTGCGCTACATGCTGCCCTGGAGTCCGGTCGAGCAGATTCTCGACTGGCTGCGCGAACAGGGCGAGCGGCTCGCCAGCCCGGTGCTGCCGCCCGCGCTGGCGGTCATGGGCGACGACGGCGAGAAGTTTGGCATGTGGCCCGGCACGTTCGAACACTGCTGGCAGAACGGCTACATGGATAAGCTGTTCAGCGCCATCGAAGCCAGCGGCGACTGGCTGGAGACGACCACGCCCGGCGAATATATGCGCCAGTACCCGGCGCGCGGTCGGGCTTACCTGCCGACCGCCTCGTATCTGGAGATGACCGAGTGGGCGCTGCCCGCTGAGCGGATGCACGAGATCAAGGCGCTGCGGCTGGACATGGATCGGGAGATCGACAGCAAGCAGCACAGCGACCCGGGGCGGGCGGAGTACGTGCGGCACGTCCAGCGCTACCTGCGCGGCGGGTTCTGGCGCAACTTCCTCACCAAGTACCCGGAAGTCAACCAGATGCAGAAGCGCGGCATGTACACCAGCCGCCGCATCCACGCGCTGCCCGACGGCGACGCCAAAGCCGACGCGCTCAAGCACCTGTGGGCGTCGCAGTGTAACTGCGCCTACTGGCATGGCGTATTCGGCGGCATCTACCTGTTCCACATTCGGGCGGCGAATTACGCGAATTTGCTCGACGCCGAAGCGCTGATTCTGGACGATCAGGTGCGCGCCGAGCTGATCGACTTCGACCTCGACAGCCACAGCGAGATCGTCATCAGCAGCGACCCGTTCTCGTTGGTGATCTCGACGGCGTTCGGCGGCGCAATCTACGAGTGGGACGACATCCCCAGCCGCTACAACCTGCTCAACATCATGACGCGGCGGCGCGAAGGCTACCACATCGATTTACAGGAAGCGGCGGCGCGCAACGACGTGATCACGCCGGAGATGCCGCAGTGGAGCGCTCCCGACTGGCTGTATTCGACCACCGTGCGCGCCAAACAGCTTGGACTGGAGCGCGATCTGGTGGTGGACTGGCACCGGCGCGGCGCGCTAATCGACCATTTTCTGGGCGACGACGTGACTCTCGACCAATTCCGGCGCGCCGATTACAGCGAAGCGGGCGATTTCGTGCTGGGCGGATACACGGCGGAAGTAGGCGGCAGCGGCACGAACGTCTGCACGGTGACGCTGCGCCGCGACGGGAACGTCTGGATCGGCGGCAGGGCGCTGCCGGTGCGCGTCGAGAAGCGCCTGACGATCACCGCCGGGGTGCGCGAATTGCTGGTCGAATACGCCGTCACCAATCTGGCGAGTGTGTCGATTAAGACGCGCTTCGGCATCGAGACCAGCTACGGCTTCGACGGCGGCAACACCGAGATGTGCTATCTGGCGATCTACGACGGCGATACGGTCGGGATGGGGCAGGCGGGCACGAGTGCGAGCGTCGGCGGCTACCGGCTCGGCACGCAGATACGCGGCTTCGAGGTGGACGTGATGCTGGCGCGAGCCGGGGCGCTATGGCGCTTCCCCCTCGAACCGGTGACCATGAGCGAGGGCGGCTACGAGCGCATTCATCAGGGGACGGTGCTGCTGCACGTGTTCCCGCTCGACCTCGCGCCAGGGGCGACGTGGGAGAACGTGCTGCGCCTGAAGATCGACGACCTGCGCTACGCCGAAGTCGACGATTCGGCGACGCTCACGGCGACCGACACCGACGCGCCGACGGCGTGATTTCTCTGGTATTCATCGATAGCTGCCGCTGCTGTCCTCGCGGTCATGAGCGATTCCACACACCTTATTTCCCATGAATGACGACATAATTATCGTGTGGTTATCGTTTGTATCTTCTGGCAAGGACAAGATGATGGCTCGCAAATTCCTTATCATTGGCGTAGTACTCGTCGTCTCGCTGGCAGCCGTCTTTTCGGCGGCTTTGGCGCACACCTACAACGGCACGGTCGAAATCACCTGTACCGATTTCACCGCCGCAGGAACGGGATCGGACGTGCTCGACCGCGACAATACCGGGGCTGGTGAAGAGTCGCTGCGGATTGACGTAACGGATGGCGCAGGCACGCTTATCTACACGCTCAGCTTTGCGAATACGCTGGGTACTTACAGCGCCGGTCTGATCAACACCACTCCGTACACGACCGCGCCGCAGTACAACCCGATTACGGTCAAGATCACCAGTCTGGCTGGCAACAGCCTGCCGGAGGTCGTGCAGACGCTGGGACAGGGGAACTGCGCCGGGCTGCCGACCTATGGCGGCACCTGCCTGCCGCTGACGGCTGACGCGGTGGTCGGCGATATGCCGTTCAACACGCAGGCGTACTACGAGCCGGGCAAGGTCGCCAGCGGTGTGGTGATCAACGCCGGGACGTACTGGGTGCTGGGCGAGGACGAGAGCGGGGCGTACTACAAGATACTGCTGGCGTGCCAGTACCTGTGGGTGCCGGTCAATTCGATGCAGCCGAGCTTCCAGCCGCCCTGGCAGGGGCAGCCGCTGCCGACCGGGGTGGTCAGCTAGGCAGAGCATGTGGTAAACGGAGTAATGGGCGGCGTCCAAACGGACGCCGCTTTTATTGTCCGGCGTGGAAGTCTGCTAGAATTCCCCGGCGGGGGTGAATGCGTCCCGGTGGGCGTCCCGATCTTCAAAATCGGCGGCAGGCGGTGGAACCGGCTGCGGTGGGTTCGACTCCCATGCACTCCCGTATAATAGTAGATGAAGGATCAGGCAGGAGTGGGGTGATGGCAGAGGCACGGGATACGCTTCACGTGAGAGTAGAGTACTTCACCGGGTTTGAAGAAGGCGATGACGATGTCGGGCATCCGTATTACGTGGCGTCGTGCGAGGAAATTGTAGCGGTCACGGACGGCGAAACCTGGAGCGACCTGATGAAGAATATTCACGAGATGATCGCTGCCGCGCTGGAAGGCGAAGATGCGCCTGCCGTTTACAACCTTGTCTCCAACCCTCGCATCATCGTGACAATCGAACTGCCCGAAAATTATGCCGAAATTGCGTAGGCTTAACGGGCAGGATGTCCTCCGGGTTTTGCAGAGCTACGGTTTTGAAATCGTCCGGGTGCGCGGAAGCCATCATATTCTGCGCCGCACGGTGATCCACGCCGGGAAAGAAGAAACGCAAACGGTCAATGTCCCGGTGCATGGCAGTCAACCGCTTGCGCCGGGGATGTTGAAGCGTCTGTACCGGGATTTGCAGCGCTATCTATCTGAAGCCGATTTGCACGACAGCTTTTACACTGATTGACGACGCACCTTGCACAAATGACCAAGAGAAAGCCATGAAACTCACGATTATCGGCGGGGGCAGTGTCCGCACCCCGCGACTGATCCCCTCGCTCGTCCGGCGGACGGCGGCGCTCCGGCTCGAAGAAGTCTGGCTGATGGACATCGACGGCGAAAAGCTCGACCTGATCGCCAACCTGTGCCGGGCGCTGGCAGACGAGCACGGCGCGACCTTCCGGCTGATCACCACCACCGATGCCCGCGCGGCGATACAGGACGCTGACGCCGTGATCACCAGCATACGCCCCGGCAGAGAACAGGGGCGCGCCACCGACGAGCGGATCGCCATGCGACACGGCGTGCTCGGTCAGGAGACGACCGGGGCGGCGGGCTTTGCGATGGCGATGCGCAGCCTGCCCGCCATCCTCGACTACGCGCGCATGGTCGAGGACAGCGCCGCGCCGGGCGCGTGGATTTACAACTTCACTAACCCGGCGGGGCTGGTGGCGCAGGGCTTGACTTACGCTGGCATCCAGCGGGTGGTCGGCATCTGCGACAGCGCCAACGGCGCGCAGCACGCTGTCAGCCGCTATCTGCAAATCCCGATGAAGCGCGTGCGCCACGGCGTCTACGGGCTGAACCACCTGTCGTGGACGGCGAGCGTGCGCGTCGATCCGGATGCGGATGGCAGCGGCGGCGAGGAAGTCTTTCCGGCGCTGCTCGGCGACGAGCGCTTCATTCAGTCGACACACATGGCGATGTTCGCGCCCGGCTTGATCGAGTGGCAGAAGGCATTTCTCAACGAGTACCTGCACTACTTCTACCACCGCGACGAGGCGCTGGCATCGCTGCTGGGCAAAGCCGAGACGCGCGGCGAAGAAACGCTGCGCCTGACCAACGAATTGATGAATCGCCTGCGCGCCGCGCCGAACACGGACGCCGCGCTCGCCGCCTACCACGCGGTGATGGGGCAGCGCGGCGCCACCTACATGGCGCACGCCCGGCACGGGCAGGATCGCGTCAAAATGGAGCCGGTCGGCGAGGACGAGGAAGGCTACGCTGCCGTCGCGCTCGGCTGCATTCAGGCGATCAGCACGGGCGAGACGATCTACACCGGGTTGAACGTGCCCAATCGCGGCGCGATCCCGCAGATGTTCGACGACGACGTGGTCGAGGTGACGTGCCGGGTGAACGCCGACAGCATCACGCCGCTGCCGGTAACCGGCATCCACGACGACCAACTGCTGCTGATGCAGACCGTCAAGCTATACGAGCGGCTGGCGGCGCGGGCGATTCTGGAACGGTCGCGCGAGCTGGCATACGAGGCGCTCGTCGTCCATCCGCTGATCGGCTCGTACCCGCTGGCGAAGGCGCTGACCGACGAATTTCTTGAAACGCACCGCGATCTGGTCGGGGAGTGGCGGTAGCGGAGACCGCCCTCACTTGATGTGAGTTATGGATAGCGTGTTTCTGCAAGTCTCACCTCACCCCCAACCCCTCTCCACGTCGTGGAGAGGGGTGAAAAAAGGTCAGAAAAGTCCGCTCTCCATGCGACGGAGCGGGATATAGGAGTGAGGTCAAACGAAAAAGATCATCCATAACTCACGTTACTTGATGCCGCTGGAGGCGAAGCTCTCGATGAAGCGCCGCTGGAACAGGATGAACAGGATCACCAGCGGCGCGACCACGATCAGCGTGCCCGCCATCGACTGCCCGTAGAGCGCGCCCACGTCGGTCGTCTGGTAGAGTTTGTTCAAGCCGACGGTGAGCGGACGCACTTCTTCGGTGCGCGTGACGATGAAGGGCCACAGGAATTCGTTCCAGTGGCTGCTGATCGACACCAGCGCGAAGGCGACGTAAGTCGGGATGGTCAGCGGGACGTAGACGTGGCGCATGATCTGAAGCCAGTTCGCGCCGTCGATGCGGGCGGCTTCCTCCAGCTCGAACGGGACTTCGCGGAACGCCTGACGCATCAGCAGGACGCCGAACGCTGACCCCCAGTACGGCAGCATCAGCGCCCAGCGGGTATCGAACAGCCCCAATACGCGGATAGTGGCGAAGTTCTGCACGAGCAGCACCGCCGTCGGGATCATGATCTGGAGCAGGATGAGGAACAGCAGGATGCCGCGCCCGACGAATTTCAGGCGGGCGAAGGCGTAGCCCGCCATCGTGATGGTGACGAGCTGCACCACCAGCACGCCGACCACGAAAATGATGGTCGTGAGGTAATGCCAGCCCCAGGGCGCGAGCGCGAGCGCCCCGTTGTAGTTTTCGAGCGTGATGGTGCTGCCGAAGAAGATGTTGCCGACGTTGATCGGCTCGGAGCGCGGGCGGACGCTCATTAGCACGGCGAAGATCAGCGGCAGCAGCCAGATGATCGAGGCGAACACGGTGACGGCGGACGCGCTCAGGCTGCCCAGCGAACGGCGCTCAGTCCTCATCGCGCGACCTTTCGAACACCACGAAATTCGTGATCGTGAAGACCAGCAGGATCAGCACCAGGATCACGGTCATGGCATTGACGTAGCCCCAGTTACGCCGCTCCTGAATCGTGTCGAAGATGTAGTAGAGCAGCAGGTTGCTGCGCCCGCCGGGGTCGCCCTGACCGAGCACCTGAAGCTGCTCGACCGTCTGGAAGGCGAAGGTGAAGGCGATCACCAGCACGAACAGGGTCGTGCGGCGCAGCAGCGGCAGCGTCAGGCTGACCAATTTTTGCCATTCGTTCGCGCCGTCGAGTTCCGCCGCCTCGTAGAAGTCGCGCGAGATATTTTGCAGCCCCGCCAGATAGAAGATCATGAAGTAGCCGGTCTGCTTCCAGATGTTGATCAGGATCACCGCCCACAGGACGACGTTGGGGTCGCCGAGCCAGTTGACGCCGCGCCCGCCGAAGCCGCGCAGCACGGTGTTGATCAAGCCAACCGTGTCCGAGAACAGGAACGCCCAGATGCTCGCCGCGCCGATCAGCGGCAGCAGCGCCGGGTAGAACAGGCTGAAGCGCCAGATCGCCATGCCGCGCAGGCGGCGGTTGAGCAGCAGCGCGAACAGCAGCGCCAGCGGCACGCCGACGATCACCGTGACGAACGAGAACACCAGCGTGTTGCCGACGATCAGCACGAAATTCGAGCCGATGAAGTGATCCGGGTTGAACAGGTCGGCGTAGTTTTGCAGCCCGACGAATTCGGGCGCGTCGCGGGCGTTGCGCGGGATTTTGTACAGGCTGTCGATGACGGTGTTGACCGCCGGGAGCAGCGTGAAGGCGAACACGAACACCAGCGTCGGCGCGATCAGCAGATAGGGGAAAAGCCGCGACCAGAGGGATTTGCCGGGAGCGTGTTCGGGAAGTGCGGTCACGGGCGATACTCCTGGAAAACAGAGGCGACGCAGAGTTTACCGCGTCGCCTCTCGTTCCATCAATTTGTCGATTCGCGCGCCGTGCATAGGTTCGCTTACGTACAACCTCACCCCTCATTCCCCTCTCCACAACGTGGAGAGGGGAAGCTAAGCGGTGAACCGAAGGTTTGTCGCGCAGCGGGGTGAGGTCAGAAACGCTTACTTGTATTCCGCCAGCAGCGAGTCGATCTGTTCCTGCGCCGATGCCATCGCCGCCGCCGCGTCGGTCTCCGAGCCGGAGAGGACGCCGCTCAGCGTCTGGTTGATGATGTTGGTGGTGTCGACGCTGCGGTAGGTCGCAAATTCGCGGTCGGCGAACTGAAGCTGATCGCGGGCGACGGAATACTGCGGCTTCTCATCCGCCAGCGACTTGAGCGGGTCGAGATCCCACGCGCTGACGCGCCCGGCGATGTAACCGGTCGCCGCGCCCCAGTCGGATTGGATTTCGGGCGACGCCAGATACTGAATCCACTTCCAGCCAGCGTCAAGCTGTTCGGGCGAGCGCGGGCTGTCGGGCGTGTCGAACAGGTACAGGTTGCCGCCGCCGGTGGGCGTGCCGTAACCCGTGCCGTCCGCGCCTGCGGGACCGGAGGGCAGGAAGGCGACGCCGACGTTAAACTGCGCGTTGTTGAGGATGTTGGTCAGGCTGCCGGTGGTGTGGTAGATCATCGCCGCCTGCCCGCTGATGAAGGCGGTCGGGGTATCGCCCCAGGCGCTGCCGCCAACCGGACCGACCGCATAATCCGTGCCCAGCTTGGTCGCAAAGTCGAGCGCCGCCAGCACCTTCGGGTCGTTCATGTAGACGACGGTCGGGTCGCTCGTGCCGATATTCTGCCCGTAACCGATGGCGAAGCTCTGGAACATCCAGATCGGGAAGCCGCCCGCGAACGGGACGAGCAAGCCCCACTGCGTGCCATCCGGCTTGGTGAGCGCTTCAGCCATCGACAACAGTTCTTCATTGTTCTTGGGCGGCGCGTCGAAGCCCGCCGCGCTCAGCATGTCGACGTTGTAGTACAGGATCGGGGTGCTGCGCTGGAAGGGCAGCGACCAGACCGTGCCGTCCTCGTCCTCGCTGTTGAGGAGCAGCGCCGGGAACTGGTCGTCCATGAACGCCTGCGGGTCGTCCAGTTGGTTGATGTAATCCTGAAGCGCGACAATCGTGCCGTCCTCGGTGAAGCTGAGCAGGTCGGTCGAGAGCATCACGGCGACATCGGGACCCGCGCCGCCGCCGGAGATCTCGGTCTGGATGGTCTGGGTCGTCTGGACGTAGGTTCCGGTGTAGGTGGGGTTGATGGTGATATTCGGGTTCAGATCATGGAACTGGTCGGCGTAACGCTGGATGATCGCGGCAATCGGGGCATCCACCGCCGTCGGATAGTAGAAGTTGACGGTAATCTGATCCTGTGCCAGCACGCTCAGGGGAGCAATCAGGAGCAGGGGCACGAACACGAGGAGAAATAGACGGGCTATACGCATGGAGTCATCTCCAGAAGCAGTAGGGCGAGTGCCGGGGATTATATCGCCAACCAATTTTAACGAACAACGATTGGTCGGTTAACAGAGGATAATTCGATAGAGGGGTTACGCGCTGACGACGATGACGCAGGCGCGGTCGCCGCTGGCGATGCAGTGGGTCTCGCGCACGGTGAGGTCGCGCCCGTTGGATGCCCAGCGCGTGCATTCCTGAAGCAGCCCGACGAGCGGGTGACAGAACGGTTTCTCGGTGTGGAGTCCCCAGGCGAACGGGCTGGCTTCGACGATGAAGCGGTATGCGCCGGGTGTCGTCTCCAGCCGCGAATACTGGTCGCTGAAGCGGGTGAACACTTCTGCCTGGGCTTGCAGCGCCAGCCGCAGACGGTCGTCCAGCGGCAGCCGCCGGAACGCCGGATCGCCGATGCCGCTGAGCGCGCCGAAGGTTTTCATGCCCTGCGCAAACCACGCCCGCCCGGCACGCAGCGCCATGCCGCGCCCGCCGCGCTGACCGTACAGCTCGTCGAGGGCAGCGTTCAGCGCCGCGATGCGCTCGAAGGGGAAATCACGGTCGAGGGTGTCGGGCGGCGTTTGCTGGATGCCCGCCAGCGCCATCGTCTCGTCCAGACCGTGCTGACCCATGACTTCGGTCATCGCCTGAAGGAGATATATGACAAACCGATTGGGGTAGTTGTGGCTGTTGGACACGAGAGCGGCAGCTTTCCCAGGCTAGAGCAGGTGTCCCAAATCCTGAACCGTCCGGGCGACATCCAGGAAGATCAAGCCGAGTCGGGCTTCGCGGCGCGCCAGCACGGTGAGGACGGCTTCCTCGCCGACGGCGTTGAGGATCACGTATCCGTTTTCGCCCTTCACGTAGAGCTGCTGAAGCATTCCCCGTCCCAATTCCGTTGCGATGCGCTCGCCCAGCGACAGCATGGCGGCGGACATCGCGCTGACCCGGTCTTCTTCGATGCCTGCGGGTAACGACGAGGCGATGCTCAAACCGTCCACGCTGACGACAGCGGCAGCCTCGACTCCTTCCGAACTGGCTTGGAGATCGCGCAGGCGCGCGACCAATTGTTCAGTCCGTGATTTCGCCAACCGATTCTACTCCTGTTACCGTGCTGCGAGATGACCGTTGAGGATACCAGGAGTCATCCCACGTGGGTGAAACCCCGCCCGCATCCGAAGCATAGTATATATTGTAGCCGAACCTTGCCGCAAGCATGGCGACAAGTATTGCCTTGGTGCTGAGGCGAAAAACAGGACTGAGAAAGGCTGCGCCGAGGGATTGTGTAAAAAACAGAGAACGGGCACGACATGTCGTGCCCCACGACCTCACCCGTCAACCTTTGGTTTGCCTTCGCACACGCAGCGACGACAGGGTAAAGAACGGCGCGGACAGTCCTATATTGGAGAGTGTATAAACCGCCAGCGACCTGGGGAGAACATGGTAAGGTGAGTCTTGATCGGGCGCAGGCGGTTACAGCTGCGTCCCTACTCCGCGACCTGCGGACACTCGTAGTGCTGAGGAAATGAGGAGTGGGGCTGCTCGCATGGCAGGGAAAGCAAAGAGGCGACGGAAAGGTCGCCCCTGCGAAGAGTCTCTGCTTTGACTCAGAACTCAGCACTCGGTACTCAGCACCGAGTCTTGCTTATTCCTCGGTCACGTCCTCGATCTTGCGCTTGGCTTCGTTCACGCTCTGCTCGATCATCTCCGGCTCGTCGCGCACGATTTCGATCTTGATACGCGCGACCAGCGCGCCGATCCGCCAGCGCCGCCAGCACAGGTCCGAAGAAGATCACCAGCGCGCCACCGGCGACCGCGCCAAAGGTCAGCGGGATTTCCAGCAGCGTGCGCCCTTCGGGGTTACGGATGATCAGGCGGCGGACATTGCCTTCCTCGATCAGTTCCTTGACGCGCTCGACCAACTGATTGCCCGCCACTTCCAGTTCTTCGTTGAACGTCCGCCCCTGGCTTTCCTTCGGGGTAATCTGATTATCGTTGTCGCTCATCTCGGTCTGCTCCTCGCAAACATTCACTCACTTGTCGGCTATCTGTTCCTATATACGCGGGCAGCGATGAAAGGTTGCACATTTCATTTCACATTATACCAGAATTGGGACGAAAACGCGATTTCGCCCGTAATTGCTTGCGATACTATAATCTATGGAGATCATGCAACAACGTGGAGGGCGGAATGAAGAGACGACACCAAGTCGTAGCACTCGTAGCACTTCTGGGGGTAACGCTCCTGCTGACGCTGGTTCCGATGTTCACCGCGCTGGCGGATTTCGGGACGAACTGGACGGCGACGTACTACAACAGCACCGACCTGACCGGCAACTCGGTCTACACCGAAATCCTCCCCAACGGCATCAACGTCAACTGGGGAACCGGCTCGGCTAACCCCGCCGTCAACGTCGACAACTTCTCCGCCCGCTTCACGTCCGTGCAGTTGTTCAACCAGGGGACGTATGAGTTCGTGGCGTCGTCGGACGACGGCATCCGGGTATTCATCGACGGGGTGCTGGTGCTGGACCGGTTCATCGGGCGCGTGCTGACGACCGACCGGTTCCAGCAGACGATGACGGCAGGGACGCACTCGCTGACGGTGGAGTACGTGGAGTTCGTGGATCAGGCGGCGGTGCAGTTCCAGTGGTTCCAGGTGAGCGGGGCGTTGACGCCCGGCTTAACCCCCGGCGTGCCCGGCGGCGGGACGATTATCACGACCGCTGTCCCGGCGTGCAGCGGAACGTGCGCGACCGTGACCGGCGTGCGCGGGCTGGCGCTGCGCACGGGTCCGTACCTGGGGGCGTCGTTCATCACCACGCTGCCGCAGGATCAGACCTACACGGTGCTGGGGCGCAACAAGGACGAGGGCATCTACAACTGGTACAAGCTGCAAGTCGGCGAGCGCGTCGGCTGGGCATCCGGTCGCTTCCTGACGCTGAGCGTAGACCTGAACACCATCCCGGTGGTGGGCAGCATCTTTGACGAGATCGACGGCGCGGTGGACGTGGGCGCGCGCGCCTACCCGCGCGCGGTCATGAACCTGCGCAGCCGTCCCAGCGATGCGAATGCCGCGCATCGCCAGCATCCCCTGGGGCGCGACGCTCGAATTGATCGGTCGGACGGTGCAAGCCGGAGAAAACAAGTGGCTGCACGTTCGCTACAACGGTGTAGTCGGCTGGGTCGATGCGCGCTGGGTCTCCACACAGGGCGAAATCTACCAGGTGCCGATTCGGTAATGCCGTCCACGATTGATGAGCAATGATCCGGTAGGGGCACGGCGTGTCGTGCCCCTACACAAGTCCCACCCGATGCCCTCATGAATACCCCCTCCATTCCGTATTCGAATGACGTGCCGCGCTGGCTGCGGGCGCTGGTCGCGCGCAAGCTGGCGCTGCTGCTGGCGCTGTGCGTGGTCGTGCGCGTCGCGGCGCTGGCGGCGCTGCCGGGCATCTTCGATTTCGTCGCTACGGGCGCGATTCACGGCTCGTCGTCGTTCGACCAGTACGCGCGCAACCTGCTCTCGACCGGAGTCTACGGGCTGACGCCCGGCGTCCCCGACGCGATCCTGCCGCCCGCCTACAGCTACGCGCTGGCGGGCGTCTATGGCATTTTCGGGCGCGGCTACTGGCAGGTCGGGCTGTTCCACACGCTGCTCGACGTGCTGTCCGTCGCCATGCTGTACGTGATCGGCAAGCGGCTGCTCGGCGAATGGGTCGGCTGGCTGGCGGGCGTGTTCTACGCGCTGTATCCGTACCTCGTCTTTCAGAATCTCACGCTGATCGACACGCCGCTGTTCATCACCGAGCTGCACGCCTTCGTGCTGATCGTGCTGCTGCTGCGCGAGCGCTCGCAGCGCGACCGCCGGACGTGGGCGCTGGCGCTGCTCGGCGGGCTGGTGCTGGGCGTGGCGACGCTCACCCGCCCGATCCTGCTGCCGCTGGCGGCGCTGGTCGGCGTGTGGTTTCTGTTCCGGCGCTCGCTGCTCGACACGATCCTGCGGCTGCTGCCGGTCGCGGTCGTCAGCCTGCTGACGCTCGTGCCCTGGATCGTGCGCAATCAGGACGTGTACGGCGCGTTCGTGCCGATCTCGATCACGGGCGGGTCGAATTTCTACCAGGGCAACAACCCGGACGTGATCCCGTACCTGCGCGCGGGCTACGACGTGCAGTGGACGGGACCGATCAGGAGCAGGCGAACCCCAACACGCCCGCCGCCGATCAGGAGCGGCTTCAGCTCGCGCTGGACTGGCTGCGCGCCAACCCCGGCACGATCCCGGAGCTGCTGTGGGTTAAGTTCCTGACTCACTGGAGCATCGACATCTTCCCGCGCCTGAACCCGACGGCGGACGCGACGCCACCGCCCAGCTATCAGGGCGAAGCCCGGCGCGAGGACGGCGAAACGGGCGATCCGGCGCTCGGCGGGCTGCCGCCCGGCGACCCGGTGACGCTCTACAACAACGACGAATTCGCTCCCGCCCGCGTCATCCACCGGCTGTATTTTGGCGGGCTGCTGCTGCTGGCGCTGGTCGGCGTGGCGCTGACGGTGAAGCGCTGGCGCGACGTGGCGCTGCTGTGGTTCGTCCAGATCAGCATGACGATCACCTACGTGGTGTTTCACCCCTCGACGCGCTATCGCGTCCCGTCAGACCCGCTGCTGTTCCTGTTTTCCGCGTGGGCGGTGGTGGCGCTGGTCGAACGAATCCGGCGGTTGATTTAATTAAAAATGTAATTTAATATAGAGCCACAACCAAAACAGTCATACATCCGAGATAACTATGAGCGCGCAGCAGGTCTTTCGCAACACCGTGATCGTGCTTCTCACCGTGCTGACTGCCTACATTCTGGTCGTCAGTATCCGTATCATCATCGTCCTGTGGTTTGCCATCATCATCGCGTCGGCGATTCGCCCGGCAGTCCTGTGGCTTCAGCGTCACGGGCTGCCGCAGGCGATTTCGATCCTGATGGTGTACGCCACGCTGCTGCTGGTGATCTTCGGGCTGTTCATCGTCGTGCTGCCGCCCGCCGTCGACCGGCTGAGCGGCTATATCGAGAACGACGACCGCCTCGCCGCCAAGCTCATCGGCACGAACGATTGGATGGAAAACCGGATCAACTCGCTGTTCCATCCCGCCGAGCCGGTGACTCTGTTCACGTCCGACACGATTCGCAGCAACGTGACGACGGTGGTCGCCGGACTGAAACGCTCATTCCCGGCGATGGCGGGGGAACTCGGCGGGCTGCTCGGCGATACGATCCTCGTGCTGGTGATCGGGGTGTACTGGCTGACCAGCCGCGATAACGCCGTGCGATTCACACTTCAGTTATTTACGCTGGGGCGGCGCACGCTGGTTCAGCAGATCATTCTGGAGATCGAGCAGTCGCTGGGGGCATACGTGCGCGGCATCGCGCTGGTGGTGTCGTTCGTCGGCGTGGCGAATTTCGTGCTGCTGACGCTGTTCCACGTGCCCAACGCGATCACGATGGCGTTCATCGTCGGCATCACAACGGCGCTGCCGGTGATCGGCGGGTTCATCGGCGCGGGCTTCGCCGTGTTCGTCGCGCTGATCGAATCGCCGCTGGCTGCCGTGCTGACGCTGCTCAGCTTCGTGCTGGTGCAGCAGGTCGAGACGCATTACCTGACGCCGCGCGTGATGTCCAACAGCGTGCACATCAGCCCGATTCTGGTGATCGTCGCGCTGTTCATCGGCTTCTCGGTCGGCGGCGTGGTCGGCGGGCTGACCGCCGTGCCGATTGCGGGCACGCTGATGGTGCTGGCGCGCTACCTGGTCATCGAGCCGCGACAGGAAGGCGCGATGCCGCAGCGCATCTCCGGCGGCGTGCTGATCGCCGGAGACGACACGAGCGTGGATGCGCCGGTTCCGGGCGAGGCGAAATAAGCTCGCCCAACCAGAACCAATCTTCATGCGAACTGACCTGCGTTATGTTATGCTTGACCGCATATTTATTAGCGATCATTGCAGGTCTGCCATGCTCGGACGCACGCTACGCAACCGATACCAGGTTACAGAACTGCTCGGCGAAGGCTCGACCGCGACCGTGTACCGGGCGCGCGACAGGCGGCTGGGGCGTGACGTTGCCCTGAAGATTTTGCTGCCGCACGTCAAGGACACCGTGCGCAAGCGCTTCTTTCAGGAAGCGACGGCGGTCGCCCAGTTGAACCACCCCGGCATCATGGCGATCTACGACATCGACGAAGAAGGCGATGTCAATTTTCTGGTGGTCGAATACGTCGAGGGTGATACGCTGAGCGACTACGTGCCGTCTCCGCCCGAAAAGGTGATGGAGATCGGGCGGCAGATCGCGATGGCGCTCCACTACGCCCACGAGCGGCAGATCATCCACCGGGACATCAAGCCCGCCAACATCAAGGTCGCGCCCGACGGGCAGGTCAAGATCATGGATTTGGGGCTGGCGCTCCCGCGCGACGCCAAGCGCGTGACCACCGCCGGGATGATCATCGGCACGCCCGCCTACCTGTCGCCGGAGCAGGCGCAGGGACTCCCGCTCGACTACCGCACCGACATTTACTCGCTCGGCATCGTCCTGTACGAACTCGCTACCGGCGACCTGCCGTTCGCGTCGGACGACATCCCGGCGCTGCTGCTCCAGCATGTCAAGCAAGCGCCCGCGCCGCTGCGCATGATCGATCCCAACATCCCGGTTGGGCTGGAAAACATCATCCTGAAGGCGCTGGAAAAGAACCCGGCGCGCCGCTTCCAGAGCGCGGGCGCGATGGCGCAGGCGTTGAGCGCCGTGCTGCGACCCGACCCCGGCTCGGAAGCGCCGACGCAGCCGTCGCAGGCGGTCGCGTTCACCAACGAGCGCGCGCCGCTGCGCATCGCGCTGGCGGACGATCACGCCGTGCTGCGCAAGACGCTGGTCAATTTCCTGTCGCAGCGCGACGAATTCATCGTCGTCGGCGAAGCGGGCGAGGGCAATGGCGCGCTGCGGCTCGCCACCGAGCTTCACCCCGACATTCTGCTGCTCGACCTGAACATGCCCGGCAAGAGCGGCTTGGAAGCGCTGCCCGAAATCCGCTCGCAAGCGCCGAATGTCAAGGTGCTGGTGCTGACCGGGCGCGACGAGGAGTGGTACATCACTCAGGCGCTGCGGTCGGGCGCGAACGGCTACGTGCTCAAGTCCGCCAGCGAAACCGACCTGATCGACGCGATCCTCAAGGTGTCGCAGGGGACGCTGGTGCTGGGGCAGGGCGTGGCGGAGAAAGTCGTCACCGGGCTGTTCAAGCCTCAGGGCGACCCCAGCCGCCTCAGCGACGAAGAGCGCCACGTACTGCTGCTGATCGCCGGGGGGATGGACAACGACCAGATCGCCGAGCGGCTGAACCTGCCGATGCCGATGCTGATCGAGACGCTGGCGCGGGCGATGGACAAGATGCACGCCAAAGACCGCCACGCGGCGGCGCTTCAGGCGCTGCGTCAGGGCTACATCCTGCTGGACGAATTACAGTCGCTTTCGTGAAGGCGCCAAACTGAACACGTTGAAGGATTGACGGCAGGAATGTCGTCAGTCCGGCTGCATACGCATGTCCCAAAGCTGTAGGCGACACATCGGTCGTTTAGGGGTTTTTGGAGTGGGTTATGAGCGCGCGCGTTCTGAACATCGTCGAGAAAACCGCCCCGAATGAGTTTTTCCCCGCCGTCCCACGTAATTTCCGAGTCAGCGAAGGCGAAAGCGTCCCGGCAGAGATCGTGATCGACGATCCGAACGTTAGCCTGTACTGCCTCGACGACGAGCAGAAGCAGGCGTGGTTTGTCGAGACGCCGCCGGGCGTCGACCTGACGCAAGCGCCATTCTTCTACGTGACGCAGTACCAGACGGCGCAGCGGCTGATCGCCGTCCCGTATAACACGCTCCACCAGCTTGCCGACACGCTGCCGCGCGCCGACGACCGGCTGCTGCTGATCTACTCGGTCGGGCGCTGCGGCTCGACGCTGATCAGCCAGTCGCTCGGCGCAGTCCCGAACGTCGTCAGCTACTCCGAGCCGGACGTGTACACCCAGCTCACGATGATGCGCTACGCCGACCCCAGCCGCGACGACGAGTACGTGCGGCTGCTGCGAAGCTGCACGGCGCTCCTGGGGAAGCGCGCGCCCTGGCTGGCGCTCAAGTTCCGCGCCAACGTCACCCACATCGGCGGCTTGCTCCACCGCGCCTTTCCCGGCGCGAAAAATCTGTTCCTGTACCGCCACGCCGAAACCTGGGCGCAGTCGATGAATTCAGCGTTCGCCGGGGGCGCGCCGCCGCTGCTGGCAGACCCGATTTTCTTCCTGTTTCTGGCGAGCAGCGCGCCGATGCTCCCCGCCTTTATGCAGCGGCAGGGGCGCGAGCCGGTCATGGTTGAATCCTTCACCCTCCTCTGGCTGTCGGTGATGGACACCTACCTGAAGCTGTGCGAACAGGGTATACCGTTTCTGGCGCTGCGCTACGAGGACATCAAGGCGCAGCCAAAGCGCGTCCTCAGCGACACGTTCGCCTACTGTGGGCTGCCGCTCGACGAGGTTGACGCCGCCTATGCCGCTTTCTCGAAGGATTCGCAGGAGGGAACGGGGCTTTCCCAGGCGAACCTTGAGCAACGGCGCGTGCAGCCGCTCGGCGCGGACCATTACGCTCAGCTTCGGGCGGTGCTGGAGGCACATCCGGTCATTCAAACGCCCGGATTCATTGCTCCCAATACGCTGACGTTCGCGCAGGCTTGATCAGACTTCGGCGAGGCTGTTGAAGCGCACCAGATCGCGCAGCGACCGCTGGAGCATTTCCCACAGGTCGCCGTTGGGGACGTGAGTGATGTACGACGCGGGACGGGGAAGCTCGTACAGCAGCGCCGCCACGTCCTCGAAGGCGTTCGCCTGCCGCTCGCGCATCAACTGGAAATTCGAGAGCGCCCGGCGCACGGCAGACGGAGCGTGTACCATGCGCTTGCTGTCCGGCGACTCGTAGAAATAGGTATAGCACCAGTCGCGGTGTTCTTCGCTCAGGCTCGCCAGATGCAGGCGCGTGAAGCGCAGCGTCGGCAGGAAGCGGTGACGCATGTCTTCGCTGCCGCGCTCGACCATCAACTGTTCGAGCAGGTCAAGATAATTCCGCGCTCGCGTCAGCCGATTGACGTATTCCTGATTCACGCGCCATAAGAACTCGGCAGAGGCGAACATCAAAACACTCCGACGTTTACGGGTTTCACAAAATCTATTGTAGCACGGGAATGTCGCGCGAATCCGTAAAGCTATTTTAGAACTCTTGTGCTATTCTAATCTGCGCGATTGTCAATTTGTGGTATGCTAAGGGAACGGGGGTATTGTCCCCATATTTTTGTTAGTCCGGTTACGTCTGTTGATGTCCATACCGGAACAATGGTACGGGATATGCTATGAGTCGATATGACGACGATTACGACGACAGCGAGGACGAACGCGACGACGAAGAAGTAGACGACGAAGGCGGCGTTCGCCGCTCCACGTCGAATCCATTTGGACGCCCCAGCACCGTGCGCGGCGCGGGTCTGCCGCAGCGCCAGCAGCCCACGCAGGGAAGCGGCGGCAGCAGCGGCAGCGGCTCCGTGCCCAGCCCGATTCGCGGCGGCATGGGCAGCCCCAACAGCGCGCCACCTAACCGCAGCGGCGGCTCTCCGCCGGGCGGCGTGCAGCCATACCAGCGCAATCCGGTTCCGCCCCGCTCACCCGGCGGCTCGTCCGGCGGCAAAGACGACGAAAACAACGACCCGAACGACCGAACCGCCGCCGTCAACCGCGCGCTGGGCAGCTTCGGGCAGAAGCTCGGCAGCGACCGGGATCGGTCGGACGAGCGCACGTCCGGCAGCCCGTCGAATCCGTCACGCTTCGGCGGCGGCAACCGCGACGATGATGATGACGCGGATCAGCGCGCGCCGGGGCTGACGCGCGGTCTTGGCGCGACGACGACCCGGCTGGGCGGACGCGATGAGCGCACGTCCGGCAATCCATCTCGTCTGGGTGGGAATGACGAGCGCTCGCAGGGTGGTGGCACGCTCGGCGGCACGAGAGCGCCTGGTGTGGACATCGCGTTTCGGCGGACACGACGAGCGCACGTCCGGCAATCCATCTCGTCTGGGTGGGAATGACGAGCGTTCGTGAGGGTGGTGGTACATCGCGCTTCGGCGGCAACGACGAGCGCTCGCAGGGCGGCGCGTCGCGCTTTGGTGGCGGCAGCGGCAGCGGCGGTGGTGATCGCCGCGACGAGCGTTCATCCTCCGGCAGCTTCGGCTCGGCAAATCGCTCGACCTTCGGCGGCGGCGGGGACAAGAAGGATGATAAGCCGGGCGGCGGGCTGGGCGGTCTCACGTCGCGCTTTGGCGGCGGCGGCAAGAAGGACGACAAGCCGCTGTCGAGTTCGAGCGCGCCCAAATCGGGCGGTGCGCTCGGTGGATCTGACTTCGCGCTTTGGCGGCGGCGGCAAGAAGGACGACAAGCCGTTTTCGAGTTCGAGCGCGCCAAATCGGGCGGTGCGCTCGGTGGATTGACCTCGCGCTTCGGTGGCGGCGGCAAGAAGGACGACAAGCCGCTGTCGAGTTCGAGCGCGCCCAATCGGGCGGCGCGCTCGGTGGGCTGACCTCGCGCTTCTGGCGGCGGGCAAGAAGCGACGACAAGCCGAGCGCGTTCGGCTCCCAGCCGCCTGGGTGATCAGTCGTCGTCGCGCCAGCAAAGTCCGCTGGGCGGCACGCTCAGCCGGGGCAGCAAGCCGGAGACCAGCAGCTCGGCGTTCGGCAGCTCCAGCACGCGCTCGTCCTATGGCGCAGCCGGGGCGCGCACGACCGGTGCGCCCAAGCGCTCGCTCGGCGAGCGGCTGCGCGGGCTGAACCCGTTTGCCCAGAAGCAGGACGCGCGCCCGGCGCGCGCCCGCACCAGCAAAGCGCCGCGCGTCGAACAGGGCGGGCTGTCGCTGGACAGCAAGCTCGACATCATCGGCGTGACGCTGGTGCTCGGCTCGGTGGTGCTGCTGCTCAGCAGCCTGTCGCCGACCAAAGGCGCGCTGACCGAATCGATCAATCACCGGCTGTCCTACGCCTTCGGTTGGGGCGCGATGTTCGTGCTGGTCGTGACGTTCGCCATCGGCGTCTGGCTGATCCTGCGGCATTTCGGTGAGGAAGCGCCGACCATCAGCCGCACGCGGGTGATCGGGCTGGGGTTGCTGTTCATCAGCCTGCTGGTGCTGGCGCAGTTCATCGACGCCTTCCAGTACAAGGTCGGTCCGGGGCAGGATTATCTGCGCACGATCAAGATGGCGTTCCTCGAACCCGCCTACGAGCTGGGACGCGGCGGCGGCTGGATCGGCGGCGAGATTTATTTCCTGCTGCTGAGCAATTTCGGCGAGATCGGCGGCTTTCTGGTCGTGTTCATCCCGATCATCGTCGGGCTGATGCTGGCGCTCAACGTCAGCGCGGCTGACCTGGCGATGATCGTCATCAGCAACACGCGCAACCTGGGCGACGCGATGCGCCAGCGACGGCTGCGCGCCACCGCCGAGCGCGCCGCCAAGCAGCAGGCGCTGGCGACCGCCGCGCAGCAGATCAGCGTGAGCAAGCCCGCCGAGGCGCTGCCGATACCGGCAGCCTCGCCCGCGCTGCCCGCGCCAGCGGCGGCGGAAGTCAGCAACCGCCGCATCCCGATCACGACCGCCGGGCGCACCAGCACCGTGCCGTTCCGCGCGCCGGAGATGGCGGAAGTTGAAGCGGAGCCGATCCCGGTCGCGCAGGAGAAATCCGGCGGGTTGTTCTCGCGCGTGCGCGGGATCATGCCTGGCAGCGGTAAGCCCGCCGAGGATAAGCCAGAAGCCAAGCCCGCCGCCGATAAAGCCTCGGCGCTGCGCGGTCGGCTGTTCGCCGGAAAGCAGCAGACGAACGGCAGCATGGCTGGAAGCGTCGCCGCTGCGGTGGTAGGCGCTGCCGCAGGTGCGGCTGCCGCGCTGCTGCCGGACGCCGAACCCCGCCCGCCGCACCCGCCGCGTCGAAATCGGCGCAGCCGCAGATGAACATTTCGCAGGAGATGCCCGTCGCGCCCCGCCGCACCGACGCCAGCCGCCGCGACGCCCGCGCCTCAGCCTCGCCGACGAAACGCCGCGCCTGAGCGACCTGCTGCGCCGCCAGTCACCCACGCCCGCGCCAGCATCCGGCGCGCCCGCGTCGCCGGGCGGCGTTCAGCCGTACCAGCGCCTGCAGCGCCCCGATCTGACACCGCCGACTCGACGCGATCTGCCGAGCAGCCAGCCGCTTCGCTGCGCCCGCCGCCGCAGACCGCGCCCGATCCGGCGCGCAGCACGTCGGAGGAACTGCCCGACCTGCAAAGCCGGCTGCGCGCGCTGCGCGAAGGCGGAGCGACGCCCGCGCCACGCGCGCCGCTCGCCGAGCCGCCGCGCCCGACCGCATCGCCGGCGTTCGGCAAGCCCACCGATGATCTGCCTTACGTTGCGCCGCCGCGCAGCACGCCCAACACGCTGTCAGACGTGACGCCGCCGCCGCAGTCGCGCCGCGCCAAGAAGGACTGGAAAGTGCCCGATCCGTCGGCGCTGCTGTCGTCGGGGGTCGATCAGGCGCCGGATCACGACATGCTGCTGAAGCGGGCGCACATCATCGAGGAAACGCTGTCGAGCTTCGGCGCGCCGGGGCGGGTGGTCGACGTGCGCACGGGTCCGGTCGTGACGCAGTTCGGCGTCGAGCCGGATTACGTGCCCGGTCGCGGCGGCAAGAAGAACCGCGTCAAGGTCGGGGCGATTGCCGCGCTCGACAAGGACTTGCAGCTTGCGCTCGGCGCGAAATCGATCCGTATCGAAGCGCCCGTGCCCGGCAAGGGCTACGTTGGCGTTGAAGTGCCCAACGAGAAAGCCGAGATCGTCCACCTGCGCGACGTGCTGGAAGCGCAGGAGTTCAAGAAGATCAAGTCGCCGCTGGCGATTGCGCTCGGTCAGGGTGTGGACGGCACGCCAGTCGCCGCCGACCTCGCCTCGATGCCGCACCTCCTGATTGCCGGGACGACCGGGTCGGGCAAATCGGTGCTGGTCAACGCGATCATCGCCGGGCTGCTGCTCAACAACACCCCGCAGCGGCTGAAGTTCATCATGGTCGACCCGAAGCGTGTCGAGCTGACGCAGTACAACGGCGTGCCGCATCTGGTCGCGCCGGTCGTAGTCGAGCTGGAGCGGATCGTCAGCGTGCTGAAGTGGGTCACGCGCGAGATGGACGAGCGCTACCGCAAGTTCAGCAACGCCGCCGCCCGCAACATCGAGGACTACAACAAGCACCTGCCCGCGACCGAGGAGCAGATGCCCTACATCGTCGTGATCATCGACGAGCTGGCTGACCTGATGATGCTCGCGCCCGACGAGACCGAGCGCGTGATCACGCGCATCGCGGCGCTGGCACGCGCGACCGGCATCCATCTGGTGATCGCCACGCAGCGCCCGTCGGTCGACGTGGTCACGGGCTTGATCAAGGCGAACTTCCCGGCGCGCGTCGCCTTCGCGGTCGCCGGGAACACCGACAGCCGCGTCATCCTCGACCAGCCCGGCGCGGAACGCCTGCTCGGTCGCGGCGACATGCTGTGGATGAGCGGCGACTCGCCCGCGCCGGTGCGCTTGCAGGGCGTGTACGTGTCCGACAACGAGATCAACAACATCACCCAGTTCTGGCGCAGCCAGATGACACAGGAAGATTTGATCGCCGCGTCGCGCCCGATTGGGGGCAGCATTTCGCCGGACGACAGCAACCGCAGCGAGGGCGGCGGCGTGATCATGCGCAACAACAGCAACAGCGCCCCGGCGCGCCAGTCGACCGCCTTCTGGGATGACGACGAGGACGAGGACGACGCTTCCGACGATGACGACGACGTGGTCGACGGCGAGGACGAACTGTACGAGCAGGCGGTCGAGATGGTGCGGCGGCTGAACAAGGCGTCGGTGTCGCTGCTTCAGCGCCGCCTGCGCATCGGCTACACCCGCGCCGCCCGGCTGATCGACATGATGGAGGAGCGCGGGATCGTCGGTCCGGCGGTGGAAGGCGCGAAGCCGCGCGAAGTGCTGCCGGTGCGGTAAACCAAACTCTCAACGCAAAGACGCAAAGGAAACACAGCCCTTGCGTCTTTTTGATTCGCCGGAATTTGCGCGAATTGTCAACAGTTTCTGAACAGGTTTTGAACAGGCGATTGCTATCTTGATGCCCAGTGAAGTGAGGTACTGTGGGAGTGACACAGATGGCAATCGTATCGTCCATTCGGGGAATCAGTCGGTCTAAGGTCTATCTCTTTCTCGACATCGCGCTGGCGCTGGCGTTCGTCGCCGAGCTGGAAGAACACTTCGTCGGGCTGCGCAACCACGAGCTGATCGGAGTCGGGTTGGGCGTCGCCCTGCTCGTCCACGTCCTGCTCCACTGGCGCTGGCTGCTCAGCATAACCCGGACGTTTCTCCACAAGCTGCTGCACGAGTCGCGCCTGAATTACGTGCTGGCGCTGGTATTGTTCGTCGACCTGGGCGTCACCATCGTCACGGGCATTCTGATCTCGCGGACGCTGGGGCTGAATTTCAACATCGGCGGCTCGTGGGAGCGGATTCACGTCGTGGCGGCTGACCTGAGCCTGCTGCTGGTCGCGCTGCACGTCGCCCTGCACTGGAAATGGATCGCGTCGCACGCGAAGAAGTATCTGTTCGGCTTCATCCGGCTGCCGCGCCGCCAGCCGAAACCCGTCGCCGTGATCGTCCAGTCGCATCGCCCAGTTTCGTACCCGGAGGTGTAATCATGCTTCGTCAGCATTCCCTACGAAGGTGGATCGGTATCGTGGTGTTCATCGCCGTCGTCGCGGCGAGCGGCTACGCGCTTTCCGCCAGCGGCAACATGCGCAACCCGTTCACGGTGTTCTCGGAACTCAGCAGCCTGACGGCTTCCGGCGAGCAGGGCGGGGATCGACCCGCGTTCGATCAGGCGGGCAGCGGCGAAACCCGCCCCGAGCCACCGAGCGACGGTTTCCGGGGCGAAGGCGGTGGAGAGAATCAGACCACCATCCAGTGGAGCGAGATCGGCGGCGTCCTGTTCAATGCCTGGTTCATCGCGGCGATGTCGGCGGTGGTGATGGTCGTCGCGCCTATGGTCGGGTTCATCATCCGGCAGGCGAAGCGCGTGACGCACCTTCCCACGCTGCGCGGGGCGGCGTGACATAAGGACAATAACTCAACGCAAAGGCGCAAAGCGGAAAAGAAAAACGCAAAGGACTGTAATCACCTTTGCGTCTTTGTGTTGTATTCGAAACGGGCTATTCGCCGAGAATCTCTACGACAATTTGCAGTCGTCTGTGCTAAATCAGCGAACCGGGAGCGGGCGTGGATGGCGGGGGCGGCGGCAGGAACAAGCCGCTGAAGCTGTAGGCGAGTAGGGCGATCACCATGATCAGCACGAGGATCGTGAACAGGATGCGCCGCCACGTCCAGAAGGGCTGCGGCTCATCGAGCGGCTCGAACAGATCATCGTCGTCGGGGAGGTTATCCATCAAAATGCGGCGTTTTTCGCCGTCTGAAACGGATCAACGTGACCTCACCCCGTGCAACCGGCGGTTGCGCACCCCTCTCCACAACGTGGAGAGGGGAGTCGAGCATGTGAACCGAAGGTTCATGCGAGACGGGGTGAGGTAAATTCTCACCCGCCGCCTTCGGACGGCTTGGGCGGGTCGACGACGACGCCGTCGCGCGTGCCGCGCTGGATCGCCAGCTTGACCTCGCCAATCGCCCGCGTGACCTGAATCCCGCGCGGGCAGGCGGGCGTGCAGTTGTAGATCGTGCGGCAGCGCCAGACGCTGTTCGGCTCGGCGAGCACGTCGAGACGCTGATCCAACGCCTGATCGCGCGTGTCAAAGACAAAGCGATGCGCCTGAACAATCGCCGCCGGTCCGACGTAATCGCCATTCGCCCAGAACGAGGGGCAGGAGGTGGTGCAGGCGGCGCACAGGATGCATTTGGTGGTGTCGTCGAATTTCTCGCGGTCTTCCACCGACTGGCGACGCTCGCGCCCGTCCTCAGGGAGCGGCGTGTCGTTGATGAAGTAGGGCATCACCTGGCGATAATGGGCGAAGAACGGCTCCATATCGACCACCAGGTCTTTCAGCACCGGCAAGCCGAGGATCGGCTCGACCTGAATTTTGATCTGGTCGCCCGTGCCGAAGTCCTTCGCCAATGCTTTGCAGGCGAGCTTATTCTGCCCGTTGATGCGCATGGCATCCGAGCCGCACACGCCGTGCGCGCACGAGCGGCGCAGCGTCAGCGTGCCGTCCTGCTCCCACTTGATGCGGTGCAGCAGCTCCAGCACGCGGTCGGTCTTGTCCACGTCCTGAAGCGTGAACTCCTGCCAGTAGGGCTTATTCTTACCGGGGACTTCCGGGTTGAAGCGGCGAATTCGGAATGTGACTTCCATCGAGCGTTGTCCTCTAAAGCTATCAGCAGTCAGCGGTCAGCTTTCAGCGAAAAGCAATTACGGCTTACAGTCTTTGCAGAACTTGCGGTCGAAGTCGTGCGCACATTTATCCCACCAGTCAAGCAACTCTTGTTTGTCCAGCGAACAAATCTTCTTGTCATCATCAATTGTGTACTGCGTACTTCTGGTGATGACGTGACCGCACGTTGCTGTGTGGAGCATAGAGGGAATTATGCTACATCCCCGCTTTTCCGCATTGATGACATAGCCGGTCGGGTGGGTTTCGACCCAAGTGCTGAGTACTGAGTGCTGAGAAAAGACTCAGTACTCGGAACTCAGCACTCAGCACCAGTTAGTATGTACGGACTTTCGGCTTGAAGCGCTCGTCCTGCTCCGCCAGCGACATGTCGACTTTCTTGTTGATGTTGATCTCCGGCGTCAGGTCGCCCTGCGGGTACAGCCCACGCTCCGCCGGGCGCTTGACGAGGGTATGCACCAGCCAGTTCTCGTCGTCGCGGTTCGGGAAGTCCTCGCGGCTGTGCCCGCCCCGGCTTTCGGTGCGGTTGAGCGCGCTCAGTGTCGTGATCTCGGCGAGGTCGAGCAGGCAGCCCAGTTCCCACGCTTCCATCAGGTCGGTGTTGAACTTCTGTCCCTTGTCGTCAATCGTCAGGTCGTGCTGGTAGCGGTCGCGCAGGTCGCGCAGGGTGTCGAGCGACGTGTTCATGCCGGACGCCTCGCGGACGATGCCGACGTTCTCCATCATCGTCTTTTGCATTTCCTGGCGCAGAACGCCGGGGCGCGTCTTGCCGCTGCTGTTGCGGATACGGGTCAGCTCGGCTTCGACTTCCGCCGACGGGTTGGCGGGCATTGGCACGTAGTCGGCATGTTTCACATAGTCAGCGATCTTCATGCCGCCGCGCCGACCGAACACGACGAGATCGACCAGCGAGTTCGTGCCGAGGCGGTTCGCGCCGTGACAGCTTACGCAGGCAACTTCGCCCGCCGCGTACAAGCCGGGCAGCACCGTCCAGTTCTCGTCGATCACGACTTCAGCGTCGACGTTGGTCGGGATGCCGCCCATCGCGTAGTGGGCGGTCGGCTGGATCGGCATCGGCTCCTTGACCGGATCGACGCCGAGGTAGGTACGGCAGAAGTCGAGGATGTCGGGCAGCTTCTCCTCGATATAGTCGCGGTCGATGCGGCGCGTCTCGCCCGCTTCGGCGAGGTAGCGGTTGACCGTCTCCGGGGTCACGTCCAGATAGACGTAATCTTTGCCCTTGATGCCCAAGCCCTGCTTGATTTCGGAATGGATGGCGCGGCTGACCACGTCGCGGCTGGCGAGGTCTTTGATCTTGGGCGCGTACTTCTCCATGAAGCGCTCACCGCGCCCGTTGATCAGCACGCCGCCTTCGCCGCGCACGCCTTCGGTGATCAGGATGCCGAGCTTGTAGATGCCGGTCGGGTGAATCTGGAAGAATTCCATGTCCTGAAGCGGGATGCCGCGCCGATAGACGACCGCTGTGCCGTCACCCGTGAGGCTGTGGGCGTTGCTCGTCACCGAGAAGATGCGCCCCCAGCCGCCGGTAGCGAACAGCGTCGCCTTGGCGTGGAACACGTGGATTTCGCCCGTGCCCATCTCGACGGCGACCACGCCGCACACCGCGCCGTTGTTCATGACCAGATCGACCACGTGGTACTCGTCGAAAAACGTGACGTTGTTCTTGATACACTGCTGGTAGAGCGTTTGCAGGATCATGTGCCCGGTGCGGTCAGCCGCATGGCAGGCGCGGCGCACCGGCTTTTCGCCGAAATTGCTGGTGTGCCCGCCGAAGCGCCGCTGGCTGATCTTGCCGTCGGGCGTGCGGTCGAAGGGCAAGCCCATGTGCTCCAGCTCGATCACCGCGTCGACGGCGTTTTCCGCCAGCACGTGCGCGGCGTTCTGGTCGACCAGATAGTCGCCACCCTTAACGGTGTCGTAGGCGTGCCACAGCGGTTTATCTTCTTCCAGATTGCCCAGCGCCGCGCCGATGCCGCCCTGCGCCGTCCCGGTGTGGCTGCGCGTCGGGTAGAGCTTGCTGATCACCGCGACCTGCGCGCCGCCCTTGCTGGCGTAAAGGGCTGCCATCAGTCCCGCGCCGCCTGCGCCGACGATGATCGCCTCGTATTGATGTGTTTTCATGCCACGACCTTAAACCACGATTTCTGAACGAAGGTACAAAAAGATAAAAAATGTGCTCAGCGCCGAAAGCAGATGCCACGCGGCGTGCCCCTGCGCCCACGAATCCGGGAAGCACCAGGGCTTGCCGTCGTTGGACTGCGTCCAGATGATGACCGCCACGCCGAACGAGATAGCCGCGCCCAGCAGCCAGCCCCATTCGCCGCGATGCAGCCCCATCAGGCTGCCGCCGGTCGCCTGCACGATCAGCAGGATGATTTCCAGCACGCCCCACACGGCGACCGCGCCGCCGAAGATGAACTTGCCGCTGCCCTCGACAAACCAGATGATCGCGCCTGCCAGCGCGACGGCTACCAGCCAGATGACCGCTGCGACGCCGTCGTCGAAGTGCAAGCCGCGCGCCAGCACGTAGACCAGCAGGAAGAACGTCCAGAACACCATCGACATGTTGTCGAGCCAGCCGCCCCATTTCTTCATCGAGGCGTGGTAGTACATGCTGCCGGGTCCCAGAAAGATCACCAGAAACCCGTAAACAATCGAGTAGAAGGTCGCCGTCTGCATCGGGTTCTGCGCCACCGTCCCGTTGAGACGATCCGCGCCGACCGCGAACAGGATCAGCAGCCCGGAAGCGACGAAGCCCAGGTCTGACCAGGTATTGACCGGCTGTTTAATCTTGTTCGACCCGCTCAGCAGGCTTTCACAGTGACACTCGTGCTCGGCGACGCAGCTATCGTCGCGGGTGGACGGAATCCAGTTGACCGCCATCAGGATGAACAGCGCGGCGATCAGCAGCGCGAACCAGATGAACCCCACACCGACTTCGGTATTGCCCGCGTCGAGACCAATCGGCAGCAGAATCAGGGCGAAAATGGCGAAGATGACGACCATCACCCAAGCGGCGATTATTCGCGGAGTCGAACTGGGCATGGCGCTGCGCCTTCACTCCTCACATGCGTGCGAGCGGATCATTCGTGCAGGGTCTGCGCGGCTTGCTGCGCAATGTCGATTGCCGACTGGTCGATGGTGCTCAACAACGCCAGACCGCCCAGCACCAGCAGCACGACCGCCGCGATCACGCACAGGTAGATCGAGGCGCGCTTAAGCCAGGTGTTCTGCATGTGGTAGTCGGTCAGCACGTAGCGCAAGCCGTTGAAGCCGTGAATGACCGCCAGCGCCAGCAGGGCGATGTCGTAGACGCGCCAGATGGCGACCCCGGCGACCAGCATCTGCCAGCGCCGCGCCACGAATTCGACCGAGGTGCCGGTCTGGTTGATCAAGTCCGTGCCGACGACCGAATGCCCGGCGGCGGTGATGTCGAACACGCCCTGAATCAGATGCTGCATCGCCAGATGCCCGAACACCAGCGGCAGGATCAGAATGCCGCTGACGCGCATGTACGACCACCAGAATTTCTCCAGACGGCTGGCGTGCGGTCTGTCCGTCGCCGGGCGGTTCGGCAAGACCAGCGTCGTGACTCCGGCGAGGACGAGCGCAGCGATGATGGCGGCGGCGAAGCCCGCCACGAACGGAAGCTGCGCGGTCAGCACTTCGAGCAGCCCCAGCACCTGACCACCGCTGTTATAGAAGTCGAGCACGTGCGCGAACATGATCAGGAAGGTAGGGACGCAGATTACGACGCTGATGCCCAGCACCCAGTAAGCAGCGCGCTGCTGATATTTCCACCAGCGCGGGCGGTAGTCGAACACGACGATGCGGATGCCGTTGAGCGCGTGGTAAACGACCGCAGCCACCAGCGCGAACTCGCCAATCGTGAAGAGCGGCGTCTGGTAGGTGGCAATCGCTTCGACGTACAACTGCGGGTAGAAAACCGACCACGAGGTGTCGATGACGTGGAGCGTCAGGAACAGCAGGACGCCCAAGCCCGTGATGCGGTGCAGCACCCAGCTCCACTGCCCGATTGCGCCGCGATAACGCATCGTCTCGGTAAGTGTGTAGACAAGCGAGGTCAAGATGAAGCTCCTGAATGTATGAACTGAACTTACGAGTCGCAGCGTGCGGGAGGAGCGCCGCGTATTTTCGCTAAAATAAACGTTTTACGAATTATAGCACTCGTGCGAGGTGCTGCAAACGAGATGGTATAGGTAGGACACCGAGGACACGGTGTAGGGGCGAGGCATGCCTCGCCCCTACGTTCCCCATCCTATTCGTCGCGCTCAGTATAAGAGAGTGGAGGATAGCGCCGTTGCCAATCCGAACGAAATCCTCAAATTGCGCCAAAGGTGTAAATATTGCTTGACCTCCGGCGCAATCGATCAGATAATTAATTAAATTAACTAATTGATGTGGCGCACCACAGGACAGCAACCATGAGCAGCGCCTCGGAAACGTATTTGCGGGCGGAACGGTTACTCGGCGTTTTTTTCCGCCTGACGCAGCTTACAAATGAAGAAACGCCCGACGAGGTCGTGGCGCAGTTGAACGTCAACCAACTGCGCGCGCTGAACCTGATTTACCGCGAGCCGGGGATTTCCCAGAAGGCGCTGGCGGAGCGGCTGGATATTTCGTCCGCCGCCGTCTCGGTAAGCATCGGCAAGCTGCTGGAAGCCGAGCTGGTCGAGCGGCATCACGACGCGGACGACGGGCGCATCATGAACCTGTACCTCGGCTCGCGCGGCAAGGAGCTGGTGCGGAAAGTGGAAGATGGGCAGATTCAGGTGATCGCCGAGCTGCTGGACGGGCTGCCAACCGACGAGCAGGCGCGGGTCGTGGAAACGCTGGAGCGCGCGCTGCGGATATGGGAACAGAAATCGGAAATACCGTTATTAAGCGGAGTATAGAGATTTTTTTACTAAATTGATGGTATGGCGGCGCGACATTAGTTACATTCAGGCAGTTCTATAGTAAGCAACACCCATAGCGGAAACGGATAGCGATGGCTGCAACTGGTACTCTCGGACAGGCAACGGCGCGTATTCTCGTGATCACCGAGGACGCCGAGGTCAAGAAACTTCTCAACAACCTGATGCTTCACAGTCGAATTCAGGCGGGCGTGACCGAATCCACGTGGAACGCCGCCCGCTTTTTGAGCACCAACCCTGCCCCGGACGTGGTTGTCGTCGACCTCGACCTGCCCGAATCGCTGACGCTCGAATTTCTGCGCCAGCTACGGCAGCGCACGGAACTGGCAGCGCTTCCCGTGCTGGTGCTGACTTCGTTCCCCGACCCGACGCAGGTGCGCCGCGCGCTGGACGCGGGCGCGAACCGCTACCTCACCAAGATGTTCATGGCGAAAAACCTGCTGGCGACCGTTCAGGAGATGATCGGCTAAACCCTGCGCCAGCCCCACGCCCGCGCGTCACAGACCAGCGGCGATCAGTACGACAGGAGTCGGCTTGCCGTCGATGAAAATAGCGCCCCGCGTCCTATAGTCTAGGCTAAGGAAGGGTGCTACTGAGTAGATCGGCTCCGGCATGAACGCCCGCTCGTGGATCAGACTGGCATCGATTTACCTGCTGCTGATCCTGAGCGCCTGCGCCGCGCCTACTTCGACGCCGACCCCCACACCCATCCCGACCATTCTGGCGGCGAACAGCGAAACCCGCATCGATTTCGCGCCGGGCAGCGCCGCCCGCCTGTACAGCTTCACCGCCGCCAGCGCCACCCGCCTCAAGCTCGACAGCCGCACACCCGGCTTCTCCTTCAACGCCGAAATCCACGACGCCGTCGGCAGAACGGTCGCCGCGTTCGGCAGTCCGCTTCAGGACGTGCTGGTGACGCTCGCGCCAGTCACGGGCTTCTACCAGATCGCTGTCTCGTCCGCCGACCCGGTCAAGGTGGGGACGGTCTCGCTGGCGCTCGGCAGCGCCGTGATCGCCCCGCCGACGCTCGACGGGACGGCGCTGCGGGCGGTCGACTGCCGGGTCGCCAATGCCGCCGGGGTGGATGCCATTGTGCGCAGCGCGCCCGCCGCGCAGTATGCCATCCTCGGCTTGCTCGCGCCCGACGGCACGCTCCCGGTGATCGGGCACACTGACGACGACGCCTGGTACACGGTCGACTTCGCCGAGCGGCGCGGCTGGATGCGCGGCGACGTGATCACGCTCGACGGCGACTGTGCGGCGCTGCCAGTCGTGCGCAATCCGACTATCCCGGACGCGCCCGCCGACGCCGAAGCCTTTCTGGTGCAGGTGGATCGGGACGCCAGCGGGACGTTCCGACAGGCGATTTCCACGCCGGGCGGCGACACGAGCGATCTCGTGTGGGTGCGGATCGTCAACCTCGACAGCAATCCCCCGAACAACTACCGCGAATTCGCGCTGACGCTCGACTGCGAAGGCACGGGCATCGGCACGGTGCGCTGGGGCAGCGCCTACAGCCCGTCGCTGACGTGCGGCGCGACGGTGGTCGTGCCATTCCTTAACACCCATACCCAGCAGCCGATCCGCGTGGAATTTCCCCCCGGCAGCCGCCAGAGCTACGTCGAATACACGCTCAGCGTGCTCCCGGCGGACACCGTCGGCTGAGCCACATTCGTTATTGACAACTGCAGAAATTTAGGCTAGACTAAAAATATAATTCAACCTGGGTAACTCTGGGGGTGTACCATGTTTCCCATCGACGCTTTTCTGCCCGACCTGGTGATCGTCACGGCGTTCTTCACCGTCCTTGTGGTCGGCTCGCTGCGCTGGAAGCCGCGTATTTGGCTGCACGACTTTCCAGCCGACATTCAGGCGCTGGCTGCGCCCAAGACAGCCGAGGAACGACGGCTGACCACCCTGTTCGGCGCGCCGTTCGTCGTCCTGTTCATCGGTCTGCCGGTGCTGCTCATGTGGGACTTGAAATTTCGTCTCGGCGCAGACTTCAGCTTCTTCAGCGCGTGGCTCTACGCATACGCTCTGTTCTTCGGCATCAACCTGTGGGACCTGGTCGCGCTGGACTGGGTTGGCATGTCGCTCGTCGATCCGCAAAAGCCGCCGTTTCCAGGAACCGAGGGCGCTGCCGGATGGCGGGATTATGCCTTTCACTTCTACGGATTCCTGAAAGGCTGCGTGATCGGTGTGGTTCTGGCGACGGTGGAGGCTGGCGTCATCACGCTGTTTGCGCCGGGCTGACCGCCGCTCCGGTCATCGGGTGAGGCGTTCGGGGGGCAGCAGGGTACAGACTGTGGCTGCTCTTCATGATTCAGCCGCCCTTGACCGAGAAGTCGCCTTTCGCTATACTACCGACGTGCGCCAAGGTAGCTCAGTTGGTAGAGCAATGCACTGAAAATGCATGGGTCCCCAGTTCGAGTCTGGGCTTTGGCACAGAACCCCGACCAGTCCGGTCGGGGTTTTCGATTCCCGGCAGGGCGCGCCGCCGCTGGTATGCGCAAAGAGAAGCGTTCGGCTATAATGAATTCGTGACCTTTCGCTAAAGGAGAGCCTGTGTCATCTTTCAAACGCTGTCTCTCACTCCCGGTAGTGCTGCTGGCGTTGATCGGCGCGGCAGCCTGCGCTCCCAGTAACAACAACACAACGCCAACCCAGATCCCCGTACCGACGGCGTTTGTCATTCAGGAAGAAAGCCTGCCGAAGAACGACGCGGGCGTACCGCTCGTGGCGCGGGTCAACGACTCCGAGATCACCCTGCCCGACTTTCAGCGCATGTTGCAGCGCTATCAGGCGCAGCCGTTCGGCGACCCCGGCGGGCTGCCCAAGATCGTCCTGACGACCATGATCCAGCAGGCGCTGATCGACGAGGCGGCGACGAGCAACAACATCCAGATCGCGCCCGAAGCCATCGACCAGGAATTGCAGGGGCTGGTCGCCGACGCGGGCGGGCAGGAAGCGTGGCAGCGCTGGCTCGAGGACAACGACTATACCGAGGATGAGCTTCGCAGCACGCTGCGCGAGACGCTGCTCACCAGCGAGATGCGCGACCGCATCACCGGCGACCTTTCCGGCGACGTGCCGCAGGTACACGCCCGGCACATCCTCGTCGCCACCAAGGACGAAGCCGATCAACTGATGGTGCGGCTGCGCAACGGCGAGGATTTTGCGACGCTGGCGTCGCAGAGTTCGCTGGACACGACCACCAACGTCAACGGCGGCGACCTCGGCTGGTTCATGCAGGAGGAACTGCTGGAGCCGGAGCTGGCGCGGGTCGCGTTCGAGCTGGAGGCGGGACAGATCGCCGGTCCGATCCAGACACCGCTCGGCTTCGACATCATCCAGACGCTCGAAAGCGGCAACCGCCCTGTCGACCCGGAAAAGCGCGCGCAGCTTGCGCAGAACCGTTTTGAAAACTGGCTGAATACGCTCGTCGTCAGCGCGAAAATCGAGCAATATCTGTAACCGACGTGGGAGAAGGCAATGGGGCAAGGACGCGCGCAACTCTACAACCTGATCAGCATCCTGTTTCTGGTGCTGAGCATCGCGGTCATCGTGCTGGTATCGGCGCGCATGGCTGCCCCGCCGCCCGCGCCCACCCAGATCGCGCTCGCCGTCCCGACTTCGGCGATCCTGCCATCGCCGACGCTGACCTTCACCTACACGCCGACGTACACCTCGACGTTCACCGAGACGCCGTCGCCGACCATCACCACGACGATCACGCCGTCGGTGACCTGGACGATCATCCCGTCGCTGACCGCTTCAGAGACGCTCACGCTCGCGCCGACCAGCACCGAGACGCTCCCGCCGACGGTCGGTCCGACGCCGACCGACACGCTGCCGCCGACCGCCGGTCCATCGCCGACGTTTACGCCGTCGCTGACCATCACCAATACGCTGGTGGTCACGCCGTCGGAGATTGCGCCGACCGCCAGCGGCTTCACGGCGCAGCCGACCCAGCCGCCGCCGTCGCCGTTCCTGTTCGAGCTGCGCGATGAGCAGGTGATCTACACGTCCAACTTCGCCAACACCGCCGGGTGCGCCTGGCAGGGAGTCGGCGGGCAGGTGTTCGACGCCAACAACCAACCGCTGCTTCAGGTGCGCGTCCACGTGTTCGGCACGGGCATCGACGTGTTCACCACCAGCGGCTCCAACACGCTCTACGGGCTGTCGGGGTGGGAAGTGCCGCTGGGCACGGCGCTGACGAGCAACAGCTACACCGTCGAGCTGCAGTCGGAGCAGGGGACGATTATTTCGCCGCAGGTGAGCCTGTTCTTCACGCCGGACTGCTCGAAGAATCTCGCGCTGGTCAGTTTCCAGCAGATAAGATCGTCGTAGCCATGAGCAAAAAGCCGAGAGACCCCAACCGCCGTTCCGACGCCGACGATTTCGAATCGTTCGACGACGAAGAGCGCTGGCAGCGTCCGCGCGACCGCTTCCCGACGCTGCCGGACGAGCCGACTCCGCCGCCGCGCCGCCGCCGCGCCCCGGAAACCGAGCGCGAAGTCGATTCCATGGACCGGACGCGCAACCTGATCACGGTCTTATTCCTGCTGGGGACGGTCGCGGCAATCGCCTACTTCGTCACCATCTGGCAGAACCCGTATTCGCCGCTGAACCCGTTGTCGCCGCCGACGCCGCTGCCGCTGATGATCACGGCGACCTACACGCCCGCGCCCACGTCGACGCCCGCGCCGACACTGACGCTCGAACCCAGCAGCACGCCGACCGAATTCCCGACGCTGGAGCCGACGCCGACGTTCACGCCGGTGTTCCTCGAAGCGCTCAGCACCGAGACCGGCATCAGCCTGGAGCCGGGCGACGCCGCCAACTACCGCTTCGACCTTCAGCAGGGTCACCCGATTTACCTGACTAACCCGGATGCGCGCGGCGGCTGCAGATGGTCGAGCATCGCCGGGTCGGTGATCAGCTACGAGGGCGACGCGCTCAACGGCTACGGCGTGCGCATCGCGGGCGAGGGCGTAGACGAGACGGTAGCGACGGGCAGCGCGCCCGGCTTCGGTCCCGGCGGCTTCGAAGTGCCGCTGGGCAACGAAGCCCGCGACGCCCAGTTCGTGGCGCAGCTTCTCGACCCGCAGGGGACGCCCGTTTCGCCCGTGTACACGGTCGCCACGCTGTCCCAATGCGATTTCAACATCGCGGCGCTGCGTTTTGTAGAAACCGAGCCATCGAGCTAAAATCTCCCGTCTGGAAATGATCGGAAGAGTTGTCGAGGAAGATCACCAGTCGTCATAGCAGCCGCAGTTCCGGCAGGACTCTTCCGGTCTAGTCTTGGGGGAGGTCGGTATGCTCCTGAGAAGAGAAGCTCGGCAGCGCGTTCAGGAACGCCACGTGGCAGTCGATTACAACCTCTGCTATTCATGTGGCGCGTGTGTTGCGGTATGCCCTCCCAACTGCATCTTCATCGATAACCTTCACCTGACGATAGATCACGAGACCTGCACGCGCTGCGAGCGCTGTACGGTCATGTGCCCGGTTCAGGCGCTCACGATGGAACAATAGACTCTATGCGGCTCGCTTATGACGTGGTGGTGGTCGGGGCGGGTCCGGCTGGATCGGTCGCGGCGCGCAAGTTCGCGGAACACGGGCTGAGCACGCTGCTGATCGAGAAGCGTCAGGAGATCGGCGCGCCGGTGCGCTGCGCCGAAGCCATCGGCTCGGAGACGACCCGCCCCTACATCGACATCGACAATCGCTGGATCGACGCGACCATCACGCACTACGCCATTTGCAGCGCCGACGGCGACCGCGTGCTCGTGCCGCCGACCGAACTCACCTACGTCGTCAACCGCAAGGTGTTCGACTGGGAGCTGGCGCATCTGGCGTCGCGGGCAGGCGCGGAAGTGCGCACGCCACGCAGGCGACCGGCTGATCACCGAGAACGGGCAGGTGGTCGGCGTCCACATCGACAGCCTGGGCAAGACATACGACGTGCGGGCGCGGCTGGTGATCGCCGCCGACGGCACGGAATCGCAGATGGCGCGCTGGGCGGGCTTGGGCACGATCCCGCCGATGGCAGATTACTACGTCGGCTTCCAGTATCTGCTGGGCAACCTCGGCGGGCGTATCAACCCCGCCGTGTGCGAGTATCACGTGGGGCACGCGCTCGCGCCGGGCGGCTACGTGTGGGTATTCCCGAAGGGCGACGACACCGCCAACGTCGGGCTGGTGTTGAGCGCCAACCACGCCGCCGAAGCAGCGGCGCAGCGCTACCTCGACGCTTTCGTCGAGCGGCAGCTCCCCGGCGCGCACATCCTCGGCGTGGTGGCGGGCGGCATCCCGGCGACCGGCGCGCTCAAGAAGATGGTCACCGACGGCTTGATGGCGGTCGGCGACGCCGCGCATCAGGCGGATCCGCTGACGGCGGGCGGCATCAACCTCGGTATGATCGGCGCTGATCTGGCGGCGCAGGTGGGCATCCGGGCGCTGGCGAGCGGCGACGTGTCCGCCCGCAATCTCCGCGACTATCACCATCTGTGGCAGGATCGCTTCGGCGGGCAGCACGCCGCGCTCTACAAGATTCGCAAGCTGCTGACCGACATGGACGATCACACCCTCGCCCGGCTGGTGCATACGGCGTCGACCATGCCGCTTCAGGATATGACCACCAGCGAAATCCTTCTGACGCTGCTCAAGCACCACCCGGCGCTGCTGCTTCAGGCGACCGCGCTGATCGCCACCGGGCTGATACTGAAGTAGCAACCGCTCCCTGCGGGTAGACGATTTCCCTTCCGCCGGAGCGCCGTCTGATAGGCGCGCCAGCCGGGGCACCAGGTGGTATGCCAGCGCCACAGCGCGACATGAACGATTTCGGGTTGGCTTCGGCTTTGGCGCGGATGGCCAGGTCGCGCACGCCATTTCGGAGGCACGTTTCGCTTGAAGCCATGATCGTAGTCCTTTCTGTAACATCGATTCATCATTGACGGACGTTTTCCCTTCACGTGATGGATGTCACAGACAAGTTCCCTGACAGGCAGGCATTAACCTGCGCAGATTGGCGAAATGGAGGTAATGTGAGTTGGCGAGAACGGTATATCGTGCCCTACGATTGGCGCATCAGATCGGATTTGCAACAAAAAGGGCACACGGTGTGCCTACAATTCTGCGAGTTGTGATGATTTACCGGTTGATGCTCATTGGCATGACGATGTAGACGAAGTCGTTGCCGTTCTCCGGGCGGATCACGCCGGGGTGCGCCGAGCCGTTGCTCTCCAGCACCACCCGCTCGTCCGGGATCACGTTCAGCACGTCGATCAGGTAGCGGATGTTGAAGGCGACTTCCAGCCCGTCGCCCTCGACCGAAGCGTCGAGGCTGCCCTCGTTATCGCCGCGCTCGGCGCTCTTGCCGATTACGGTCACTTCGCCCGGCTCGCTCGGTCCGGCGGCGGGCTTGACGAAGATGCGGGCGCTGTAGTTGCTGTCGCGGGCGAAAATCTCGGCGCGCTTGCAGGCGCGCAGCAGGTCGGTGGTGTAGACGGTCATCGCCGTGCTGTAGCTCTTGGGGATCAGCGCGCCGAAGTCCGGGAACTTGCCTTCCAGTAGCTGGGTCGAAATCGTCGTGCTCTCGTAGTAGAACATCGCCAGATCGCGCTCGCCGGGCAGGGTGATGCCGACTTCCTTGTCCTCGTCGCCGATGATGCGCGCCAGCTCCGCCATCGTCCGCGCCGGAATGACCAGCGTGCGCGCGTCGCCGAAATCCACGTCGAGCTTGGCGGTGCGCACCGCCAGTCGATAGCCGTCCGCCGCCGCCAGCGTGAGCACGTTGCCCTCAAGGTGGGTGTAGATGCCGGTGAGGATCGGGCGGTTGTCTTCCTTCGCCGCCGCGAACACCACCTGATTGATCATGTCGCGGATCATCTGGGCGGGCACGAGCACGTCCGGGTCGACCGCTTCGGGCACGGGCGGGAACTCGCCCGCGCTGATGCCGCGAATGTTCGAGTTGGTCATGCCGCAGCGCACGTTGACCGTCTGCGTCGAGTCGTCGAGCGTGAGGTCGACGCGCTCCGGCGACAGGTTGTTGACCAGCTCGGAGAAGGTCTTGGCAGGTAGCGTGATCGCGCCGGGGCGATCCACCTTCGCGCCGATGTAGGTGGTGATGCTCATCTCCAGGTTGGTTGCCGAGAGCTTGAGGCGAGCATCTTCGGTCGCCAGCAGCACGTTTGCCAGTACCGGCAGCGTGGGGCGGCTGTCGACTGCCCGGCTGACGATGCCCAAGCCTCTGGCGAGTTGATCCTGTAATATCGAGACGCGCATATCGGCTCCTGCTTGAAGTGTGTGGTTCGCAGATCGTAACTGGCGTAAAAGTATACAGACTTGGTTAGGATTTTGCACACTTTATTCTGCAACGGCGATTCAGCTTCATACTGGAATCAATAGTGCTGAGGTGATTTCCGATGAACTGGCTCAAATCGCACCGGAGGCTAGTGGGGATCGTCGCCGCGCTGGCGCTGGTGATGGTCGCGGCGGGCTTCGCTGTCTCGCGCGGCTATCTGATGCGCTTCACGCTCGACGACGCTCCCATTTCGCGTGACTGGTTTTTCGATAACGCCTACGACACCAGCGACAACCAGACCCCGATGTACTGTACGTCCGGCGCGGCGGTTGGCTTCATCTACCTGTGGGAAGTGCGCTGCTACACCACATCGGCGGCGCTCGACGCCTACATGTCGCCGTCGTCCGGCAGCTCGTGACGCCGCCAATGAAATTCTGATACCCCTCGTGTATAATGAGAATCACACGGGGGTGAACCAGGATCGATGCGGTGCGCTGCCCGGCTCGTCGCTTGAAGGCGCATTGAATGAGCGCAAAACCGGGCGCGGCTTGCGAAGCAAGCTAAAGGCGCATTGCAGACGAGCGTGCAAATCGCTCCACCTCCACAGAACAAAACCCGCTTCACGGCGGGTTTTTGATTCCCGGTAACAAAACGCCGCGCGAAAGTGAATAATAAACAGCCACCGGAGGCAGCACGAAGGATGAATCGATGAACCGAACCCGGCTGCGGCAGTTTATCGAGGACGAGTCGCCCGTCCTGACGAGGACGCTCGGCTTCTATCTCAACCGCGCGGGGCTGACCGTTTCGGCAAGCGAGTTGTTGAACGAAGTGGTGGTCGAGGCGCTGAAGCACGAAGATCGCTTCAACCCGGCGCGCCAGCCGCGCGCCTGGCTGCTCGGCATCGCCGCCAACCTGATCCGCCGCAAGCAGGCGGAGCTGGCGCGGCTGAACCGCCGCGAGCCGCTCGCCCGCGACCTGTACCCCGGCGACGAGCCGAGCGACGACGAGGTGTTCGACTGGCTGGCGGCGTTCGGCGGCGTCGAGACGCTGGAGGCGCTCGAAGCCAACGACGCGGCTCAGGCGATACTGGCGAGCGTTTCGCCGGAGGATGCTCATATTCTGCGGCTGGCGATCCTGAGCGGGCTGGACGGCGAAGCGCTGGCACGCGAACTCGGCGTCACGCCGGGCGCGGCGCGGGTGCGGCTGCATCGGGCGCTCAATCGTCTGCGGCAGACCGCGCGGGCAGAAAAGGATCATGCCGATGAGTAAGCGACACGAACAACTCCTGTTTCATTACAGCAGCGCGCTGGAGCGCGGCGATTTTGATGCCGTCGCCGACGTGCTGCGCGAAGCCGAACACGACCCCGCGCTGGAGCAGATGATCCTCGACATGAACGACGCCTACGCCGTCGAACGGTTCAATCACACGAACCCGAAGGAGAATCCGATGCTTGCTGCGCTGTACCAGAATCCGTATCGCACACAGAGAAGCCGCGTTCACTGGCAGAGTCTGCCGTTCGTCGCGGCGCTGGCGGTGATCGCGCTGCTGAGCGTGATGCTCGCCGTAGAAACGCGGGGCAGCACCCCGCTGAATACCGGCGGGGATAATTCCACCGCCGTCGCCCAGACCAGCCCGTATTGTAGCGGCGTGCTGGTCAGCACCTTTACAACGTTACCGCTCCGTTCGCGCCCGGCATTGGACGCGCCGGTCGTCACCGAGCTTGTACACGAGCGCAACGCCGGGCGCGAAATCGTCGTGCAAGACCGGGTGAGCGTCGACGGCGAGGCATGGGTTTTCGTGCGCGTGCCCTCGTCGCCGGACGTGCCGTTCGGCTGGATAACCGAGGCGGAGTTCCGCACAATGGTGGCGGACTGCCAGCCGCTGGTGGACGGTATCGCCCAGCGCCCGCTGCTGGTTGCCACCGTCGATATGAACGCGACGATTATCCCGCCTGTCATCACTTCGACACCGCTGCCTGTCATGCCACAGCAGCCGTTGTTCGTGGTCACACAGCCGAGCGCCGACGCCTTTGTCACCGTCGTTCCGGCGAACGCGATCCCGCTCTCGACCTTCACGGCGACGCCAGTTCCGTTTGTCATCGAACCGTCGCAGCTTCCGCCGACAATCGTGCCGCCAGCCGACATGCGCGGGCAGATCACGCCCGACCCGGCATCGATGACGAGAGCCTGTCGAGCGACCACGCTGACGACCGCCGATGTCCTCGACTTTCCGGGGTATCCGTCGCATCTAAAGACGACGGTGCTTAGAAATACCGAAGTCGTCGTGGGAATCTACACGGTTTCCAGCGACTCGCAGGGACACGGACAGTTGTGGTATTTTGTCGACGCCGATGGCGTTCAGGGATGGATGCTGGCGTATCTGCTCGATGCCTCGGCGTGTCCGCCAATCCCGGACGTGCTGGCTGCCCCGCCTGCGACGCAGCTTGCCGAAACCCAACTGTACATGACGGCGACCGCCATGATCCAGACGGCGACGGCGCTGCCGCCGACAGTTGTGCCGCCTGCACAGGACGCAGCGACCGCCGAGCAGTTCATGCCTGTCTACGTGCAGCCCGGCGACACGCTGATCTCGGTTTTGCGCCGCTTCAATATCAGCCTTGACCGCATCCCGGAGCTGATGCGCATCAACAATCTGACGGACAACAGCTTCGTGACCGGCAGTGCCGAATTGCCTCCCGGCATGATCCTGCTGGTGCCGATACCGAACCTTGAATCACTGCTGACCTGCACGCTTCAGGCTGGAGAGCAGGTGAATGTGCTCACCGAAGATGCCGAAGATGCCGAGGTCGTCATGACTCTGCAGGCGGGCGACAGTCTGGACGTGTTCACCGAGCCAATCGGAGACTGGTATGCGGCGGTTGTACATTATGACAGCGCGATCATGAGCAACGTGTACGTGCGCATCGACGCCGTCGAGTCGCTGGCGGGCTGCCAGCGGGTCACGACGGGTGAAACATCGTCGGCGGATGCACTTGCTGCGCCTGCGCCGTTCAGCGCCGAGCCGACGGTCATCCCTCCCGTACTCGTGCCAGTGACCTCGACGCCGATTCCGACGCCCACGCTCGTTCGCTAGAATCAAACGAGGCAGCCCACATATCGGGCTGCCTCGTTTTGTCAGCTTCAGCTACTCGTACTCGACTTCGGGCTGCTCGTCGCCGTTCGCGGAGCCGAAGAAGCTGATGTTGCTGCGGCGCGTCAGGAAATCGTCGCGCACGTCGATCTGCTCCTTCAGGCTGTTGTACGACCGCTCCAGCACGTCCAGCGGCAGCGTCGTCAGGTCTTCGTAGGCGACCTGCGTCAGCGCGTAAATCGCCACCTCGCGGATGAACGCGCCGGGGTAGCCGACCAGTCGCGGCACGAGCGTGCGATGCTCGTCGTTCCACATCGAGCCGAGATACTGGCGCAGCATCTTCTCGGCGTCCTCGCGGCGGCGCGTCTCCGGGATGATGAAGATGCGGTCGAGCCGCCCCGGTCGCTTGAGCACGCGCTCGTCAATCGCTTCCGGGTAGTTGGTCGTGGCGATCATCAGCGTGCCCCGGTCGTTCATCGACGACTCCGAGCCGTCCAGCACGTTGAGCACCAGCGCCTTCTCGCGGTCGTGCAGGAAGGCGTCGAGTTCTTCCAGCAGGATCAGCGTCGGGTACTGCGAATACGACGGCGACGTGCAGCGCCTGCTGAATTTTGCCGAAGGTCGCGCCCATCTGGTCGGCGCTGGAAATGTAGATGACCAGATAGCCGCGATCCAGCGCCCACTGCGCCAGCGCCGAACACAGCATCGTCTTGCCCGTGCCGGGCACGCCCGCCAGCAGCAGCTTGCGGAACGGCTTCAGGTTGAGCCGCTTGTACACGTCGATGCCCTTGGTGAAGAAGGTCTGCACGTCGTGCAGGATGTCCTTCTTCAACCGCATGGGCAGGATCACCTCGTCCCAGTGGGTCGTCGGCACGAACGACGCCGTGCGCCCGCCGATGATCATCACCTTCGGTTCGGGATTCATGGCGCGCAGCAGACGGTCGCATTCGGCGGCGAATGCCGTCCACACCGGAAGGAAGCTCAGGGGCAGGCACACCAGCGAGATCATCCTACCGTCGTCGGTGTAGCGCGACGCCAGCACCAGCGCCTCGGTCACGGCGTCGCCCTGCGCGAAGCGGTACACGAACGCGCCGGTGCGATACGCCAGCTCGCCGCTGTGGACGTGTTCGGTCACGCGCACGATTGCCGGGCAGTCGACCGGCTCTGCGCCCATGAAGCGGTAATCGTCGGGCAGTGCGAAGTCAGGGTTGAACTTGCAGAGCACGGCTTCGTGCATCACCGAGATCCAATACCCGGTGTTTTCAAGTCGGCTCGCTGCGCGTCGGCGGCCAGTCGATCGCTTCGCCACTAATCGATTTTCAGAGACACGCCCAGGTTGACGATCGTGTCGTCGCAATACCAATTCATTCCGCATCTTTTCTCGTGGTCTACGCCACCTGTGCTGATTCTATTCTACACCCTTTCCGGATCGCGTCTGTTGCGCCGATAACGGCTCAGTAAAGGTCAGAATGGCCAACAGACGCGGCGGCGGATCGCCTTTCAGGCGCGGCGGCGGCCATCGCGCGGTAGCGCGTCAGTATTGTTGCCCGTCGTTGAACAGCTCGAAGTCGTGGGCGATACCCAGCGCATCGAGCTTTTTCGCGCGGACGCGCGCGTGCCGATCTGGAAATTCAGCTCGTCCCACAAGCCGCAGTCGATGTAGATGTAGCTCATCTGCCGCCACGCGGCGATATTCTCCGGCTGGTCGATCATGCGCACCGGATCCCACGCCAGCCAGCGCTGCCACGTCGTCGCGCAGCGCCCGGTGTCCATGTCGATGGGCATCGCCGAAACCGCGCGGCGCGTCCGGGTTGGGCGGGCGAACTGCGCCGTAGCACGAGCATGCCCCAGCACCGAGAAGAACGGATCGTGCGATTTGGGCTTGATGGTCGGAATCTGCTCGATGAAGCCTTCCAGACCGCCGAAGCGCATCAGGTTTGCGTGCAGCTTCGCCATGTCGGGCAGGTAGCCGAACTCGAAGTAGATGTCGCCGCTGTGCGACGCGACCGCCCCGAACAGTTCCGGGTGGCGCATCGACTGCACCATCGCCCTTTAGCCGCGCTGCTCTTACCAGTGATGGCGCGGTGGAGCGGTCGGGCAGGGTGCGGTAGTGGGCGTCGACATACGGGATCAGCTCGTCAACGAGGTAATCCTCGTAGCGACCCAGCGCCGACGAGTTGATGTACTGCGCCCCGCCGAAGATCGTGAAGCAATCCGGCAACACGGCGATCACCGGGCGCATTTTTCCGGTCGTGATCAGGCGGTCGATCCGCTCCTGAAACGATTCACCCCACGCCGTCGGCGCGAGCATCAGCGGACCGCTGCCGCCGTGCCCCGCAGTACGTAGATCACCGGGTAGCGCCGCGCCGGATCATCGTCGTAACCGGGCGGGAGATAGACCGGCGGCATCCGCTCGACCGGGTCGCCGGGCAGGTTGCCTTTCAGCACATCGCTTTCGAGATAAGGTGTATCCACACGACCGTGTAGCCGCATCGTCAACCCTCCACCCGCTATCGATCTGTCAACAACCCGCCAGCAATTCTAACCCGATGTCCGGTGAGTAGGAGACGATTGATATGTTTACCCCTCACCCCTGCTAACCGCAGGTTAGCTTTTCCTCTTTCACGTCGTGGAGAAGATCCCAGCGCAGCGAGGCGCAGGTGGTCGTGCAGGGATCGCTAACGCTTTTCGCTGCATTTGGTTTGCCCCGTCCCCGTACCCTGCTAGACTTGCCGAAAAATTCAGGAGCAGCGCCATGTCTCAATCCGCCGGAACGTCGATCCGCGAGCGCCTCACGTGGGAGGTCACGCCCGAAAATTATCGCCAGATTCGCCGCCTGTGGATCAGCCATTCGAAAGCCGAGGACGGGCGCGACTTGCCCGGCTTGATCGCCACGCTCGCCGAGGACTGCGTATACGAGATCATCCCACCGGGCAGCGCTGGGAGGGGCACGACGGCGCGCGCACCTTCTACACGACCTTCCTCGGCGCGTTCCCGGACGTGCATTTCGACCTGCAGGACATCGTGATCGGACCGCAGGGCGTGATCGAGATCGCCATCATGACCGGCACGCATCAGGGAACATGGGCGGGCATCGAAGCGACCGGCAAGCCCGTCCGGCTGCATCATCATCCATTTCCCCTGGAACCCTGCCGCCAAGAAGTTCGCGGGCGAGAACATCTACTTCGACCGCTACGGGCTGGAGGAACAGGTGAAGGGGTAGGGATTTTCTTTTGACCTCACCCGCGATGGTTCGACCTGGCGGCGTCTGCACGCCCTCTCTGCGGCGTGGAGGGCGGCTATCAAAGGTCAGCCAGGTGAAATGCGAGGCAAAGCCGAAAGCCTAAGCGTGACGCAGCGTTGTATTTCTATGCCACCGGCTCAACCTCGACCTGCGGCGCGGGGGCGTCGTGCCTCGACGCCCGCCCGATCAGCCACACGACCGGAGCCAGCAGCAGCGCCGATGCGCTCAGCGCCGCTCGCAGCCCGTATGTGCTGCCGATCACGCCGACGACCGGACCGCCGGCGATCTGCCCAACCGCGTTGACCTGACCGAGACTCGACAGCATGGTCGCCCGCACCCGTGACTCGACGTGCAGGTTTGTCCACGTCGAGACGATGGGTTCGGCTGTCCCGCGCAGCGTATTGGCGACCCACAGCGCGACCAGCGCGATCCACACGTTTTCCGTCAGGGCGAAGGCGAGCAGCGCCGTGACCATCGCCGCGAACGCCGCGATCAGCACGCGGGCGACCATGCGCTGGTTGCGCGTGTCCAGCCGGCGCCGGGCGATCTCGGTCGCCGCCATCGACAGCAGCATACTGACGATGCTGATGATGCCGAACCACACGACCGGGCTGAGCGCGCCGAGCGTAGGCAGCGTGAAGTCCGCCGTCAGATGCGCCCGCCACAGCCGGTCGAAGCCTTCGCTGTACGCGCCGATCACCAGCGAGATGGCGAGGAACGTCAGCAGGATCGGGCGGGCGCGCACCAGTCGGACGCTGTCGCGCGCCGTGCTTACCATCGACTGCCAGCTTGAGCGCTCGCCGCGCGGCGTCGGCTTGAAGCCGGTTTCCGGCATGACCAGCGCCAGAAAGATCGCCAGCACGACGAACATCGCTCCGCCGAACACAACCGGCAGCGCCAGCGCCGCGCTGCCCAGCGCCACGCTCAGGATGATGCCGATAATCCCGCCGAACTGTCCCGCCTGCGCGCCCCGCATCAGCACGACCCCCGTGCGCGATTCGCCGACTTCGTCAACGATCCACGCTTCGAGCGCGCCGCTGGTGAAGGTGATGCCGATGCCCCAGATGATCTGATTCAGCAGCACCGCCCAGAACAACGGCAGCGCACCTTCGATCACGAAGCCGATGCCGATCAGCAGAAAGCCGGTGATCACCGACAGGCGGCGGCTGTACAGGTCGGCGACGATCCCGGTGGGAATCTCAAACAGGAAGGCGGTGACTTCCAGCGTCGTCCCCACCAGCACGAGCTGGAGCGGGGACAAGCCGACGACCTGCGCCTGATAGACCAGATTGAGCGTGAAGATAATTCCGAACGACAGCGCCGACGCGCCGCTCAGGATCAGATAGACGCGATAAGCGTCCCATTTGTGAAAAGACATGTGTCCTCACTCGCGTGCTGAGAAGTTTTTGGATGACAGGAACGCGAAAACCGGGGATGTCGCGGCGCGAGTGAGCGAGTCCAGAAGAACTGCACGGGCAGCGGCGCACGGCTGTGCGCCTTGAGACTTATTCCCTGAAGTCGGGGATCAGGTGCGCTCCACGAAACATCCGTAGGATGAGCGATTGTGGATAAAGACTGTCATAGGGCGTGCGCCTCGCTGAATAGATACTATCGGGCAGTCTAGCACGGTTACGGAAGGGGATCAAGGGGTCAAAAAGTCGAAAGGCGGGCGCGCGGCTCAACCCTGGCAGTTCGCCCGCGCCTCGGCTCAAATCCGCCGGATTGTTGTAATGTGCTTCTCAATGGGACTAAAATAGGCGAGTGTTTGGCGCGGTGTGGAGCGCGAGATGACGACCACAATCCCTCAAATTATCACTAAGCGGCTGACGCTGACCGCCTGCTCGCTGCAAGTGGCGCGGGCTGCGAACGGTGGCAAGCGCCAGATCGAAACGCTGATCGGCGCGCGTATCGATCAACACTGGCTCGATGACGACGGGCGCGGGCTGCTCAGCTTCTATGATTACCAACTGCGCGAAGACCCGACCATGCTTGGCTGGGGCTTGTGGCTGATCATGCACACGACGGAGCAGGTCGTATTCGGCTCGGCGGGCTTCAAGGGCAAGCCGGATCGGGACGGCGCGGTCGAGATCGGCTACGGTATTTCGCCACATTATCGCCTGAAGGGCTACACCTTCGAGGCATCGCAGGCGCTGGTGGACTGGGCGTTCGCGCACCCCGAAGTCCGGCGCGTCAACGCCGAATGTCTGCCGGATAACGCTGGCTCGGCGCGCATCCTCGAAAAGCTCGGCATGACCCGGCTCGGCTTCCTGGGAGGCTACATCAAGTGGACGCTGCCTCGCCCCGCCGCGCCCTGAGCATCCGCCGCATCAACCACGTGCAGATCACTGTGCCGCAGGGGATGGAAGACGCGGCGCGGGCGTTTTACTGCCGCGTCCTCGGTCTGACTGAGATCGCCAAGCCGGAGTCGCTGGCGGGACGCGGCGGCTTCTGGCTGGCGCTGGGCGACCAGCAGATTCACGTCGGCACGGAGGACGGCTTCGACCGTCTGACGACCAAAGCCCACATCGCCTACGAGGTGGACGACGTTGGCTGGTGGCGCGCGCATCTCGAAGCGAGCGGCGCGGTCATCGGCGATTCCGTGCCCATCCCCGGCTGCGAGCGCTTCGAGACGCGCGACCCCTTCGGCAATCGCATCGAATTTATCCAACCCCTGAAGGACGAATCATGAGCGACTGGAAGCCATTTGAGGACGGCGCGACCATCGGCATCAAAGGCGCGGAAGGCGGCACGATCAGCGCCGACGAGCAGCACGACGGCGGCGCGCGCATCACGCTGGAGCGCGACTGCCTGCGCGCCCCGTTCGCCATCACCTGCGTGATCTACGGCTGGGCGTATCACACGCGCTTCCTCGCCGACGAGCCGACGGCGAAGCAGTCCTACGACGACATGAAAGCGGCGCTGGTGGAGATCGTCCGGCTGCTGCCGCCGGGCGACGGCGAAGAAACGCCCGACGCCGAGAAGATGGAGCAGGCGGTCACGGACTTCGCGCTGCGGTTCCCGTGAGCGAGAGCTTCCTACGAAATTGGGCTATTTCTAATATGATTTATATATATTACCCCTAGTTATTCAATGATGATTTTGCTATAACTGTCACAGTGAAGAGCCGCGAGCGCTGGTTTTGCCAGAGCTGCCTAGTGTCGGCGCATGGGGGTATGTTTCGAAACGTAGATATCCTTCGGCTGTTCGCTGCGCGTGGTGGTATAATCACCAGCAACCGGAGCTCGACAACGGAGAGGTCGCTATGCTAATTTTCACGCTTGCATTCTCCGCTCTACAGCGGACTGCTTTTACCTTACGAAAAGGTAAAGGGACAGGTAGGAGCTAAAGTTGTATCGACTCGTTAAACGGTGCTCCTGAAATTAAGTAGCACAGCCTCCAGGTCACTGAGGCTGTTTACTATGGAGGATATTATGCCTGATGATCCGAGAATGCTTCAGTAGTGATGCTCTCGAAAGGCTTTCAGAGAATATGAGAGAGATAAGAAAGATCGTTACAAAAATAGTTTAGTTAAAATTCACATGGGTGCTGATGGAATTACATATAAGGACTTTAAGTGCAATCTTGAGCGCAATATCAGGAAGTGTCGAAAGCGTATTGAGCGGCAAGTATATCTTTTATCCATTGCGAGAAGTAAAAATCGAGAAAAAGACAGGAATCAAGCGCCGGATACCGAACACTTTATGTTGCGCAATGAGATGTACTTGTACAAAAGCAACTCTACAATGCTGTACAATAGTTCGAGCAAATCTTTGGTACCTTGAAGACGTATCGTTTGCTTATCGGAAGAACAGATCGGTTCACCAAGCCATTTAGAAAATCTGGCAAATGCATCAGAAGGTTATGATTATATCCTTGATGCTGATATTAAGAAATTCTTCGACACGCAGATCACAAACACCTTATGTCTCTCGTTGATGACTGGTTGAAAGAAGAACTGGCGCTAGGCAATTACTTTGGCGTTACATACGAACAGATCGTGTTGAACGAAACATATAAGGATCAAATTGGGAAAAATACTCCAAAAAGCACAAAATGACTGCGCCACTAGAGACAAGGAATTCGCAAGGCGGCGTTTTATCAGGATTGTTAGCTAACTTGTACTTGCATGAATTGATCGCTGGATTGTGGAGGAACTCGGCGCAAAATTAGTTGCAGTACTGTCGTTATGCAGACGATTTTGTCGTTATGACACGTACAAGAGACGATGCTATAGCGATATACAGGAGGTTCGGAGCAAGCTGAGCAACTACACCTGAGATACACGAACTGGGAGATGACAAGGTAGCAAAACGAAAGTCGTCTATATTCCAACTGACGGACTCGACTTTCTTGGGTTTCACATTTCAGAAAAAGCAAAAAAATCAAAGCAGATAATATCGAACGCTATCAGATAAGATCCAGAATTCATAAAACGAGCACGCAAACTTAAGAGACAGCGTCCTCGAGAAACTTCGCCCAGACGATAAACTATTATGTCAATCCCAAGATTGTTGGTCCGCCTGATCCATGTTCTGAATGTGGTTTGCCGAGAAAGAGGTATAACTGGATCGGTTTTTTTCGCGCCCGTCACAAACGTCCAGCAGCTTAGGGGAGCTAGATGTTTGGATGAGAACTGAGTTGCACGATTTCTTTTGGAAGCATTACAAAAGGCACATAAGAAGCAGATTTGGATCGAGCTGGAATGACAAGTACTTTGAAAGAATATGCTTGCGATCAACGCAGCGCGATCAATTCTTCATTACCTAGATGCGAAATTCAAATAATGAGGTAGATATGCCCGAATACGAAACCATCCTCACCGAGACGCCCGCCGACGGCGTTGGGCTGGTGCGCCTCAACCGCCCGCAGGCGCTCAACGCCCTCAACAGCACCCTCACCCGCGAGCTGTTCGACGCGCTCGAAGCCTTCGACCGCGATGACTCCATCGGCTGCATGATCCTCACCGGCAGCGACAAAGCCTTCGCCGCCGGGGCGGATATTAAAGCGATGGTCGATCAGACCGCCGTCGCCATGATGATGGACGACTTCACCGACTGGTCGCGCCTGACCCGCCTGATCAAGCCCGTGATCGCCGCCGTGAGCGGCTGGGCGCTGGGCGGCGGCTGCGAGATGGCGATGATGTGCGACATGATCGTCGCCTCCGAGACGGCGAAATTCGGGCAGCCGGAGATCAGCATCGGCATCATCCCCGGCGCGGGCGGCACGCAGCGGCTCACGCGCGCCGTCGGCAAGGCGCTGGCGATGGAGGTCATGCTCGGCGGGCGCAACCTGACCGCGCAGGAAGCCCTGACCTTCGGCTTGGTCAACCGCGTCGCCCCAGTCGACTCCTACATGGACGAGGCGGTCGCGCTGGCGAGCAAAATCGCCTCGATGCCGCGCATCGCCGTCCGGCTGATCAAGGACGCTGTCAATAAAGCCGAGGAGCTTCCCCTCAACGCCGGGCTGGATTACGAAAAGCGCAGCTTCTACCTCGCCTTCAGCACCGAAGACAAGACCGAGGGCATGAACGCCTTTATCGAGAAGCGACCGCCGCAGTGGAAACACCGCTGACCATCCTCTACACCCATCGCCGGCGCGGCGACCTCGAAGCGCTGCCGAAGCTGCATAACTTCCTGCGCCAGCTTCAGGCGCACTACAGCGAGGCGCCCGCGCTGGTCTGCGCCGACGACCCCGCCTCGCCGGTCGGCAGCGTCCTGCGCCTCGATCTGGGCGAAAGCTGCGATCCGGCGGTGTGGCACTGCGCCGTGTCCGGCGGGCGCTCGACGCTGGTCGTGCTCGACGGCATGGGCTTCGACGCCGCTCGCGTCGACAACGCCGCCGCGATCCGCGCGCAGATGGGCGACAGCGTCCGCCTCGCGCTGGTGGATGGCGAGAATCCGTACCGGGTTGACGATGTGGAGATAGCGGCAGATGACCTCACCCCGCTTCGCTCTGCTCAGTCTCCCCTCTCCACCCCGTGGAGAGGGGGTTCGGGGGGTGAGGTTTTCAGGCTTCAAATTATCCTCTCGCCTGCCGAAAGGACGCATCTTGACGGCGACCGGTTGTATCTGGCGGGGCTGGCGGGCGGCGAGCAGGTCGGCGTCGCCCAACTGACGCGCATCATCGACCGCTGGGCGCTGGTGACGCACGAAATCCACGAGTTGCCCCGGCGCGCGCTGCCCGACCCGACGATTGCCGCCAGCGTCGAGTTCGTGCTCAGCGAAGCCCGCTACGCGCAGAAGCGCAGATCATCGTAGGCTGCCCATGCTCGTCATGTACAGCGTCAATCCGTCGATCACCAACGAGGGGCTGAACCGGCTGTTCGCCGAGTCGTGGGAGGATCACCAGCCGATCAACTTCGCACCAATCCTCGCACGCAGTCTGGTCTACGTCTGCGCCTATTTCGAGCGGCGGCTGGTCGGCTACGTCAACGTCGCCTGGGACGGCGGCAAGCACGCTTTCCTGCTCGACGCGACCGTGCATCCGAGCGTCCGGCGCAACGGCATTGGGCGGGAGCTTGTCCGCCGGGCGACCGAAGCGGCGCGCGAGCGCGGCGTCGTCTGGCTGCACGTCGATTTCGAGCCGAGCCTGACCGGGTTCTACCGCGCCTGCGGCTTCGCGCCCACCGAAGCCGGTCTCATCCGCCTGCGGGAATAACCCTTCGCATCCCGTCTATTCAGTAGGGGCGCAGCACGCTGCGCCCCTACAGTTGCCCTTCTTGGCGCCCTTGGCGTCTTGGCGGTTCAGGAATTTTCCTGATGCCACGCCGCCAGCAGCTCGGCTTCGCGCTCCGGCTTCATGCCCACTTTCAGATCGCTCCCCGCGCCTTTCCACGCCAGCGTATCGCGCGCGATGTCGAGCGCCGGACGGAAGCGCAGCCCGGCATTGACCGCCCGCTCGACGCTGACGGCGAAGATGTTCTCGTAGGGCGCGGCAACCCAGAACGGCAGCTCGCCGCCGTCCGCCTCGTGCGCCTGCAAGAATTCGTCGCTTATCCAGGTGTACGTCGGCGTCGTCCCGGCGGCGTCGCGGCACGCCTCCATCCACTCCGCCCACGTCAGCGGGCGCTCCGGTCCTACCGCGTTGAAGATGCCGCCCGCGTCTTGCTCCAGCAGATGCACCATCCACGCGCCCAGGTCGCGCGCGTCGATCATCTGCACCGGGCGCTCCGGAGTCCCCGGCACGAGGATTTCGCCGCCGCGCGCCGCCCGCAGCAGCCAGTAGGGGTAGCGGTCGGTCGGATCGTGCGGACCGACTATCATGCCGGGGCGCACGATCAGCGCCCGCTCGCCGTAGATTTCCTCGACGACCTGCTCGCACAGCACTTTCAGCCCACCGTAAGTCTCGCCTGTGACCTGTTCGACCGGCGAGTCTGCCAGCGTTTGCAGCGGCGCGTTTTCGTCCGCGCCCGGCTCCAGCATGTCCTCGTAGACTGAAATGGTCGAGATGAACAGGTAGCGATTCACTTTGTCTGCGAGCAGCTCCGCCGACTGGCGCACCACGCGCGGCACGTAGCCGCAGGTATCGACCACGGCATCCCAGCGCCCGCCCGCCAGCGCCGCCAGATCGCCATCGCGGTTGCCGCGCAGGTTCTCGACGTTCGGGTAGAGGTCGGCGTTGCTCTGTCCCCGGTTGAACAGGGTGATGTCGTGCCCATGTGCCAGCGCCGCGTCGACGAAGTGCCGCCCGACGAAGCGCGTTCCACCGATCACCAGGATTTTCATGCCCGCACCTTTGAAATTTTTTCGAATGTATGACGAAAATTTACTGGATGCGCCGCCACCTGTCAACATTTCGACCATCGCCGAAATGGTCTGCTTACCCCGCTGGCGCGGAATCGACCGTCAAAGCATAATGTGAATGTTGTCGCCGGGTGTGCGGCTTCGACCAACTTAACGGATAAGCGCTGCATCGGCTTGAGGGGCGCACCACATGATCGCAATGCAGGTACCGTATATCAGTCAGTGGGACGACACGGCGAAGCTTTCGCGCGGCGACTGCGGCATCGTCGCCGCCTGCATGATCGCCCAGTGGCGCGGCATCCAGACCACGCCCGACCAGATGCTGCGCGAGGCGAAGCTGCCGGTTGGTCGCCTCGTCTACGACTTCCCGGACGTGATCCGCGCGGCGAAGGCGGTCGGGCTGACGCTCAAGTATCACTACCCGGCGACCTGGACGACCATCCGCGCCGAACTGAAAGCCGGGCGTCCGGTGATCCCGCTGCTGCGCTACGGCATGATCGCCCACAATCAGGACGATTTCGGCGGCGCGCATTTCTGGACGTGCGTGGGCTACGACGACGACAACGTGTACGTGAACGATCCCGACTGGTGGGGCGAGCTTCGGGCGAAAGGGGCGATGCGGAAAATCCCGCTGCCGCAGTTCAGAAAGGCGATTGGACCGGCGCTGCTCTCGACCGGCAACCAGCCGTATCAGTCAATTTTCTTCGTCCCGGACGACCCGAAGGAACTGCGCGTCGACTTCCCAAAGATTCCGTAGGGGCGTTTGCTTCCCAAGCAAAATGTCTTAGAGGGCACGATATATCGTGCCCCTACAAACGATCCCTGTGATGAGTCAATTGCGTTGAGTAATTAAGCGCTCTCGCTGGCTGCGCCGTTCGTGTTGGCTTCGACGGCGACCGGCAGCGTGAAGGCGAAAATGCTGCCGCCCGTCGGGTTGTCGTCCACCCAGATGCGCCCGCCGTGCGTCTCGGTCACCAGTCGGCAGAAGGTCAAGCCCAAGCCCGTGCCGCGCCGCGACCCCTGCCGCCCGCGCACCTGCACGAAGCGGTCGAACAGGATCAGCTTGTACTCGTTGGGCACGCCGGGTCCAGCGTCGACCACGTCGATGCGGACGAAGCCCGGCGCGGCGTCCTCCGCCCCCGGCTCGTGCGCCCGCACGACCACCGTGCTGTTCGACGGGCTGAACTTGAGCGCGTTATCGACCAGATTGAGCAGCAGCCGCTCCACCTTGTCGGCGTCGATGTCCAGCAGCGGCATATCCGAATTGATCTCCGGCTTGATGTCGACGTTGAGTTCCTGCGCAATCGGGCTGAGTTCCACGCACACGTTGTCGACCAGCGTGGCAAGCTCGGTCGGCTTGGTGTCGATAGCCATCTCGCCGTTTTCCATGCGCGCCACGTCCAGCAGGGCGTCGACGCGGCTGAGCAGCTTGCGGATCGCGCGGCGGCTCGAATCGGTGGTGGTTTCGACCAGCGGGCGGAATTCGCTGTCCTTCGGCGTCAGGTCGCTGAGCAGCTTCAGGCTGGTCGTGACCGCCGTCAGCGGGCTGCGCAGGTCGTGGATCAGCATCTGCGAGACTTCTTCGCGCGTTTTCGCCAGCTTCATTTCCTCGGTCTCGTCGTAGAACACCAGCAGCACGCCCAACGGCTGCTCGGTTTCGTCGTAGACCGGAAAGACCTGCCGCTCGACGAAGCGCGGGTCGTCCTCGCCCACGCTGAACACCTTCGGCTCGCGGGCAGCCAGCCCGCCCGGCGCGCGCAGCTCTTTGACCAGCCGGTGCAGCTCGCTGCCCGTGCGGAAGCCCAGCCGTTCGGCGAAATCCGGTTCTTCAAGCAGTTGGTCGAGCGTCCGCCCGATCATCGAATCCGCCTGCAAGCCCATCAGTTCGACGCGCGGGTTCGCCAGCGCGATTTCGCCGCCCGTGTTGATCAGGACGATGCCTTCCGTGACCGTGTTCAGGATGACCTGCATCCGGTCGCGCGCCTCGGCGACCTTGCGGAACAGCCGCGCGTTCTCGATGGCGATGATCGCCTGATTCGCAAGCTGCTGGACGAAGTAGGTATCTTCCTCGCTGAAGCCGTTCAGCCGTTCGCTTTCCAGCGTGATCACCCCAGCGACCTTTTCGTTCCACATGATCGGCGTCGAAAGCTGCGAGCGCGTGCTAGCCAGCACCGACAGATACCCCGGCTCGGCTTGCACGTCGCTCACGCGGACGGTGTTGCGCGCCCGTATCGCCATCCCGGTCACGCCTTCGTTGACCCGGTTCAGCCCCTTGCTGAGCGTGCCCGGCGGGTAGCCGAGGATCGACGAGTGCTCGACCGCGCCCGCCGCGTCGGTCAGCAGCACGGCGGCGGCGCTCGCCTCGGTCGACTGCATGGCGTATTCGACCACCAGATCGCAGATCGCCCGCACTTCCAGCGTCGCCGTCAGGTGATGCCCGATATTCCCCAGCGCCAGAAGCTGCCCGACGCGCTTCTCCAGCGCCTCGTCGGTGATGGCGTACAGCCGTGCGTTGCTGATCGCCTGCGCCGACTGTTTGGCAAACGTGCGCAGCAGTTCGACCAGTTCCGGGCTGAAGTCGAGCGGCTGGGCGTAGTACATCACCAGCACGCCGATGGGCACGGTCTGGTACGACAGCGGCAGTTCGATCACGACGCGATCTTCTCCGCCTTCATCGTCTCGCGCAGCGCGGGCGCGTCGCGCGCTACGTCGCTCACCACCACCGGCTGCTCGAAGTCGCGCCCCGCCCCGGTGATCAGCGGATCAGGCGGCGCAGCGGCGAACTGGTCGCTCAGCCCGGCGCTGCGCGCCAGCCCAGCGTGTCCTCGCGGAACAGATACATGGCGACCGCCGACGCATCGCCGATCATCGACGCCGACGAAATCACCGTGTCGATCACCGTCTCCGGCGACAGCGTATCCGAAAGCAGCGCGAGAATGCGGTTGAGCGTCGCCAACCGGCTCGCCCGCTCCCCTCCTGATTCTGGTGGAGTTTCTGGTCTGCCGACGAACTGATTTCGGCGATGCGGCGCTGCTGGCTGCGGATCGCGTCGCGCCGCCGCAGCAGGATCAAGCCCAGGCTGCCCAGGTAGATGAAGAACGGCAGCAAGCCCAGTTCGTCGAGGATCATCGCGCCGAGCGCCGCGAATGGGATCGGCACGATCAGGATCAGCGCGTAAATGCGGCTGCCCGCTCGCGCACGCGCTCGAACGACCTGCCCTGAAGCCATTGTTCCAGCAGGAACAGCCCGAGATAGATCGCGCTGTAGACGATGCCGTAGACCAGCACCGTGACGATGTTGCTGCCCGCCAGATCGCGGAGCGGCAGGTCGCCCCGGTAGACCAGCGCGGCGACGTAGAAGCTCAGCGTCATGCGTGCCGCCACCAGGGTCACGTCCTGCGTCGACGAGCGCGCGTCCTGCCGCAGCGCGAAGGCAAGCTGCCCCAGCGCGCTGGCGAGGGCGATGATCCACAGGCTCGCCGCCATCGCCGTGCCCGGCAGCGACAGCAGCGCCAGCATCCCGACTCCGTGCGCCGGGCTGAGTTCGCTGTCGACCATGCCGAAGTGCAGCGCCACCGCCGCCATCGCGCCGTAAATCACCAGCAGACCGCCGTTGCTGACCAGCACCTCGCTGGGCAGGTTGAGCACCAGCACGATCAGGGTCAGCACGCCCAGCGCGGCGGTGATGGGCGGTTATCCGGCAGTTGTTTCCTGACCACGCAGACTTGTTCCTTGAATTCGATCATCGAGCCGACGCTCACGGCATCTCAATCGGCAGGCTGATGTTGAAGCACGCGCCGGAGAGCGTTTTGGCATTGTCCACCCAGATGCGCCCGCCGTGCGCCTCGACCGCCAGTTTGCAGAACGTCAGCGCAGCCCGTGCCCTTCGAGCCGCGCAGGGCTTGTTCTTCTTGCTCTGGCGGTACTGCTCGAAAATCTGGTCGCGCTCCTCCGCCGGGATGCCCGGTCCGCTGTCCTCGATGCGGATCGTCAGGCGGTGCTCTTTGAACTGGCTGGCGATCAGCACTTTCCCGTCGCTCGGCGTGAAGCGCACGGCGTTGTCGAGCAGGTTCACCAGCACGCGGCGGATCAAATCCTGGTCGACGTTGAGCTTCGGCAGGTCGCTGTCCAGCGCTACGTCGATCTGTATCTGTGCCTGCTCGATGGAATTCTCGAGCGTCTTGCGCGCGTCGGCGATCAGTTCCTCCGCCGTCACCGGCTGCGGGTGGATCGGCAGGCGGCGGCTTTCCAGCTTGGCGATGTCTAGCAGGCTGTTGATCAGCCGCATCAGGCTGTGGGCGCTTTCCAGCGACAGCCGCAGCACGCGCTCGCTCTCGTCCGGGTACTCCGTCACGCCCAGCTTGAGCGTCATGTCGATGCCGTTGATCGCGGCAGTCAGCGGTCGCGCAGGTCGTGTACCGCCATGTGGGTGATCTCGTCGCGGAAGTCCGCCAGCAGGCGCTGTTCGGTCATGTCGCGCAGCACCAGCAGCCGCCCGATCACCCGGTTCCGCGCGTCGATCACCGGCGAGCCAATTTCCTCGATGTAGACCTTCTGCCCGTCGTTGGTCTGCTCGAACTGGCGGCGGGTGATGCGGTTCGGCTCCAGCCGAAGCTGGCGCGCCAGCTCGGTAAGCTGCGAGCGCGAATAGCCCAAGCCGTTCAGTTCGTTGGCTTTCATCATGTCGAACAGCATGTCGACGAAATGCTTGCCCAGGAACGGCTCTTTGTCGATGCCGAGCAGCCGCTCCGCCGACGGGTTGCACTCGATCAGCTTGCCTTCGCGGTCGAACAGCAGCACGCCGTCGCGCGCCGAGTTGATGGTCACGCGCAGCCGCTCGCTGACGGCGCGCATCTGCTCGTGCAGCTCGACGGTGTTCAGGTAGGCGACCGTCTGGCTGGCGAGCAGGATCAGCGCGTTCAACTCGCGGCGGCGCAGCGTATGCTGCTCGATGAATGCGACCGCCAGCACCTCGTTGACTTCGCCGTCGCGCTCGACCGGCACGCCGACCGTGATCACGGGCTGGCGCAGCACCTGCAGCTTGCCCGCTTCCGCCGTCTTTTGGGCTACGTCCTGCGTCAGCCGTTCCTCGTTGATCGCGCGGCTGAAGCGATCCCGGTGCTGGCTGACGATCTGGTCAAGCTGCCCGCTCCGGTTGCGGTACAGCGCCACCTCCTGCACCCCCAGCAGATCGCTCACCGTCTCCATGACCGCCTGCGCGACCGTATCGCGGTCCGCTCGCGGCGAAGGCCGCAGCGTCAGCGTGCGGGCTGTGGCTGAGCGTGTTGATCTGGTACTGCTGGTCGTCCAGAAGCTGGGCATTGTGCAGGCTGATGGCGGCGGGCACGGCAAGCTGGCTGAGCAGTTCGGCTTCGGCTTTGGTCAGCGTCTTGTGGTTGGCGACGCACAGCACGCCGATCACCAGATATTCATGGCCTGCAACACCGCGACGGCGGTGCGGTCGCGGTTGAACATCGTCCGCCCCTGCTGAAGCACCTGCTCGATCAGCGTGTTGCCGGTGTGGTTGCGGTGGAACATTTGCACCGTTTCCCTGCCCTGCCGAAGCTGGATCGTCATGAAATGATCGACCTCGACCGGCATGGCAGGCGTGGCGACCTGGCTGTGAGTCGCGCAGCGCCGCGCTCCAGCACGATGTTGGCGACTTGACCGATGCTTAGCGAGCTGGATAACTGGCGGGTTACGTCGGCGACGACCGACGTTCGCGGGGCGGGGCGTGCGCGCGGCACGGCGACTTTGATGACCGGGGTGTCGAGCGTGATCACCAGCAAGCCCAGCAGCGCGATCAGCGAGACCCGGCGATCGGCAGATTCACGAGCAGCGCAGGCAGCGTCAACACCGCGAGCATCCATCAAACAGAAGATGAGACGTGAGCGGGGTGTTCGTAGCTCGGTGATTCGTGAACCCAGTTCCGGGTTGGTGCTGCTCATGGACGCAGGGACTCGCGTGTCATCGTAACTGAATCATTTCCGGTATATAGCAGTTTACCCCCAAATTGCAATCTTAAGCATTCAACGTTGATTCTTTCGCCGGGTTGACTCCGTCAGGAGTGGGCGTTTGCCCGCGTCGGGACAGGACATACGCGCTGCACACCAGCCCGACCATCAGCCAGTATGCCCAGGTGAAGCGGTCGAACAGGGTGATGGCGTCGGCGAGACCGAAGATGGCGTGCGCCAGCAGCCCGGCTCCGGCGGACAGCCCGACCACCCGCACCAGCGGGTCGCCGTCGCGCCACGTGCGCCAGATCATCACCACCAGCCCGGCGTGCCAGATGACGAACAGGATCATGCCCGGTATGCCGGTATCCGCGCCGACCTGCAGCAGCTCGTCGTGGGCGTGCGGCACGACCCGCATGGCGAAGTCGGGCACCGGGTAATTTTCGCGCACCCGCTGCGACCGGAACTGGTTGAGACCGACGCCCGTCAGCGGGTAATCGCGGATGATGTTGACCGCTGCGCCCCAGATCACCAGCCGCTGGCTGAAGCTGGTTTCGTCGCGCTCGGCGATTTCGGGCTGGAGCGTTGGCGGCGCGAATATGCCGCTCACGATCACCAGCTCGACGACGCAGAAAACCGCTATCAGCGCCAGCGCGATGCGTCGCCAGCGCTGGTTCTGAAGCAGTATAATTGCCAGCAGCCCGACCGCGAACACCACGCCGATGATCGCTAACCGGCTCTGCCCAAGAAAGAGCGCCAGCGCGAGCAGGGCGAACCCCACGACCGACGCGCCCAGCCGGACTCTCGCGGCGCGGGCGTCGCGCAGGCTGTAGAACATCACGCCTGCCGCCAGCGGCGCGAAGAACGCCATCGCCCCACCAATTTCGTTCACGTTGAAGCCGCCCGGCGCGCCGGGGAAGTTGTAGACCTGCGGAATGTGGTCGATCAGGAACAGAAGCTGCTTCGATTTGGTCGAGGTATACTGCGCTCCTGTCAGCCCAAGCGCCCCGACCAGCACCGCCAGCACCAGCACCGCCAGCAGCACCTCCTGAATACGCCCGCGCTCGTAGACCATGCTGGCGACGCTCAGCGCCAGCGCGACGCCCATCATCGGTCTGCCGACGACATACCACCCCCACGAGAACGGCGGCGAAGCCGGATTTTGAAGCGCCACCCACGTATTGACCGCGCACAGCGCCACGAATAAATACAGTGGCAAACTGATTGTGACATTCACCCAAATTCGACGGTATAGTATCAGCCGCGCCAACATCGGCGGGATCAACAATGGCAGGTAGTTCACACGACTGGGATCGTCGAACCAGAAGGCGGAGACGACCACGCCCAGCAGCAGCGGTTCGAGGCGCAGTACGGCTCTTGCGAGAAATGTCATTCTGTGCCCTAATTGTCTAGGATTCTTGATGAGCAGAACTTCGAAAAGTTGTGTAAAATAACTTGTAAATAGGCGTAATAGTAGTTTATTGAGGCTTGAATATTTTTTAACGGCAGTGCCAGGTTTGTGCGCCGGAAATGGCGCGCTGCACAACACGCGCCACAGAGAGGTAGCGAAACATGCTCGTTCACGAAGTCACCCACGTTTCTTTGGATTCCTTTCGCCAGCGGAGTGACGGCAAAAAAGTAGTTCTCATCTATCCCTGGACGAATTATCGCAACCTCTTCCTCTCTTATTTTCTCTCCAGCGCCAAAGAAGGTTTACTCTACTATCGGGTCAGCGATGAACAGGTCGCGCTGAAGGAATGGCTCTCCGGCTTGGTCGACGAGTTTCAGTCGGTGCTCGGTAATTTCGGAGATAATTTACAACGCGCCCTGGCGGAAGGCAAGCCCGCCGCCATCGGCGAAGCCCTCGCCGCCGACCTCGGCGCTTACAGCGACGAGCCGCTGATCCTGTTCATCGACGAGCTGGATCGCGTGGCGATGGACGCCGACTTCAACCAGTTCATCCGCGCTTTGGTCGGCTCGATGCCCGATAACGCGCAGGTAGCCTTCAGCAGCCGCCTGCTGACCTACCAGCCCTGGTACGATATGGTCGCGCGCGGCGAGGCTATCGTCCTGGGAACCGACCAGCGCCGCGACGACATGATGTTCACCGTCGAAAACATGCCCAAGCCGCAGCTTGAGGTTTACGCATTCGGCAGAGGGCACGCGCTGGTCAACGGCTTGCCGATCACCAACTGGGACGGCGCATTGCCGCGTAATCTTTTCTTCTTCTTCATGGATCACCCGCTGGTGACGCGCGACGAAATCTTCGAGACCTTCTGGCCCGAACTGTCGGTCAAGGAAGCCACCAACGTCTTTCATGTGACCAAGCGCAAGATCACCGAGCGCATCAGCATGAAAATTGACGAATCCGCCAGCTACGAACTGACGCAGTACAACAGCGGCTTCTACATGCCCGGCGATAAAGTCGTGCGCCATTACGACGTGGGCGATTTTCAGGAAGCGGTCGATAAAGCGCTGGTCGCCAGCAGCGAAAAAGAGGAAATCGCGCTGCTCGCCCGCGCCATCGACATCTACCGCGCGCCGTTCCTGCAAACCATCGAGATGAAGTGGGTGGTCGAGCGGCGCACCGCCCTGCGACAGTTGTACGCGCAGGCGCTGATCGGCATGGGGCGCATTTACGCGCGGCGCGGCGAGGAACAGCGGGCGATAGGCTTCTTCACGCGCTCGCTCAAGGAGACGCCGGAGCGCGAGGATATTCACCGCAATGTTATGAGCCTGTACCTGAACATGGGGATGCTGGATGACGCGGTGATGCAGTATCGCAAGCTCGAACAGATTCTCACCGACACGCTCAAGATTCAGCCGTCGCGCGAGACCCGCGAGCTGTACGGGCAAATCGAGGAGAAGCGGCGCTAGCCGCTGTACGCCCACAACGGCGCGAATCCTCGCCAGGGAAGCGCCCCGCGCAGCGAGCAGTCGCCCGGCGTGGCGACGCGCAGCCACAGCGCCAGCGAATCCGCGTTCAGGTCAATCGTGTGCCAGTTCGGACTCAGAACTGCGCCGATTGACACATTTCCCCGTTCCCAGAAGATCACGGTCATGCGAGCCGGGTCGCCCTGCGTATTCGGCAGGATGCAGTCCGGCGTCCCTAATTCTTCCAGCACCGAAGCGACCGGCAGGATCACATTGAAGCGCATCTCGCCGACCAGCCGTGCATCATAGCGGATCAATCCACCGAACTGCTGGGATGGCAGCCGCGCCCAGAAGTTGAGCGCCGACCCGCTGGCGATCATGCGGCGGTCGAGCAGCGGCACGTTGCTGACCAGCAGTCTGTAAATGTCGTCGAACGGCGTCACCCCCGGCGTGATCCCGGCGAAGCACGGCAGCTTGCAGACGTTGAAGCCGAAGCCGTCCCACGCCGCGCCCGGGATGACCGGTCGCGCCGCCAGACCCGGCACGACGATGCACAGCACCAGACACATCGGCAGCAGGCGCGTCAGGATGCGGGACAGGACGTTCAGCAGCATCGGCGTATCGCCCGGCTAGCCCGTCGCAACGGCGCGCGCGTAATTCCACAGCGGCGCGAAGCCGCGCCAGCGGATGGTGTCGCCTCTGGCGCATTCGGTCGGGTCCGCCACGTTCACCCACAGCGCCGGGACGCGCGCGCTCAGGTCGAGGCTTTCGCCCTGCAGCACCGCGCCGATGGAAATCTGCCGCCGCACCCAGAAAACCGTCGAGCGGTGCGAAGTCGTGCCGATGCCCAACAGGATGCAGTCCGGCATCCCCAGCTCGGCGATCAGGTGGTCGAGCGGAACCGGCGAGTTCAGCCGGATTTCGTCCACGACCCCGAAGGTGTGGCGCGTGAACCCTGACAGCTCGTATGCCGGGGTGGATGCCCAGAAGTGGACGACCAGCCCGGTGTTGAACATGCGATTCTGAATGATCGGGATATTTTTGCGCAGCAGCGACGGCGTTTGCTGGAACGGCGTGCGCCCCGGCGTGATCCCGGCGAAGCACGGCAGGTCGCAGATGGCGAAGCCGAAGCCGTCCCACGCTTCGTCCGGGCGCAGCGGACGCCCGCCCACCGCCGGGACGACCGCGCACAGCGCCGCGATCAGCGGCAGGACTCGTAATGATAGACGCGAAAGCAGCAACAGCAGCATGTGAGCATGTTAGCACGATTCCGCCGAGTCGCTATAATTGACACACGATGACCGAACAAACCCTCCGCGCCGAAAAGACGCCGCCCGACCACACCGGCATGACCATCGCCGCCGTCGTCATGATGATCGCCGGGTGGGGCGGCTTGTATTATCTGGTGACGACGCAGGTTCCGCGCGTCGGGCAGCGCTGGCTGTTCTTCCTGCTGGTGCAGGTCGCCATCGCCGGGACGACCATGCCGTTTCTGCGCTACGTCAACGTGCGCATCACGCCCATCACCCGCGCCCTGCCGCCCAGCGGGGTGATCGTGCGCCAGTCGGTGTGGCTGGGGCTGTTCGTCGTCACCTGCCTGTGGCTGCAAATCCCGCGCGTGCTCACCGTGCCGATGGTTTTCTTTCTGGCGCTGGCGTTCATCGTGATCGAAGTGTTCCTGCGCTCGCGGGAAATCCCGAATGAGCAATACGACGAATAGCCTGCTGCGCGCGCTCCCCTCAGTCGACACGTTGATCACGAGCGCTGGTGGCGCGGCGCTAATCGCCCGCTACGGGCGCGAGCCGACCGTCAGCGCGCTGCGCTCGGCGCTCGATTCGGCGCGTGCTCGGCTGAGCGATGGCGAAGCGCTCCCGGCGGACGCCGACTCGCTGCTCGATGCGGCGGCGGCGGCGCTGCATCAGGCGTTTCGCCCGTCGCTGCGCCCGGTCATCAACGCTACCGGCATCATCCTGCATACCAATCTCGGCAGAGCGCCGCTGTCCGAGTCGGCGCAGCGCGCCATGCTCGACGTGGCGGCGAATTACAGCACGCTCGAATTCGATCTGGAGAGCGGCAAGCGCGGCAGCCGCCTGACCCACCCCGACGCCGCCCTGCGCGCCGTCACCGGGACGGAAGCGGCGTTGGTCGTCAACAACAACGCCGCCGCCCTGCTGCTGATCCTGTCGGCGCTTGCTCACGGGCGCGAGGTCATCATCAGCCGGGGGCAGTTGGTCGAGATCGGCGGCGGCTTCCGCATCCCGGACGTGCTGCGCCAGAGCGGGGCGAGGCTGGTCGAGGTCGGCACGACCAACCGCACCCGCGCCGACGACTACGAGCGCGCCATCACGCCCGAAACCGCGCTGATCCTGCGCGCCCACGCCTCCAATTTCAAGCAGATCGGCTTTGTCGAATCCGCGCCGCTCGACGCGCTGGCGCAGATCGCCCACCGTCACGATCTGCTGCTGGTCGACGACCTCGGCAGCGGCACGCTGATCGACACGACGCGCTACGGGCTGGACTACGAGCCGCTGGTACAGGACAGCCTGGCGGCGGGCGTCGATCTGGTCAGCTTCAGCGGCGACAAGCTGCTCGGCGGACCGCAGGCGGGCGTCATCCTCGGCAAAAAGCCGCTGGTCGACGCGCTCAAGCGCCACCCGCTCGCCCGCGCTATCCGCGCCGATAAGCTGTGCCTCGCCGCGCTGGTCGCCACGCTCGACCACTACCGCCGGGGCGACGCCGCCGAGCACATCCCGATCTGGCGCATGATCGCCCGTCCGCTGGCGGAGATTCAGGCGCTGGCGGAGTCGTGGGCGCAGTCGCTCGGCGGATCGGTCATCCCCGGCGAGTCGGCGGTCGGCGGCGGCAGTCTGCCCGGCGCGACCCTGCCGACGGCGCTGCTGGCGCTCGACGTGCCCGACGCCGACGCCTTCACCGCCGCGCTGCGCGCCGACGACCCGCCCGTGATCGCCCGCATCCGTGACCGCCGCGTGCTGCTCGACCCGCGCACCGTGCTGCCGGGGCAGGAAGACCCCTGATTGCGGTCGTGGGCATTTTAGACAGATAAAGGAAGCGGGAATGCCAATGGTGAAGATGTGCGTAGGAGTGGAGATGCCGGCAGGCATCTGAGGCATCTCCACTGGTATTTCTGTGCTAGGCGGTACCGTTCAAAGTGCGGCTGCCAATTAAGTCCTGGCTCTCCTGCCACAGCTAGTTGCCTGAGCAACTTTGGCTACTTTCGGAAGCCTTTTCTTGGCAACCAGAATGATGCTCGTATCACTTATCTGCTCGCCAGGTCGCTCAGTCGCCAATGCGAGCACATTTTCATGCGCCGGTAGCAAGTCCAGCGTAAAATCCTCGATCTGAAGTCCAACGATTAACGTGTCCGCCAGATAAAGTAGAGCAATGCGGATCATCCACGTAGTGCGCTACCATTATCTGATCGTCCGGGTTGAAACAGATGGAGCGAGTCGAGTATTTCATCATACTCGACATTGAACGCTTGCTTGGTTTTGGCTAGCTGATAGGGCAGTCGTCTTCAGTTGGTTAGACTGAATTAAGGGTTTGAGTTTGGCCATATTAGTTGTTCTCCCGCCTTGCAATAATCGGCTGGAATGCGTCAGCAATCGAACCGTTGTCTCCTTCAAAAGCTACAATGACCTTAATGTAAAGGTCGCCTTGAACGTCTCAGATAGTAAATATTTCTATCGGGATGTTTCCGCGAAATGCCGTAGATCTTCTCAATAGTTTTCTTGATCGTCGCTTCCCACCCTTCCAAGAATTGTGTTTTCTTAGAATGTGGGTTCGCCACTGTTGCTCTGTACAATTGACTTTGAACCCTCTAGGAAACAGCTTCATGACATTTGACATGAACGCTAGAACCAGTGTTGTTAGCGATAACAAATATTATCATGGTCTATGATGAAATACCCTCCCTCGTTAATACATCAGTACGGATTGTTTACCCAGAACACTTGTGACGAAACACTCACTCATCTGTCAATAGCATAATGCCCCTCGATCGCTTGACAAGATTGAGGTTTTGTGATAGAGCGCTTTTGAGCATATGTTCTGGTTCGAGGACTTGTTCTTTATGGAGGTTGGCGCCTAGAACATATGTTGTTTTCAGACGCAACCCCTCTATTGCTATACTTGGTGGCTGTTTGTAGGTCGTTGCAATTTTGTTGAGGTTTTAACTCTTAAAGGACTGACTCATGAAATCCGATCTCGACAGGCTGATGGCGGCGCGCAATCTCGACGTGCTGCTGGTCTGCGGCGACGAACACGCCAACCCGCCGCGCCACTACCTGACCAACGGCGCGATGGTCACGGGCGGCTACGTCCTGCGCAGGCGCGGCGGCGCTCCGGTGATGATCGTCAACCCGATGGAGGTCGAAGAAGCCGCCAAGAGTGGACTGGAAACCCATTCGTACAACGATTATGGCTGGGGCGAGCTGTATCAGCAGATGAACGGCGATCAGTCCAAAGCGACCGTCGTTTTCTGGAAGCGGCTGCTGCAGGGCGTCAGCGTCGAAAGCGGCAGGGTCGGCGTGTACGGCGCGGGCGAAATCCACAAGTATCTGGAACTGATCCGGCTGGTCGAAGCCGAATACGCCGAATATCAGTTCGTCGGCGAGACCGGCATGACGCTGTTCGACGAGGCTTACGTCACCAAAGACGCCGACGAGATCGCCCGCATCCGCTCGGTCGCCGAACGCACCAGCGCCGTCTGGCAGGCGACCTGGGATTTCATCGGCGGTCACCGCGCCGAGGGCGATACGGTCGTCAAGGACGACGGTTCGCCGCTGACCATCGGCGACGTGAAGCGCTTCGTCCGCCGCGAGCTGCTCGACCGCGACCTTGAGGACGACGCCATGATCTTCGCCGAGGGGCGCGACGGCGGCTTCCCGCACAGCCGGGGCGAAGCCGACATGCCGCTCAGGGTCGGTCAGCCGATTGTCTTTGACCTGTTCCCGCGCGAGATCGGCGGCGGCTACTACCACGACAGCACCCGCACCTGGTCGATTGGCTACGCCACGCCCGAAGTCGAGCAGGCGTACAACGAGGTGATGGATGCCTTCGACGTGGCAATCGACAATTTTCGCCCGAACATGCCCGCCCATGTGCTTCAGGAGGCGGTGCAGGATTACTTCGAGAGCAAGGGACACCCGACCACCCGCAGCAATCCGTCGACCAGCGTCGGCTACGTTCACAGCCTCGGTCACGGTGTCGGGCTGAACATCCACGAGCGACCGGGCATCGGGCATCTCTCGAAAGATACGCTCCAGCGCGGCAACGTCATCAGCATCGAGCCGGGGCTGTACTACCCGGAGCGCGGCTTCGGGATGCGCATCGAGGATTTGTGCTACGTCGACGACTCCGGCGCGCTCGTCACCCTGACCGATTTCCACAAGGAGCTGGTGCTGCCGCTGCGCCCGTCGTGAGCCTTGCGATCCTTGAGGCAGCATTGATGTAAAGTTTCAGCATATAATGATGCTGTACGGTTGAACCTTGCGAGACCCTGATGCCCAACGCCAGCCCGGAAGTTGTCGCCAGTTCGGAACGCCTCGCCGCCCTGCAGAATCTCAACCTGCTGCACACCCCGGCGGAGCCGTCGTTCGACCGCCTGACCCGGCTCGCCTGCCGCATCCTCCAGACGCCTATCGCCAGCATCTCGCTGCTGGATGAGGACTGCGAGTTTCTGAAAAGCCAGGTGGGGTTTGACGAACCCTGGGCGTCGCAGCGTCAGCTTCCGCTCGATTATTCCTACGGGCAGCACGTCGTCGCCGCCAGCAGCCCGCTGGTCATCGGCGACGCGCGCCAGCACCCGCTCGTGAGCGATAACCGCCTGACGCTTGAACTGGGAATCGCCGCTTTCGCCGGGGTTCCGCTGGCGCTGCCCGCTGGCGTGGTCGTCGGCTGCCTCGGCGTAGTCGACAGGCAGCCGCGCGGCTGGTCGGACGACGACCTCGCCGCGCTGACCGACCTCGCCACGTCGGTGATCAGCGAAATTCTGGCGCGCGGCGAACAGGCGGCGCTCGCCGCCGCCGATGACGCGCTCCGCAAGGCGGAATCCGTGCGCGAGCACGCCATCCAGCGCCTCAACCTGCTGCGCCGCATCCAGGTCGAATTGAGCAGAGTCGCTCGACCTCGACAGTGTGCTGACGATTGCGATGGATACCGCTCAGCGCGCGTCCGGCGCGGAACACGGCTTCATTGGCTTGATCGACGGCGAACAGCTTCGGCTGGTGCACGCCGTCGGCAGTTACGTCACCGGCGCGATGTGGGATACCGGCAGCGGCGTGGTCGGGCGGGCGCTGGCGACCAACCAGCCGCAGCTCGTCCTCGACCCCGATGCCGACCCCGATTACAGCGCCGACATCCCCGGCATCCGCGCGCAGATGACCATCCCGCTGATGCACCGCGACCACCTGATCGGCGTGATCAACCTGAAAACCGCCAAGCCCCGGCTGTTCACGCAGGAGGCGCTCGATTTTCTGGAGACGGTCGCCAGCCACATCACCGTCGCCATCGACAACGCCCAGCTTTATCAGGTTTCGCAGCAGCAGCTAGAGGAGCTTCATCTGCTCTACATGCGCGTCAGCGAGCTGGAACAGCTCAAGACCGACATGATCCGCATCGCCGCCCACGATCTGCGTAATCCGTTGGGCGTCGTCAAGGCGTCCGCCGAGCTGATGCTGGAAGATGCGACTCTCACGCCGGATCAGCGCGAGTTCCTCGACTCCATCGAAGAAGCCGGGCAGAAGATGCTCAAGATCATCAACGACATCCTGTCGCTTCAGCGCATCGAGACGATGCAGACCGGCGGGCATCGGGACGACATCGACCTGAGCGATCTGCTGCGCTCGGTGTTCGCCGGGAACGAGGCGCGCGCCCAGAAGAAAGCGCAGACCTTCCGGCTGTCGCTGCCCGAAGAAAGCGTGCTGGTTTACGTCGATGCGGCGCAGATTCGGGAAGCGATGGACAACCTGATCGGCAACGCCATCAAGTACACGCCCGGCGGCGGCACGGTCACCGTGCGGCTGGAACCGTTCGAGCGGAGCGTCGTCGTCGAAGTGGAGGATACGGGCTTGGGTGTTCCGGAGGAACAGCAGGCGCGTCTGTTCCAGCCATTTTTCCGCGCCAGCAATGCCAGGGCGTCGAAGATTGAGGGGACAGGCTTGGGGCTGCACCTCGTCAAGAACATCATCGAGCGGCACGGCGGGATCATGCGCTTCCGCAGCGCGCCCGGCGCGGGCAGCGTGTTCGGCTTCGAGATGCCCCGCGAGAATTAGTGAATTTCCGCCTGCAGGCGGGCGTGCTTTTCGATCAGTTGGTAGGCGTCCTCAACCGACGAGACCGTGTAGACCTGCTGCCCCAGCCCGGTCTGGAACGCCGCCTGGAAGATGTTCATCAGACGTTCCACCAGCACGTTGTGCGTAACGATAATCCGAAGATCGCAGTTGGGCGGGTACGCGCCCAGCAGGTTGCGCATGTGCATGATCACGCCGCCCGATGGGATGGTGTCGCCGTCGGTGAAGTCCAGCAGCAGGTGAATGGGCTGATTCGTGCCGCGCATCATGTTGATCAGCGTGTTATTGGCTTCGTACAGGGCTTCCCATGACCAGCGGTTGCGCAGCGTGATGCGCGCCACCGACTGCCCGTCATTATCCCAACCGACACTGACATTCGTAGGTGCTTCCGGGGTTTCTTCGGAGTGAAAGTATTTGTTGGTTGAAATCACGATAGTCCCTGTCCAGGTTGTACCTTGCCCAATTTCGGTCGCGTGGAGAAGTCGTCCCATGAAGCCCTTCCGCCGTTATGTCCGTCGGTGTGACGGGGTGTGACGTTTTCCAAACATTCACCTGTGACGATCATAAGGCTAAAATTGAGCTAGGCATCTCAATCATCCCCAGATTTGACGAAAATTTCATGTTTTTGACGAGTCTGCGCTGCAGACGAGCGCGAGAGCGGCTTTTGTGTGGCAATCTATCGGCTGTTTTCGCACATTCGCCCTTTACGCTTCCCCCGATTTCCCGGCTGCCGCGCCGCTCACAGATGGTGTTATAGTTAGGGATGCTTGCATCGAGCTTGTGAGTGAAAAGAGAAGCCATGACTGCTCCATTGGGAACAACGGACAATCCGCTGCGGGTTGCGATCATTGGGTCGGGTCCGTCGGCTTTTTACGCTGCCGAATACCTGCAGAAGCAGGACGGTCTCGCCGTGCAGATCGACATGTTCGACCGCCTGCCCACGCCCTACGGACTGGTGCGCGGCGGCGTCGCCCCCGATCACCCCAAAATCAAGACGGTCACGAAGGTGTACGAGCGCACGGCGCAGTATCCCGGCTTCCGCTTCTATGGGCACGTCGAATACGGCAAAGACCTCTCTCACGACGACCTGATGGCGCATTATCACGCCGTCATTTACGCCGTCGGCGCGCAGACCGACCGCCACATGGGCATCCCCGGCGAAGACCTGCCCGGCAGCGACCCGGCGACCGAGTTCGTCGGCTGGTATAACGGGCATCCCGATTATCACGACCTGTCGTTCGATCTGACGCAGACCAGCGTCGCCGTCGTCGGCAACGGCAACGTGGCGATGGACGTGGCGCGCATCCTCGCCAGCAGCTACGACGAGCTGGCAAAGACCGACATCGCCGACTACGCGCTGGAAGCGCTCAAGAGCAGCCGCGTGCGCGATATTTACCTGCTCGGTCGGCGCGGTCCACGGCTCAGGCGGCTTTCACCAACCCGGAGCTGAAGGAATTTGGCGAGCTTGCGGAAGCCGACTGCATCGTTCGCCCTGAGGATATCAGGCTTGACCGCTCAGCAGCGCCTGCGTCTTTCGGCGAAGATCGCAACGCCGGGCGCAACGTCCAGACGCTGCAACGCTACGCCATCGAAATCGACCCCAGCAAGCCCAAGCGCATTCACATGCGCTTTCTGGCATTCTCGCCCACCCGCATCATCGGCGACAAGTCGGTCGAGGCGGTCGAGCTTGTCCACAACGAGCTGTACCGCGCCGACGACGGCTCGCTCCGCCCGCGTCCCGCCGACCGCACCGAAATCCTGCCGGTCGACGATCTTCCGCTCGATTGGCTATAGGGGGCTGCCCGTGTCCGGCGTCCCGTTCGACCAGCGCGCGGGCGTTATCCCCAACGCGCAGGGGCGCATCATCGACCCCGACAACACCCGCACCGTGATCGGCGAATACGCTGTCGGCTGGATCAAGCGCGGACCGTCGGGCATCATCGGCACGAACAAGCCGGACGCTCAGGTCAGTCGACCCAACTGCTGGCGGACGAGGATCTCGCGGCGGGCAAGCTGCTTGCGCCGTCGTCGCCGTCGCGCAGATCGCTGGAAGCCATGCTTCAGCAGCGCGGTATCGAATACGACACGTTTGCCGACTGGCTCAAGCTGGACGAGATCGAGCAGCAGCGCGGCGCGGCGGTCGGTCGCCCGCGCATCAAGTTCACGACCGTCGCGTCGATGCTTGAGGCGCTGCGCGAGGTCAGGGGCAACGCCGCCGACCCGATCCCAAAAAAAAAAAGCCAGATCGTCTTGTAGGGGCGCACCTGTGTGTGCGCCGCTATCTACACACGGATATTCCATACGAACACACCTGTGTGTGCGCCCTTTTTTTATCCCCCGCAAAATTCGGGGTATTTGCCGTCCATCGGCGCCCGCTCTGCCCGCCCGATGCCACCATCATAAGGCGAAAATGCCGCCTGCCAGGCGTTTTGCCCGACAAATGTCCACTTTTTTCGCCCGGTCAACCCGCGCCGATTTTCGCAACCCTGAAGCCGGATTGTCGTATAGATCGCTGTAAATCAACGATGGAATGGGGGATTGGAACCAATGGCAGCTTACGAGAAACCGAAACGCGATGTCGTCGACTACGAGCTGGCGAGCATTGGCACTCGCTTCATCGCGTTAATCATCGACAGCATCATCCTCGGCGTGATCACCGGGGTGTTGTTCTGGGGCGGGCGTGAAGCGGGTGGTCTTGCCGGGTTTATCGTCGGCATCGTCTACCAGTGGTATTTCCTGACGCAGCAGAACGGGCAGACGCCCGGCAAGAAGTGGCTGGGGATTCGCGTCGTCAAGGCGTCGGGCGCGCCGCTGGAAGCCGCCGACGTGATCGTCCGCTACGTGGGCTACTACATCAACAGCGTCGTCTTTATGCTCGGCTGGATTTGGGCGATGTTCGACGGCAAGAGCCAGGGCTGGCACGACAAGCTCGCCGGGACATACGTCGTCAAGGCGTAACGCCCCATTCGGATGGTATGTACTGTAGGGGCGCACCTGTGTGTGCGCCCTTTTCTCATCCTCGCCACCATGCCGACGGATGTGGCAGACCCTTCGATCTGCCTGTTCCACTGGCGTTAGCGGGCGGTCATCTGGTGAAGCTGGATCAGGTTTCCGCACGTATCGTCGAATACCGCCACAATCGTATCGCCCATGTTGGTCGGCTCCATCGTGAACTCGACGTCCAGCGCTTTCATCCGCTCGTATTCTTTGTGGATGTCGCTGACCTGAAAAGTCGTGAACGGGATGCCGTCCTGCACCAGCGATTCCTTCAGCGCCTTCATCGCCGGGTATTCGGCATTCGGCTCCAGCAGCAGCTCGACGCCGTTCGGGTCTTCAGGCGAAACCACGGTCAGCCAGCGAGCGCCTTCACCCAGTGGAATATCGCGCTTCTTCACGAAGCCCAGTACCTCAGTATAGAATTTCAATGCCTGGTCGTAGTCAGCGATAGAGACACTCGTTACCGTGATCCTCATGTGAACCTATCCTTTCCTCAGTAGAGCGGTCGCGGTGAAGCAGTCAAGCTGACGAAACTCACGCGGACTGAGACCATACTGCTGCCTGAATGCCTTGCTGAAGGCGGAATGGGTGTGGTAGCCCGCCGCCAGCGCCACCTCGGTGATGTCGACCGCGCCCATCCGCAGCTTGCGTCCGGCGCGTTCCAGGCGCACGCGGCGGATGTAATGGGCGATGCTTTCACCCGTGCAGGCGGTGAACACGCGGTGCAGGTGGGGAACCGAGAAACCGGCGCTGGTCGCCAGCATTTCCCGGTTGAGCGGCTCGCTGCTGTACTCGCGGATGTAGCGCTGCAATTTCCGGATGCGTTCCTGATGGTCTGGGAGTACATGTGCGTCTGTCAGCATGTCGCCATTATGACCCATTAGAACGTCCGTTCGCTATTCCAAACGTATCATATCGCGCCGTGACCGGATGTTTTTCCTCAGCATGTGCCTGCCGAAGTCAAGCTCAGCACTTTGTTCTAAATCCCCGTCGCCGTCACGCCGTACTCGCCGCTGCTATACACGTACACCGGGTTGGTGATCTCAGTGTTCAGGTCGCCGTTGTGGAACCAGTAGAACAGCCACTTGGCGTCGCTGATCGTCAGGTTGACGCAGCCGTGACTCTGGCGGTAGCCGAACAGGTCGTGCCAGTACGTCCCGTGCAGGCTGATGCCGCCGTTGAAGTACATCACCCAGGGGACGCTTTGCAGCGCGTAGGCGCTCGGCGCGCCGGTCGCCCCGGACATGCCGTCGTTGGGCAGGCTCGCCCACACGTTGAACAGTCCTTCCGGCGTCTCGTGCGTCGGCAAGCCGGACGAGATCAGCGTGGCGAACACCGGCGTGTCATCCTCGTAAGCGACCAGCGTCTGCTCGTACAGGTCGACCGCCACCCAGCGCCCGCTGACGCCTTCCGGTCGCTCGATCTTCTGGATTTTGGCGACGAAGCGCTGCTCGACCCACTGGTTGGGACCGATCATGTACCAGTGCCAGCCGTCGGCGTCGGTGGCGGTGGCGAAGATGTTGACCGGCTCGTAGCGCTTGAGCCAGCGCCCGGTATCCTGCGAGCGCGGACCGCCGGGGTACGCCGAGACGTAAATCCGGCTCAGGTCGAGCACGAAGGCGAAGGGATATTCCAACCCGTCGTCGAGCGTCACGCCCGTGAAGTACGACGGCTGCGAGAAGCGCGCCACGTCCTGCTGAATCCACTTGCCGCCCTCGATCTGTATCCAGCCGTCCACGCTCAGGTCGATTGCCCGCACGAAGTTGAACCCCTGCGGGATTTCACCGTTCTGCCCGCCGCCGGGCGCGTCGAACGTGGGCGTCGGGTCGGGACCGACGCGCCAGAAGCTGTAGGTATCCAGCGTGTAGCGATCCTGCTCGACCGGCGTGATCTCCGGCGGCGTCGGGTACGCCGCGATCATGGCGAGGCAGGCGTCGCCCAGCGCGCCGCCGTCGTTGAAATCGGCGCACACGGTCGGGTCGTAGGGCAAGCCATCGGCGGCTTCGGTCGCCGCAGCGTCCTGCGCCGAGGCGGGCAGGGCGAAAATCAACACCGCCAGCACAAAAAGCGGAAGTAAACGTCGCATCAGGCAAATTCCTCGTTCGTCCAGCATACGGGGACGCATTGTATCAAAGCACGCGCGGATTCGTCGGCGGCGGTCGCCAAGCGCGGGGCAAGCGGTGGGTTGAAGCGGGGGCGCGCGCGTAGGGGCACGACATGTCGTGCCCCTATAACCACCATCTCACGAAGCGGTCGTGATACTCGGCGTGATCGCCGCCCACGTCTTGCCGCCGTCGGTCGTCGTCATCAGCCGACCCTTCTGATCCACCGCCCAACCGAGTTTCGCGTCGACGAAGCTGAAACGCTGCACGCCCACCGCATCGATCATCGCGGGCGAGTTGGGGCGGCAGCGGCACGCGAGCTTGTCCACGTCTTTCCGCCGTCCAGCGTTTGCGCCAGACTGCGCGCTCCCGGGTCGTTACAGGCGGTTGCCATCGGTCGGCGGCTCGCACTGGATCATCCAGCCGGTGGTCTCGTCCAGCATGAGCAACTGCGGCGCGGGTCGAGGTAGTTGTCGTCGTAGACCAGCATCAGGTTCGGCAGCGCGCTGCTCTGCCAGCTTTCGCCCGCGTCGGCGGTGCGGTACAGCCAGCTCTGGTAAGCGCTGGCTTCGTAATTCCAGCAGACCGCCAGAAACAGCGCTGAACCGGGCGCGAACGTCTGAGCGTTGGTCAGCGTGCAGTTGTTCCCGGTGTCGGTCAGGCGCGTATCGCCGGGGATGTCGACGTTGTTCCAGGTCGCGCCGCCGTCCGACGAATGGCGCAGGTCGCCGTAAGGCGGGTCAAACGGCGACCACGTGATCCAGCCGCTTTCCGGCGAGTCGAACGCCATGCCGGTATGCTTCGCGTCGATGATGCCGGTTTCGGGGCTGCTGAGTGGGTCGCGGTTGGGGTTGTAGTGCGGGTTCACGCCGTCGTCGGCGATCATCTGCCAGGACAGCCCGCCATCGATGGTCTGGTACAGGCTCGACGGCGGTTCGAGATAGTACGTCGTCTGCGGTTGTCCGCCGACCATCAGCCAGCCATGCTCCGGGTCGACGAAGCGCATCCACAGCACCGTGATCGCATCCAGCACGTTGGAGAGCTTCCACGACGCGCCGCCGTCGCTGGTCGCCCATACGCTGATCCCGTTGTAGATTTGGTTGCCGGGAATGCCGAACATATCGTTGGCGACCCAGGCGTGCTGATCGTCCAGAAAAGCGTATTTCAGCAGCCCGTTGTCGGCGCAGTCGCAGGGCAGATAGTGCATGACGTAGCTGTCGCCAAACGGCGTCGGCGGCGACACGTCCGCCCACGTCTGCCCGCCGTCCTGCGTGCGCAGCACGTGCGCCAGCGTGCCCGCGTAAGTCTGCCCCGGTCGGAGGTCGGGGCTTTGATATGGGTCGGGGATGCCGACCACCGCCCAGCCGCTGGCGGCGCTGACCATGTGGATTTGCTGGAATTTCGCGGCGTGCTCGCCCGCAAATGTCAGCGGGACGGGCGTACTCTGCGCCAGCGCGGGAGCAGCCCACCCAGCGACGGCGAGCAGGAGCATGATCGACACGATGAGGCTGAAACGAAACCGACGCGAAGTGTGCATGATGTTCGCCGCCTTTGGATGCGATTTTATAGCATTGGCTAATTGTTTGGTGATTCTAGCATGGCAACGTGCAGCGAAGGGTGAACGTCGAGCGGGCGACGGGTTATAGTCGCAGCGCGGGGTGAGGTCATTAGAGCATATCCGCCTCGTCGGGTTCGTTCGCGGCGATTTTTGCCAGCGCCGCTTCGAATTTGAGCGGCTGTCGCGCTTCGCGCGCTCGGTTAGTATTCTTCCGTCATCAGGCGGAAACCTTCTCGCTCAGCGCCAGCGTGATGAACTGGTTGATCGAGACATTATCTTCTTTGGCAAGCTCCCGAATCGCCTCGTGAAGCGATCTTCAGGCAAGCGCAGATTGATCGCGCTCATGACATTGCTCCTATCCTCTCAAGCAAAGCTTTCGGTGTAATCGCCTTGATACCGAACTGTTCGATCCCTACAAAATCCGAGCGGTTGTACGTTACGATGAACGGACATTCTGCTCCGACTGCCAGTTCCAGAACTAAGTCGTCGTGCGGGTCTCGGAGTATCGGTCGCCAGAGATAATAAACCCGAAAATGCCGCGCAACTGAACATAGATAGTCCAGTACATCACCAATCTGGGTTCCCGAGAGCGGGATTGTTGTCCCTGACTGCCGGGTGAGGACATCTTCATACCCAGGACCAACGGCACGGATAGGCTGATGTCGAAGCGACCTGTACCCGACCAGCGAGAGCAGCTTGAAAGACGCCTCGGTTTGAGCGCAAAGCCGAAACTAGGACGTTTGTGTCGAGTGGACGATGTTATCCATAGTACCACATATGGTACTATAGTTGGACGCGAATTGAAAGTAAAGCGATGACTTCATACCCGCAGCGCCGCGACAATCGCCATATGGTACGCGCCGATCTGCTCGCGCAGGGACTGGCACGCGGCGGCGGCGTCCTCAAAGTCAACCGCCTCCATGATCAGTTCCTGTGAGAGTCGATCAGCCGCTGGAGTTCGTATGGCGCGCGGCGCGCGTGCTCGCCGCAGCGCTTCCAGCAGCCGAACGGTTGTAGAGCGTCTCCATTACTTCGGCGGTCAGCGGCTTGCTGGCGATGCTGATGCGCATGTGGAAGCCGGGATCAGCCGCTTGAATGCCTCCTGTGGCTGCTCCGGCGGAGGCGGCTTTGCTCGCAGCATTACCGCAGCCCGCGCAGTTCGGCGCGCAGCGCTTTGTCCGGCTGCTCCAGCGCCCACGTCAGCGCCAGCGTCTCGACTTCGGCGATCAGCGCGCCAGTCTTCGGCCGCGTCGGCGGTGTTGAGCGTCCGCACGTACACGCCGCGCCGGGTTCTGACTACCCAGCTCCTCTTGCTCCAGGATGCGCAGCGCGTCGCGGACGGTGTTCTGGCTCACGTCGTGCGCTCGTGCGATCTTGGTCTCCACCAGCCGCTCGCCGCTGACGAAGCCGCCGCTCAGGATCGTTCGCGCAGCGCGGCGGCGACCGTCTCCGCCAGCGTGACTCGGTGCTGGTGGCGCCGCGCAATTCATCATGGTAGCCATCGGGCGTCGTTATGCCAGCTCCTGGACGGTCACCGAGCGCACGTCGCCGCCGTCGGCGTTCATCAGGTAGATTTCGTCGCGGCCTGGCTCACGTCCGACGTGAACGCGTGATCATTGCCTGTGGACGGACCGTATAGGCGGCGCTTCCAGCCGTAGCCTGCGCCGTCGTACAGGCTGCGCGGTTGAGCCGTCGGCGCTCTGCCATGCGGGCGATAGCGGCGTGACTTTCATCGCCTTCCGGTCAGGTAGACGATCTCGCTGTTCGGCGCGAAGATCATTCCCAGTCCTTCACGTCGTTATTCGTCATGCCGTCATCGCCGCTGCCCACGTCCAGCCGCTTGATTTCCCAGGTCGAGGCGTCGTTCGGCTGCCCGCCCGCGAACAGGATCGAGCCACCGTCGGCGCTCCAGCGCGGATTGCTGTTGCGCGCGCCGTCGCTGAAAAGCACCTCTGGTTCGCCGCCGTCGGCGCTGACACGGTATAGGTCGTGACCGCCGTCGCCGCGCGTATCCGACGAGTAGACGATCCACGCGCCGTCAGGACTCCATGCGGGCGTCCGGTCGGTGACGGCGTTCGCGGTCAGGCGGCGGATGTTGCTGCCGTCGCTGTTCATCACGTAGATGTCGTAGTCGCCGTCGGCGTCGGACATGAAGGCGATGCGCGTCCTGTCCGGCGAAATCACCGGGTACAGCTCGCTCGACACCCGATGTCAGCCGCGCTCGGCGCGCGCATCCGGATTCATGCGGTAGATGTCGAAATTGTTGTCGCGCTCGGCGAAGTACACGATGTCGCTCGCCGTGAGCGGGACGGTAGTCTCGCGCTGCCCTTCCAGACCGGGGCGATCCTGCTCGCGCTTTTCGCCAGTAGTAGCATGGGCTCGTGGCGGACTGGTGTGCGTCGCCGTGCCGTCCACCTGCGCGTCGCCGGTGGTCGTCGGCGGCTGTGGCGACACCAGCCCACCGGGATTTCGACGGTCGCCGTCGCCTGCGGTTTGGTCGCAGAATCCCGCTGATCATCACCGCTGCCACCAGCGCCAGAATCACCGTGCAGCAGCCCGTAGCCGATCAGCGCGCCCACCCCGGCGTTGAGGATCAGATTGCCGCCGCGCCGGGGCGCGAGCCGGCTGCGCACCCGCGACACGGGCGGCATGGCATAGCCCGACGAGGGCGGGGGCGGCGTGTACGCGCTGGCGGACTGCGGCGGAGGCGGCGTGCTGGGTGTGTCCGGGTGGGCTGGCTCGCTGCGGGCGATCCCCTCCGGCGCGCGAAGCCCGGCTGCGTGTCGAACGTCGCGCTCGGCGGAACCTGCGCGGCGGCGCTCAGCGCCTCCGCCAGTTGGATTGGCGCTGGGATAGCGCACCGCGCTTCTTGCTCATGGTCGTCAGATGACCGTCTCGACGCTGCTGGACAGCGCCGGGTTGAGCGAGCGCGGCATCGGCGGCTGGGTCACCTGCAGCACGGCGATGCCGTAAGGCGTGTCGCTCCTCGAACGGCGCTGTCCGGTCGCCATCTCGAACAGCATCGGCCCAGCGAATACAGGTCGTTGCGGTGGTCGAGCGGCTGCCCCTGCGCCTGTTCGGGATCATGTAGCTGGGCGTGCCGACCACGCCCTGAGTCGTCAGGGTGATGTTGCTCACGTCGCCCATCAGCCGGGCGATGCCGAAGTCGGTCAGGTGGTCACCGCGCCGGGCCAGTTGCCGTCCTTATCAGATGTTGCTCGGCTTCAGGTCGCGGTGCAGCACGCCCTTGCTGTGGGCGTAATCCAGCGCCGGGGCGATCTGTGCCGATGATGCTGGTGATCTCGTGGATTTCGAGTGCGCCTTCGCGCAGCAGGTCGTCGAGCGAGCCGCCGGACATGTGAAGTGCATGACGATATACGGTTGTCCCTCGTCCTCGCCGTAGTCGTGGACGGGCACGATGTTGCGATGCTCCAGTTCCGCGACGATCTTGACCTGGCGGCGGATGAAGCGCTGCATATACGTCCTGTCGTTGAGGAACTGGCGCGGCAGCACCTTGACGGCGACGATCCGGTTCATCGAAATCTGGCGGGCGCGGTAAACGGTCGCCATGCCGCCGTGCCCGATGAGTTCCAGGATTTCGTAGCCGCCGAATTTGCGACCGATGAGATCGTCCGTCATTCCGCGTTCCAGAGGCGTCGATAACCTCGCCGATTATACGTGAGGGTATCCGTTCCCACAAACGGGGCGTGTGCAGCCCGAACATCGAGTGTATCGGTGGGGGTGCAGCACGCTCAGGTCGGAACCTCACCCTGCTGCGCGTCAGGACCTACGGTCTACAACGCGATTTCCTCCACAACGTGGAGAGGGGCTGGGGGTGAGGTCAAAAAACGATGCCAGACATTCGGAGATGCACCGTCGGATCTGGCGGATGCACACTTCCTCAATAGGGTATCATTGCCGCTGGTTTCAGCCCTCAGGATGACTCCATGCGCCCCTCACCATACCACTGCCCACGACGTACCACAGCGAGCCGGCAGACTGCTGAACATCACCGGAATCTATACCGGCATCACGTCGCCGACGATCCCGTTCACCGTGCCGAAAATCCTGCTGGTTGCACGCTTTCACCGGCAGCCCGGTCGATTACGGGCGCGAGTTCGAGGTCATGGTCAGTTTGTCGATCAGATTTGGCTTGCCGGGACCGATCCCCGGTGACCGCCAGCGCCTGACGATGACGACCGGGCAGAGCGGAGAGGACGGCGACTGCGTCTACACCTACGATTTCGGACACGACCTTCACTCGCGCCGGGCTGGTATCAGTTCTTCGTCCACGTGAATGGCGAGATCGTCGAGGAACTGCCGGTGAACGTGTCAGCGGCGGCGCGGCGGGGATAGCCCCTCACCCTCGATGCAGGCGCATCGTTTCCCGTGCAAACCTACGGTTTGCCTTAACGCAAGACGTGTACCCAAACAAGTTCGGGGACAGGGAAGACACCTTTTCCGGTTTGATGGGAAATCCGCTCTATTCGATCTCGTAGGCACGACATGTCGTGCCCCTACACACGTCTCGCTTCAGGCATTTCTTTATTTCCATGACATGTCCTCCCCTCTCCCTGCTTGCGTGGGCTGAGGGGCAGGGCGAACAAAGTTCGCACGGAGGAGGGGGGCCATCGTCGGCGCTAAATACCCTCCCGATACCACGCGACCACCTGATCGCGCGCTCGATACCCTGCGTGTTGGCATCAAACGTGAAGCCTGCCGGATACGCATCCAGCAGATTTTCCGTTTCGGCGTCCTGCAAATACGCTCACCAGATAGTCGTGGTAGATACCCTTCGCCCCGGCGTGGTAGCACCACACCGGCAGGCTGAAGCGCGTCGCATCGTCGATAGGCGAAAAGCGGTAGTGCATCGGCGGCGCGGCTTCGGCGCTCAGGATCGTCTCGGCGTAGGCGTTGAGCTGATCCTCAAGGCGGAAATTGGCGTGCAGGTAGTCGAGCGTCGCCTGCGGCGTGCGCCGCCTGCCGCGCAGGATGTCGGCGGCGAGGCGCGCGGCGGTGTCGTGATCGCCGAAATCTACCTTGTCGATCAGGCTGTCGGGCAGCAGTTTGCGGTGCGTCGAGATGCGGGCGACGATGCTCGGCGTGCCGCAGCCGAGTGACTCGTAGACCGCGTTGCCGAACGACTCGACGAAGTGACCGAGCGCCAGCGTCACCCCGCCGAGGCTGTAGTATTCCGGCAAAAGCTCGACCTGAACCCAGTCGTGAAAGACGAAATGCTCGCTCAGCCCGCGCTGCGCGATCTCGCGCTCGACACGGGCGTACAACTCCTGCACGCCGGGGTCGAACTGCACGCCCAGCCAGCGCGGGACGAGCACACGCAGGCTGTCGATGCCGTAGTGCTTCACCAGCCGCTCCGCCACCTCGATGGTCTGCCAGATGCCCTTGCTGTCCTCCGGGCGGTGCGGGTGCAGCACGATGGCGTGCCGTTCGGGATGCACCGTCGGGATCAGGTTGAGGATGCGGCGCGGCGCGGTCGGCTGGAAGCGCGTCCAGTCGATGCTGTTGCGGATCACCCGGATGCGCGAGGGCAGCTCCGGGAAGAAGCGCCCGACCGTCTGCAAAAAGAACTGGCGGGCGTAGTCCGAGATCACGATCAGGCGGTGTCCCTCGAAGTGGAACGCGCCCTGAATGGTTTCGGGATACACGTTGTCGCGCAGCCCGACGACCGTTGGCTTGTCGCGGTAAACGTAGGGGAACACGAACTCGCCGTCGTGGATGTAGAAGCGGTCGGCGCGCTGCATGTGCTCGCCCACGTCCTGCATGATGGCGGCGATGTTGTAGGCGGGCGTGTCGTAGGGCGCGGGGAACGGCTGCCTGAAGCGCAGGATCGGCAGGACGCGCGCCCGCTCGTGCCACTGGAACGGCGCGTTGGTGTCGGCGCGGCGCGTGCACAGCAGCGTCACATCGTGTCCCTGCCCGGCGAGATGCAGGGCGATGCTGCGCAGGTGCTTCTGCCCGCCGCCCATGTCGTGCTTCGGGAACAGCGGCGTGATCGAAAACATGAGAATGTTCATGGGCGCGTCATCTCGTCGGTATGGAGCGTCTGGTAAAGCTGGGCGCGCAGCGCGCGATATTCCAGCCCGATGCCGACGGTATAATACAGCGACCCGGCGAAGAAACCGACCGTCAGCAGCAGGGCGAACCATTGATCGACCGTGCTGTTCAGCAGGGTCGGGATAGACGTAATCGTCACGATGATGAAGATCAGCGCGATCAGCGGCATGAAGCTGCCAAGTCTGGCGTCGGCAACGACGCGCGCCTCGCCGGATGTATCGTCCCGCGTCAGTGAGCCGACGATGCGCATGGTTGGGAAGGGATGCTTCCCGATGCGCCCGGTGTAGCCGACGCGCCACAACTCGAACTGCGCTCGTTCGGGTGTTTCGTTCTGCACCGTCGCCAGCCGCTGCGGGTATTCCAGTTTTCCCTCGTCGGAAAGCGCCAGCAGCCGCTCGCCGCAATCCGCGACGGACAACGCGGTCGTGAAGTCGATCCGCCGCGCGAACAGCATGGCGTCCGAGAGGGCGGTACGCAAAGACTTCACGGCTGACTCGTTCGACATGGAGCGCTGGCTCGCTGGAAAACCACAGAGCTACGATCATATCACGGTGTCTGCCGAATAGAGCGAGCCGATCAGGTATACGAACTGGCGCATCACGCGGCCTTCCTGACCCTTTCGTATCCTCTCCCGAACCTCACCGTTGTCTATCCCTCGCTCGTCTGTTACAATGACGACGGGTATTTCACGAGCGAAGTTTTCCCGTAAATGAACGAAAAAGTCATTCTGACTCTTGAACTGAATAAAGTCCTCGACCGCCTCGCCGGGTACACGACCTTCTCCGCCGGGGCTGATCTGGCGCGCGAGCTGTTCCCGACCGGCGACCTTGAAGAAGCGCGCATCTGGTCGCAGGAGACCGCCGAAGCCCGGCTGATGTTCGCCAACCAGTTCAACGCCACGCTCGGCGGCGCGCGCGACGTGCGCGAGCCAGCGATTCTGGCACAGCGCGGCATCATGATCGAGCCGACGGTGCTGCTGGACATCCGCCTGACGCTGCGCCGCGCCACCACGCTCAAGCGCACGCTGGGACGCATGAAGGGGCAGTATCCGCTGCTGGCGGACATCGCGGCGGAACTGGAAGAATGCCCCCGGCTGCAAGCTGAGATCGAGCGCGTGCTGGACGAAAACGCGCAGGTCAAGGACAGCGCCAGCCCACAGTTGGCGATCATCCGGCGCGACCTGAAGATCGCCTTCGACCGCCTACAAACCAAGCTCCAGCGCATGATCAGCGCCAGCGGCAACCAGACGCTGCTGCAGGAGGCGCTGGTGACCATGCGCAACGGGCGCTACGTCATCCCGCTGAAATCCGAGCACAAGGGCAAAATCCCCGGCGTCGTCCATGACTCGTCCGCCAGCGGCGCGACGCTGTGGATCGAGCCGCTGGAAACGCTCGAACTCAACAACCGCTGGCGCGAGTTGCAGTTGGACGAGGATAAAGAAGTCCGGCGTATTTTGCTGGCGCTGACCGACATGGTCGCCCACGATTCCGAAGCGATTGTGCGCACGGTCGAAGTCCTCGGCTACCTCGATTTCACCTTCGCCAAAGCCCGCTTCGCCGACGAGACCAAAGCCGTCGAGCCGGAGCTGGTAGCGTTCAAGCCGCGCCCCGAAAACGCCGAGCACCCCGGCAGCATGATCTACCTGCAAGGCGCACGTCACCCGCTCTTAGGCTCAACTCCGTTGAGCACCGGCAGCGTCGTGCCGATTGACGTGGAGTTTGACCAGAACACCTGGGTGCTGGTCGTCACCGGACCGAACACCGGCGGCAAGACGGTCTCGCTCAAGACGGTCGGCTTGATGGCGCTGATGGCGCAGTGCGGCTTGCACCTGCCCGCCGAGAAAGCCAAACTGACGGTGTTCGAGGGCATCTTCGCCGACATCGGCGACGAGCAGAGCATCGAGCAGTCGCTTAGCACGTTCTCGTCGCACATGACCAACACCATCCAGATTTTGCGCGAATGCACCGAGAAGTCGCTGGTGCTGCTGGACGAGCTGGGCGCGGGGACTGATCCCGCCGAAGGCTCGGCGCTGGCGCGCGCGGTGCTCAACTACCTGCGCAACCGCCGCGTCACCACGATGGTGACCACCCACCACCCCGAATTGAAAGTCTACAGCGTCGAGACGCCCGGCGTGCGCAACGCCAGCGTCGAGTTCGACCTGAACACGCTTGCGCCGACCTACCGCCTGATCATGGGCTTGCCCGGTCGCTCGAACGCGCTGGCGATTGCCACGCGGCTTGGGCTGAACCCGACGATCATCGAGGACGCGCGCAGCATGGTCGCCACCGAAGATTTGGTCGCCGACGACCTGCTCGACGAAATCCACCGCACCCGCGAGGACATCCGCCGCCAGCAGGACGTGATCAGCCTGATGCGCGAGGAAGTCGAGCACGAGCGCGCCGAACTGCGCGCTAACCTCAGCACCGTCGAGGACGAGCGGCGGGACATCATCGCCGCCGCCCGCCGCAACATGCAGGGCGAGATGGAGGAATTCCGCCGCGAGCTTCGCCGCCTGCGCAACGAAATGCGCGACGCCTCGCTGCCGCTGGAAAATCTGCACGCGGTGCAGCAGGCGGGCGACAGTCTCGATAAGGCGCTGCGTCAGCCGGTCGAAAACGGCGTCGAAGTGCCGGACAATCTGCTCGACTGGACGCCGCGCCTGGGCGATGCTGTCTGGCTGGAAGCGCTGAAAGCCGAGGGCACGATCATCGAGCTGGACAAGGACGAGGCGATGGTGCAGATTGGCTCGCTGAAAATCCGCGCCGCCTTGCGCGACCTGAAGAAGCCGACCCGCGCCGAGCGCAAGGTGAACAAGCGCCGACGGATCACGGCTTACGATCCGGCGCCCGAACTGAGCGTCCCCAAGGGGCAGTCGCCGGGGCTGGAGCTAGACCTGCGCGGGGCGCGCGTCGAGGAAGCGCTGGAGCGGCTCGACAACTACATAGACGCCGCGTATTTGTCCGGCATCCCGTTCGGGCGGATCATTCACGGCAAGGGGACGGGGGCGCTGCGCCGCGCCGTGCAGGATCGCGTCACCGAGCACCCGCTGATCTCGAAGGCGATTGCTGCTCCGCCCAAAGAAGGCGGCGACGGCGTGACCATCATCTACATGGTTCCGACGGCGTAAAGACCTCACCTCGTTCCCCTCTCCACGTCGTGGAGAGGAAGCCCAGGCTTAACGACGTCGTCGCGCAGCGGGCGAGGTGCATTATTTCGCAATCGGCGTGGCGATCTCCCACAGGTTGCCTTCGGGGTCGCGGAAGTAGGCGGCGCGAATGCCCCAGTACTTGTCCTCCGGCGCTTTGGTGAACTCGACGCCGTTCGCCCTGAACTGCTGGTATGCCGCATCCACGTCCGCGACCTTCGTGCAGAGCATGGCGCGGTCGCTGCCCGTGCTGCGCTCCGGCAGCGCGCCGAACAACTCGACGGCGGTCGGCATCGCTTGCAGCGCGAAATCCTGATCCGCAAACCTGAACGCCGCGAAATCCGATTCAAGCAGCGCGACTTCGAGACCGAGCTTATCCCGGTAGAACGCCAGACACGCTTCAAAATCCTGCACGAACAGCACGACCGCCGTGACCCGGTTGAACATTGCCAGCGACTCCTGTATGGTTTTCCAGCCTGAGCATCCTGCACTAGATGACGGGGAAGATGCAATTGTGAACCCGCCCGCGCGCCCCGGTTGCGCCCCGACCGCAAACCGATCCATACTCGTAAGTGAGAAACAGCCTGTCGCGCGCCCAAACGCCGACTAAATATGCAGCGGGTCGTTCGTGTTCCGGTGGTTACGGGTGGAGTAACGTATGCGTCATCTGCGCATTGTCTGGCTTGCCGTCGTCGGTCTCGCCATCCTGGGGACAGTCGTGTATACCAGCGCCCAGCAAGGCGACACCACCTGTCCTCAGATGATCGAGCAGGCGCTCGGCGCGATTGGCGATAACTGCGCCGGTCTCGGTCGTAACAGCGCCTGCTACGGCTTTCAGGAAGTCCGCGCGACTTTCACCGAGGCGACCGCCGCCAATTTCTTCACCGTGCCCAGCGACCGCGCCGATTTAGTCACGCTCAGGAACATCGGCACGACGCGGATGGATACGGCGCTGCAGCAGTGGGGCATCGCCCTGCTGAGCCTGCAAGCCAACCTGCCGGATACGCTGCCGGGGCAGAACGTGGTGTTCATGCTGCTCGGCGATACCGAAGTCGAAAATGCCGTCAAGCCGGAGGACGTGTTCGTCGGCGGCGCGACCGTCGACGTGACCACGCGGGCGGCAGCCGGGCTGTTCTACCGCCCCGACCCGACCGACAACGTGATCGGCGCGATCCCCGCCAACGCGACGCTGACCGCCGACGCCCGCACCGAGGATGGCGAGTGGATGCGTATCGTCTTTGACGGCAAGCCCGGCTGGATCACGCGCGAGGTGCTGATCCCGCAGGGCGATCTCGACACGCTGCCGGTCATGTTGCCGACCATGCAGTCGCCGATGCAGTCGTTCTACCTGCGCACGGGCATCACCGGAACCGAGTGTACGCAGGCGCCCGATTCGCTGGTCGTGCAGGGACCGCACGATCTGGCGGTGGACATCAACACAAACGGCGCGGATATTCGCCTCGGCTCGACGGTCGCGCTGCGCATCGTCCCGATCAACCCGGAGCTGGCGGCGTTGTTCGCCGCGCTTTATGGCGACATCGATCAGGTGCTGTTCCTGCTGGAGCTGGACGTGATCGACGGCAAGGCGATCCTCGACCCCAACACCGATCACGAGGTCGTCGTGCCCGAAGGCTACCGCACGCTGCGCTGCCTGTCCGAAAATGAAAACCTGGGTCTCGACGGCATCGACAACGACCGCGAGGTGTTCGCGGCGTGTCCCTGGCTGACGCCTGAGCGCTGGCGTGACACCGACTACGAGCTGTACGACGCCCTGACCGGCGTGCGGCTCAATTACACCATCAACATGCCGGTTCCGGCGACGCTCACCCCAACGGCGACCAACACCAACACGCCGCGCCCCTACGTGCCGCCGCCGCCCACCCGCACGCCGACCAGTACCACGACGCCAAGCGCGACCAACACGCCAATCACCGTGCCGACGACCGCGGCGACCAACACCGCTACGACGACCGCCACCAGCACGGCGACGTTTACGCCGAGCGATACGCCGACGTGGACGTCTACTTTCACGGCGACGGACACGAATACCTGGACGCCAACCTTCACCCCGACGGATACGAATACTTGGACGCCGACCTTCACGTCGACCTTCACCGACACCCCGCAGCCGACCAACACGCCGACACCGACCGATACCCTCGATCCCATCCAGTTTGGGTGATCGGGTAGCCTTGCCTGAACAAAAAGAGCGGCATCACGAAAGCGAGATGCCGCTCTTTATTTTGGTGTGAGATCGTTCAGGGTTGGGGTGCTACACGCACTTCAGCAGCACCGTGCCGCCGTCCGGGTCGGTCGCGCGGGCGATGTGACCGTCTACTGTAGCGCCGGTGCGCTCGACCGCCTGCCGCCACGCCGCTTCGCCGGGGATGGCGACGGTGAACGATTCCAGCCCGACGGCGTTAGCAGGCGGCGGCATCCGTCCCGCCCAGATATTCAAGCCGAGATGATGGTGATAGCCGCCCGCCGCCATGAAGTAAGCGCCGTACTGACTCCAGCGCATCATCATGTCAAAGCCGAGCTTGCCGCCGTAGAACGCTTCGGCGCGGTCGAGGTCGGCGACGTGCAGGTGGACGTGCCCGATGATCGTGCCGGGCGCGACGCCGCTGTCCTGCTCGTGGGCTTCCGCCAGCACGCTTTCCAGGTCGAGCGCTTCCGATACCATCGCCACCTGATCGCCGTCCATGCGCCATTCGCTGCGCGGGCGGTCACGGTAGATTTCCAAGCCGTTGCCGTCGGGGTCGGAGAGGTACAGCGCCTCGCTCACGCCGTGATCCGATGCGCCGCCCAGCGGGTAGCGCCGCACCAGCAGCCGCCGCAGCACGCGCCCCAGCGCAGCGCGATCCGGCATGAGGATGGCGACGTGATACAGCCCGGTCGAGCGCTGCGGCTTGCGCTGCGCGTCGGGGTGCTCGGTCAGGGTGATGATCGGCGGCTCGTCCGGCGACGCCGCCAGGGTGACGGTCGCGCTGTCCTGCTCGACGACGGTGAAACCGAGGATGTCGCGGTAGAACGCCAGCGCCCGGTCGAGACTGGTGACGCGCAGGTGAACGTTGTCGATGGTGCTGAATCCGGCAGGGAAATGGTTGTCATGGTTGTCCTGTAGGCCCGCCCAATCAGCGGGCGGTAATCTGTGGGTATGTTGGGAAGCTGTATGAAGATCAGACGCGGTGATGCGCCCAGTTCTTATGCGCCGAGCATCGCTTTGACGGCATTGCCTGTCCAGAACAGATCGGCAGGGTGTCCTGCCAGAGCGTTGGGACGTGAATGATAAGCCCCGGCAGCGCGAGCGATAATTGCCTGCTTCGTCTTCCGCTTGACGGATATAGCGCTTTTCGTCGTTGAGACGGTAGAAATGGGTCTCCTGACGCAGCGAATCGAGAATCCAGTATTCCGGCGCACGCCGCCCGCTTCGTATTCCGCGAATTTATCGCCGTAATCGCGCGCGGTGCTTTCTTCCGACACCACTTCACGCAGATGTCCGCGCGCCGTCCACGTAGGTGTTCTTGAGTTCGTTCGGGTTGGCGTTGAGGATAACGATCAGGTCGGGTTCGCGGCGGCGGTTAGGAAATTCGCGGCGCAGGACGAACGGCTGCCTGATCACCTGACCGATGGGCTTGAGCGTGAAATACATGTGCAGGAGCGCATACAGATAGTAGAGTAGCTGATTGTGCTTCAGTGCCTGAGTCATCTGTATCACCACTCCTTCGATCCATTCGCAGTGATGCTCGGCGTAGCGCGCGAGATAATCTTCGAGCGAGACCCTCTGGCGATCACGCTGCCGGAGATTTCCAGCTCGGCTTGCGGTTGGGCTTGCTCCTGAGTGACCATACCAATCCATCCCATCGCCGCAACGACGGCGGCGACTCATGCGTATTAGGCTATTGTACCGTATAACAATCGCTCATTGGCGAACAGACGATGAACAGAATACCTGACGACGTTTCTGGAAGCCGAAGCCCGCTACGAAGAAGATTTTCTGCGCCAGCTCAGTGACTGGAAAAGCGGCATCCCGGTCTACGCCCGAATCGCTGATCCTGCGCCTGAATGCCTACGGCGGAGAGGGGTGGGAATTGATCCACATGGAGCCGGTCGGCGGGCAACAACCGCGACGTGATCGTGGCGGGATACCTGGCACGCGCTTTCTGACGCACACCTATTTCGGCGTTCAAGCGGGCGAAAACCAACTAGCGCTGCGCCTCGAATGTGACCGTCACGGCGCTGTCGCTGATGCTGACCGACTGCACGCGCAGGTTGGGCGTGCGCATGGCGCGGCGCTGGAAATCCGCCGTCATCTGCTGGTTGATCTGCGTGATGATCGGTCAGTTCGGGTCGACCAGCCTTCTGTGTTCAGGCCGCTGATCTGCGCCAGCAGCGCGCCGTCCTGCGCGATCAGCGTCATGGTGAAGCTGCCCTGTCCGGCGCTGCCGTCGGCTTTGGTGTTGCCGCTGACGACGATCTGCCCGTTCTGCAAGTCCGTCGTCGCCTGCTGCAAGCGCAAGCCGGGGTTGTTGGCGAGCACGGTCTGTACCGCCGTGTTGATCTCGGCTTCGGTCAGCGTGACCGTGCCTTCGACGCTGCCGGATGCGTTGCGCTGAAGCGACACGTTCCCTATATTGCAGCCAGCAGCATGATCAGCCCCAGCAGCGCGATCATCGTTGAATGCGTGGCGTTTCCGTATCGATACGATCATTCCCAGGGCGGAAATGTAAGCGAAGTTTGGCGCGGGCGTTAATTCTTTGGGGGCTTCTTCTTCGCCAGCAGATCGCGGTAGAGAGCGTCGAGGTCATGCACCAGCTGGTCGATGCCGTACCGGTCGAGCACAAGTTGACGCGCCTGAGCGCCGTCCGGCGGGTGGTCGAGCGCCGCGATCAATGCCGCCGCCAGCGTCGGCGTCGCCTGACGGTACGAGCGCGCCCAGCGCCCCGTGATCGAGCAGGTCGGGCAAGCCGCCGACCGCCGTCGCCACCACCGGGCAGCCCGGCCGCCAGCGCCTCGATCACGCCTACCGGCGTGCCTTCGTTCAGGCTGCTGATCACGTTCACGTCGAGGGTCGGCGTAGACCGGGGCGACCTCCCGCATCCAGTTGTGCGAAGGTCATCATCTCGGTCAGACCGAGCGCCGCCACCTGCGCCTCGATGTCGGCGCGGCCCCTGCCGTCGCCGACGATCACGAAGCGCGCGTCCGGGCGCTGCGCCCGCACTTCGCTGGCCGCCTCGACGAACAGGCAGTGATCTCTGACCGGGACGAGCTGCCCGACGATGCCGGATCGCCAGCGCGTCGGCGGGGAGTCCATACTGGCGGCGGAACGCGCCGTTTTTGCGCGGCGTACCCGCAAACGGCGTTAAATCCAAGCCGAGCGGCAGCACGGTGATGTGAAGCATCGGTGATGCGGTACTGCTCGGCAGCCGTGGCGCAGCCCGTCGGTCAGCGTGATCACGGTGTCGGATGCGCGGTCAGGCGTTCCAGATTGATGAAAACACGCGTCATCGTCGGGCTGAAATAGCCCTGAAACATGCGCCCGGTGTGACGATCACCGGGACGCCCGCCAGCCATGCGGCGATGCGCCTGACGAAGCCCGCCTTCGCCGTGTGCGTGTGGACGACATCCGGCTTAAGGCGGCGGATCAGCCTGTACAGCCGCCAGATGGTGACCAGGTCGGCGCAGCGGGTGGAGCGAGCGCCCTGTTTGGCATCATCGATCGGCTGGACGCCACGCGCTTCGGCATAGTAGCGCATGTCGCCCTCGCCCGCGCCGATGCTGCCGCACACCAGCGTGCTGGTGTAATCCGGCGCGCCGGTTTTCGGTCAGCAGCGTGACGTGGATAGCGGGTCCGCCCACGTTCAGGCGCGCGATGATGCGCAGGACGCGGATCGGCTGGGTCATGGGCGGCGTGGGGCAGGTGTGTCCATATACAGACGATACCACCATTCGAGCGTCAGCAGACTCCACAGCCGCTGACCATGATCGCGCCTGCCGCTGACGTGCTCGTCGATCAGCGCTTCGACGGCTTTTGCCTGGAACAGCCCGCGCTGGCGCGCCTCGCGGCTGAGCAGCGTCTCGCGCACCGTGCTGGCGTCCTTGCGCAGCCACGCGCCCAGCGGCACGCCGAAGCCATGCTTCGGGCGGCTGACGATCTCGGCGGGGAGCAGGTCGCGGGCGATCTGCTTGAGGATGTACTTGGTTGTGCTGCCCTTCAGCTTGAGGTTGAGCGGGATGGTCGAGACCATTTCCACCAGCCAGTGATCGAGCAGCGGCGCGCGTCTCCAGCGAAGTCGCCATGCTGGAGCGGTCGGTCTTGATCAGCAGGTCGTCGGGCAGGTAGGTGCGCATGTTGATGTGCAGCAGGTCGGCAAGCCCCACCTGCTCGCTGCCGCAGACGGTGACGAAATCCTGATTGGCGAAATCGTCGCCGTCGGCGTGCAGGCTGGATGCCGAGGCGGTGTCGAACAGGCGGATGAAATCGAAGTACGCCAGCGCCGGGGGCAGCGACGCCCGTTGGCGAAGCGCCGCGCCCGCTTGAGCGGGCTGTAATAGCCGGTGCTTTCGGCAGCGCGCCCGCCAGCCGCGCCAGCGCCCCCACACCTGTCGTGGCAGCACGCCCAGCCGCCTGATCAACTGCATGGCGGAGAAGCGCCCGTACCTGGCAACTCGTCGCCGCCGTCGCCGGTGAGCGCGACCGTGACGTGCTGGCGCGTCAGCTTGCTGACCAGATAGGCCGGGATGGCGCTGCTGTCCTCGAACGGCTGGTCGTGATGCCAGACCAGCGTCGGCAGCAGCTCCAGCGCCTGCGCTTGACGGTGAAGGCGGTGTGCTCGGTGTGCAGGTGTTGGCGACGCGGCGCGCGTAGCGGGTCTCGTCGAAGCTGGGCGTCGCCTTCGAAGCCGATGCTGAAAGTCTTGATCTCATGTGTTGCTGTGGCGGCGCATCAGCGCCACGATCAGGCTGCTGTCCAGCCCGTTGCTCAGGAACGCGCCGAGCGGCACGTCGCTGATCAGCGACTGGCGCACCGCCGCCCAGCGTTTCGCCGAGCGAGCCGCATTTCTCGCGCTCGCGCGGGCTGACCGGCCTGTCACCAACCGGCATCGGCAGCGTCCAGTACGAGCGCTGCTTGATCTCGCGCCCGACGCTACTTCGATCTCGACATAATGCCCCGGCATCAGCGCCCTGATACCCCGAACGCCGTCTCCGGCGCGGGGATGTAGCCGTATGCCAGGTACAGCGCCAGCCTGCGCGCGTCCAGCGCCGATCTGCGTGACTGCCGGGTGCGCCAGCAGCGCCTTGATCTCGCTGGCAAAGACGATCACGCGGTCGTCGGCGTAGTAGTACAGCGGTTTCCTGCCCATGCGGTCGCGGCGAGCAGCAGCCTGCGCTCGTCCCGATCCCACAGGGCGAAGGCGCATATACGCTGCGCAGCGAGCGCAGCATATTCGCCGTCGCGGTGGTACAGTTTGAGCAGTGTCTCGGTGTCGCTGCCGCTGCGGTAGCGCGCGCCTTCCAGTTCCAGATTGTGGCGCAGGATGGGTGATTGTAGATTTCGCCGTTGTAGGCGACGGTCATGACCAACCGGTCGTCGGCGCTGCGCATGGGCAGCGCGCCGTTCGGCGACAGGTCGAGGATCGCCAGGCGGCGGTTGCCGAGCGCGCACGCGCCATCGACGATGATGTCGCCCTGGTCGGGTCCGCGATGCAGCAGCGTTTCCAGCATAGGAACGACTTCTTCGCGCCGTGCCGGTGTGCCATCAATGTAGAGAATGCCGCAAATACCACACATGGAGTGACTTAATAACTATGGTAATGAAGTTCATTATTCCATTATAAATGGAGTTTCAGGAAGAATACCAGTCCGAGGACAAATTCTCACGGGTGGCTAACCCGACTTGGTGATTCGCTCATACACCGCGACCGTCTCCGCCGCCATGCGCTCGACGCTGAACGCCGTCTCGACGCGATCCTGCCCCAGCAGCCCCATGTGGCGGCGCAGCGCCGGATCGCCCAGCATCCGTGCGAGCGCGTCGGCGAGGGCGGCGCTGTCGCGCGGCGGGACGAGCAGCCCGGTTTCGCCGTCGACCACGACTTCGGGGATGGCGCTCACGGCGCTGCCGATGATCGGCGTGGTCTGCGCCATCGCTTCGAGCATGACCAGCCCGAAGCCTTCCCACAGGCTGGGCATCAGCAGCACGTCGAGCGCCGCCAGCACCGCCGTCGCGTCGTCGCGCCAGCCGAGGAAATGGACGCGATCCCGCACGCCGAGCGCCTGCGCCTCGCTTTCGAGGGCGGCGCGCAGGCTGCCGTCCCCGGCGATGATCAGCCGGGCGTCCGGGAACTGCGGCGCGACGCGGGCGAAGGCGCGCACGCCGTAAGCCACGCCCTTCTGCTCGATCAACCGGCAGACCATGCCGACCAGCGGCGCGTCTTTCGCCAGTCCAAGCTCGGTTCGCAGCGTCGCGCCTACTGCCCCGCGATCCACCTCTTTCAGCGGCAGCCCGTAATACACGGTCGTGATTTTGCGGATGGGCGCGCCTTCGACTTCCACGCAGAAATGGGCGATGGCGTGCGAGATGGCGATCCCGGCGCTGGTGAAGCGCCACAGCAGGTGGTTGAGCGCACGCACCGGCTGGCGGCGGCGGAAGGCGTCGTCGTTGTGACGGCTGGTGACGACCGTGCTCACGCCCGCGCGCTTGGCGGCGATTGTGCCGTACAGGTCGGCGTGGATCAGGTGGGTGTGGACGATGGTGGGGCGCAGGTCGCGCAGCGCGGCGCGCAGCCGCCCGATCACGCCTAAGTCGAAATGACGGTAGATCGGGATGCGCCGCACCGGGACGCCTGCCGCTTCCAGTTCAGCCGCCATGTCCGCGACCGGATGCGCCGGGTCCTCCAGCAGCAGCAGCGACACGTCGATGCCGTGCGCCCTGAGCGCGGGCAGCAGAATTAACAGGTGGCGTTCCGCGCCGGAGATGCGCGTCGCCTTAATGACGTGGACGACTCTCATACCGAAGGACTGAGGGTTGTGCCGCCGGAGGCTCGAAGCCCCCGGCTAGGAAAATCAAGCCGTCTAAAGACGGCTGGAAAGCAGCCCGCTTCAGCGGGCTTGAAATGATAGCCAGATGCTTCGAGCATCGGGCGGATGCGGCGATTAACGCTCATACGCCCCGCGCCCTGAACCAGTCGACGGTGCGCGCCAGCCCGGTGTCGAAGTCCGCGACCGGGGCGAAGTCGAGCAGGTCGGTGGCTTTGGAAACGTCGGCGCGCGAGTATTTAATGTCGCCCGGTCGCGCGTCGGCGTGAATCGGCGCGAGCGACGTGCCGAGCAGGTGGTTGAGCTTGTCCACCAACTGAAGCAGGGAGACGCTGCCGCCGGTCGCCAGATTCATCGTCTCCCCGGCGACGCCCGGCGCTCGGAGCGCCAGCAGGTTGCCATGCACCACGTTGTCGACGTAGGTGAAATCGCGCGATTGTAAGCCGTCGCCGTAGATCGTCGGCTGCCTGCCACTCATCATCGCCGCGATGAATTTGGGGATGACCGCCGCGTACTGCGACGTTTCATCCTGCCGCGGACCGAACACGTTGAAATAGCGCAGGGCGACGGTTTCCAGCCCGTAGACCTGCGTGAACGCTTGACAGTAGTACTCGCCCGCCAGCTTGGACACGCCGTAGGGCGAAAGCGGGTGCGGCGGCAGCGACTCGTCCTGCTTTTCGACCGTCACCTCGCCATACGCCGACGACGAGGCGGCGTAGACCACGCGCTTGACGCCCGCATCGCGCGCGGCGAGCAGCACGTTGAGCGTGCCGGTAGCGTTGGCTTCGTGGGTCGCCAGCGGGTCGGCGACGCTGCGCGGAACCGATGCCAGCGCCGCCTGATGCAGCACGTAATCCCCGCCCGCGAAGATCGGGTCGAGGGCGGCGCGGTCAGTGATGCTGACCTCGTACACGTGCAGCGCGTCGGGGTAGGCGGCGAGCAGCGGCTCGACGTTGGCGCGCTTGCCGGTCGAGAAATTGTCGATGATGCGGACGCGCTGCCCATCTTTCAACAGCCGCTCGGCGATGTGCGAGCCGATGAACCCCGCGCCCCCGGTGAGAATGTAGGTGTCTGTCAAGCATTTAGCCTTTAGCGATTGGCAATTAGCTCAGAGCCTCTGATGCACAGTCCTTGCTAACAGCTAACCGCTAACGGCTAGCCGCTAATTGATACTTACGCCGCACGTACATCATGAAGAGGAACAGCACGGCGAGCAGCGCCAGCCCGCCCAGTCCGATCAGCAGGGCGCGGTCGGGCGGCGCGCTGCCGACCAGAAAGCCGAGCGTCCCGAAAAACAGGCACGCGCCGTACAGCACGAACAGCGTCCAGCGCTGGCTCAAGCCGAGGCTCAACAGGCGGTGCGACGTATGATCCTTGCCCGCCTGCCCCGGCGAGCGCCCCTCGATGATCCGCGTGAACACGACCAGGCAGATGTCGAAGATCGGCAGCGCCAGCACCAGCAGCGGAACCATCCAGGTCACGCTCAGCGGACGGGCAGCGAATTCCAGCTTGATGCCCAGCGTGGCGAGCACGAAACCCAGCACCAGCGCGCCCATGTCGCCCATGAAGCTGCTGGCGGGGTTGAAGTTGTAGATCAGGAAGCCGACCGCGCTGCCCGTCAGCGCCGCCGCCAGCGCGCTCACCAGCGACAAACCCTGGGTGAAGGCGATCAGCGTGAAGAAGCCGCCAGCAATCGCGCTCAGCCCGGCGGCGAGTCCGTCCATGTTGTCGAGGAAATTGACGGCGTTGGTCAGTGCCACCACCCAGATGATGGTGATCAGGGCGTCGATGACCGGGATATTGAACAACTGGACGTGGACGCCGGACGCGATCAGCACCAGCGTGGCGATGATCTCCGCCAGCATCTTGGTCTTGATGCCGAGGGTGTAGCGGTCGTCGACCAGCCCGACCAGCGCCAGAAAGGTCGCGCCGCTGAGCAGCGCGCCAAATTCGACCACGTACTGCGGCGGGCTGAACAGGATCAGCGCCAGCGCGAAGCCGACGTAGATCGCCAGACCGCCCATCATCGGTTTGTTGTCGAGGTGGATTTTGCGCTGGTTCGGCTTATCGACCACGCCCAGGCGCAGGGCTATCGCCCGCGAGAGCGGTGTCAGTCCAAGCGAGGTGGCGAAGCCGACCACCAGAATCGGCACGAACTGTAAGGCGTCCATACGGCGGCAGTATACCCCAGATTGTTTAGCCGGATAAGCCGGAAGTGGCGGAGCGAGATTTAACGCCGCCTGATTGGGAAGATCACACTTCGATGCTATAATTTCGCTACCCATAATATTATGAGGAGCAAATCATGTTAGCCAACTATCAGGTTGTGGCGATGATCCCCTGCATCGATATGGAGCGCGCCCGCCGCTTCTACGAGGGCAAGCTGGGGCTGACGCCGATGGACAGCAACCCCGGCGCGACCAGCTACGCCTGCAAGGGCGGCACGATGTTCGCGCTGTATCCCAGCAGCTTCGCGGGGACGGCGCAGAACACCGCCATGAGCTGGACGGTGGGTGACATCGCCGCCGAGATGGTAGAACTCCGGGCGAATGGCATCGTCTTTGAGGAGTACGATCTGCCCGAAGCCAGTACTGTCAACGGGATCGCCACGTTCCCCGGTGGGCGCGCGGCGTGGTTCAAGGATACCGAAGGCAACATCCTCGGCTTGACGCAATTCGACTAGGATACGGCGGATTGGTCTGTTGGCGGCACGGCGCGACCTGTGGATAATCGGCGGCGAATTGAGCTTATCGATTATTCAAGGAGACGACAATGGTTGACGAACTGCCCAATGCATTCATGAGCGTGCGCGCCGACTACCCGGAGATCGCCAGCGCGTATGACGCAGCTCGCCAGCGCTGCGCAGCAGGCGGGTCCCCCGGAGCGAGCGCGAGCGTCAGTTGGTCAAGCTGGCGCTGGCGGTTGGCGCGGGGCTGGAAGGTGCGACCCATTCCCACACCCGCCGGGGCTTAGAGCAGGGCATCGACGCTGCCGCGCTGCATCAGGTGGCGCTGCTGGGCATCACGACGCTCGGCTTCCCCTCCGCCGTGCGCGGCTTGACCTGATCTGGGATGTCACCGACGCCAAGTAAGATAATCCCCGTCAGTCGACAGTTCTGGTAGCGAGGTGACAACAGCGTGACGGGCATGACATATCGTGCCTGTCACGCTATTTTATCGTCGCGCGCAGGCGATCCGCTGCCGCCGGGTCGCCGGTGGCGGCGATTCATGCGCAGATCGTATTCGATGCTGTACAGCCCGGGAGTCGCCGTTGACGCCCGGCTCGCCGAACAGCAGCGGGTAATCCTCGCGCAGCCAGCCGGGGAGGGCTCGTCGCGGCTGAAGATCGTCCTCGCCCGGCGGATTACGCACCGAGCGCAGGATGGCGTCGAGTTCCAGCTCGCGCGGAGCCAGCACCGACCCGGCGAAGCCGAGCAGCGCCGATGCGCTCGGTTGTCGACAGGACGCGACCGAGATGCAGGTCGCGGTGGACGAAGCCCCAGCGCAGCGGCGGCTTGACCTCGCTCATGGCGCGGCGCACGAACATGCTGACCGCGTCGAACAGATCAGGGTCATAGTGACGTGCCTGCGCCGCCGTCCGGTAGATGTCCATCGGCAGAATCGCCGCGAACCAGCCCGGCGACAGCGACGGCAGTCCTGCCGACCCGCATCTGGTGCAGGTTGATCAGTACGGCGGCGAACTGCCATTGCCGCGCGGCGCTTCGCCTCGCTGAGCGCCTTCCACGCGACATTGAGCGGCTCGCCCGCGACGCGCCGCTGCACCAGCCAGCCATCGCCGGACGCGATGACCGCCGCGTGCGGGATGCTGCCGGGCAGGATGCGCAGTACGCGCGCCTCGGCAGCCAGCGCGGGGCTGTTCGGCTCGATGCGCAGCACGTAGGGACCGTAGCCCCAGACCTCCTGCGCGGGATACAGCGCACCCTCGCGCCCTTCCAGGCGTTCGAGCGGGTAGATGTCCTGTAGATTTGCTGCTTCGATGACCGCGTTCGCCTGCATCATGCGTCCAAAACTTTTGCTCTGCTAAAAATCGCCGCGTGCCAGCCGAAATTTCCGAAACACGATTGTCAAAACCGTAACCTCACCCCTATGATGATAACGGGTAAATGAGAGGTTATGCGAATGCAAGCGACTCTCGATGTTCGCCGGGGTGTCCGGCGCGTGCTCATCGTCACGCTGGTGCTGAATTTTGTCGTCGCGTTCGGAAAAATCGGGATCGGTCTGGCGACCGGCGCGATCTCGATCTCCGCCGACGGATTCCACTCGCTGATGGATGGCTCGGCGAACCTGATCGGTCTGTTCGCCAACAATATCGCTGGCAAGCCGCCGGATGAAAATCACCCGTATGGTCACCGCCGCTTCGAAACACTCGCTGCGCTGGCTATCGGTATTCTACTCTTGATCGCCGCCCGCGAGATCATCGGCGGGGCAATCGAGCGGCTGTCAACCGGCGAGCAGCCGGAAATCTCGCCGCTGATCTTCGCCGTGATGCTCGGCACGCTGGTGGTCAACCTGTTCGTCAGCCGCTACGAGCGCGGCGAAGGGCTGCGCCTGAATTCCGAGCTGCTGATCGCCGACGCCGCCAACACCGGCGCGGACGTGTTCGTGACGATCTCGGTGCTGGTGAGCATGGTGCTTGTCTCGCTGGGGCTGACCTGGGCAGACCCGGCTGCCGCGCTGCTGATCGTCGTGCTGATCGGGCGGGCGGCGTGGCAGATCGTCCGCAAGACGGGCGGCGTGCTGGTCGATACCGCGCCGTACCCGCCGGAGCGCCTGACCGCGCTGATCGCGCAGGTTCCGGGCGTGCTGGGGGTGGTGCGGGCGCGCAGCCGGGGACCGAGCGACGCGGCGCAGATCGACATCGACGTGGAAGTCGCGCCGGAGATGACCGCCGAGCACAGCGCCGCCATCACCGACGCCATCCGCGAGCGGCTGGAGCAGGAACTCGGCGGCGTGTCGGAAGTCGAAGTCCATTTCGTGCCCGCGCAGGGCGCGCTGCCGGATTACGTCTTGACAGCGCGCGCCGCCGCCGACGCGCTCGGCTTGACGACCCACGAAGTCCGGCTTGCCGACGCGCCGGAGGGCAAAATTCTGGAGATGCACGTCGAAGTGCCGCCCAAGCAGACGCTCGGCGCGGCGCACGAGCAGGTGAGCCGCCTAGAGGAAAATGTTCGCTCCAATCTGCCGGAGATCGCCGACGTGGTGACGCACATCGAACCGGCGCTGGAAGTCGTCCCGAACGGCACGGCGAAAAGCGCCACCGGGGTCGAAGGCGACGTGCTGGCGCTGCTCCGGCGGCATTACCCGCTGCTCGACTGGCATCACGTCCACGCTTCCAGCTACGACGGCGGCTACGCCCTGACGATGCACGTCACGCTGCCCGCGCAGATGACGCTCGAACGGGCGCATCAGGTCGCCGAGAGCGCCGAGATGCTGGTGCGGACGGAATTCCCGCGCGTCGTGCGGGTCACCATTCACACCGAGCCGCCGGAAAACAAATAACAGCGCTGGGTGTTGTAAAACACTCGACTACGTTGTATCGCAGACTTCGCCGAGGGTTCAAACCCTCGGCTAGCAAAGCATCGCCCATGGAGCGACCAACCTAATCACAATTTCGGGCGACCCTTTTATGGGTCGCCACGTCTGGCTAGCTGGCGGTTTAAACTCGCCAGCGACGTGCCGACACTCCTTACACTGGCTTCTGTAACATCCGCAACCAGTCCTCATCGCTTGGAAATGCGCTATAATCTGCGATGAAAGAAATCGTAGGGGAGGGCAGACGATGCCCATTCGCAACCGCACGGGGACGCGCGCTGCTCCTGTTGATCGGCGGGGCGCTGTTCGCGCTGGCGTGCAACCTGACGACCACGCCGCCGACTCCACCGCGCGACCCGCTCAGCCGACGCCGACCGGCTTCGCCGCCGCGCCGACGCTGTTCGCCTCGATCACGCCGCTGCCCGGTCTCGGTGGCGGCGGCATTTCACCCACGCAGCCGCCGAATAGCGCCTGCCCGACGCCGCCCAACTGGATTCAGTACACCGTCGAGGCGGGCGATTCCATCGGCGCGCTGGCGGACGCCACCGGCACGACCATTCAGGACATCGTCAACGCCAACTGCCTGAGCGACCCCGATACATTGTTCACCGGACAGGTGATCTACCTGCCGCGCTCGCCGATCAGCGGATAGCCGCTGCGCTTTCGGCGCTGACGGTCGCTTCTGTTGACGTCTCGCCGTCGGCGGACTGATCGCTGCTCAGCGTCAGATACACGCTGAAAGTCGTCCCCTTGCCGATCTCGCTCTCGACGCTGACTTTGCCGCTGTGAAGCTGGACGATCTCCTTGACGATGTACAGCCCCAGCCCGGAGCCGTTCTCCTGATTGCCGTCCACGCGGAAGAACGGGTCGAAGATGTGGTCGAGGTGTTCGCGGCTGATGCCGATGCCGCTGTCGGCGACGTTGATGACGGCGTACTGCGCTGCATCGACAGTCACGCGCTCGACGGTCACGTCGATGCGACCGCCTTCGGGCGTGTAGTGGATGGCGTTGGCGACCAGATTGGTGACGACCTGATTGATGCGCAGCGGGTCGGCATACACGTTCAGCGGCGCATCGTCGGACTTCAGGTTGAGCCGAACGCCGCGCATTTCGGCATCCGCCTGCTGGACTTCGACCACGTCCTCGATGACGGATTGCAGCACGATATTGCGCCGCGCCAGCACCAGCGCCCCCTGTTCGACGCGCGACACGTCAAGCAGGTCGTTGACCAGCTCCAGCATTCGTTCGGACGTGCGGTTGAGGATTTTCAGGTGCGTCTCTAGCTGCTCCGGCTTCTTTTCGAGCAGGTAGAGCCGCGTCATGATGCTGGTCAGCGGTGAGCGCAGGTCGTGCGAAGCGCGGGCGAAGAAATATTCCTTCTGCGCCTTCGCCTTCAATTCCTGGGTGATGTCGCGGACGATGATCACCAGCCGCTGGCGGTCGTCGAACTCCTCGACCGGCATCGCGGTCACCGCCACCTGCACGGTCGTGCCATTCGAGCGGCTCAGCGCCGTCTCGTAACGGCGCGCCGTCGGCTCGACATTCGGCTGGCTGGTGAGCGAGCGGAACGGCTTGCCCACCAGATCGCGCACGCGATAATCGACCAGCTCGACAAAGGCGCCGTTGACGTACTGGATCACCCCGTCGACGCTGTAGACCAGCCCTTCGCCCATCGCGTCCATGATCGCCTGAAGCTGCGATTTCTGATCTTCCAGCTCGGTGGTGCGCTCCATCACCCGCTGTTCCAGCTCGACGTTCAGTTCCTGAAGCGCCGCCCGCGACTGCGACACCGTGCTGAGCATAGTGTTGATGGCGAGCGCAAGCTGAGTCAGCTCGTCTCGCCCGCTGATGGGCAGGCGCATCGCAAAATCGTTGTTGACATCCACGTAGCGCACGCGCTCGCTGAGGTTGGACAGCGGCAGCAGCACGACGCGATCCACCAGTATCAGCGCTCCGGCTCCAAAGACGGTGCCGACCAGCATCAGGGCGATGAGGAAGTAATTCAGGGTGGCTTGACCCTGACGGTAAATCTCGCGCTCCTGAACGGTGCGCAGGATCAGCGATGGATTGTCGTAGACGTCGTTGAGCAGCGCGTAGCCAGCGATGCTGGTCTCGTCGATGGGCTGGGCGAACTGCGGCGAGGCGGGCGAAAGCGCTTTCTGGGCGGCGATGACATCGGACGGCAGATCGAAGTAACCGGTGTCGAGCAGCGAGACCGTCAGCCGCAGCGAGCCGGAAGTCGCCGCCAGTTCCTGCTGGTTGACATGTCGCGCCCAGATCAGCGTGCCCGCCGCCGGACCGGTCTCGTCGCTGCGCAGGATCGGGCGCGAGGCGATCAGCATCGGCTCGCCACCGACCATGATGAACCCGGCAGTGATCCTGGCGGTCAGCAGCCGGAGGAAGCTGGTCGTCGCTGGCGGCGGTGTCCTCGAACGCTGCCAGCAGCCGCGCCTGCTCGGTATTGTCCAGGTCGATCATCTCGCGTAGACGATTTCGTCAGCGTCGTTGACGAACATCATCAGGTTGATCCGGAGCGTCCAGAAAGTATCGTCCATCAGGTTGGACGCGATGTATCCGTCGTTGCGGTTCTGCACGAACTCGTAAGTGTCGTCCCAGCTTGACCAGTCCGCCAGCGCCCCCTGCAAATGGTTGATGGCATCCTGAAAGCTGTTGCCCGCGCGGTTGAGGTTGCGCAGCGTCGTCTGCTGTTCGAGTCCTGAAAAGCTGCTCAGGATCAGCGCGCGCAGCACGACGTAGAGCAGCAGAGTCGCCCCAATAACGGCGAGCGTGGTTATCAGGATGGACTTGCGGCGCAGGGACATAAGACGGCTTCGAGTGCGGATAGATGGCGCAGGACAAAAAATTGAGGTCGCACGGCTAAATCTTAATACTGGTACTAGTATAGTCCATAAGTCCCGGTCGCAGCACGGCGGATGATTAAGAAAGTATAGATCGGCTCGAAAATTGGGGAAAAATTCGGATGGTCGGCTGTGGCGGGTGAATTGACGGGAGTGACTGGGAGTCGGGAACGAAAAAGGGCACACGCACAGCCTGAAAAGCAGCCGGGTCGTGTGCCCTTCGGTGCGATTGCGCGTTCTTATGCCGGGTCGAGTTCGTCGCAGGTCGCTTCGATCAGGTCGACCGCTTCGCCGAGCGTGGCGGCGTCCATCGCAAATTTCGCGCCCGCCGCCTTGAACAGCTCCGGCAGCGTGACCGTGCCGCCGAGTGCCAGCGCGCTCAGATAATCGCCGACCGCTTTCGACTGGTCGCGCAGCGAATTGCGCCAGACCTGCACCGCGCCAAGCTGGGCGATGCCGTAATCGACGTAGTAGAACGGAATCTGGAAGATGTGCAGCTTGCGATGCCAGCCGGTGACTTTCACATCCTCCAGCCCGCTGTAGTCGACGCCGGGCGTGAAGCGATCCCACAGCTCGCCCCACTTGGCGTCGCAGTTGTCCGGGTTCATGGCGTCTTGGGGGAAGGTGTACACCCAGTGCTGGAAGGCATCGACCACCGCCATGTAGGGCCAGAACAGCAGGTCGCTTTCCAGATGCTCGACGCGGGCGCGGGCGGCGTCGGCGTCGCTGTAGAAGCCGCCTTCGGATTCGGGGAGATAGCGCCCGGCGATATGCTCCATACCCATCGACGCGACCTCGCAGAACTCAATCGGCGCCTGCTGCCGCTGATAGAGCGGGAGCTTCGTCGTCTCGAAGGCGTGGAAAGCGTGACCACCCTCGTGAAGCAGGGTTTGCACGTCGTTGTGCAAGCCGACGGCGTTCATGAAGATGAACGGGCGCTCGGCGACGGCGAAGTAGGTGCAGTAGCCGCCGGGCGCTTTGCCCTTGCGGTTGTCCAGGTCGAGCAGCCTGTCGCGCTCCATCGTGCGGAAATAGTCGCCCAGCCGCGAGTCGACCCTGCTGAAAATCCGCTCGGTGACGCGGTTGAGCGTATCGACATCGCTGAAGGGGTTGAGCGGCTCGCGTCCCAGCGGGTCGACATCCAAATCCCAGGGGCGGAGCGTGTCGACGCCGAGGCGCTGGCGGCGCTTTTCGTAGATGCGCGTCGCTGCCGGGACGACAACTTCGGCGATGGCGTCGTGGAAGCGCAGGCAGTCGTCGGGCGCGTAGTCGAAGCGCCGGAAATCGCGCCAACGGTAGGCGCGGTAATCGGGCATATCGGCGTTCCCGGCGATCTCGATGCGCAGCTTGAGGAAGCGCTGCCACAGCTCGTTGAGGGCGGCGCGGTCGGCAAGCTGGCGCTCGGCGACCAGCCGCCAGGCGCGCTCGCGGCGATCCCGGTCGGCTTCGAGATAGACCGGCTTCATCTGGCTGACGGTGCGCTCCTGACCATCCCACTCGACCGACTGCGCGCCGACGACCTTGTCGTATTCGGTTCCGAGCTTGCTCTCCTGCGTGAACAGCGGCACGTTTTCCTCGCGGAACAGCTCGGCTTCGGCGCGCATGTCGCGCAGTTGGATGTTATAGCCGCGCGGCTCCAGCCCGCTGGCGATCAGCTTCTCCTTGAGCGTCTGCGCGGCGACGCTGACCGGCTGCATGACGGTCTCCAGATAGGCGACAAAACGCTGCTCGGTCGCCTCGTCGGTGGTGTCCACCGTAGTGCCGACGTACAGGCGGCTGTGGGTTTCGTCCACAAGCTGCGTGATCTTCGCCCAGTCGGTCAGCCAGTCGACGACGCTCGCTGCGGTCAGGTCGCGGGCTTCGAGGTCTTTGAAATAAGGTTCGATGCGCGCCCAGTCCCAGTTCTGAAAATCGGAGATGTCGTTGGGGAGTGCTGCGAACATAAAATGTTCCTTTCAGTCAACAGATTCAGTCAAAATCGGGAGCGGGTCTCCCAGAAACGTCGGCTTCGCGCCCGTCAGCAGGTCGAGCACCGACAGCGCTGTCGACGGGAATTCGCGCAGATAGCTGTAGTACAGCGAGCGGCGGGCGTAGCCGTTGGGTCGCAGGACATCGGCGGCGACGCCGACCGACTCGATCCCCAGTCCGCTGCACACCAGCAGCGCGCGATCCAGATGGAAGCGCTGGGTGACGAGGATCGCGCTGCTGACCTTGAAGATGTCGCGGGCGCGGTAGCAGCTATCGTAGGTGCGGAAGCCCGCGTAGTCGAGCGTGATGGCGTCGTCCGGGATGCCCAGATTCAGGGCATACTGGCGCATGACTTCCGGCTCGTTGTAGTTTTCGAGGCTGTTATCGCCCGTGAACAGCAGCGCCTTGACCTTGCCTGCCCGGTACAGTTCTGCCGCCATCCGAACGCGATCCGCCAGCATGGCGCTGGGGCGCTCGTTGCCGATGATCTGCGCGCCAAAGGCAATGGCGACCGGGGCTTCCGGCACGGTTTCCAGCGTGTAGACCGAGTCGCGCGCCTGCCACGCGCTGTACGCGCGCAGCGCGACCACCACCGCGACCGGGACGCCGAACACGACGGTGACGAGCGCCAGCCAGCGCCATTTGTGCCGCCAGATTGCACCAACAATTGATCTCAAACGCATCAACTACTCACATGCCTTGCCAACAGCCCGTAATGATAAACGGAATGAAGCCGCTTTGCACGGGTCAACCGAAGCGCTCGTTCACGCGGGCGCGCAGGTTGAGCGTCTCGGCGACGCTTTCGAGCGAGTTGGCGACGATCAGGTCGAAGCGGACGTTGACGTAGCGATCCTTGATCTGCGATTCCATCAGGTCGAGCGTGTCGGGCGAGGCGATCACGGTGACGGCGAGGCTCTGCGTGTTGGGGATGTAGTCGATCAGCTCGCTGTGGGTGGTGACCATCGGGCGGAACAGATTCCAGTATGCCTGCGCCGTGCTGAAGAACCAGCGCGAGTCCAAGCCGGGTCCGAGGACGATCATGTGAAAATCGGCGTCGCCGTGAATCGGTCCCGGTCCGTAGGGGACGGGCGTCGCCGGAGCCAGCCCCGACCCCATGACTTCCTGCGGCGGCACGTTCTTGTAGACGACCGGGGTTTCGCTCAGGCGACCGATGGCGCGCGCCGTGCCGGGGCGATAGTAGTCATCCTCTTTCCAGAGCGTCAAACCGAAGAACCAGGGCGGCGCTTGCCGGGCGATCCACTCGAACATGGCGACGGTGGCTTCTGCCTGGCTGGATTCGTTGTACGCGGGGTAGCGGTTGTCCGGCTGGAAGGTCTGGTCGCGGAAGGGGTAGATGCCGCCTTCCGTGCCGATGACCGGGACAGCCTGCGCGCCGAAAATCTGGGCGCAGCGCTCGTTGAACATGCTGCCCATCGCCAGCAAGCCGTTGGGGTCGCCGTAGGGTGTCAGCGACGTGCCGCCGTAGACCGTGCGACCGGGGTCTGCCGCCTGCCCGATGGGATCATACGGGTATTCGAAGTGCCAGCCGGGTTCGGTTGCCACTTCCGCGCCCATCGAGCGCTTGCTGAGCGAGCCGCCGCCGGGGATCTCCTGATAGAAATGGTTGGCGATATACGGATGGGTCGCGCACCAGCAGCCGTTCGCCAGAATGGTGCGGAAGCGCTCGTAGTGGTTGTTCGCCAGATAATTCAGGAAGGCGTCCATCCACAGCGTCGCGGCGTAGCGGTAGTCGACGCTCTCCGCCAGCGGGATGAAGCCGGGATAACAGCCGATGCTGATGACGTACTCGGCGAACAGCAGCCAGTTCTCCATCAGCGGGCGGATGCAGTTGTCGATGTCCTGCCACGACGGGTTGAAATTGTTGGGCCATTCGACGCCGAGGTTCGGCTCGTTGTAGAACTCGAACCACTTGACGCCCGCCTGCGCGAAGCTGTTGACGATGCCCTGAAGCCCTCGGCTGAACGGTCCCGCGCCGTATGCGCCCAGGTACAGCCGGGTGATCGGCGTGACGTTGTGGTTGAGGAAGTAGACGGCGTCGTCGACGTACTCGATGCCCGCCGCCAGCAGCTTGACCCAGCCCATGCGCGGGGTCGTCCAGTGGGTGTAATCCGGCGGGGACTGAAACGCCTGCTCGACGTGCAGCCCGCGCGGGTTGTGTGACCAGACGAAGTCGCTCAGCAGCATGGCAATCCTTTCCGCAAGCCAAACGCTTATGGTACTTGGGGGCGTGGGGGGTGTCAATGCAACTATGATCGATATCGGATAACCTGAATAAAGTCTTTAGCACCTGATCGGCAAAAACGGCTATCATGAAAGTGCGCGTCATCTGTTTCGCCGGGCAAAGATGTCACCAATTCCTGATTTCGTATCACTCGCCAAACGATCTCATTACGGGCAACCAATGAGCAAGCTCACCGCGAGTCCGCTGCGCTACCCCGGCGGGAAGTCGAAAGCGCTGGATCGCATTCTGCCGCACCTTCCGACGAGCATCACCGAATTTCGTGAGCCGTTCGTCGGCGGCGGCTCGGTGTTCTTCGCCGTCAAGAAGCTGTTCGGGAATCGCATCCGCAAATACTGGATCAACGACCTCAATTATGATCTGGCGACCTTCTGGCGCTTCCTGAAGGACGAGCCGGATCAGCTTGTTGAGCAGGTCTGCGCCTTTCGGGAAGGCTACGGCGAAGGGCGCGCGCTGTATCAATTCCTGCTGGACGAACGCAATATGCGCTCGGACTTTGACCGGGCGGTGCGCTTCTTCATCATGAACCGGATCACGTTTTCCGGCGTGGTCGATTCGGGGGGCTACTCGCAGGAGTCATTCGAGAAGCGCTTCACCGCGTCGTCGGTCGAGCGCCTGAAAACGGCGGCTTATTATCTCGGCGGCGTGGAAATCACCAACTGCGACTACCAGGATGTGATCCACGCGCCCGGCGAGAATGTTTTTCTGTTTCTCGACCCACCGTACTGGAAAGCGACGGCGTCAAAGCTGTACGGCGTCAAGGGCGATCTGCATACCTCGTTCGAGCATGAGCGGTTTGCCGACAACATGAAGCGTTGCGCTCATCGCTGGCTGATTACCTATGACGACTCCCCGAAAATACGCGAGTTGTTCGACTTCGCCGAGATCATCGAATGGGAGCATCAGTACGGCATGAACAACTACAAACAGTCCAGCGCCGCCAAAGGGCGCGAAATCTTCATCAAGAATTACTGATCATCGTGGGCAATCGTTCGCGCCTTATCATCCTCGCCCTCGTCCTCATCGCCCTCGTCGCGCGGGCGCTGCCCGGCACGCGCACGATTGACGACGCCTTCATCACCTTCCGCTACAGCCGCAGCATCGTCGAGGGGCAGGGCTTCGTCTACAACCCCGGCGTCCACACGCTCGGCACGACCACGCCGCTGTTCGCGCTGACGATGGCGGCGATCAGCAAAGTGACGGGCGGCGAGGATTTCCAGTGGTACGCCATTGCCGTCAGCGCGCTTGCCGACGCCATCAGCGTCGTGCTGATCTTCCTGATCGCCCGCCGCGTCATCGCCAGCGACTGGATCGCCGCGCTGCCCGCCGCGCTGTGGGCGATCTCGCCGATGAGCGTGACCTTCGCCGTTGGCGGCATGGAGACGAGCGTCAACATCCTGTGGATGGCGGCGGCGACCTGGCTGTACGTGACGCGCCGCTCGCAGGTCGGCATCGGCGTTTGCGCGGCGCTCGGCTTGCTCACCCGCGTGGACGCCGTGCTGTGGATCGCGCCGCTGTTCGCGTGGCAGTTGGTCGATGCGTGGATCGCCGGGCGCGGCAAATCCATCCAGATGCGTATCCCCTGGCGGACGTGGGTCGCGGTCGCGGTTGTGCTGCTGCCCTGGGTGATCTTCAGCCTGGGCTACTTCGGCACGCCGCTGCCCAATTCGGTCACGGCGAAGCGCTACGCCTACCTGATCGAGCCGCTGGGCGCGCTCAAGCAGTTGATCCCGGTGTACTCGACGCCGTTCTTCGAGTTCGACACCTTTGGCTCGGTGGGGGCGATGCTCGGCGCGGTCGTGTATCTGGCGCTGAGCATCTTCGGGCTGGTCTACACGGCGCGCAGGCTGCCGCGCCTGCTGCCGTTCCTGCTCTATCCCTGGCTGTATTTCGCCGCGTTTGCGATCCTCAACCCGCTGATCTTCCGCTGGTATATGGCTCCGCCGCTCCCCGCGCTGATGCTCGGCATCGTGGTCGGGGCGTGGGCGCTGGTCAGCCAGCCGCTGCGGAAAAGCCCGGCGATCCGCTTCGCGCCGGTGATCGTCGGGGCGGTCGGCGTCGTCTGGCTAGTCACGTCGCTCAACGCCTGGACGCTGCACCCGGATCACGGGCTGGATCGCCCCGCGCCGAAGATGTCGTGGCACGCGCTGGAGCTGCTCTACCAGCAGATGGGCGAGCACCTGCGCGACGACCTCGGCGTGACGGCGCAGACGCGGGTGGCGTCGGCGGACATCGGCGCGATTGGCTACTTCAGCCGGGCGACGATTGTCGATACCGTCGGGCTGGTGACGCCGGAGCTGACGCGCTACTACCCGGTCGACGCCGCTCTGATCGCCCCCGACCAGAACTACGCCATCCCGCCGCAGTTGATCTACGACACCCAGCCTGACTATCTGGTGACGATGGAGGGCTTCGTCCGCGAGGGCTTGGCGCAGCAGGCGCAGTTTCAGGACGAGTACGCGCTGATCACCGAATATCCATTTCCCTACTACGGCTCGTCCATGCGCCTGTACGCCCGCAAATAAAAACGCGCCGACGATGGTTCGTGTCGGCGCGATCTTGCTTGATCTGTGTTTGCTGCGGCTAAACCTCATTCTGAGGTTCATTGCCCATCTGCTCTAGAGCAGCAGGTGGGTTCGAAAAGGACACCTATTCAGTTGTTCTTCGCCAATCACAACCATAACAGGGGCTGCTTCCCTTTCTACTTATTTGCATTTCTGATTCCATTATAGGACGTTTTTTGAGATTCGATCCACGAATTCGCCAAATTTTAAGGTTTGAGCGGCGGGCGGCGCGTCAGACGAACTCGCTGCTGCGGCGCGGCTCGCCCGGTATCCCCAGCATCAGCCGCTCGACTTCGCGCGGGTTCGGGATGCCGAAGAAGCCGACCCGACGCGGGCGGCTGCGCGGGCGGGCAGCCTGCTGCTCGCTGGCGAAGATCAGGTCGCCCTTGCCGCCGGACAGGTCGCGCCGCTCGATCTGCTCGATGCGGCTGTACGACTGCACCGTCTTGCCGCCGAACCTCGGCTTGACGATCAGCACGCGCCGGTTGGTGACGGCGTAGATCGTCCGCCCCGCCATCAGGTATTCGTAGACCGGGCGGGCGAAGTAGTAGAACGGCAGCAGCATGAACAGCGCCGCCAGCCAGGTGAAGCCGCAGCCAAAGATGAAGAAGCTGAACACGCTCGCCGCCGCGAAGCCCGTCAGCACGACGTACAGCGCCGCCACCGCCAGCACCCCCGTCACCAGCGCCTGACGATTTTGCAGGGCGATGCGCCCCGGCTGCGGCTTGCCCGCCCACAAAACTGTTTCGCCGGGCTGAAGCTCGGCGTCGATTTCCGTTCGGGTGATCAGATCGCTTACCATTCGCCGTCCTCCACCTGATCGGGATTAACCTTGTACTTGACCACGTAGCCGACATCGACCGGGGAATCGTCCTGCTGCGGCGCGAAGCCCTTGTCGGCGTCCATGTCCTTGATCGACTTGACGTTCTTCAGCGCGTCCGGCGCTTCGATGTCGCCCAGGTGATCGTCGTAGAGGTCGAACCAGGGCAGCCCGTACTGGCTGTAGGTGCTGGCGCTCACGGGCGTGGGCGGCGGCTCCTTGCCGGTGATCTCGCGGTACGCCATGCTGTTGACGATGTGGACGTAGACGCGCCCGAAATTGTCGGAGTCCCACGTGTCGATGCCGTGCGGGTCGGGGTAGATTTTCTGGCGCATCCTGCCGCCCGCGCCCAGCCCCATTTCGGCGCTCATGGCGCGCACCGGGGCAGCGGCGGGCATTGCCGCGAACAGGACATCGCGCATCGGCGGCGGCTCGTCCGGGAATTTGCCCGGCTTCGGCTCGTAGACGATGATCTGGATGCCGCCGAATTCCTCCTTGCCCGTGACCTGCGCCTCGACGGTGTAGCCCATGCCGAGCGGCATGGCGACGAACTGGCGGATCATGTCCTCGCCCGCGTTGATGCCGTCGAGCCAGGGCTGCGGCGGGCAGACCAGATAATCCTTCGCGTCCTTGTTCAGCGCCTGATCCCACAGCTTGCCGGAGACGGCGTTGACCTTACCGATGGCGACCTTGACGGCGTTCGGCTTCCAGTGGCGCGCGCGGAAGTTGATCCACAGCGCCTCGCGCTGGTACATGGGGATGAACACGCCGCCGTGCTTCGCCCACGCTTCCGGCACGCGGTCTTTGTAATCCGCCACCCGCAGGATCGGGAACGCGCCCAAGCCGGGCGGCAGCGGGTAGGTTTTGCCGTCGTCGGGGATGCGCAGCGTGCGCTGGAAGCTGAGCGCGAAGCCGTCGCCGAAGTGCAGCAGATTGTCTTTTGCGGTCACGGTCAGCATGGCAGGATTCCTCTCGCGGTCTCTACCCTTATTGTACGAGCATTATTCCAGCCGCGTTGCACTCACCGCGCCGGGGTTCGCGCCCGTGAGCAGGTGATCGACCGCGCGCTCGGCGACGCCCGCCCCGAACGCCAGCCCGTGCCCGGTGAAGCCGACCGCGAAGCCGACGCGCGGCATCCCCGGCAGCGTGCCCACCAGCGGCAGCCGATCCACGCTGAAGCCCATGATCCCTGCCCAGCGCCGGTCAATTGGCGCGTCCACGTCCGGGAAATGCTCGCGCAGGTAGGCTTCCAGATAGCGCTGCACCGGGTCGGTCACGCGCTCGTCGACGGTGTCGTGTTCCTGCTCGGCGAACAGCTTGCGCCCGCCGCCGATCAGCAGGCGGTTGTCGAAAGTGGTGCGGTAGTACATGTAGCCGTAATCGCTGTAGCCGCAGGTGTGCAGCACCCGCTCTTTCAGCGGCGCGGTCACCAGCACCTGCCCGCGCGTCGGGACGACCTTGTCGACGAAATACGCGTGCAGGCGCGGCGAATAGGCGTTGGTGCACAGCAGGACAGTTCGCGCCTCGAAAATGTACTGGCGCGTGCTCACCGTCACGCTGTCCGGGCGCGTCTGCTCGATGGCGTAGACCTCGTTGTTGCTGATGACTTCGGCGCCGCTCTCGCGCAGAGTCACCTGCGCCAGCAGGTAGGGATGCACCGCGCAGTTGAGCGGCTGCTCGACGGCGGCGTAGTAGCCGCGATCCAGCGGGTCGCGCTCGTGGTAGATGGCGGCGTGACCGTCGGCTTCCAGCGCCCGCGCCACCTCGACCAATTCTTTCGCCTCGGCGTCGCTTTCCGCCAGCAGCAGCGACCCGCAGCGCTCCAGCGGCACACCGCCGCGCTCGGCGAACCCGGTCCAGTAATCGCAGGTTTGCTGCGAGAGCGTCCACAATTCGTTGGCTTTGTCGTGCCCGTACAGCTCGATGGCGCGGTGATAGTAGATGTCCAGCCCGGTGATCATGAATCCGGCGTTGCGGCTGCTCGCGCCCAGCGCCACGTCGCGCATCTCGGTGATCACGACCTCGCGCCCGGCTTGCGCCGCGAAATACGCCGCCGCGCAGCCGACGATGCCCGCCCCGACGATCAGGAAGTCGACTTCGCGCGTGGGCTGGCTGCCGTCCGCCTGCCAGATGGAAACGCTCATGGATGAGTCCGCATCGAAAACAAAAGCCCGGTCAAGTGCCGGGCATTGTAACGACGATTTGGAGTGGACGCGAGGCGGTTGCAGTCTAGCGATCCTGATGCAGACTGAAAACATGACCGTTGTTGTCCTTGAACACGGCTTCGTAGGCGTATGGCTCCTGGGTCGGCGGCTTCTGGAACTCGACGCCCTTCGCCTTCCAGTCCTCATACGTTTTCTGGATGTCGTCGGTCTTGATCAGCAAGCCGCCCAGCTTGCCCGCTTCGAGCAGGCGGGTCATGGTCTTAACGTCGTCCTCGCTCAGGAAGAAGCCGTCCGCCTTGAGCGCGTACAGGATGATCTCGAAATCGGGCTGGTCTTTCGGGCTGACGGTCAGCCAGCGGAAGTCGCCCAGCGTCGTATCGGCGCGCACTTCAAAGCCCAGCTTTTCGGTGTAGAAGCGGAGCGCCTCGTTCTGATCCTTGACGTAAAGAGTGGCGTGGGTCACGCGCATGGTCATGGCTATTCTCCTGAAAGGCTCGGAATACCCCTCAAGAATAGCATATTTGTGCTAATTTCAGTTCTCGAAAATTGCGGATTCTCAGTCGAGTCCCTGCTTGTAGCGGAAGCACAGCGGGACGAACGCGGGCTGCGCTTCCGGGCGCGCGCGCTGGCGGTACGCGCTGGGCGACAGCCCTGCTTCGCGGCGGAACAGCGTGCTGAACGACCCCAGACTCTCGAAGCCGACGGCGAAGCAGATGTCGCTGACGGGCATGTCGCTCGTGCGCAGCAGTTCCTTCGCCCGCTCGATGCGCTGCTGGACGAGGTACTGGTGCGGCGTGCGCCGGTAGGCGGCGTAAAACAGCCGGATGAAGTGATAGGGCGAGAATCCCGCTTCCTGGCTGATCTGCTCCAGCGTGATCGGCGTGTCGTAGTGGTGGTCGATGAACGCGCGGGCGAGGTGCAGGCGGTTGTGGTCGGGGATGAATCGCTTCATGAGTATCCTCCCGGCTGCCGGTCAGCGCAGCGGCAGATAAGTGATCTTGTTTTCCCACTCGGCGGCTTCGCTCGCGCCGACGAAGATAAGGAGTTCAAAAACTGCCTGCCCAATTGGCAGCTTGCGACTCACTTCAACGATCCCTGGCATCGGTAGACCGGCGCGAATCCGCTTATACGCGTAGTCCGGCATTGTTTTTACATCGCGTGTCAGGAGAATCCGCCCGTTATCAGCCGCCCAAGCTAACACAGTGGCGTCATCCGCCTGATAAACTTCAGTATCCTGCACACGAATCACGTCGAAGTCAGCATTTTTCAGCAATACGCCGCGCAGGATTCGATTGTCGAAGTTTTCATCGGCGAGAAAGCGCATCTATTCATCTCGTTTGGCGAGGCGCTCTCGTAATTCATTTTGAAGCGAGAATACTTCCGGGTATTCCGCTTCGATCTTTTTGCGAATGCGTTCGCCTGCTTCGTCCTGCTGACGAATATAGGCATCCACCGCTTCCCGATTTTCCAGATAATAGGCGATCACCGCATAAATATCCGACAGCTTGAGCGTCGGGAAGCCTTCGTTGATCTGCTCAGGTGTGTCGCCCTGTTGATGGCAAGCGATAATTACTTCCAGCAGCACACGCGTGCCGCTGATGCGGATCGAGCCGTCTTCATCCGTCCGAATAGGGACATCGATTGTCGGGGCTACCATCGCGGACCCTTATACCCGTTCATCACAACCACAGTATATCACGGCGACAGCGAGCCGGTGCCGCGCTTCTTGCGCCCGATCACCTTGTACATCACCGTGAAGTCGGTGCGCCCTTTGGTCTTGTGCGGCGTCAGCTCCTCGAAGTCGAAGTGATCCTTCACGTAGCCGTAGGTTTCGGCGCTGACGATGATCTCGCCGCGATCCGCATTCTCCTGAAGCAGCTTGCTCAGCTCGACCGCGTCGCCGATGGCGGCGAACTCGCGGCGCTCCTGGCTGCCGACGTTGCCCAGCACCGCCGATCCGGTGTGGATGCCGACGCCGTAAAACAGGCGCTGGTCTTCCGGCAGCACTTCGTGGAGCGCCAGCACGTCGTAGACCATACTCAGGGCGGCGCGGACGGCGCGCAGCGCGTGATCGTTCTGCGCGTTGAGCGGCGTGTTGAACAGCCCGGTCACGGCGTCGCCCATGTATTTGTCGACCACGCCCTCGAACAGATTCACGGCGTCGGTGGCGACGCTCATGTACTTGTTGATGATCTCCATCAGGTGTTCCGGCTCCAGCCGCTCGCTGAAGCTGGTGAAGCCGCGCACGTCGGCGAACAGCACCGTGATCACGCGCTCCTGACCGCCGAGCGCCGCCATGTCCTCGCTGCGGATGTTCTCGACCAGCGCCAGCGGCAAATAATGGCGCACGTGGGTAATCTGCGCCTCGCGCTCGCGCTGCTCGGTCAGGTCGTCCAGCACCAGCACGACGCCCTGGCTGTCCTCGTTCACGTCGCGCAGCGGACTCATGACTATATTCCAGAAGCGGCGGCGTCCGTCGTCGAGCGTGACCTCGGTCTCGAACATTTCCTGTGTCCCCGCCTGCCGTACCCGCGTCAGCTTTTCGGCGAAGGCGTTGTCCAAGCCGGGCAGCACTTCGTACAGCTCCGCGCCGAGCGCCTGTCCCTCGCTCACCCCGGTGATGGCGACCGCCGCCCGGTTGAGCGCGCTGATCACGTTGTCGCCGTCCAGTGTGATCAAGCCGCTGACGATGGACGTGAAGATGTTGTCCATCAGGTCGCGGATTTCGGTGATTTCGGCAAGCTGGCGCTGGGTCGCTTCGAACAGCCGCGCATTTTCGATGGCGACCGCCGCCTGATCAGCGAAGGCGCGCAGCAGATTAAGCTCGTGCTCCCGAACAGCGCGGCCAGCGCCCGGTTGTCGCAAGAGACGACCCCGGTGGTCACGCCGCACGATCAGCGGCACGCACAGGATGCTGCGTAGCCAGTGACCGACGATGCTCTCCGGCTCTGGTAGCGCGGGTCGCTGCGGGCGTTGTCGGTGAGGACTGGCTCGCCGGTGCTGAACACCTGGTTGACTATTGTGTTGCTGACGATGAACTCGTCGCGGGACAACTGCTCGCGGTCAATGCCGCGCGCGACGCGAAACCTGCTCCGCTGGTCGCCTTGTTGGTGAGCATGATGTAGCCGCGCTCAGCGCCCGTAAGCCGGATCACCGTGTCCATAACCTGATCCAACACGCTGTCGGTGTCGAGCGACGAGTTGATCAGGGCGGTGGTTTCGGTGAGCGCGAAGCTGGCGCAGCTCGATCTGGCGCGACATCAACTGCCCGCCCGGCGAGCGATCTGAGCCGCTGCTGCATCTGTCGCAGCGCGTCCTCCGAGCCGACCGGCAGCCTGACGGCGCGGGCGCAGGGTGGCGCGCTGCTGGATTAGCAGGTCGTCCAGGGCGTGGACATCCTGCGCAATCTGGCGAACGCTGCTCCTGCGCGGACTGCGCCATCGCATGTTTGCTGATGCGTGCGGTTTCGTCAGGCATGGACTCTAAAGACCTCGTAGCGTAAGCTGCTGGCGTCCCTTCACCTGAATCGCGTCGCGCTCGAAGCGGATTTCCTTCTCACGTCCGGGTTCCGCTGGATGATGCCAGAGCGTATCCTCGATGATGATCTGCCCGTCGGTGGCGTTCTCCCGCAGGCGCTGGACAGGTTGATGGTGTCGCCGATGGCGGCAAAGCCGCGCCGGTTGAGGCTGTCGACATTGCCGAGCGTGGCGACGCCGGTATGGATGCCGATGCGGTAGTAGTGCGGCTCTGGGTTAACGCCCAACCGTTGGTACAGGTTGACGAACGCCTCGCGCAGGTCGAGCGCCGCCAGCACCGCGCAACGCGCGTGATTGGTGTCGGGATTCAACTGGCTGTTGAACAGCACCATGATCTCGTTGCCCATGTATTTGTCGATGACGCCGCGCGCCTTGTGGATCACATCGGTGGCGACTTCCAGATAGACGTTGAGCATCTCCATCATCTGCTGCGGGCGCACGTACTCGAAGATGGTGTACGGGCAGGCGTAGACGAACATGCTGGTCATCTCGCGGCGCTCGCCGCCCAGCGCCAGCCCGGCGATCTGCTGGATGTTATCGACCATGCCGGGCGGCAGGTAGCGCGTCATCAGGTCGAGCGATTCCTCGCGCTCGCGCTGCTCGGTCAGGTCGTCCAGCACGACGGCGACGCCCTGCGTCTCCTGCGCCGCGTTCTTCAGGGGGCTGAGCTTCAGGTTCAGCACGGCGCTGCCGCGCTCCGGGATCATCGTCTGCGCCTCGAACACCGACGCCTGATCCTGCTCGCGGACGGCGCGGAGCTGAAGGTCGAGATCGGCGATGTGCGGCAGCAGCTCGCGCAGCGGGCGGTTGACGGCGCTTTCGGGCGGCGTCACCAGAATCTGCGATGCCGCGCGGTTGAAGGTCATGACCCGGTCTTCCGCGCCGCTGGTGATCACGCCGCTGGCGACCGAGGCGAACACGTTCTCCATCAAATCCTTGACCTGGGTGATCTCCTGGAGCGTCGCCTGCACGCGGGCGAACAGGATGGCGTTCTCGATGGCAATCGCCATCTGGTTGGCGAACGCCGTCAGCAATGTCAGCTCGCGCTGGGTGAAGACGGCTTCCTTGAAGCGGTTGTCGACGTAGATCGCGCCGGTGACGCGCCCCTTGTAGATCAGCGGCACGCACATGATCGAGCGCAGGGTGTACCGGGCGGCGGACACGCTGCCCTGCATCCGCACATCGACCGAAGCGTTGTCGCTCAGCAGCGGCTGTTCGGTCAGCACCACCTGATCGAGCACCGTGCGGCTGATGTCCGCGCCGTTGCTCTGGTCGTTCTCCGGCTCGCGGCAAATGCGGAATTCCAGTTCGTCGGTGTCGGCGTTCTTGAGCAGGATGTAGCCGCGCTCCGCGCCGGTCAGGTTGATGATTTCGTCCATCGCTTCAGCGAGCACGCGGTCGGCATCCAGCGACGAATTGATCAGCGCCGAGGTTTCGGTGAGCGCGCGAAGCTGCTCTAATTCAGTTTCATCGTAGAGGACGTAGCGTTCGAGCGCGCCGAGCGCTTCATCGACGCCGGTGATGAATTGCAGCAGTTCCGGGGAGAGGCTGAGGCTGCGGACTTGCAGCATGTTCTGCTGGCTGTACAGCCCGTCGTATAGCTGTGAACTGAGTGCACGCAGTTGTTTGATCGACTCGAAACAGGCGTCGTGGTCTCCGTTCATTGCGGTAAAATCCCTGCGTAAGGGCGGATAGTCTCTCATTATACAACGGGGTACGGCAAACCGCCGTTCAGATGTTCGCTGGAACGCAAGGCATGGATCGCGTATAGGAGATGTGCCGGATTTCAAATCCGAGCGTGCAGTATGCGTATTTGCTGCTGACGGTTTAAACCGTCAGTCAAGAAAAACCTGGTAGACGACCATCCGGGTTCAGGTGGGGCGGCGCACGCCGTGCGCCCACTACAAAACCCAATTTCGAATGGTCGCCTTTATCGGGATGGTGAAACACCCCCCCTTTAGTGGGCGGTTCTGTGCAAATAGCTGTGGGTTTGAACCTGCGGCGGACTACAGGAACAAAATCATGCGACGATCTGCCTTTTATCTGAGCTACGCGGCGCGCAACCTGCGCCGCAGCGCGCGCTGGTCGACGTTCGCCGTGTTCTGCATCGCGGCGGGCGTGGCGACCGTCGTCGCCCTGCGCAGCCTCGGCTTGGCAATCGGCGACTCGCTGACCGAGAACGTCCGCGCCAACAATCACGGAGACGTTACCATCAGCCGGGTGAGCGTCGGCAACAGCCTGTTCCCCGGCTTCACGCGCGGTGCGGAGCAGGACGGCACGTTCACCGCCGCTCAGGTGACGCGGGTGCAGCAGTGGGCGGCGGAACACGCCGCGCAGGCGGCGTTCTACTTCCGCACCGCCAATTTGCAGGTGACGGCGGTCGATTTCGTCTCGGTCGGGCGTCCGCAGTTCATCAACGTGCTGCTGATCGACCCGCAGACCTTCCCGCCCACCGGCGACATTCGGGCGCTCGACCCGGCGGGCGTGCGTTGCGCGACCTGTTCACCGGAGGCGACGAGATCGTCATCAGCCAGAACCTCGCCGATCTGCAGGGGATCGCCGTCGGGGATACGGTGCGCGTCAGCAACACGACCGACCTGTACACCGTGCGCGGGATCGTCAGCGCCGACATCGACCGAGCATCTCGAACCCGCTGGCTGCTTTCTTCGGCTTCGCGTATATCGACGCGGCGCAGTCGGAGAAGCTGCAAATACCGATGCTGCCCAACACCATCAGCGTGACGCTGCCAGCGGGCGCGGACATCGCGGCGGCGGGCGACGAGCTGGGGCGGCTGGTGAATTCGCACTACGTCACGACCGTTCCCGAACTGCTGGAGCGGAATCAGGAAATATCCGACGTGCTGGGGCGCTTCATCGTCGTCATGGGCTTGGGCGCGCTGCTGATCGGCGGCGTGGGCATCATCAATACCATGCTGGTGATGGTCGGTCGGCGCGCCGAGGAGATCGCCGCGCTCAAAATCTTCGGGCTGAAGCGACGGCAGGTCGGGGCGCTGTTCCTGTCGGAAGCGTTCCTGCTGGGCGTACTGGGCAGCGTGGTCGGCTGCGTCATGGGCGTGCTGCTGAGCGTCGGCGTCAACCAGTACGGCGCGGCATTTTTGCAGCAGCCGCTCCCCTGGCGCATCTACCCGGAATCGCTGCTCTACGGCGCGGCGCTGGGCGTGATCGTGACCCTCGTTTTTGGCATCCTGCCGATCCTGACGGCGAACCGCATCCGCCCGGCGATCATCCTGCGCCCGAATGAGACGCACCTGCCGGGCGTCGGCGTGCTTCATTCGCTGCTGGCGCTGCTGCTGGTCGTGGTCGTGATCGGCGGGATCGCCGGGCGCATCATCGGCGACGTGCGGATGGGCACGGTCAACGTCAGCGGGATCGTGATCGGCATCGTCGGCGTGGCGCTGACGCTGCTCATTCTGGGGATTCTGGTGTGCCTGCTGTGGGTGATCGTGTGGCTGGTGAGCCACCTGCCGTCGTTCGGCAGCGTCGACCTGCGGCTGGCGCTGCGCAACCTGACGGCGCGGCGCATTCGCACGGCGACGACGCTGCTGGCGCTGAGCGCCGGCATGTTCGCGCTCAGCAGCATCACTTTCGTCGGTGTGGGCACGCGCGAGATTTTGCAGTTCCAGCTCACCGAAAACCTGGGCGGCAACGTGCTGGTGTTCCCGGCGCTGGGGCTGGTGTCGCAGACGCTGGCACAGTCGATGCTGACGACCCAGCTTCGGGGCGTCGAGGGCGTCGTGAACAACACCCGCATCAGCTTCGACAACGTGCGGCTGGTCTCGGTCAACGGCGAGACGCCGGTGCTGGACGAGGACATCCCCGCGCCGAGCGGCGTGCGGCGCGCTATGTTCGACGTGAACGTGCTGGTGCGCGACAGCACCAACCCCGACGCGCTGCCCAGCGACATCGTGCGCGGGCGCGCGCTGACGGCGGAGGATCGCGGCGCGCCGGTGATGGTCGTGGCGGAGGACTGGGCGCAGATTCAGGGCGTGGATGTCGGCTCGACGCTGACACTGCAAACGCAGGGCACGCAGCACACGTTCGAGGTGGTCGGCATCATCCGCAGCAACGGGCGCGTCAGCTTTGGCAAGCTGTACGTGCCGCCGGGCGCGCTTGGCAGCACCGAAATCCAGTTCAACGTGCTTCAGGTCGACCCGGCGCACCTGAACGAAGTGCTGCTCAAGCTGTCGGAAAACCCGCTGGTGTTCGCGCTCGACATCACCTTCATCGACGGGCTGCTCAAGCGGCTGATCGACCAGTTCGCCGCCATCCCGACGGTGGTCGGACTGCTGTCGCTGCTGGCGGCGGCGGTGGCGATGGCGAATACCGTTTCGCTGCAAACGCTGGAACGGCGGCGGCAGATCGGCGTGCTGAAGGCGGTCGGGCTGAAGGGGCGGCGCGTGCTGTGGGTCATGCTGCTGGAAAACACGCTGGTCGGCTTGCTCGGCGGGCTGATCGGCATCGGTGTGAGCGCGCTCGGCGCGGCGCTGATGACCAGCGTCGGCATCGGCGAGACCATCCCGATCCCGCGCGAAGCCGCGCCGGTGGCGGTGGCGCTGGTGGTCGCCTCGGTGGTGATCGCCTGGGCGTCGACCTTCCTGAGCGCGCGGGTCGCCGTCAGCGAGCGCGTCGCCAACGTGCTGCGCTACGAGTGAGCCGCCAGACGCTCAGCCGTCCTCCATCAGCTTCGCCTGAAGCTGGTGGAGCAGGTCGATCAGCTTCGCCTGCTCTGGCTCGCTCAACACCCCGAACCATTCCTTCTGATGCTCGTGTACCAGCGGGCGGAACGTGTTCGCCACCGCGCGCCCCGTCTCGGTGATCTCTACCAGGATCATGCGGCGGTCGCTCTGGTGCGGCATCCGGCAGACGTAACCGCGCCGTTCGAGCGTATCGATCAGCCCGGTTACGGTCGCCCGGCTGATGATCAGGCGCTCGGCGATCTCGTTGGGCGGCAGCGGCGTGTCGGTATCCGCCAGAATGCTGAGGACAAGCCCGGAGCCGGGCGTCAGGTCGAACGGCTGGACGAGGCTGGCGATGCGCTTCACCATCAAGTCCGCCGTGAATGCCAGGTTCATGGCGCACTCCGTCGCTTTCGCGTTTCCATTTGGGTAACGGGTATCGAAATCATCGGCAATTCGGACCGAAATTTGATTAGCCACCTGATTATAAGCCTCTTGACAATTATGATTAGCCTGCTTATTATATGAATGTACCATAAAATAATCGATGATGCAATGACTTGAGGTGCGAATCAAAACTATGGCGATGACCCGTCAGTACGTTGTGTTAGCACCAGGTGAAGGCTTAAAGCTCCAGTCCGGTCCCGGCAGGGACCTCACCTTCAAGGTCACGGGCGAGGACACCAACGGCGCGTTCGACTACTTCATCGTCGGCGTTGCCCCGCACGGCGGTCCACCCCTGCACGTCCACCACTTGCAGGAGGAGACGATCCACGTGCTGAAGGGCAGGTTCAAGATACGGATCGGCGACGAGATTTTCTATCTGGAAGAAGGCGGCTTCGCCTACCTGCCGTCGAAAGTGCCGCACGCCTTCCTCAACCTGACCGACGAGCCAGCCGAGGTCATCGTCGTCTACACGCCCGGCGGCGGGAACAAATTCTACGAGGAATTCGGACCGATCTCGCGCAGCGGTCCGCCCGATCCGAAGGTGCTGGCTCCGGTGTTCGAGCGGCACAACATGAGCCTGCTCGGTCCGCCGCTGAAGCCGGACGCCTGATTGCCCCATCCTCAAATGACAACCGAATAGGCGGTTTCCGCTACAATCGTAGGGGCGGCTCGTTCGAGTCGCCTCTGCTGCGTTTCACCTGCTCGAAGGAGATACCATGCCCATCCCGCTCCCCGACCACGCCACCGACGCCAGCCGCCGCCGCGCCGAGCGCGCGCTGGAGCTGGCGCGAAGCTGCCCGCCGGAACTCGCCGACGAGATGGCGCTGACCGGATCGACGGCGCACGGCTTCGCCGACGACGAGTCCGACCTCGAACTGAACCTGTGGGTGACGGCGATCCCGCCGCTGGCGGCGCGCATCGACTGGCTGCGGGCATCAGGCGCGAGCGACATCGAAGCCGAGGACGTGGCGCGCTCCGATCAATCGTGGTGGATTAGCTTTCGCATCGGCGACATCCCGGCGGAAATCGGCTGGCAGACCTTCGACGCGCTGCGCGACAATCTGGAACGCATCCTCTCCGGCGCGGCGAGCGAGCGTGGGACGCTGGTGATCGCCGAGATCATCGCCAGCGCCATCCCGCTGCGCGCGGGCGCTCGGCTGGCGGAGTGGCAGACGCGGCTGCGCGGCTACTCGGACGCGGTGCAGCGGGCGATTATTGACTCGGCGGTCGCACGCTGGTCGCATCCCGGTCACCGCGCGGCGCTGCTCCGTCTGGCGCGGCACGGCGAGCGCATCGCGCTGACCGAGCGCCTGCTGGCGGACGTGGACATGGCGGCGCGGGTGCTTTACGCCGTTCACCGCCGCTGGGAGCCGAGCCGCAAATGGACGCTGACGGCTGTCCGCGACTTCGCGCCGGAATTGCCCGCGCGCATCGACGCGATCCTCGGCGATCCGTCGCTCGAACGCCGCGTCGAACTGTGCGCCCGGCTGTGCCGTGACGCGCTGGCGCTCGCCCCGGAGACGGTCGACGTTTCGGCGGCGCTGGCGGCGCTGAGAAGCGAGTCGGATTAGCGGGCTGGCGAAAGATTTCCCCACGCCTGACAAACATCACTTGCGCCGCACCTGTGCCGCAGTAACTTTGACCGTTAGGTTGCGTAGTACAATCAAGAGCGATGCCCGGCTGTCGGACAATGGTCATGCAGCCGGGTATCGCCGATTGAAAACTGGAGGAAACATGAAGTTATTCGGGAAATTCGCGGCGCTGGTGATGCTGGTCGCACTGATTGGCGCGGCGCTGCCAGCCTGGGGGCAGGATGCCACTGCCGAAGCGACCCCGGAAGTCGTCATCCTCGTCCCGCATACCGACGAGGCTTTCGGCATCGAGACGGTTGTGCCGGACGGCTGGACGACGGTTGGTAACGGGGCGGTCGCCCGGCAGAGCAGCGCCACCGATTCGGCGGTGATCATCCAGCAGTCCGCGCCGCTGAGCGCCAGCGCTCTGCTGTCCGCGATCCAGCCGCAGCTCATGCTCACCGAAGCGCCGGAGCTCTATCGGCACGCACCAGGGCGGGGCGCTGGAATGGACGCTGTATCAGGTGGATGTGACGGCGGGAACGGTCAGCGTGAAGATCGATCCGGCGCTGGCGGAAGCTGGCGGCACGACGTACCTGGTTCTGATGCAGGCACCGCCGGACGGATATTGACGCCCTGCACGCTGCCGTTCTTCGCCGACATTGGACGCCTTCGCGCCGCTCAGCGTGACGCAGGAGCCGGTGCCCTACACGGTCGAGGACGTGACGTTTGCCAACGGCGACGTGACGCTGGCGGGGACACTGACGCTGCCGCCGACCGATGGACCGCACGCGGTCGTCGTGCTGGTGTCCGGCAGCGTCCGCAGGACAGGGATGAGACGCTCGGCGGCGGCATCGCCATGAAGCCGTTCCGCCTGCTCGCCGACGCGCTCACCCGCGCAGGCGTCGCCGTGCTGCGCTACGATGATCGCGGCGTTGGTCAATCGACGGCGACTTCTCCACCGCGACCGCCTCGATTTTGGCGGACGCGGCGTCGGCAATCGACTACCTGCTCACCCGCGACGACATCAATCCTGATCAGATCGGGTTGCTGGGGCATCCGCTGTGCGGGCTGGTCGCCGCCATGCTGGGCGCGAGCGACCCCGACCTCGACTTCATCATCTCGATGGCGGGACCGGGCGTCAGCGGGCGCGACGCTGCTGGTGCAGAACCGCTGCCTGAAGCCGAAGGCGCGACTCAGGAGCAGATCGACGCTCAGGTCGCGTTTGTGGACAGCTGTTTGGTGGTTCTGGACGACCCGACGGCGATGGAAAACGTGACCTGACGCGAGCACATCGCCCAGCAGGCGCGGGCGCTTCCTGCGGAACAGCAGGCAGCGCCAGGGCTGGTCTTGCTGGTACGCGCACGCGGTGGCAGCGCAGGTCGTGGATCAGTACGGCATCGCGTCGTTCAAGTCGTTCGTCAGCTACGATCCCGCGCCGGACTGGGCGCAGACGATCAAAATGGTGCTGGGGCTGTTCGGCGGCAAGGACGCGTGCGTGGACGCCGAGCAGAACGTGCGCCCGCGCTGGAAGCCGCGCTGAAGGACGGCGTACCGCTTATCAGTGGTGGTGCTGTTTGACGCCAACCATTTGTTCCAGGCGGCGAACACGGGCGATATCGGCCACGCGACGCTGTCCGCCGAATCTACGCCGGACTTCCTGCCGACGATCCTGACGGTTGCAGGCGCACGGCTACATTCCGGGATAACACGAGACTGTACTGGGGCGCACCACCGTGCGCCCTGGAAGAACTGGGCAGACACATAGGTCTGCCCTACAAACCCACCGAATTTGGACGGTCAGCTACTATCGGCATGATGACCGAGGAAATTCGCCGGGAATTGCGGCGCGGGTCGGCGCGGCTGGTCAGATCGGCAAGCCGACTTTCGTCAGCATCGTCTTGAGTTCGCCGCCGGTATAGGGCGTGCAGTCGGCGTCCTGCGCCGTCCGGGTCGTCCATCCCACAGGTCTTGGGCAGCACGGTCAGGATTGCCACCGCCCGGCTTGAGCACGCGCCGGATTTCGCCGAGGACGAGCAGCGGGTAGCGCCAGAAAATAGATGCTGTGGATGCTGTAGGCTTTGTCGAAGCTGGCGTCAGCGAAGGGCAGCCGGGCGGCGTCGCCCAGCCGCAGGTCGACCATGCCTTCACGGATGGCAGAGGCGTTGCGCTTGCTGGCTGACGTCAGCATGGCGCGCGAAAAATCGACCCCGCCGACGAAGGCGGCGCGGCGGGCGACTTCGTGAATGGCGATGCCGGGTCCGAAGCCGACCTCAAGGATGTGGTCGATGGGCTGCACGTCGAGCAGGTTGACCGTCCACTGGTTTTCTGGGCGGTGCTGCTGCGCCATCCTGCTGCCGATCCAGCGCCCGATGAGTCCGGTCGGCTGGCGGTACTGCCCGTCGATGTACTTCTGCCACATGACGCACCTCTTCGCGGTGAAATAAGTCCGCCAACCATTGTATCTCGAATCGAACATTTGTGCTGTTACAGTTTCGTTGCAACGGATGGTGAAAAAGGGCGGTATTCGCAGCCGCTACAGCAGCCGCCGTTCGAGCGTCCGCCACATGATCTGGATGATCGCCTCGCGCAGCGCGAACAGCAGGGCGAGCGCCGCCAGCACGATCAGGCTGTTGCCGAGCCAGTTATCTTCTACCGAGCGCCGCAGCGCGCCGTAGAGCAGGATCGCCGCGCCGGTGATCGGCAGGTAGACGGCGATGATCTGCGCGAAAACGAAGATCGCCAGCGCCGCGTAGGGCGCGCCCTGCTCGCGGAACACCTGCGCCAGCATCCCGCTCAGGCAGCCGACGATCAGCGACTGGATGGCGTCGAGGTTGAGCGCGAGGAAGATGACCAGCAGCGTCAGCGCCGGAAAGACGCCGCTACTGGCGAAGTAGAGCATCAGCAGGCTGAGCGTGATCAGCGCCAGCGAGCGCAGCGACGCCAGCCGATCTACCGCGTCGAGACGGTGCGCGCAGGCGGCGGCGATCAGCCAGTTGGCTTTGCCGAGTCCCATCGGGGTGAGCGCCAGCAGGTCGTAGGTGCGCTGGTCGCGCTCGCGCTGGATCGTGCTCATGATGTTGAAGGCGACGACCGCCCCCAGCAGGTTCGACGCCAGCACCAGCACCACCGGCGCGACCACCACCAGCGCCGGGAGCAGGTAGCCTATAATCCGGTTGAGCGGAAACAGCAGGCGCAGCCCCGGAAAACTGATGGGCTGCGCCTGCATTCGCTGATACAGGGGATGGAGTTCGTCGGGGTAGCGCAGCGCCCGCCACAGGCGCCACGTCAGCAGCGCGGGCAAGCGGCTCAGCCCCGGCTCTGCGCGTCCATGACGGCGACGGCGGTCATCGCCACGATGTCCTCAACGTCGTCACCCGCCTGCAGGACGTGAACCGGCGCGCCGATGCCCAGCAGGATCGGTCCAATCGCCTCCGCGCCGCCCAGCCGCGACAGCAGCTTGTAGGCGACGTTCGCCGAGCCGAGGTCGGGGAACACCAGCACGTTGGCATCTTTCACCTGGCTGAACGGGTAGCGCGATCTGATCAGGCTCATCCGCTAACCGCTGTGTCCGGCCCGCATTTCGCCGTCGATCAGGATGTCCGGGCGGCGCGAGCGCACCAACTCGACCGCGTTGTGGACTTTCTCGGAGAAGGGATGCGGCGCGCTGCCGAAGTTCGAGAACGACAGCATCGCTACCTTCGGCTCGATGTCGAGCTGCTTCGGCGAAATCCGCCGCGCTACGGCGATCTCGCCAGCGCGTCGCTGTTGTCCGGGTCGATGTTGACGGTCGCGTCGGTGAACAGGTACAGCCGTCCTTGACGATCATCAGGTATTGCCGCTGGCGCGGGGTCCACGCTGGGGCGGGTGTGGAACACCTGCAGCGCCGGACGCACCACGTCGGGTATTCGAACGTCAGCCGTCGAGGACAACGCCGCCTTCAGTTCCGCCCCGGCGATCGGCATCATTGCCGAGCGCGTTGCTGGCCGCGGCGTCGCCGCTTGCACCAGCCCTGCCCACGCTTTTCACGCCGCTTTCGCGCCGCTGTTTCACAGCGCCGGGACGTAGTGGTCGCGCAAATCTTCGGCGGCGGGGTCGACGATCCGGCTGGAAGCGCAGCCCCAGCTCGCCGATGATCTGCTCGATCTGCTCGCGGCGTCCCAGCAAGATCGGCTCGGCGAGACCTTCTTCCTTGACCTGCGCGGCGGCTCGGATGATCTTCGATCTTCACCTCGGCGTAGATCACGCGCTTGCGCGCGCCGGACTTGGCTTTGCTGATGATGCGGCTGCGCGTCTGCTGCCCGATACCCTGACGGCTGATCAGTTCCTCGCGGTAGGCGTCGAGGTTGATCTCGCGCCGGGCGACGCCGCTGTCCATCGCCGCCTTCGCAATCGCCGGGGCGACCCACAGCAGCACGCGCGGGTCGAGCGGCTTGGGGATCAGGTATTCGCGCCCGAAGCGCAGCGACGACAGCCCATACGCCGTCAGCACACTGTCGGGCACGTCCTCCATCGTCAGGTCGGCGAGGGCGTGCGCCGCCGCCTGCTTCATATCCTCATTGATGCCAGTGGCGTACACGTCGAGCGCGCCCCGGAAGATGAACGGGAAGCCGAGCACGTTGTTGACCTGATTGGGATAGTCGCTGCGCCCGGTCGCCATGATCACGTCCTTGCGGACGGCGAAAGCGTCTTCCGGCGTGATTTCCGGGTCGGGGTTCGCCAGCGCGAAGATGATCGGGTCTTTCGCCATCGTCGCCACCATTTCGGGCTTGAGCACGCCCGCGCCGGACAGACCGAGGAACAAATCGCTGCCGCGCGTGGCGTCCGCCAGCGTGCGCGCGTCGGTATCGACGGCGTAGCGCAGCTTGTACTCGTTCATATTATCTTCGCGCCCGGCGTAGATGACGCCCGTGCTGTCCACCATAATGATATTTTCTTTGCGCACGCCGAGCGAAACGTAAAAGTCGGCGGTGGCAATCGCGCTCGCGCCCGCGCCGGAAACCGTGACGTGCATATCTTCGAGCTTCTTGCCGGTGATCTTGATGGCGTTGATCAGCGCAGCGCCGGAGATGATCGCCGTGCCGTGCTGGTCGTCGTGAAAGACCGGGATGTCCAGCTCTGCCTTGAGGATGCGCTCGACCTCGAAGCATTCCGGCGCCTTGATGTCCTCCAGATTGATGCCGCCGAAGGTGGGGGCGAGCGCGCGAATGACCGTGACCATCTCCTCGACGGTCCTGGCGTTGATCTCGATGTCGAACACGTCCACGTCGGCGAAACGCTTGAACAGAACGCCCTTGCCTTCCATCACCGGCTTGGCGGCGAGCGCCCCTCGGTTGCCCAAGCCGAGAATCGCAGTACCATTGGAGATAACAGCGACCAGATTCGACTTGGCGGTCAGTTCGTAGGCGGTCAAGGGGTTGCGCGCGACTTCGAGGACGGCTTCGGCGACGCCGGGCGAATAGGCGAGCGACAGATCGCGCTGGGTTTGCAGCGGCTTGGTCGGCGTCACCTCGATTTTGCCGGGGCGTCCCCGGCGATGATACTCAAAAACATCCTGCGGTGTAATTGCCATGTCTCTGCTCCTGGCTCAAAAAATGAAGCAGGGCACATTGTAAACGCTGCCAGCCTGATGCGCTATTCCGCTGCGAATCCGCTGGCGCGCGTGCGCTGACGCTAAGGTGAAAGGTTATAACGCTGTAATATCGCTTGTGGAACTATGTGTATCAGGGGTACATAGAATCGGGATTATTACAAATCTTGAGGTTTTGTGAAACTCGTGTGAATTCTCTCAAAATCGCTAGACTCTAAACAAAATTAATTTATCATTGAGATTAATTATGGTCAGGACTTAAGTCCTGTGGGGGTGCGACATGAGTACTAATTATTTTTCTCATCAAGACCACGAAATTCTTTCGTCACTGCCCACCCGTGACGCGCAGCAGGTCTACGACAAGTTTGTCGAGCTGCACCGGACGCTCTATCGCCGGATGCGGGATCACAACTACGATCTGCATCCCCACTGGAACAAGACATTACTGATTTCCAACCGTTCGGCATCCTGTTCGGGCGATATCGCCGGTCTGACGCTGCCCTATCTGCGCTCGGTCGAGCAGGGCGCGTTGGTCGAGCGGCTGATGGGGCGCGACGGAACCGACGCCTCCAGCGATGTCTATCGCCACCCGGTCATCGAGCTGCGCATCACTCCTGAGAACTTCGCCATCGAATTGATCATGTCCCCGCAGTCATGGTGGGATCAGCGCAACATCATCGGCAAGCTGTCGGTCGCCCGTCACCGCGAGACGCTGCGCGGCATTATCCAGCGCATCGACGGCGACTACCGCTTCGGCTTCTGGGACGGCACGCACCTGAGCGACATGCACCTGACCAGCCGTCAGCTTCTGCGCGGCAACATCCTCGACGAGTGGATGAGCACCTTCTCCGATGGTCAGGACTGGCTGCGCGTAGGTGTGTGGTACGAGCCGGATGACCCGGCGCTCGCCGATGATCGCATCCTGAGCGAAGTAGTAGGTCGCGTGGTGGCGCTGGAAAAGCTCTACACCTTCATGCTGTGGACGAGCAACAATAATTTCCAGACGTTTTACCGCAAGGCGACCGGCTTCGGCGGGCGCGACGCTCGCCTCTGACCAGCCAGCTTTCGTCAGCCAGCTTGACTAAGCCTGTGCTTTCGCGTTAGCGAATCTTTGCTAGAATTTATGCAGGTCGCTAACGCAAGGCTGATGCGCGCATGGCGGACGCAGCCAAAGTTCAACTTTCCAACATGGCTCAACGGGTCATCACCGCGGCGGTGGTCGCGCCGATTGTCGTCGCGGCGGTGCTGGTCGGCGGTATCGTCTTTACCGTCATGGTGGCGGTGTTCGCCACCGTCGGCGTGACCGAGTTCTACATTCTGGCGCGCAACCGCCCGTCGCAGGGCAGCGCGCTGGTTGGCATCCCAACCCTGATCGGCGTGATTATCGGGTTTCACCTGGGCGACCCGCTTGTGTGGCTCGGCGCGCTGGCGCTTGGGGCGGCGGCGACATTCGTGCTGGAGTTCTTCCGGCACAGCGCCGAGCTGACGCGCAGTCTGTTTCAGGTCGGGATGACGCTGGCGGGCGTGCTTTACCTCGGCTTCCCCAGCGGATTTCTGATCGGTCTGCGCTCGCTCACGGATGGCGCGCTGTGGATTCTGCTGCTGCTGTGCGTGACCTGGGGCACGGATACCTTCGCGTACATCGGCGGCAGGCTGTGGGGCAAGACCAAGCTCGCGCCCCGGCTGTCGCCCAAAAAGACGCGCGAGGGTGCGGTGGTTGGCGTGCTGGGGGGTATCTTCCCATCGCTGATCCTGCCGCTGGTCGCCGACCGGCTCATGCCCGCCACGCTGGTATTGATCATCGTCGGTCCGTTCGTGGCAATTCTGGGGGATTTGCTCGAATCGGCGCTGAAGCGCTTCTTTCAGGTCAAGGATTCGCACATCGCCGGGCTGAACATTTTGCCCGGTCACGGCGGCATCCTCGACCGGATCGATTCGCTGCTGCTGGTGACGACGTTCGCGTATCTGGACTTCCTGCTGCTGGGACTCCACTAATTTCACAGACGTAAAGGGCTGTACAACAGACATCATGATATAGTAGCCGGAGGGTGAAGTAACAATTTTCCAATGATGCGCTTCCCCCCGCCATGCAGACAGGCGAAGGGGCAGCACATTCTCGCAAACTGAGGTTATATTACTCTATAGAGCAACAGCGCATCGACTGGCTGACAGAACGAGGTGGAGGATGTCATCCTTTGAATTCCGAGAGAGCGATTCGCAGGCTCCCAACCGCGAAGAGCTGCTCCAACTGGCGATTAACGCGGCGCGGGCGGGGAACAACAAGCCCGCGCGCCTGATGTTCGAGCAGGTGCTGAAGCAGGATAAGAACAACGAGCGGGCGATGATGTGGCTGGCGAAGATCGCCGAGAGCAAAGCCGAGCGCCGCGAATGGCTGACGCGCGTCCTCAGCGTGAACCCGAACAACGACGTTGCCCGCGACGCGCTCCGGCGCATGGCGTACAAGCGCAGCGCCCGCGATAACCGTGTTCTGCTGACGTTCGGTGTGCTCGCTGGCGTCCTGATTGTGCTGGCGGTTGTGATTGTGCTGGCGCTGGCTTCACGAGGCGTGTAGCCGCCGGATTGGAGAATCCCCGTGTCCGAACAATCGAGCATGTCCACCCGGTTGCGAGAAGGCATTGATGCGGCGAAGCGCGGCGACAAGATCGCGGCGCGGCGGTTGCTGCAACAGGTGCTGAGCATGGACGGCGACAACGAGCTGGCGCTGATGTGGATGGCGTCGGTGGTCGATACAGTCATCGAGCGGCGCTTCTTCCTGGAGCGCGCGCTGAGTATCAACCCGAACAACGCCCGCGCCCGCGAAGCGCTGCGTCGTCTGGGAGTCGAGGAGCCGCAGCCCCGGCGCGCGCCCCCGCCCAACCCCGGCGATTTCGTGCGCAACGTGCCTACACGCGGCGGGAACAACAATATCTACCTGATCGCCGCCGCTGTCGTCGCCTTCGTGGTGATCGCGGTGGTGGTCGCGGCGTTCGTATCGTCGCTTCAGCAGCAGCCGCCCGTCATCGAGCAGCAGGATGCTCAGGCGACCTTCGCCGCTTTTGCGAATCCGTCGCCCACCCCGACGACCCGTCGCCGCGCGCCGACGGCGACCGTGCTGCCCGGCATCGTGGTCACGCTCGACCCGAACCTGATCACGCCGCTGCCGCCGACCTTCACGCCGACGTACACGCCGCTGCCGAGCGAGACGCCGCTGCCGACGGAAACGCCGATCCCGCTGAGCCAGTACCAGATCGTTTACAGCGACATCGAGCCGGGCGCGTCCCAGTCGAGCCTGTATCGCGGCAACGCCGACGGCACGGGCGAAGTCAAGCTGGAAGCGGGCGACAGCGGCGGCTTTGCCGACCTCGCCTACGACTCCGGCGGGCAGCGGATCGTGTTCGTGCGCACGCCCGCCAGCGAGGGCAGCGAGACCAGCGTGCCGCAGTTGTTCGTCGCTTCCATCAATTCGCCGCAGGAGGCGCAGCAGATTACGACGCTGGCGGCGACGGTGGTCTCCAAGCCGAGCTGGTCGCCCGACGGCACGCAGATCGTGTTCAGCAGCGGCGGTGACGCGCCGCAGGAAGAAGAAATCTGGCTGATCAACGCCGACGGCAGTAACCTGCGGCAGCTTACCCGCAACGAAGCCCGCGACTACGATCCGCAGTTCTCGCCCGACGGCAGCCACATCGTGTATGCGTCCGACGTGAACAGCCCCGGCTTCAGCGAAATCTACGTCATGAACACCGACGGCGGCGAGGTGACGCAGCTTACCGAAGTGCCCAACAGCTATTCGCCCACCTGGTCGCCGGACGGGGCGCGTATCGCCTACGTCAACGACCAGCAGGGCGACGGCGACATTTACGTGATGGACGCCGACGGCGAGCGCTCGTTCCTGCTGACGCAGGATGACGGCGGCGCCGAAGACCGCGACCCGGCGTGGTCGCCGGATGGACGCTGGATCATCTTTGCGACCAACCGCGACGACGAGCAGTTTCGCTGGTATGCTATCGATCTTCAGGGGGATTTGCAGCCCGTCACCGTGACCGGGCGCAGCCCCGTATCCCTGGCTTTCGTTACCCGTTGAGGTTTGAGGCTTGAGCACATCAAACGATATCGCAGAACTGCTGAATAAAGGCATCGAAGCGGCGCGCGACCAGCGGCGGAACGAGGCGCGCGGCTACTTTGAGCGGGTGGTCGAACTCGACGAGAAGAACGAAAAAGGCTGGTTCTGGCTGGCTTCGGTGGTCGACTCGGACGAGGAACGGCGCATCTGCCTGAGCAACGTCCTGCACATCAACCCCAACAACGAGCGCGCCAAGCGTGCGCTGGACGCGCTGCAAGCCAAAGCGAAGGAGCAGCGGACAGCCGTCGAGGAGAACGAAGTCATCGCGGGCGTTTCGCGCCGCCAGATGACGCTGATCCTCGGCGTGGGCGCGGTGGCGGTGATCGTCATCCTCATCATCGCCCTGACGGTGGTGGTCGGTAACAGCAACCGGCAGGCATCCGAAAGCGCGACAGCAGTCGCCGCCGCGCAGTTGGCGACGGGCAACGCGCAAACGCTGGTCGCCGGGCAGCAGCAGGCGACTGCCGATGCCGCCGCCATGCAGGCGACTCAGGCGGCGCTGGTGACGCCGGTCACGCCGACGCGCGCCCTCCCGACGCTGCCGCCGACGTGGACGCCAACCCCGCAGGCGACCGTCCCGCCGACCCGCGAGGCGCTGGCAGCGCCGGTGGGCTTGAAGGGACGGCTGGCGGCGTGGGGCGGTCAGGATTTGCTCAGCGTCGGCTATCTGCCGGTCGGCTACTGGGATTTCGACGCGGGCAGCCCATTCACGGAAGTGGGCACGGCGCTGGGCAGGGACGTCACATTCGCGCTGAATGGTCAGCGCGTGGAGTACACCGTCTACGATCAACTGCTGTTCGGTCCGTCGCTGGAAGCGGTCAACCTGAACGGCACGCAGATTGAATCCATCCCGGATCGCTGGCTGGGGGAGAACGTGTTCCAGCCGCAGATGGGGCGTTACGGCGGTCCGTTCAAGCAGTACATCGTGTTCGTCGCTCTGACCGACGTGCGCGACTCGACGCAGGTCTTTCTGGTGAACCTGAACCCGCCGCAGGGGCAGGACCCGCTCCAGCAGTTGACCGACGACGATACGGTCTACACCGATCCGATCCTGTCGCCGGATGGCACCAAGGTTCTCGCCGTGCGCGCGAACCTGAATACCGCCAACCCGACGGTCGACATCGTGAATATCGACGTGGCGACCAAAGCGCAAATCCCGGTCACGAACGACGGCGCGTCGTATGTCGAATCGTCGCCGTTCTATTCGACCAACGGCTTGCAGGTGGTGTATTCCGCCGAACCGTCGAACCAGCCGGGGAACGCCGACATCTATCTGCGCAACGCCAGCGGGCTGGGGTCGAGCCAACTGATTTACCAGAGTCCGGCGGACGACATCAACCCGGTGCTAAGTCCCGACGGGCGCTACGTCGCGTTTGCCAGTAACTCGTCGGGCAACGGGCGCTACGACATCTACATTTACGACCGGAACGCGGAAACCGTGATGCAGCTTACGGATTCTACGGATAATTATTACCCTGGCGACTGGTGGCAGCCGTAGGGAGTCGGGATTTGCCTTGATGGGGGTCGCGTCGTTGATGAGCGGAGAACACATCTGGCGGACAACTTCGCTGGACGATCTGTTGACAGCGGGTAGGGAAGCCTTCTCGTCGGGCGACCGCGAGGCGGCGCATGATCTGTGGCGGGCGGCGGCAGTTGCCAACCCGTATGATGAGCGTGTCTGGACTTCGCTGCTGGAGGTGCTGGTTCACGAGGACGACCGCGAAGTCTGCCTCGAAAACATCATTGCTATCAATCCTCTGAATCCGGATGCCCGCCGCCAACTGCGGGCGCTCCGGCGCGAGCGGCGCACGCGCTCCGATGATTCGCCGACGATAGAGGCGGTCGTCGCGCCGGTGAAGAAGCGCCGCCCCCGTCCCGCGCCCGCTCCAGTCAAGGCTGTGCCCGTCAGAGCCGCGCCGCAGCGCCGCCCCCGGAAAGTCGTGCGCCAGGAGCCGGAACGCGGCGTCCTCGCTCGCGCCATCCTGACCGGGATCCTGATCGGGCTGGGCGCGGTGGTGATCGGCATCGTCGCCAGCATCCTGGTGTACGGCGGCGTCCTCAACCTGGCAGCTTTCTGATCTTCTCGATCAGCGCCGATGTGCTGTGGTCGGGCAGGTAGTCGATCAGGACGATTCTGCCGCCGAAAGCGCGCACGGTGTCCTGTTCCGGCAGGGGTTTATTCCGGTAGTCGCCCCCCTTGACGTAAATATTCGGCTGGAGCGCCCGCAGCAGGTCGTCGGCGGTATCTTCCTCGAAGATGATCGCGGCGGTGACCGGGGCGAGCGCCGCCAGCAGCCGCGCCCGCTCGACCGCCGGGATGAGCGGTCTGCCCGCGCCCTTCCGCCGGGTCGTGCTGGCGTCGCCGTTGACGCCGACGTACAGCGCATCGCCGAGCGCCCGCGCCTTCTCCAGATAATCCAGATGCCCGACGTGCAGCAGGTCAAAATGCCCGTTGGTGACGACGAGCGTCCTGCCCTGCGCATGCAGGGCGATGCGCCGCGCCCGCGCCTCGTCGAGCGTGATGTGTTCGCCCAAGTGGAAAAGCCCCCTCTTTATTCGTCGGGTAACTCTGCTTCAACTGCTTCGATGAGACGACGTAAGTTGTCCGTGCTGATGTCGTCGCGTTCGCTTTTCGGATAAATGTCCACAAGGAAGATAAACTCCGACGTTTTCAGGTAATAGATAACACGGTAACCGCCGCTTTTTCCGCGCTGGGCATCGCTGCTGGCGATACGAGTTTTGTAAACGGTGAACTTGACCCGCTGTATCTGATCGCCGGGGGTCTCTCCACGCTCTAATTGTGTGATCAGGGGTTTGAGATCACTTTCGATGCGACGGTATTTCTTGCGCAGACGCTTGAAAATGCGGTTGAAGTGGGGAGTTGCTACGACGCGAACGGATGGCTCATTCGTCATCATCTGACCACAATGTTTCGAGAGAGACGTACTCGCCGCGCAGCGCTTCGCGGAGACCCTGCTTGATGCCCTCGCCAATTTCTTCGGCAGAGTGATCATCCTCAAGCGGCAGAGCCTCGCCATGCTGGGCGGCGTCCTGCTCGATCAACGCGCGCATATAGTCGCGCACGGTCTTGAAGCCGCGCCGCCGCGCCAATACCTCGATCTGATTCTGTTCGCTCGCCGTGAAAATCTTGTCAGCCATCTCGATGCCCTCACGCTGACCTCATTATCAGGTATTTGGGGCGTGCTGGCAATATCAATCAAGTAGGGCGGCTGCCCTCAATTGGACAGCCGCCCAGATTACTGTACTTAAGTGAGCGCGTCGCAGTAGTGCGTGACCGCTTGCTCCATGAACGCCGCCAAGCCAGGGCGCATCTTCTCGAAGTTGGCGACGAAATCCGGGTGCTGGTTGTACATGTGCCCCAGCCCGCGCAGGATTTCCGGCGTCGGCTCGTAGAAGTAGCGCAGGTGCTGATGCCAGCGCGCCATGATCGCCTGCACTTCGGGGCTGACCGCGCCCTTGTCCATCACCTTCAGGAGATCGACGTAGATGTCTTTGCCCTCCTGAATGACCTGGTCTTTCTTGGTTTTGCTGTAGCTGCCCCAGTTACGCTGCGATTCCCTGACTTTATCCTGATCGTAGCGGGGATCGTTCATGATCTCCTGCTCGTACTGCTTCTGTTTTTCTTCGCTGAATCCGGCGAAGAGTTGTTCCTGGCTCATGTCCACTTCTCCCACAAGATGCATGATCGTACTGTCGACGGTTTGAATGAGGCTGTGCAGCCGGTCGATCCGCTCCTGCAGAATGCCGCGATGCGATTGCAGCGCCGCCACTAGGTCGAAGTCCGGGCTGTCGACGATATCTCTGATTTGCAGCAGCCCCAAGCCGATCTCGCGGTAGAACAGGATTTGCTGAAGCCGGAGCGCGGCGTCGTCCTCGTAATGACGGTAGCCGTTCTCGCCGACCGACGACGGCTTGAGCAGCCCGATCTCGTCGTAGTAGTGCAGCGTGCGCACGCTGACCCCGGCGAGATCGGACAGTTGTTTGACGGTGTACACCTGACCACCTCCTCATTCGGATACAGCATAAACCATGACGTTACGTCATGGTCAAGAGGGGAATTGGGACGGTGTGACTCCGGCACCCATAATTCATTGCTGTGGATGGAACATCTGTTTTCTGCAATACTGTGATATGTAGTAAATTTCATACTGGGTATTTCGAAATGCTGGCTGTCCTAGACAAGCGACAAAAGTCTGGAGTTGCTCGCCTCCACTTTTGGAGGCTACAAGTTCCGGTGTCAAAATAAACCAATTTGCCTTCGGCTCCTCCAGCATGGATAAATCAACTTCAGTAGGAAATCTAGCACTCAAAAACGAAATATCCCAGGGTACATACCATCCCCAACCTGCAATCCCGTCGTCAGGAGAGAGATGGTCAATGACCCATTCTGTAGTCTCGGTTTGTGGTACATTTGAACCCTTTGTAATGAATCGCTGGTTCCACTGCACATGTACTGCAAATCCCACAATGAACAATAGGAAGCTGCCGACCGCCAGTACCTTAAGCCAAGGTACTCGGAACGAAAACCCGGATAAGTGTTCCACCTTGGCAATCGGGTTGGGCGGAGAGTGCCAGAAGATCCAAGCGATTTGAACCGTTGCTGCGACGCTAAAGACAACGCCTATTACTAAATGTCGGGTATAAGCGCTTATACCACTCAGTAAGACATACCATCCCAACCACAATGTTGCCGCAATCATGAGGACATGATGCGCAAATTGCGCACGGTATGGCTTATGGATACTGCGTACCAGACTCCGTACCTGGGACACATATGCGATGACAAGGACGAGAAAACCAAAAGTCTGCGGACCGAAATTAATAGCCAAATCACGTATGGCAGCTCCTACTCTTTGAAATGGAGCAAACAGCACATATTGCCAATTGACTTGGTAATGATTACCAGATAATTTCCACCACTCGGCTGCAGTTTCCGGGGACATATTAGAAACAGCGATTATTTGAAAACCGCGCCAAGCACCGATGAACAGTAGTGAAAGTATTAAAGGTACCAGACCATACAAGAAGGTTGTCCATCTCATTCCTAGATACGATTTGTCGATCACCAAACGGATTAGGATTGCAAGCAAACCAATGATAATCAATTCCTTTGACAAGAAACTCAAACCAAAAGCTACGCCCGCGAGCAACATCCACCGCATACTCTTGCTTTTAGAGGCTTCTAATCCGCGCTGATAAGCTGCCAGCCCACCGAAGAATAGACTTACCGCAGGAACCTCACCCAGGATCTGGAGACCGCCTATCAGAAACCAGGGCATGACAGCAATAACAATTACCGAAATTGAGGCAACATGAAAACCAAACAGGCTCCTAACAGCAAACCAGAGCAAGAGTAGATGAATTACGAAGGAAACAGTAACAAAATTTCGGGTTGTAGCTGCATTAATGTCGGAAAAATGAAAGAAAACGGCTGCCGATATAGTGATCGGAGGTCCGATTGACACGTTGGGATCAAAATACTGATAACCTTCGTACATGTGAGTTCCATAAATGCCCTCATTTACGAACGTTCGAATCAAGTTCAAGTTATATGATTCATCAAACAGCAACCGCGCATTCCGAGAATAAGAGGCTATGAGAAAAATGACGATCACTGCTCCCAAAACATAAAGCACGGTGATTGAGTGCCGCGAAAGTTTCGCAATAGCAGATCCCGAAATGATTGTTTGACGACCAGCAAATATCGCTTTGTACCTTGCAGTTGTTTGACCCAATTGTTTCATTATCATCGCCTGGGTAAGATAGAGCTTATTAACGCACCATTGTACCCGATTGATCCTAACGGTGAGTAGGAAGGGAGAGCTATAAGGCAGTCGCATTTTGGGGATGAGGAGAGAGATGTTTGAGTGATTGAAACGAACATGGCTAGGGACGTCTCTGCAATTACCGCATGGCATCCCTTTGCACGATACCTTCAACGAGAGTTCCGCGTATCAACCCAGTGGCATTTGAGACCTGCTTCAGCGAGTGGACACTAGCGCAGTTCAACCTCACGCGGGGGCAGCGTTGGACGGCACGCGGTGAGATCAATCGCTAATGCCTGCGCAGTACAAGCGTATTTTGACCGAGTTGCGTTATCCTTATCGCTATGACGCGCTCGACTGCTTCCCCGCGACCCACACGACGCCTGACGCCGCTCAAAGTGATCGGCTGGCTGGTCGTCGGCGCGGCGCTGGTTTATCTGCTGTTCACGCAGGCGCGCGGCTTGATCCTGTACGCGCAGCACGCGCCGCTGGCGCTCGACGATCCTTACACACTCAATTACGGCGAGGGTCCGCTGCTCGACCAGGCGGTGCGGCTGGCGCGCGGCGAGTGGCACTACCGCGCCGACCTGACGCCGCCGTACACCATCACCAATTACCCGCCGCTGTACGTGCTGGCACAGGTTCCGTTCGTGCGGGGTGTTCGGCGCGGCGCTGTGGTACGGACGGCTGATCTCGCTGATCAGCGCGCTGGCGGCGGCGCTGTTCCTTGGCTTGACCGTGCAGACGGTGACAAAGGACTGCTCGCCGGTCTCGCCGCCGGGCTGACGCTGCCGAGCATCCTCTACATTTTCTACTGGCCTGGCGCTGACGCGCATCGACTGGTCTGGCGCTGGCGCTGAGCATGGCAGGCTTGTGGGTGATCGCCCGCTGGTACAAACGCGCGTAAGTGGTGATCCTCGCGGCGCTGCTGCTGACCGCCGCCGCCTACACCCGCCAGACTCATCGCTGGCGGCGCCGCTCGCGGCGTTCGGCTGGATGCGGGGCAGGCGCGAGCGCTTCTGGCGCGCTGGCGTTCGCCGTGCTGGTCGGCTGTCTGGTGCTGGGCATCTTCGCTGTGCTGATGGTGGCGACACGCGGCGGTACTTTCTTCTCCACGTCATCACCGCCAACGTCAACGCGCTCAACCCCGCCATCATCGAAACCTACTGGATGGAGCTGGAGCAGCTATTTGCCCGCTCTCTCTGATCGGCGTCGCTGTCTACCTGCTGATCGGCGCGCTGTTCGGGCGTCCGGCATGGTGGTTGATCGCGCCGTACTGCGTCGCGGCGGCGCTGGTCGCCCTGACGATCAGCAAGGTTTGCCCGACGTGAACTATCTTTTCGGAGCTTTCGGCGGCGTTCTGCTTCGCCGCCGGGGGATTGATGGCGCTGGCGCGGCGCTGGTTCCCGCTGCGGGCGGCGGCGCTGGTCGCCCTCGCGCTCACCGTCCTCACTGCGCTCACGCTGTCTGAAGTCAAGTACGATCCGCTGCTGCGCGAGCGCGCCGACGACCGGAACAAGCTCGGTCAACTGATCGACGTGATCCACGGTACACCGACGCGCCAGTGCTCGCCGACGAGCACATGGGCTTGCTCGTCCTCGACGGCAAGCCGATCCTGATGCAGCCGTTCGAGATGAGCCAGCTTGCGCTCGCCGGGCTGTGGGATCAGCAGCCGTTCCTCGACGCCCTCATGCGCGGCGATTACCCCGTGCTGCTGCTGTATCAGCCCTCGTTCAACCCCGGCTTGCGCTTCGAGCGCTGGACGCCGGAAATGCTCGCCGCCATCAACGCCGCCTACCGTCCCGACTTCCAGACCGCCGAGACGACCGTCTATCGCTACGCGGGAGAATAACCCCTTTGGATCGCGCAAAAAGGGGATAGCATCCGGCTGTCCGGTCGTGATACAATCGGGTCGTTAGAGAGCTACAACGGGTCAAATCGGTCTGTGAAGGGCGGCGATCACCTGTCCATCTGACCAGGTGATCAACTAGCCACCCTGGCAGTTCCAAGACCATTCGTCGGTCGGATCAGCTACCATGCCCTGTTGTGGGGTTTAATGATACAGGTACGCAGAACGGCAGCGAAAACCATCATGAACATGCCAGATCACAATACGGTGCTGCTTCTACACTGGTGATCGGCTGCGCGAAGCCGAGCGTCGTATGCAGCTTCACCTCATCCATGGAGGTGACCGAGCAGGCTCCCGTCATCATCGAATCAGGCTTGGTTCACGACATCAAGCAGTGGCTCAGCTCCCGGAGCCGCCGACAGCACTTGGAAGTCCGCGATGCCCGCCGCGCAACCGCAGCTCCGGCGCCAGGCGGCACACTACTTGAAACGCCGGAAGCGACACCTGCTCCCGGCGTTTTTTGCTTCATCGGACAGCGTCACATATCGCGCTGCTGACGACATATAGAACTGGTGTTCGATCTGAATCGTTTGTCCGCCTGCCGGGTATCGGGTGTTCGGTGGCTCGAGCCGTCGAAGCACTTCTAAGTCTCTATTGACCCGTTGTAAACCCTGTGGTTTAATATCTTCAGACGCAGTGAGGAGGCTATCATCTTGAATACGATGGACCCGACAACTGTGCGGCTTCTGTACGAAGATCGGCTGCGCGAAGCTGAACGGAAACGCCGCTTCATCTATCTGACGCTCGAAATGCCCGGACAGTTCCCCGTTGACGAGGCGAAGGGCTTCGTGCACCAGATCCGGCAGTGGCTGCGGGCGCGCGTGGAGCGTCGGCAAGCCTCCGATATGCGACGCCCGCGCGTCGTCTAGGAGCGATGCACCTCTCTTGTAGCCGAAAATGCCGGAGACTCCACGTCTCCGGCATTTTGTTTTCGCCCCCTGTCAGGGCACAGCGGCGCGAATTCGAGAGACAGAGCATCGTATTAAGTCCAACCCCTAGCGCAAACCCGAACTTTTTGCTATATCTTAAGCAAGAAAAATCTTCCGCAATTTTTCAGAAACCTATACGCCGCTTTCAGCCGTTTATTATCTATAGTGGTGGGAACGAGACGAGGGCTATCATGCGCGGCTCATCTCCGGTCATTATAATAATGTGAAACCGCGCACTATCGTCATCTGAAGCAGAAGCGAATGTCATTCGACGGCTCGTATGAGCGCACCATCGTCCAGGTTCGCCATCTCGGCAAAGTCTATGCGGAAGGCGAGCGCACGCGCGCCATTCTGGACGATGTTTCGCTGGACATCCTCGAAGGTGAATTCCTCGTGCTGCTGGGCAAGAGCGGCAGCGGCAAAAGCACCCTGCTCAACCTGCTGAGCGGCATCGACCGCGCCGACGGCGGCTCGGTGATCGTCGACGGGACGGATATAACTCACCTCGACGAGCGCAAACTGACACTATTCCGGCGCGAACGCATCGGGATCATCTTCCAATTTTTCAACTTGATCCCTACACTAACGGTATTGGAGAACGTCACGCTGCCGCTGGAACTGAGCGGGCAGACGGATGGCGAGAAACGCGCTCGCACCTTGCTCGATGCAGTTGGCTTGGTCAGCCGCTCCGACGACTTCCCCGACAAACTGAGCGGCGGCGAGCAGCAGCGCGTCGCCATCGCCCGCGCGCTGATCCACCAGCCCGCGCTCGTCCTCGCGGACGAACCGACCGGTAACCTGGACGAAGAGACGGGTAAACAGGTCTTGACGCTTCTGCTAGAATTAACACGGGACATGGGACGCACACTGGTTATGGCAACCCACAACCCGGAGATTGTGCCTCTGGCGGATACGGTTTGCCGGATACACGATCACAAACTCATTGTCACCAAAAGAGAGTCGGTGAAGGAGCTTATATCATGACCGACCCTGACCCCAGAGTCGTGAAGCAAATCCTATCGGAGCTGCGCGACGTGAACAAAGAGAAGCGGCGCACAGCGGTGATGAAGCTCGGCATGTTGGGCGGCGACGAAGCCGTCCGCACGCTGATGATGGTCGTCGCCAACACCAACGAGGATTTGATTGCACGGGGTCGCGCGGCGCTGATGCTGGGGAAGCTCGGCGACCCGCGCGCGGTCGAACCGCTGATCCGGGCGCTGGATGCCCCCGGTTTTCAAACACCCCTGTACGCAGCGCAGTCGCTCGGCAAGCTGGGCGACCCGCGCGCGATTGAGCCGCTGCTGCGCGCCATGGAAACGCACAACGACAAGATGCGCGAAGCCGCGCTGGAAGCGCTGGTCAAGCTGGGCTATCAGGAGTCAGAGCCGGAGACCGAGCCGGAAGCGTAACTCGACCCATGTGAAAACCGTAGGGGCGAGGCATGCCTCGCCCCTACAACCACGTATTGCCGTACAGCCCTCGATTTCAGGATGCCATCGCCTATGCCCGTGATGATGCGCCTCGCCGGACGCTACGTGCAGCGCCGCCTGCTGCAAACCGTCCTGTTCGTGATCGGCGTGGCGCTCGGCGTCGCCGTCGTCATCGCTATCGACCTCGCCAACACGTCGTCGAGCCGCGCCTTCGCGCTCAGTACCGAGAGCGTCACCGGGCGAGCGACCCACCAGATCGTCGGCGGACCGAGTGGGCTGCCGACCGACCTCTATACGCGCCTGCGCGTCGACCTCGGCTTGCAGGCGGTCGCTCCGGTGATCGAGGACTACATCCGCGCGCTGGATTTAGGCGACGTGCCGCTGCATCTGCTCGGCGTCGATCCGTTCGCCGAGCCGCCGTTTCGCTCCTACCTGACCAACGTCAGCGTGCAGGGCGAACAGTCCAATGCCTTCGAGGCACTCAACGCCTTTATCGCCGAGCCGGACACCGCCCTGATCAGCCAGCGCACGGCGGATCGCTACGATCTTCAGCCGGGCGATACCATCACGCTTCAGCCACCGGGCGGGCGCGTCGCGGTTAAAATCGTCGGCACGCTGCAAACCAGCGACGAAGGCAGCGCCCAGGCGCTCGACAACCTGATCCTGACCGACATCGCCACCGCCCAGGAGCTGGTCGGCGCGCCGGGGGCGATCAACCGTATCGACCTGATCCTGCCGCCTGATTACGACCTCTCGAAAATCGAGGCGCTGCTGCCGCCGGGTGCGACCCTGACCACGCCCAGCCAGCAGAACGCCGCGCTCGGTCAGATGACCGCCGCCTTCGAGCTGAACTTGCAGGCGCTCAGCCTGCTGGCGCTGCTGGTCGGGGTATTCCTGATCTACAACACGGTCTCGTTCAGCGTCGTGCAGCGGCGGACGACACTCGGCATCCTGCGCTCGCTCGGCGCGACCCAGCGCCAGATTTTCACGCTGATTCTGGGCGAGGCGCTGGCGCTCGGCTTGGTCGGCACGCTGCTCGGCTTGGGCTTGGGCATGATCGCCGGGCGCGGCACGGTCAATCTGGTCGCGCAGACCATCAGCGACCTGTATTTCTCGGTCAGCGTGCAGCGCGTGACCGTCGACCCGATCACGCTGATCAAGGGCGTGGGCATCGGGCTGCTGGCGAGCCTGTTCGCGGCGCTCGTCCCGTCGCTGGAAGCGACGCGCACGCCGCCCGCCGGGTCGCTGCGGCGCTCGTCGCTGGAAGAACATGCGCTGCGCCTGCTCAAGCCGGTGACGATTGGCGCGGTGCTGCTCAATCTGCTGGGCGTCCTGCTGCTGGCGATCCCGTCACGCAGCCTGGTGCTGAGCTTCGGGGCGCTGTTCTGCGTGGTCGTCGGCGGCGCGCTGCTCGCCCCGGTGGTGATCGTCGCCGCCATGCGCCTGCTGACGCCGGTTACGCGGGCGCTGTTCGGGGCGCTCGGTCGCATGGCTCCGCGTGCCATCAGCCGCTCGCTCAGCCGGACGGCAGTCGCCGTCGCCGCGCTGACGGTCGCCGTCAGCGTGATCGTCGGCGTCAGTTTGATGATCGACTCATTCCGCAGCACCGTCGGCGACTGGCTCGACACCACGCTCGGCGCAGATATCTACATCTCGCCGCCCGACCTGGGCGGGACGCGACCCAGCGCCGACGTTGATCCGGCGGTCGTGCCGCTGGTGGCGGCGGTCGCGGGCGTCGACCACGTCGTGACCGGGCGCAACGTCAGCGTGACCGCGCCGGACTATCCCGATCTGCCGCCCGTCAGCCTGAACGTCGCCGACGGCGAGATCGTCAGCCGCCCGCGCCGCTTCGCCTGGAACACGGCGGGCGGGGATTACCTGCCGGTGCTGGACACCGGAAAGATCATGGTCAGCGAGCCGTTCGCCTTCCGGCGCGGGATTACGCAGGAGCACAATACGCTCACGCTGCTGACCGACCGGGGCGCGCAGACCTTCGAGGTGGTCGGCGTGTACTACGACTACACCAGCGATCAGGGGTCGGTCTTCATGACCGCCAGCGTCTATCGCCAGTATTCGACGACCCGTTCATCTCGACGCTGGCGGTGTTCCTCAAGCCGGGGGCGGACGGCGCGCAGGTGCTCGACGCGATCCGGACGCAGGCACTGACCGGGACGGAGCTGCTCGCCCGCAGCAACGCCGCGCTGCGCGCCAGCGTGTTCGACGTGTTCGACCGCACCTTTGCGATCACGGCGGCGCTGCGGATGCTGGCGGTGGTGGTCGCCTTCATCGGCATCCTGAGCGCGCTGATGTCACTTCAGTTGGAACAGACGCGGCAGTACGGGGTGCTGCGCGCCATCGGCTCGACGCCGCGCCAGTTGTGGAATTACACGCTGATACAGACCGGGCTGATGGGCATCACGGCGGGCGCGCTGGCGCTGCCGATTGGCTTGGCGCTGGCGCTGATCCTGATCTACGTGATCAACGTGCGCTCGTTCGGCTGGACGATGGAACTGACGCTGCTGCCGGTCGAATTTGCGCTGGCGTTCGGCGTCGCCGTGATCGCGTCGCTGGCGGCGGGCATCTACCCGGCGGGGCGTCTGGCGCGGCTCGGCACGGCGCGGGCGCTGCGCAATGAATAGCGGCGGCTGGCGATTTTCTCCAAATGCCGCCGGCTAACCGCCGTTTCCCCGCCTCCGTTCGTAAGATATACAGAAACATCTCTGCGAGAAACTGTATAATCTACACCTGTACACGCCTGAAGGATTGCCCTAGACTGAGCAGCATTACAGATACACCAGCCCCAGACGCGCGCTTCTTTCCCGATACTTAGCCTCGAATTTCATTGCTAACCTGTCAATTGGGTTGATGGGTCGATGGTTCTGTGCATGGCACCGAATCGTCGCACGGATACGTAATCGTGAGGAACATCACCATGTGGGAGAAAAAGCGTATCGCGCTGGTCGCGCATACGAACAAGAAGCGGGATTTGCTCGACTGGGCGCGTTATAACCGGGCGCTGCTGGCGCAGCACGACCTCTATTCGACGGCGACCACCGGCAAAATGCTGGAGCAGGAGCTTGGGCTGGAGATCACCAAGCTGCTCAGCGGTCCGCTCGGCGGCGATCAGCAAATCGGCGCCAAGATCAGCGAGGGCGGGCTGGATTTCCTGATCTTCTTCTGGGATCCGCTGGAAACGCAGCCGCATACCTCGGACGTGAAGGCGCTGATCCGCGTCGCGGTCGTCTGGAACGTTCCGGTAGCGTGCAACCGCGCCTCGGCGGACTTCATCATCACCTCACCGCTAATGGGTGAGGAATACGCGCGTTTCGTGCCGGACTATAACGGCAGGTCGGCAGTTCCGCAGCCCGATGAAGTCGTCGGCACGTTGCCGCAATAGCCGAATCGCTATCGTCGATCCACCGCGTGGAGCGTGGCGCGTCCCCCAACCGCGCCTCTACCCGTTTCGACCGTGCTACGCCTCGAATTCGCGCCGGAGCAGCCCGTAGACGTAATCGCCGCTGAGACCGCCGTCCGGCAGCAGAATCCAGTTGTTCGTCTCGCGCAGGTAGCCTTCGCGGACGAAGCCCAGCCGCTCGGCGACGCGCCAGCTTCGCGTGTTGGTCTCGTGGCACCACAGGCGCACGCGCCGGGCGCGCAGATGCCCGAAGGTGAAGCCCAGCACGGCGCGCGCCGCCTCGGTGACGAAGCCGCGCCCCTCGTGGGCGTGGTCGGCGAAATAGCCGAGGATGAATTCCGGCAGTCGCCAGTTGTCGACGCCCAGGTATATCTGCGCCGCGAACGCGCCGCTGTCTTTCTCCCACGCCCCGAAAAAGAACACCGTCCGCGCGTTCCAGCCGTCGTAAAACTCGCGCACCAGCGCTTCCGCCTGCTCCAGCGTCTCGACACCGCGCACGGGGTTCTCGGCTTCGTAGGGCAGCAGGTGGTCGCGGTTGTCCCGGCACATGCCCAGGTAGGCGGGGGCATCGCCCGGCACGTACCGCCGGACGATCAGGCGCTGGGTTTCGAGAGCCGTGGGGAGGTCGAGCAGCTTCTTGTCCATCGTGCAGTCTCTGGTGTAGCGGCGGATTGTCCACCGGAGTGTAGCGCAGTCGCGTAAGCCGGGGGCGGGCGAAAAGCATAATCTGGTTTCAGAAACCGACTATAATAACGTCGGAACGGTGTCGGGAGCCTGAAAAATGACCCAGGACTATCGCCAGCACCTGAGCGACCGCAAGCGCCAGACGCTGATCATGAGCGGCGCGGTCGTCAATTCGGCGCTGTCGCATTCGCTGCTGCGGATCGTGTTTCTGGATGCGCCGGACGGCATCGCCGCCTTCGGCGACGCGATTGCGGCGGGCTGGCCCGCGCTGCTCGACATGGGCGCGACCTACGGCACCGCGTTTCTGGACGCGATTCGCGTCGACGTGGGCGCTGCCCGCCACGAAGCCGGGCAGCTCGTCACCGTCTCGATGGTCGCGCGCATGAGCGACGCGCTGGAATGGATGGAACAGGACGCAGTGCATCCGAAGATTCTGGCGGGGATTCAGGCGGGCGCGCTCTCGAATCTGCAAAAAGTGGTGTTCGTGCGTTTCCCCGCCAACGACGCCGGGCGTGCGCTCGGCAAGCACTGCGTCAACGAGGACGGCGAAATTCAGGTGATGCTGTTCCCCGAAAGCGACCCGATTCTGAATTATCTACGCGACACCTACGGTATCCGCTATTACGAGGTGCGCTCGTCGAACATCTCCGGCTCGCCGGAGGAGCCGTTCGCGCCGGGCGCGGTCGAGTACGCCTGCGCGATTGCCGCGCCGGTCGTCGCCGTGCGCAGCTTCGAGGCGCTCGAAGCGCAGATCATCGACCAGGCGCTGTTCAAGCAGAACCTGATCAGCGTGATGCGGCGCAAACGCTTCGGCTCGTTCCCGATTGTGCGACTGCCGCAGCTCAACAACCCCGCCGACCCCGCCATCATCCCGATTGTGCGCGCCGGGAACACGACGCCGGAGACGGTCGCGCGGCTGGTCAAGGGCTGCTTCCCCGACGTGCTGCCGCTGTACACCGAGGAGAAGGTCAGCCACAAGCGCCACGAGTACGAGTCGCCATTTGACGACCCGCAGCAGATTCAGGCGGATTTGATGCGCGCCTCGATTGAAGTCGGCGTGCCGGATATTGGGTGAGGGCGACCGATGGATTTTGAAACCGCCGTCGTGATCATCGCGCCGCACACCGTGCAGGCGTTCGCCATCCCGCTGATGCGCCAGTACTGCTTCGAGAGTATGCTGCGCGTCCCGGCGCACATCACGATTCTGTTCCCGTTCGTGCCGCTCGACGACCTCGACACTGCCTGCTGGAAGCTGCGCGACATCTGCGCCGGGATCGCCCCGTTCGAGGTGACGCTCGACGGCTACGGGCATTTCCCGACCACGACCTACCTCAAGCCGCGCGACCCTGAGCCGATCAAGGCGACCTTCCGGGCGATCCACGCGGTATTTCCCGACTACCCGCCGTATCGCGGCGCGTTCGGCAGCGACGACATCACGCCGCACATGACCGTCGGCGAATTCAGGAGCGTCGCCGAGCGCGAGCAGGTGATCTACCCGCCCTACGAGCCGATCACGTTTCGGGTGCGCCGCCTGCATCTGGTCGTCGGCGTCGAGCGCATGGCGATTCCCTGGATCACCCACGACGTGATCCCGCTGGGCGATCAGGCGCGGTCGGATTAGGCTGGTGGAGATGAGACGATGTTCCGCAGCACGGTCGGGTCGACCACGCCAACAATGCAGCCGAGCGTGAGCCGCTGCGTCAGTTCCGCCATGTGTTCGGGCGTGTAGGGCATGTCGCTTTCGAGCCACCATGTCACCAGCGCCAGCTCCGCCCCGGCGACGTAGTTCGCCAGCACCTCCGGTGGGAGTCCCGGCGTGGGCAGGTCGTCGAGCTGGATGTGCCCGGCGAGATAGGTACGGATGTAGCGCGAGAACTGCGCGCTCCCCTGTCCTTCGAGGATGGCGTGGTACAGCGCCCGGTACTCGGCGATGTGCCGGTAGATGACCACGAACATTTCCAGGTTCGTCTTGCCGCCGAGAGCGGGCTGAGGCGGGAGTGCTTCCACCTGCTGCCGGACGCCTTCGAACAATTCGGCAAGCGTCGCCAGCAGCAATTCCTCTTTGGATTTGTAATGCAGGTAGAACGTGGCGCGGCGCAGGTCGGCGCGCTCGGTGATGTCCTGCACGCTGATGCCGTCGAAGCCCCGCTCGGCAATCAGCGCCATCAATGCGTCGCGCAGCATCCGGCGCGTGCGGACGATTCGGCGGTCGAGTGGTCTCATTTGTTTCCCTCAATTTCGCAGCCGTGTCCATTAACGTACACGACTCGGAAACTGCTCGTTGACGCAGGCTACATTTTGATTATGCTAGATAACGTAACAAGTGTCAATAAACGTTCGCATGTCAACTGGGGTGCAGGCGGCTATGAAATATTTCGTCACCGGGGCGACCGGATTCATCGGCGGGGCGCTGGCGCGGTCACTGGTCGCGCGGGGGCATCAGGTGGTGGCGCTGGTGCGCTCGCCCGAAAAGGCGCGCGATCTGTCGGCGCTGGGCATCGAAATCTACAAGGGCGACATCACCGAAAAAGAAACGATCCGCGCGCCGATGACCGGCGTCGATGGCGTGTTCCACGTCGCGGCGTGGTACAAAATTGGCGCGAAGGACAAACACGTCGCCGAGACCATCAACGTGGGCGGCACGCGCAACGTCCTTGAAGTCATGCGCGACCTGAGCATCCCCAAAGGCGTGTATACCAGCACGCTTGCCATCTTCTCGGATACGCATGGGCGGCTGGAGGACGAGCGTTATCGTTTCGACGGCAGGCACATCAGCGAGTACGACCGCACCAAGGCGGCGGCGCATTACGATGTGGCGCTGCCGATGATCGCGGCGGGGCTGCCGCTGGTGATCGTGCAGCCGGGCGCGGTCTACGGTCCCGGCGACGCCAGTTCGCTCGGCGACGCGCTGCGCCAGTATCTACAGGGCAAGCTGCCGCTCGTGCCGCAAAAGTCGGCGTTCACCTGGGCGTACATCGACGACGTGGTCGAGGGGCACATTCTGGCGATGGAAAAGGGCGTGCCGGGCGAAAGCTATATCATCGCCGGACCGCCGCACACACTGGTCGAGGTGCTTCAGACTGCCGAGCGGATCACCGGCATTCCCGCGCCGCGCCTGCAAGCGCCGCCCGCCATGCTGTCGCTCGCGTCGGGCATCATGGGCGTGGTCGAGCAGGTGGTCACTCTGCCGGAGGCGTACACGAGTGAGGGATTACGCGCCAGCGCGGGCGTGACCTACCTGGGCACGAACGCCAAGGCGAAGCGGGAACTCGGCTACGCCCCGCGCTCGCTGGAAGATGGCTTGCGGCTGACCGTCGCCTATGAGATGGAGCGGCTGGGGGTGAAGGCGAAAAAGTAAGGGCGCACGCCGTGCGCCCCTACAGCATCCTACACATGTTGCCGCGTAGGGGCACGACATGTCGTGCCCCTACAAAACGTCATCGTATGTAGCGTGAGGGGCGTCGCTATTTCGCCTTCAGCGCGACCTGTTCGACCGGCTGCGCTTGAACCGTGCGCCGGGTCGACGCCTGCGCGCGCTTGCGCTCGCTCATGCGCTCGGCGAGGAAATAGCTGCCGACCACGAACGCGCCCGCCGCGATTTGCAGCCCGATCCCCTGCCAGGTGGCGAAAATGCCGAACCAGCGACCGAGCGCGTAGGGCAGGTACACGCCCTGTATCGGCGTGATCGGCAGCCAGCCGACCACCTGAAGCACGTGGACGGTGTTGCCGACCATCGTCACCAGCACCGCGCCGATCAGAATCCCCGTGAACACCAGCATCTGCTTGTAGGGCAGCCGCACCTGCAATTTGAAGGTGATGAAGCCGACCACCGCCGTCGCCGCCAAGCCAATCGCCACGCCTTCCAGCACGACGTTCGCGCCCGCGTCCAGCACCAGCGATTGCAGGAACAGCACCGTCTCGAACACCTCGCGGTAGACGCTGGTGAAGCCCAGAATCAGCAAGCCGAGCGACGGTCCAACTACCGCCGCCCCGCCGAGGATTTTGCTTTTCTGGGTGTGGAAATTCGCCATCCAGCCGACCCAGTAGGTCTTATGGAAGAACCAGTTGGTGATCAGCAGCAGCACGCCGATGGCGATCAGCGAGACGACCGCTTCCAGCCGCTCGCCCAGCGGCAGCAGCGTCTCCAGAATGCTGCTGAACACCAGCCACGTGATCACCGCGCCGACCAGCGCCAGCGCCGCGCCGCCCGCCAGCGAGCGGCGGTATTTGCGGCTTTCGGCGGTGCGCATCCCGGCGATCAGCGAGGCGAGGATCAGCACGGCTTCCAGCCCTTCGCGGAACACGATCACGGCGGCGTTGCCGACGACCGCTTCCGGCGCGCTCCTGGCGAGGTTGAGCGCCGCCTGCCCGTCCGCCAGCGCCGCGTTGAGCGTATCCAGCCCGGCTTCGACCTGCGCCGCCGGAGCGTGGTTCGCCAGCAGCACCGACAGCCCTTGCTGATCGCTCGTGCCCTGCCAGAACAGGCTCTCGACCTGCGCCGCCATGTCCGGCGCGAAGCCGCGCAGCCGCTGTTCGATGCCGGCGTCGAGGATGGCATAGGCTTCCAGCCGCTTGCGCTCGGCGGCGTCGTAATCGCCCGCCAGCGCCGAGGCGCGCAGGTCTTTCAACATGCTGTCGATGATCGTGAACGAGGCGGCGGCGTCGGTCGGGTTCGCCTCGACCTTGAGCGCCTGCTTCGCGTGATCCAGCGCCGTATTGCCGAGCGCCTGCACGTCCGCCGGGCTGCCCACGTCGGCGATCAGCGTTTTCATCTGGTCGAGCGTGGCGATCAACTGCGCAGTCGCCGCTTCGTCGTTGGCGCTCATGATCGGGCGCAGCTCTTCGCTCAGCGCCGCCGCCTGATTGCGGAAGGTGACGGCTTCCTGCACCTCAATCGGGATGGTGATCTGCCCGTCCTGCACGCCGCGCGCGTACTCGACGTGCACCAGGTCGATGAACAGGTAGAGGAGCTGCGCCCGCTTGCCGATTTCCTCGACGGTCAGCGCGACCGGCTCGTAAACCGCCAGCGCCGTCTTGATCGCGTCGCCGTAGGTGGCGGCTGCCGCCAGATCACCGCCGCGCGCCGCCGCCTGAAGTCCGCTCAACTGCGCTTGCAGCGCCTGTGTTTCGGCGTCGCCGCGCTTGCTGGCGAAATCCGCCTGTAGGACGCCGAAATAGCCATCGACGCGCGCCGCCCAGTCCGCCGCCCGCACCGCAAAGCCCTGATCGACGGCGTCGCCCAGCCGGGTCAGCGCGTCGCGCAGCCGGAAGGTGTACGAGTCGCGCAGGTCGTTGGCGACCGTCACCATCACGTCGTCGAGGTTGCCGCCCCCACCTGTTTGGTGGGCACCGCCCTGCAAGCGGGCGAGTGCCTGCGCCGCCGGGTCGTCCACCAGCGTGAACTTGGTCGCCTGACGGTATTCGCGCAGCCGCAGCCATTCGGATGCCGCCGCGCCGTCGCCCGCCTGAAGCGTGGTCAGCGTTGCCTCGTAGCTGCCGCGCAGCAGCGCCGTCCAGATCGTGCCGCTGGCAGAAGCGAAGGCGAGTGCGTCGCCGCTCGACGCGGCGCGCTCGGCGTCGGCAAGCGCCGCGCGGATCGCCTGATCCGCTTCCGGCGCGTAATCGCTCAAGCCCGGCTGGATCGCCAGCGCGTAAGCCTCCGCTGCCGACTGCACGCTGGCGGCTGCCTGCTGATAATCCTGTGCGGCATCCGGTGCGCCGTCGGCGTCGAACAGGTGCTGCTGAGCGTCAAACAGGTCGTCGTGAATCGTATTCCCGGCTTGCCAGATCGGAACGGTTGCCGCGTCCTGCGCCTGTACGGTCAGGACGGTGAGACATGCCAGGAAAACGACGAACATCGGGCGCAGAATGCGCATAACCCACTCCAGAAATGCAAAGTTCAGGCGCAGCTTACGCCCGAACTGTAATCGACCGATAACCGAGTGGTAAAATGTGTTGACGACCACTCATATTGCCTTGTAGGGGCGCAGCGCGCTGCGCCCCTACGGATTTCATATCCCCGGTTCGTTCCTACTCCAAATTCGGCAGCGTCAGGTTGAGCAGGCTGGCGGCTTGCCCCACCAGCGCCGCGAGGCTGTCGGCTTTGCTCTGCGCCTGCTCGCCGAGCGCGTCGGCTTGCTCGGCGCTGAATGCCTTGCCCGACTGTTCCTGCTGGTAGGTGTCGTCCAAAAAGGCGAGCAGGTCGACGAAGCCAGCGTCGATCTGCTGGTGCAGCGTCTCGTCCTGCGCCGTCACGTCCGCGCCGACGTTTCCGTAAATCACGCTCAGGCTGGTGGCGATGCCCTTTACGTCCACCAGACGCGACTGCGCGACGAAGCGCGGGTCATCCCCGGCGACGAAGGTCGAGTTTTTCCACTCCTGGAAGTAGTCGCCCATCGTCGGGATCATGGTCGCCAGCGCGGTGAAGCTGTCCTCAAGCGACGGCTCCCAGGCGGCAATTGATTCGTTCAGTTGCGTGGTCGCGTCGACGAAGGCGTTGGCGATGCCGAGGAAGTAATGAGCATCCGGCAGCGCGTCGCCGCGCTCGTCAGTCCCGTTGCCGTCGAAGTCGACGCGCGCGCCGGTGTGGTCGGGCTGTGTGCCCCACAGCGTGGTTTCGAGCAGCCAGTGGAAGATGTTCCCCGGCTTCTCGAACGCGCGTCCGTCGTCGAGCGTCAGCGTCCAGTCGTAGGCGTTCTCCGGGTCTTCCGAGCCGAGCGGACCGGCGTCGATCCACACGTCGAAGTCCGCCAGCGACGGCACGCCCGCGACGATGCCTTCGATATTCTCGTAATCGTTGTGCGCGAGGATGAACTGGTCGCGCGCGTCGCTGACAAGCTGCGTCAGGTCTGCCTGATTCGCGCCCCACGCGGCTTCGTAATCAAAATCCGCCGCCGAGAGAATGTCGAAATATGCCTGCGCGTCGGCTTGAATCTGGGTGACGTGCTCCAGCATGGTGCCGCCGTGCTCGATCAGGTAAGTCTTGGTCGCGTCCACGTCGGCAGCGGCGGTCGTGTCCTGCGCGAACACCTGCGCCAGCGGAAGGAGCAGAACGAACATGAAAAAGAGGACGATCTTTCGATTCATCGGTGAAAATCGCTTCCCGTTGAAGTAGACAGGATATTGGGTCACGGCTGCCTGTGAATAGTCGTCATGATACGGGACGCGCGCGGGTTGTGTCCACAAGGATGGTCAAATGAAAAATTTCACAGGGCGCGGGATACAGTTTCCGGGCGCGCAATTTGAACTTGCAGCCGGTTAAATCGAAATCGGACAGGCGTTAAGGCTCGCCTGTCGCGCGGCACAGCGTCAATCATGTGTGATAACGAAGCGATTCATCGCGCGGTAGGGGCACGACATGTCGTGCCCTACGCAATGCCTCATATGGGGAAATTGCCGTGTCTAGGGCGTCGAACTCACGATGCCCGTGCTCTGCTGGTAAAGCAGGATGGCGACGACCGCCACGTCGAACACCAGCGCGAAGAACGCGCTCGAAGAAGTCAGCCCGCTCCACCACACCACGATCAGCACCGCCGAGACCAGCGCCGAAGCGAGCGCGACCGTCCGCCACCAGGGGGTGACGTTGTAGAAGCCCCACGCCGCGCCCAGGAAGCCGACCAGCGGGATCAGCCACAGGATGCCGACCATGCTTTCGACGCTCTGGGTAGCGTGGAGGACGTTCTCGAAGAAGGACGCGCGACCGACCGCGCCTTTCCAGTAGCCCCAACTGTTCGCCAGGAACAGAAAATGCCCAATGCCGTGACCCAGGAATAACAGCGCGATGACCAATTGAGCCATTGCCGGAATCCTCAACCAAGAAGCCTGTATTCAGCATAGCGAAATCAGGCGGGATGTCTTTGGTCGAATGTCAGCGATTCCGGGTGAAAGATCGCGGTTACGCCCGCACGGTGGGGATGGTGAACATGAAGCAGCCGCCCTTGACGTGGCTGCCTTTGGGGAGCGCCCAGATTTTGCCGCGATGCACCTCGACGATGCTGCGCGTCACCGCCAAGCCCAGCCCGACGCCTTCGACGCGCTGCGCCTTGGCTTCCTCGGTGCGGAAGAACGGCATGAATACCTTGTCGGCTTCGTCGGCGGTCAAGCCCTTGCCCTCGTCGGTGACCGTCACCAGAATCGCCGGGATCACCACGTCGAGTGGGGCGCTGGCGGGCAGCGCGTCGGGCGAGGCGATCATCTGCGTCGAGATGCGGATTTTGCCGCCTTCCGGCGAATACTTGATGGCGTTGGCGATCAGGTTGGTCAGCACCTGCGCCAGCCGATCCACGTCGACGCTGACGGGCGGCAGGTCGTCGTCGAGATCCATGATCACCCGCTGCTTGCGCTCCTTGTACTGAAGCTCCAGCCGCGCAACCACGCCGATGATGATGTCGGGCAGGTGCGCCTCGACCTTGATCAGCTTCAGTTCGCCGGCGTCGGCGCGGGTGATCTCGATCATGTCGGTGAACACGGTGTTGAGGTGCTTGGCGCTGTCGAGGATGATCTCGGTGTACTCGCGGGCGAGGTCGGGCAGCTTGTCGCCGCTGGCTTCGAGGATGAACTCGGCGAAGCCGCGTATCGAGGTCAGCGGCGTGCGCAGCTCGTGGGAGATGCGCGACAGGAAGGCGGCGCGCAAGCGCTGCGCCGAGCGCTCCGGCGACACGTCGTGGAAGGTGTAGATGCGCCCCAGCACGCTCGAATCCTGATAGACCGGCGCGCTGTACCACTCCATATCGACGGGCTGCCCCTCGCCGCTGACGAGGTGGAATTCGCCGCGCCGCACCGCCGGGTCGCGCACGGGCGTGCTCAGCCACGAGGCGCGCAGCTCGTGGCGCACGCCTTCCGGCAGCCGCATTTCGCCCAGCAGGTGGATCAGCGTATCGCCCTCGGCGTGTCCCTCCGGGACTTCGAACATGCGCGTGAAGCGCTTGTTGACCGTCAGCACATGCCCGCCCTGACCATACGGCACGACCATCACCACGCCGTCGGTCACGGCGTCGAGCAGCGCCGCGCGGTTCTGCTCCATGCGCTCGCGCTGCTGCTGCAAAAGCTCCGCCATCGCGCTGATCGCCAGAAACTCGCAGACGGTGCGGTAGCTCTGCAATTCGCGCTCGGTGAAACGATAGCGCCGGTCGGTGCCAATCGCCAGCACGCCGAGCTTATGCTTCTCGGATTGCAGCGCGATCAGCGTGAGCGAGCGCAGGCGCTCGGCTTTCATGAAGCCGCGAATCAGCGGGTCGAAGCGGTTCTTGATCTGGTTGACGCGCGGGAAGGTGACGACTTCGCGGGCTTCAAGCTGTTCCAGCAGGTCGGGGTAATCCTTCAGGTACAGCCGCACGCCGATGCCGACGCCGCTGCCGTGCCGTTTCGACCACGAGCCGCGCATCTCCAGGTATTCGAAAGGACCGTTCGGGCTGTCCTCGCGCACCGGACCGTACAGCAGCATGGCGCAGCTTGACACGTGTTCCTCGAACAGCGTGTCGCGCAGGATGTTGACGACGTGCTGCGGCGACGGATTCTCGGCAATCGCCTGCGCCGTCTGCAATATCGACTGGGCGGTCGACAGATTCTCCGCCAGCGCGTTGTAGCGATAGTGTTCTTCCAGCACGAGGCGGATCAGGCTGACGAGGGTCGCGCATTGGGCGACGTAATCATTCAGGTCGTCGTCCGCGCCGGTCGTCGCCAGCGCCAGGATGCCCTGAAGCGCGTCGGTGATCGGGAAGGGATACAGCAGCACAGCGATTCCCGCTTTTTCGACCGCCACGACCTGCGCTTCGGCAAGCGGCATCGCGCTGGCGGCTGCTGCCGTCAGTGTATCGCCGATGCGTTCGCGGTCGCCCGGCGCGAGATCGCCGAACGATTCCGCCGCGATCAACTCGACTTTATCCGGCGTCTCGGTGCATTGGTAGATGCAGGCGAGATCGACTGGAACCTGCGTCGGGATGCTGGCGAGCAGGAAGCGGAGTTGCTCAGTGGGCATGGCGTGGGGCGTGTGGGCGGGAAAAATATTCTCTCGGCTAATGATCATCTCGTTCGAATACGTTGCCGTTTCGATAAGAAGGCTGCTGCCGACGATACTCCAACGATTGTATCAAAATAACAGATCAAATAAAAACCCTGAGTGTCACCTCAGGGTATGATTTTTATCATGGGGATCAGCGTTAGTCGTCGACGCCTTGTTCCTCGCCCTCGAAGGCGATCCCTTCCGGCGGGCGGATGGTGAACATGTAGCCGATGCCGCGCTCGGTGCGGATGTAATGCGGGTGATGCGAGTCGGCTTCGAGCTTGCGGCGCAGGCGGTGCATGTGGACGCGCAGCGTATCCTCGTACACTTCTTCCGAGGGCCACACGCGGGCGATCAGCATCCGGTTTTCGACCACGCGCCCGGCATTGCGCAGCAGGACGTGCAGCAGAATCGATTCGGTCGGTGTCAAGCCATAGGCTTTGCCGTTGACGACGATCCGGTTATGGGCGAAGTCGATGCTCAGGTTGTCGTCGATGCGGATGATCGGCTCGCTGGCATAGTCGAGGCTGGGCATACGTGCCAGCACCACCTGAACGCGGGCTTCCAGTTCGCGCAGTTCAAACGGTTTTACGATGAAATCTTCAGCGTATTTTTTCAAGCCCTGCACGACCGTGTCGGTGTCGCTGGTGGCGGTGATGAAGATGATCGGCACGTCCGCCATCGACTTGAGGCGGTTGCTCAGGTCGAAGCCGTGCATCGTCGGCAGCGTCAGGTCGATCAGGGCGATATGCGGCAGTCCTCGCATCTGCACGTGGTCGAGGGCATCAGGACCGTCCTCGAACGCGGTAACGTCAAAACCGTGCGTGCTCATGTAATCGCTGATGAGTTTATTGATGTTTTTGTCGTCTTCGACCAGAAGTATCTTGGTCTTGCCCATCGCGTTTCCTCCAATCTAACGGAGATTGATGCAACTATTGTAATGAATATACAGCGAATGTAACAATAAATCCAGCCCTATTTCGACCGTAATAATTGAGAATTCTGTAGAATTGGCGACTTTTAGCGGCGCGGGTACAATGACGGTGACACCGTAAAGGCAGCACCGTATGCGCGATTACGCTTATCAACTGGTCGATGTTTTCACCGATACGCCGTTCGGCGGCAACCAACTGGCGGTCTTTCTCCAGCCGGGCGATCTGACGGCGGAAATGATGCAGACGTTCGCCCGCGAGCTGAACCTTGCCGAGACGACCTTCGTGTTCCCGCCCGCCGACCCGCAGAACGATTACCGCGTTCGCATTTTCACGCCCGCGCGGGAACTGCCGTTCGCCGGGCATCCGACGATTGGCACCGGCTTCGTCCTGCATCAACACGGGATGATCCGGGCGGGCGGCAGGCTGCGCCTCGAAGAAGGCGTCGGCATGATCGAAGTGACGCTCGCAGACGAGCCGGGCGGCGGGCTGATGGTGACGATGCAGCAGCCGATCCCGGCGTTCGGCGCGGTCTGCGCGGATCGCGCGGCGCTGAGCGCCATGCTCTCGCTGACGCCGGACGACCTGATCGACGGGCTGCCCGCGCAGGTCGTTTCGTCGGGGAATCCGTTCCTGTTTGTGCCGCTGAAATCCCTCGACGCCATCCGCCGGGTTCGCCTGAACGCCGACCTGTGGCTTCGGCAGGGGATCGACGCGCATGGGGTGGTCGTCTTTACGCTGGAAGCCGAGCGCGCCGGTTCGACCCTGCATTCGCGCATGTTCGCGCCGGAGCTGAACATCACCGAAGACCCGGCGACGGGCAGCGCGCATGGTCCACTGGGCGCGTATCTGCTGCGCTACGGCGTGGTCGATGCGCAGACGGCGCGGCACATGGTCGCCGAGCAGGGCTTCGAGATCCAGCGCCCCAGCCTGCTGCACGTGTACGTCGAAGGCACGGCGGAGCAGATCACCAGCGTGCGCGTGGGCGGTTATACCTGCGCGGTGGGTTCGGGTATGCTGATCGTGCCGGATTAGGCGGTTTCAGGAACGGTGAGAGTTATACGATTAATACATCGTTCATGAAAAGTCGTCTGAGAGACAAAATGAACCGTGTCTGGTTGAAAGTACTCCGCGCCGCCGCCATTTTCCTGTGTCTGGGTCTGGTTTCAGTCGTGCAGGCACAGGATTTCCTCACGGCGACTTACGTCACCAACGATGGCTCGTTCCGGTTTGAGCATCCCGTCACCTGGGAGGTTCACGAACGCGACGACGGCACGATAACACTTGGGCGGGATACCATGTCGCTCTGGATCATCCCGCCTTCACAGCTCCGACTGTTCGGAGATGACGTAGTTCAGGCGAAGAATGCCGGTGAACTGCTGAAGGCGTTCATCGCCGCGACCGAAGGGGAGTTCGAATTCGGCACTCCCGAAAAAGTCATCCTGCCGTCGGGCAGGATTGGCGTGAGTGCTCCGGTCGGAACGGACGCCGCGTCGCTGGCGTCGCTTACGGATGCGTTCGCGCTTGCTGTCCCGGCTGGCGACACCTTCGCCATTGCTTTCGCGGTGACCGACGGCGGCGACATCACTGTCCTCACGGTCGCCACATACGTGATCGCCGACAGTTTCGAGGTGGGCGATTTCACGCCTTCCCGCAGTCAAGTCGACACGTCGATATATGGCGATTTCATCGGCAGCGGCAGCTCCGGCAGCGACTGGGAAGTAGCGATCCTGAACTCCAGCGGCTCGACCTCATCCCGGACGGGGGCGAACCCGTTTATGGCGAGGATATGCTGACCTGGTCGTTTTCGCCCGGTTTGCATGTCGACCCCGACTCGGCTTCCGAATACACGGATTTTGCGATGGCAGCCGTGATCAGCCTGCGCCTGCTCGAACAGGGCGATACCGCTGTCTGCGGGCTGATCACACGCGCGACCGAAACGAAAACTGGGGAGCCGGATACATTCCTTGCGGTCGGTGTAACCCACCGGAATACGGTGGTGGTGATCGACGTGTACGATCCGGCAGTTGATCCGTTTTTCTTCGAGACGGATGTCGTCGATGCCGATTTCTACAACCCACAGCACCTGCTTTACGTCGTGCGCGGCGACCAGCTCACGGCATTCGTGAACGGCGTACCCGTGATCGATGAGCTTACGATCCCGCCGGTCGAAGCCCCGTCCACCGTGCTCGCGGGCGTCAATCTCGACCGCGATTGCGTGATGACGGGCGTATGGGCGTATGGCTTACCGTCCGGCGAAGCGGATGCCTCAACCGGGCGTTGAAGGGGAGTACATGGCGAGCGTAATCCAGATCACGCGGCGGCGGCACAAGCGTCAGGCGCGCCGGGAAGCCGAACAGACCCGTCGGCGGCTGTGGGTTACGCTGCTGAGCGCTGCCCTGCTGGTGCTGGTCGTCCTGCCCGGCGGCGCGGCGCTGGTCGGCGCGGGCGCGATCTACTGGCAGGCGGTTCAGAATCTGCCCGTGCCCGGCGCGGTGGCGTCGACCGGCGCAGCCCCCACCGAATTCTACGACAGCACCGGCGCGACGCTGGTCTACACGCTGCAAAATCCGCTCGGCGATGTCGGATCGTGGACGCCGCTGGACGAACTGCCGCCGTCCGTCGTCTCGGCGACGCTGGCGGCGGAAGACCCCGGCTTCCTGACGCGCACGCGCTTCAACGCCCTGCAAACGCTGGTCGACCTGTGGCGCAACACGCTGATCGGCACGCTCGCGCCCGACCCGTCGATCACCGGGCGGCTGGTGCGCGGCGTGATCGCGCCGCTGGCGGACATTCGCGGCAGCGTCAACGACGCGCGGGCGCGCGAAATCGCGCTGGTCGCCGAGATCAACCGCCGCTATACGCCGCAGCAAATCCTCGAATGGCATCTCAACACCAATTACTACGGCAACGAAGCATATGGCATCGAAGCCGCCGCCCACATCTATCTCGACAAGTCTGCGGCAGACCTGACGCTCGATGAGGCGGCGATGCTCGCGGCGATCCCGACCGCGCCGCAGTACAACCCCTTCACCGACGAGACGGCGGCGCGCGGTCGCCAGACCGACCTGCTGCGCGAGATGCGCAACCTCAGCCAGATCACGCAGGACGATTACGACGCCGCTCGCGCCGTTACCACGCCCATCAGCCGGGGCAATTACCTGCCGCCCATTGCGCCGGAGTTCACGGTCTATGCCCGCCAGCAAGCCGAGAAAATCCTCGACTCGCTCGGCTACGACGGCTCGCAGCTTCTGGCGCGCGGCAGCCTCAGGATCACCACCAGCCTCGACCTCGACCTGTACAACCAGACGGTCTGCACGCTTCAGGCGCAGCTTGATCGCCTGAGTGGGACAGCCGCTTCTGTGGACGACTGCCCCAGCGCGGTCTACCTGCCGTCGCAGAGCGGGGGCGCGGGCGCCGCCCCGCCCAACACTGGCTCGGTGGTCATCATCGACGCCAGCACCGGGGCGATCAGGAGTCTGGTCGGCGCGGCGACCGACGAGCAGTACCAGCCCGGTCCGACGCTGCTGCCGTTCGTCTACCTGAGCGCCTTCATCGACCCGGCGGCGGGCTACACCCCGGCGACGATGGTCTTTGACATCCCCAAGCAGTTCCCCGGCTCGGAAGAAGGGCTGATCTACACCGTCGGCAACCCGGATGGCAAGTTTCGCGGTCCCATGAACCTGCGTGACGCGATGGGCGCGGCGCTGCTCCCGCCCGCTGCCGACATCGCCTACCGGCAGGGCATGAACACCATCCTGCAAACGGCGCACCAGCTTGGTCTGAACAGCCTGGACGAGAACAGCTACGACCTGATGCTGCTGGAGCGCGGCGGGCAGGTCGACCTGCTCGACGTGGCGTACTCGTATTCGGTGTTCGCCACGCTCGGCAGTATGCGCGGCGTCCCGGTCGAGCCGGTGGCGCGCGGCTTTCGCGGGCGCGACCCGGTGGCGGTCTTTGAAATTCAGGACGCCGATGGGGCTGTCCTGTGGCAGTACAATTCCGAGGAAGCCGCCAAGTGCGGCACGCTCGACGTATGCACGCCGCTGCTCCAGCCGAACCTCGCCTATCTGGTCGACGACATCCTCGCCGATCAGGAGACGCGCTGGTCGGTGCTGGGGCAGGGCAACCCGCTCGACCTGTCGCGCCCCGGCGCGGTGGTCAGCGGCGTCACCGGCGACCGCACCGATAACTGGACGGTCGGCTACACGCCGCAGTACATCGTCGGCGTCGCGCTCAACCGCTCCGACGGCGGCGCATTGTCGCTGGACGGCTTCGGCGTCAGCGGCGCTGCCCCGGTCTGGCGGGCGCTGATGGAATACGTCCACGCCCGCGCCGGGCTGCCGCCCACCAACTGGGAGCGCCCCGACTCGATCATCGATGGACTGGTGTGCGACAAATCTGGCTTGCTGCCGAACAACGTCTGCCCGGTGCATAACGAAATCTTCCTCGACGGCACGCAGCCGCGTCAGACCGACACCTACTGGCAGATCGTCGAGATCAACAACCAGACCGGGCAGCGCGCGACCGTCAATACACCGGCGGAACTGCGCTCGTCGGCGAGCTTCTTCGTGCCGCCGCCCGGCGACGTGACCGACTGGTGGATCGCCAACCGCCAGCCGCTGCCGCCGGAAGAATACGACAACGTGAGCAGCCCGCGCGTGTTCCAGAGCGTCCACGTCACCAGCCCGGCGATGTTCGCCTACGTCGGCGGCAAGCTGGACATCTTCGCCGACATGAACACCCAGCAGATGCAGTTCTTCCAGTTGGAATATGGGCAGGGCTTGAACCCGCAGCAGTGGTTCACCATCGGCGGGCAGCAGACCAGCTTCGACCCCGACCTGCCGGTCGGCACGTGGGATACGACCGGGCTGGATGGGCTGTACAGCCTGCGGCTGGTGGTCGTGCGCAACGACAATTCGCGCGAGAGCGACGCGTGCGCGTGACCATCGACAATGCCCCGCCGACGGTCACGCTCAGCTCGGTCGAGCCGGACAAGATTTACCGCTGGCCCACCGACACGACCATCTCGCTGCAAGCCGACGCCGAGGACAACCTGACCATCAGCCGGGTGGAGTTCTTCCACAACAACGACCCGCTCGGCTCGGACGTGAGCTGGCCCTTCACGCTGCCCTGGCGCATCGACGGCATCGGCGACCAGACCTTCACCGCCATCGCCTTCGACGGCGCGGGCAACCAGACCAGCAGCCAGCTTACCGTTCAGGTGCTGCGCGCCGGGTCGTGAGCGGCGCTTATTGCGGGCGTTCAACTGCGCATCGTCTTGTAGGCAGAACACAGGGTCTGCCCTCGTTCGCCTGCGGCATCCTAAAAAGGTAAACGTCCTCCCTTGAACTTTTCGAGTCCCCATACTACAGTTGGGTTGCAACCTGATGAGGAGAAAATGATATGACGTTTTGTCGGAGACTTGCGTATCTGCTGATCCTGTTGTGTTTCACCACCGTCGCCGCCCAGGATACGACAGCGACCTGCACCGCCATCGTGCAGCAAGCCATGTCCGCCGTCGAGCAGGACTGCGCGCCCACCGGGCGTAATCAGGCGTGCTACGGCTACGTGTCGCTGGAAGCGACCCCGCGCGACGGCGTTCAGGATTTCAGCTTCACGCAGGCGGGCGATCTCGCCAGCGTCGCCGACATTCGCACGATCCGTCTCAGCCGCCTCGACACCACCAACAACACCTGGGGCATCGCGCTGATGAAACTGCAAGCCAACCTGCCGGATACGCTGCCCGGTCAGAACGTCACCTTCCTGCTGTTCGGCGACGTGCAGATTCAGAACGCCGTCGCCGAGCCGGGCGCGCCGCTGCCGACCATCGACCTGTCCTCCAACGGCAACGTCAACATTCGCAGCACGCCGTCGACCAACTCGCAGGTGATCGGCACGCTGGCGCGCGGCGAGACGGTCACCGCCAACGGGCGCAACGGCGACAGCACCTGGCTGCGCATCCAGATTCCCGACAGCGACGCGCTCGGCTGGGTGTTCCGCCAGCTCGTCACTCCGGCGTCGGATGCCAGCGTTCTGAACGTGGTCGATTCGACCGACGTGGAGACGCCGTTCACGCCCATGCAGGCGTTCTACTTCCAGACCGGCATCACCCAGACCGACTGTGCCGCCGCCCCTGCCGACGGCATCCTGATCCAGACGCCGGAAGGCGCGGGGCAGATCAACCTGCGCGCCAACGACGTGGACATCCAGCTTGGCTCGACCGCATTTTTGCAGGCGCAGGCGAATGCCAACATGACCGTCAGCGTGGTGGAAGGCGAAGGGCAGGTCACGGCGGAAGGCGAGACCGTCACCGTTCCGGCGGGGACGCAGGTGACGATCCCGGTGGACGCGAACCTGCAGCCGTCCGGCGCGCCGAGCGACCCGCAGCCCTATGACGAGACCGTCATGTCGCTGCTGCCCATCGAAGTGCTGCCGCAGCAGATCACGGTTGCGCCGCCGCTCACGCCGGATCAGATTGAACCCACGCAGGCAGCGGGCGTCGGTGGTGGCTTCCCCGGCGGTTTCGATCCGTCGATGTTCAGCGGGTTGAGCGCGAGCATGGTCTGCCAGATGCTGGTGCCCGCGCTGTCAGCCGAGGGGATGTCAATTTCCGAGTACATCAGCCTGATGCAGCAGTACAGCGCCATGGTCCCCGCCGATTCGCGCGCCCAGTTCGACCAGTTCATCCAGATGCTGAGCGCCTGCCCGTCCTGATCGGCGCGATGCGTGACAGCAGGGGCGCGACCGTCGTGCTCCTGCTGTGCCGGACAAGATTACCGTTCGCTCGCGCCCACTTATGCTAAAATGGGGGCGTATCTCATGTGCGAGGGACGATGACGGAACAACCCAGCCAGTCACGTTCGGTCGAGGACTTCCTGAAAGCGGTGTTTAGCCTGCAGCAGCAGACCGACCGCGTTTCGACCAACACCCTGCGCGACGCCCTCAGCATCACCGCCCCGTCCGTCACCGACATGGCGCAGCGGCTGGTCGCCGCCGGGCTGGTCGATTACCAGAAGTATCGCGGCGTGGTGCTCACCGACGCCGGGCGCGAAATCGCCCTCAGGGTAATCCGCCGCCACCGCCTGATCGAATTGTATCTGGTGCGCGAGCTTGGCTACGAGCTGCGCGACGTTCACGAGGAAGCCGAGCGGCTGGAACACGCCGTCTCCGACCACTTCGTCGAGGCGATTGCCCGCAAGCTCGGTCAGCCGCTGATCGACCCGCACGGCGACCCGATCCCCTCGGCGGAAGGCATCATCGAGCAGCGCGACCTGTGCCCGCTGACCGCGCTGGAGCCGGGCGTCCCGACGACTATCGCCCAGCTGAAGACCAGCGACGCCGAAATGCTCCAGCACATGCTCGACCGGGGCTTCCGGCTGAACGCCCGCGTCGAAGTCGTCGAGCGCGACCCGTTTCGTGGTCCGATCACGGCGCTGGTCGACGGCAAGCGCCGCGTCGTCGGCTATCAGGTCGCCGAAAATATCCTCGTGGCGTGCCAGCCAGATGCCGATTCGTGACGGGAAAATCTCCCCGTCGCGCCGGATAAATTCTTTGTAAGAAATGTCGCTATTTTGTTGACTCCCTACCTGCGTCGTCATACCATAGTAGGTGGGAAAATCTTTAATTGACCCACCAGAGACGACATGGCTAAAGACTACTACAAGACTCTCGGCGTAAGCCGCAGCGCGACCGAGAAGGAAATCAAACAGGCGTTTCGTAAGCTCGCCAAGAAACATCACCCGGATGCCAACCCGGATAATCCGAGCGCTGAAGCGCGCTTCAAGGAGATCAACGAAGCCTACGAAGTGCTGGGCGACAAGGACAAGCGCTCGACCTACGACCGCTTCGGCACGGTCAACCCTCAGCAGGTTCCCTGGGGCGCGAACCCGGCGGGTGGCGACGGCACGCCATACACCTACACGTCCACCAACGTCGATTTGGGCGACATCGGTGACATCTTCGGGTCGCTGTTCGGGCGGCGCGGCGAGCGCTCGTCCGGCGGCAGTCCGTTCGGCGGCGCGCGCAGCGCTCGCGGGCAGGACATCGAGCAGAAGGTCAACATCACGCTTCAGGAAGCCTACAGCGGCACGTCCCGGCTGATCACCAAAGGCGACCGCAGCGTGCGCGTCAACATCCCTGCCGGGGCAAAGACCGGCACGAAAGTCCGGCTGGCGGGCGAGGGCGAACCCGGCGCGCAGCCCGGCGACCTGTATCTGGTCGTCGAGGTCGCGCCCGACAGCCGCTTCGAGCGCGACGGCGACAACCTGACCGTCGACGTGAAGGTCGACATGTTCACGGCGCTGCTCGGCGGCGAAGTCGAAGTCCCGACGATGGGACGCCCGCTCAAGCTGAAAGTTCCGGCGGGCACGCAGTCCGGGCGCAAGTTCCGGCTGTCCGGCAAAGGAATGCCGATCCTCAACCAGACGGATCGCTCCGGCGACCTGTTCGCGCGGGTGCTCGTCACCGTGCCCGAACACCTGACCGACCGGCAGCGCGAGCTGGTCGAACAGCTCAAGTCGACGTTTTAACGTCGAACGCGACGGTTTGACCCTGAATCCGTGTACAATGAACAGGAGCGTATGGCGGCGTAAGCTTACCTCGCTCCTGTTTCGTTTGCGATGAACAGTGGCAGGAATACCGGCGCAGCACGCTGCGCCCCTTGCCAGCCCATCACGAATGACGATTTAGCGAGATAGTTATGTTGAAGCAAAGACTTATCGGTGCCTTACTCGTTCTGCTCGTGAGCGCCGCGTGCCGTCCGGCGCCGCTTACGCCGCCGCCTAACGCCGTCCCCAGCACGCCGATCAACGCGCTGGTGTCGTTTCAGGCGCAGGGGCGCGAGACGCCCACGCCCATCCCGCAGACGGTGATCGACGCCGCCGACGCCGAGTATGTGCTGCTCGAAAACATCTACGACCGCGTCACGCCGTCGGTGGTGTTCGTGGACGTGACCATCCGCACCGGGCAGTCGAACATCGTCGATCAGGCGAGCGGCTCCGGCTTCGTCTATGACGACGAGGGGCACATCATCACCAACGCCCACGTCGTCAACGACGCCAGCGACATTCTGGTGACGTTCCACGACGGCGCGGTCGCCCCGGCGACGGTGGTCGGCATCGACGCCTACAGCGACATCGCCGTGATCAAGGTCGATGACGTGGATCGCGCCGCGCTGTACCCGGTCGTGTTCGGCGATTCGGACACGCTGCACGTCGGCGAGCGCGCGATTGCCATCGGCAACCCGTTCGGCTTGGCAAGCTCGATGACCGTCGGCATCATCAGCGGCTTGGGGCGACAGCTTCCCTCCGCCGAGCTGGTCAGCAACGCCATCAACAGCTTCCAGAACCCGTCGATCATTCAGGTCGATACCGACATCAATCCCGGCAACAGCGGCGGTCCGCTGCTCAATTCGCGCGGGCAGGTGATCGGCGTCAACACGGCGATCCGCACCGAGTCCGGCATCTTCGAGGGCGTGGGCTTCGCGGTTCCGGCGCGCACGGTGCTGCGCGTCGTCCCCGACCTGATCGCCAATGGCAAGGTCGAATACTCGTGGCTGGGCATCGCCACCGTCCCGGCGGATAACGGCATGAGCGTCGCCGGGCTGTCGCGCGATCTGGAGCTTCCGGTCAGCGCGGGCGTGCTGGTCACGGGCGTGACCGACAATTCGCCGGCGTCGAAAGCTGGACTGCACCCCGGCGATCACACCGTGACGGTGCGCGGGCGTGACATCTGCGCGGGCGGCGACATCATCGTCGCCGTCAACGACCTGTACGTCGATACGATGGACGATCTAGTCGCGTATCTGGTGGCGAACACCAAGCCGGGCGATACCGTCACGCTGTTGGTCGTGCGCGGCGCGGACACGTTCGACCTGCCGCTCACGCTCGAAGCGCGCCCATCGAACGACTCGGCGCTTCCGCCCGTCTGCGGGCGCTCGTGATGGATACGCTGGAGACCGAGCGTCTGCGGCTGCGCCCGTTCACGCTCGAGGACGTGGACGCCTATTACGAGGGCGTCAGCAGCGACCCCGACGTGATGCGCTACCTGCCCGGCGGCAAGCCGCGCCAGCGCTCGGACAGCCAGTGGGTGATCAGCTACTTCATGCGCCACGCCGAGCTGCACGGCTTCGGCGTGTGGGCGGTCGAGGAGAAGGCGACCGCGCTGCTGATCGGGCACGCCGGGCTGGAATACATCCCCAACGCCGACGACGTGGAAATCGCCTACACGCTGGTGAAAGCCTGCTGGGGGCGCGGCTATGCCACCGAAGCCGCTGACGCCAGCCTGCGCTACGGCTTCGAGACGCTCGACCTCGCCGAGATTTACGGGCTGGCGTTCCCGGCGAACGAAGCCTCGCAGAAGGTGATGCGCAAGCTGGGCATGGCGTATCAGGGCATCACCGACCGCTACTATGGCTCGGATCTGGCGTGCTACCGCATCACCCACGAGGGGTTTTGGGCACTTCGAGACGTTCCTGAATGAACCATGCGATTTCTTCGGGGACAGTAATCCCCCGCCCGCCTTTCATGCCGCATCCTGCGCGCAGCCGAAGCGCTCGGCTTTTTCCGTACTCGTCCGAGCCGCTGACCGGGGTGCTGCTGCGCGTCCTCGCCGCATCAAGCCGGGCGGCAGCCTGCTCGAAATCGGCACGGGCGCGGGCGTCGGAACGTGCTGGCTGCTCGACGGCATGGACGCCAGCGCCACCTTGATCACGGTCGAACTCGACGCGCAGATGAGCACCATCGCCCGCCAATATCTTGGCAGCGACAGCCGCGCGACCTTCATCACCGGGGATGCCGAGGATTTTCTGAAAGCCAGCCTGCCGCCCAGTTCGATCTGATCTTTGCCGACACGTTCCCTGGCAAATTCTATCTGCTCGACGAAGCGCTGGCGCTGCTGAAGCCGGGTGGGCTGTACGTGATCGACGATCTGCTGCCGCAGCCAACGTGGGGCGAGGGGCATCAGGCGAACGGCGGATCGCCTGCTTGCCGACCTGCAATCCCGCGCCGACCTGCGCGTCGTGCGCCTCGATTGGGCATCGGGACTCATGATTTGCGCGAAACCGTAGGGGCATGGCGTCGCCGTGCTCCTGCGCATGATACATTCAGGTCTACGCCTGCGGCACGCGCAGCGAATCCAGCACCTGCTGGTAGGTCGGCACGAGGTCGTTGCCCGTCCCGTAGGACGTGTACATCTGCACCACGACCAGATACTTGCCGCGATCCAGATAGAAATTGTCGGTCTGCCCCGGCGGGAAATTCTGATCGTTCGCGCCGTCGAGCCGCCAGCTATGCCGCACCGAGCCATCCTCGGCGGTGTCGCCGTTGAGGAATGTCAGGATCGACTGAGTGTCCATCTCGCGGGTGTCGAAAGCGTCAATCGCCGCCGAAAACTCGCTGCTCGGCGTCAGCTTGTCCTTTTCGACCAGCCACAGCGCAAAATAGGCGTCCGTCCCTGACTGCCAGACGTGCACCAGCCCCAGATCGTTCGAGAGATCGGCGAACGACCAGTTATCCGGCACCGAGATGGTGTACTCGCCGCGCCGGACGGTGTACGCGCCCGCGAACGGCGTTGGCATGACAATGGGCGTCGCCGGGGGCGGATTGTTCTGCGTGAGCATCAAGCCGACGCCCGCCACGACCGCGATCAGCACGATGCCGATCACCGCGAACACGATCGGGCTGGTGCGCCGCGGCTGCACCTGCGTGGGGGGTGGCACGGGTTGCATCGGCGGCGGCGTGATGAGATTGTCCAGATCGATTGCCGCTGGTGTCGGCTGCCCGGTGCGCGTGCCGGGGCTGGCGGCGGGCGCTTTGGTCGCGGCTGGCGACGTCCGCTTGAGCAGCGATCCGGGGTCGAAGAGGGTCGGCGTGCTGGCGTCGTCATCGTCGGGCACGGCGCTGCCCGGTTGGGCGTTGATCGCCGCCGAGAAAGCGTTGGCTAAATCGGTCGCCGAAGCGTAGCGCTGATCCGGCTGCTTGGCGGTCGCCTTGACGATCACGCGCTCCCCGGCGACCGGCAGTTCCGGGCGGATGGCGCGGGCGGACGGCATCGGCTCGTTGATGTGCTTGAGCAGCAGCGCGACCGGCGTCTCGGCTTCATACGGCTCTTGCCCGGTGATCAGCTCGAACAGCACCACGCCGAGCGAGTAGATGTCCGAGCGGGCGTCGAGCGGGCGTCCGTTCGCCTGTTCGGGACTCATGTAGGCGGGCGTGCCGATGATGGCGCTGCCGGTCAGGTTGCTGTCGAGCACGCGGGCGATGCCGAAGTCGCTCAGGTAGGCGTTGTCGTTCTCGTCCAGCAGGATGTTGCCCGGCTTCAGGTCGCGGTGGATCACGCCCTGCTGGTGGGCGTAGTCCAGCGCCGACGCGATCTGCGTCATCGGCTTGGTCAGCTTGTCGAGCGACGGCAGCCCGCGCCGCAGCCACTGCGCCATGCTCCCGCCCGCCAGATAGCGCATGGCGATGTACGGCGTGCCGTCGACCTCGCCGTAATCGTAAATCGGCAGGATGTGCGGGTGCTCCAGATGCGCCACGAGGTCGACCTCGCGGACGAAGCGCTCGTAAAAGCTGGGGTCGTGCAGCAGCGTCGGCGGCAGCACCTTGATCGCCACGACGCGGTTGATGTTGCTCTGGCGGGCGCGGTATACCGTCGCCATGCCGCCGCGCCCGATCTCTTCGATGATCTTAAATTGACCGAGAGTTTTACCGATCAGGTCGTCCGCCATGCTGTCCGCGCTCCACCGAGGTTACCTTTCTGTTATACCGCTTGTGGGTCGTTGGAGGCAAGCACAATTGTTGGGGGAACGAAAAAACGGTCGAAATAGCGTCTGCTCATGATCTGTCGAGAGACATACGTTTCGATGTGTACAGAAGCCGTACACACCGTCTCGCACACTGTCCGCGCAGAGGGGCATTAGCGGAAATCTGGCTTCAGCGCGGGCGGCACGCACACGACATCGGTATCGGTCTTGGTGAGCGCATCGAATGGGCGTCGCGTTCCGTCGCGGGACAACGCCCACAAATCATAGTCGAGGCTTGCCAGCAGGCGCACTCCTGCTTCGACGATGTCACGCGGCGTCACGGGCTTGTATTCGAAGACGATCAACGGTCGAAAACGGCGCAACGTCTCGGCTGCGCCCAGCAGCGCCTGACAATCATTGCCTTCAATGTCCATCTTGATCACGTCAAGGCGCGCCTGCGGATGCTCGGACAAATACCCGTCGAGCGTTATCGCCGGAACGACCAGCGTCTGGACCACGCTGGCTATCGAGCGTACCGACGATTTGCCGGGGTTGCTGGAGATGTGAAACTCGATTTCGCCTGCGCGATCATGGATGGCGGCGCTGACAACCCGAATATGCGCAAACCCGTTCAGTGCGACATTGGCTTCGATTCGCTGCACCAGCGCCGGGTTTGCCTCGAACGCCACGACGTGCCCCGTGCTGCCCACCCACTGTCCGAACTGGACGGTGTAAAACCCGAGGTTCGCGCCAACATCGAAGCAGACACCCCCCGGCGGTGTATACCGCTTCAGGATCATCGTCAGCGCGGGCTGATAGTTCCCCGAATACAACAGCCAGCGCTCGGCAGGTTGGCGGCTGTCGACCGACATCCGGCTGCCGTTGGTAAGTGTGATTGCTCCCTGATACGCTGGCAGCAGTCGGTTTAGCAGATTTGCCAGGCGCGTCAGCCCCTTGAGCGGGCGCTTGGGAAAGCGCGCCTGCAATCGTCGCGTCCAGCCCGC
>JAXLWE010000196.1:0-1007 GCA_046328655.1 Anaerolineae bacterium | reverse complement strand
TGATCTGGGCCTGCCCATCATCCCGGTGCAGGTGGGCGGCGCGCCGCTTCCCAAATGGATCGATCACCTTGCGGCGGCGAACCTGACCGATGGCTACGACTTCGCCCGCGTGCAAAGCCTGTATGCCGATGTGACGGCTCCCGGTGCCAAACTGCCGCTCAAGGTGCTGACGCCGACCGCGCGCAAGGCGAACCGGCGCACCGGTTGGGTGATCGGCATTGGCGTCCTGATCATGTTCGCGGCGGGCTTGTATGGCGTTGGCGTGCTGGGCATTCAAGCGCCCGCTGAGGAATACGTCAGCGTGAACCAGACCGAACAGTCGATGATCCGTACCGAGATGGCGCCGGTACTCTCGACGATGGAAAGTTTCCTGCCGCACAACCCTGAAGAAGCGTTCGTCTACCCTGCGACACTGCTGGTGCAGCCGACGCGCTATCGCCCATACATCGCCGCGACCGCGACCGCTGCCGTCGCGACCAGCGGATTCTATCCGGCCACCCTCACGCCGACCCCGGCCCAGTAAGCATTGGGGGGAAGCGGCGTATGACACGGGATGAGGTCTTGATCATCGGCGCGGGGCCAGCAGGCATCTGCGCCGCCTACTGGTTGAAGCGATTGGGGATTGCTTACCGCGTGGTCGATCAAGCCTCCGTCGTCGGTTCGACATGGGCGGGCTTGTATCCCGGTCTGCGTTTGAACACGCTGAGCCTGAATTCTCATCTTCCCGGCGAACTGATGCCGCTGCGCTACGGGTTTTATCCCACTGGGAAGCAGTATTACGCCTATCTCGCCCGCTACGTAGAACGCCACCACCTGAAGATCACGCTCAACGTCACCGTCAAGCATGTGGAACCGGAGCCGGACGGCGGCTGGCGCGTCGAGTCGAGCGAAGGTTCAGCGGTCTACCCGGCGGTGATCGTCGCGACGGGGCGGTTCAGTCACCCCGTGATACCGCCGATTCCGGGCGCGGAGACATTTCGCGGGGAACTGATCCACGCGCATGATTT
>JAXLWE010000195.1:0-1033 GCA_046328655.1 Anaerolineae bacterium | reverse complement strand
CTTCTGGGGCCTGGCCGACCGGCTTCCCGCCGGCCACGACTTCGTGATCGTCGCCAAGGCGGAAATCGCCGACCTGGTCGAGCGCGAGGGCACCGCGGGGGTCGCCAAGACGCTTGAAGAGGCGCTCGCCGCCAGCGGCCCCAAGGGGCGTTCCACGTGAAACGGATCGTTCTGGCGCCGATCCGCGCCTACCAGCGGTGGATCTCACCTGCCCGCCCGCGCCGCTGCCGCTACGAGCCGACCTGCTCGGCCTACGCGGTCGAGGCGATCGAACGGTTCGGCGTCGTCCGCGGCCTGGTCTTGGCGGGCTGGCGGCTGCTGCGTTGCAACCCCTTCAGCCATGGTGGCTTCGATCCCGTCCGCGATCGGTTTACCCTGCGCGGCGTCGGGCACGTTCACCCGGCCGACTTCCACGGTGAGGCCCGCTCGTGATCCTGCCTGACGCAAACATCCTCCAGCCGCTGATCGACGTTGCCAACGCCGTCCTCAAGTTCTTCCACGACAGCGTCGGCCTCAGCTGGGGGATGTCGATCATCGCCCTGACCGTGACGGTGCGGGCGATCCTGATCCCGCTCACCTACAAACAGCTGAAAGGGATGCGCGCGCTGCAGGCGCTGCAGCCGCAGCTCAAAGAGCTCCAGGCGAAATACAAGAACGACAAACAGCGCATGCAGCAGGAAATGATGCGCTTCTACAAAGAGAACAAAGTCAACCCGCTCGCCTCCTGCATCCCGCTGGTCGCGCAGCTGCCGGTCTTCATCACGCTCTTCTACACGCTGCGCCACGAGCTGCCGCCGGACATGGGCTGCCCCGCCGCCGGCCACTGCGCCGCCTACGGCGGCGAATTCCTCTTCATCCACGACCTGACGGCGAAGGCGACCGGCGGCGAACTGATCGCGCTGATCATCCTCTACGTCGGCACCCAGCTGGCCTCGGGCTTCGTCATGTCGGTCACCGCCGACAAAAGCCAGCGGATGATGATGTTCCTGCTGCCGCTGATCTTCGTCCCCTTCATCCTCAACTTCCCGGCCGG
>JAXLWE010000194.1:0-1004 GCA_046328655.1 Anaerolineae bacterium | reverse complement strand
GTCGCCATTCAGCGATACGCCTTTCACTTCCAACAGGAATTGAGTGCGTGCCCGTGCCCGCTGCTCGGTGTCCGGCACGCGCTGAGCCGCCGCCCGCGCCGTCTCGAAAGCGCGCGCGAGCCGATCCTCAGGTTGATTGTTCACGGCTGTCCTCCTCACTCATGCGCGCCCGAAGCGCCGCCAGCCCCCGGTGCTGCTGCGCCTTGACCGCGCCGATGGTCATCCCCATGATCTCGGCGATTTCTTCGTTGGGCATGTCCATCAGGTAGCGCAGGATGATCGCCGAGCGCTGGGGCGGCGTGAGTGTATCGAGCGCGGCGCGAAGCTGCGCCAGCAGCAGCGCTTGCTGCGCCGTATCTTCGGGCGTCGCGCCGTCCGCGCTCAAATCCTCGTCCAACGGCAGGTGATGCCGGTGCTGCGCCCGGCGCGTCTCGTCCACGATCAGGTTCGACGCGACGCGAAACAGCCACGCTTTCAGATAGCGGTCGGGTCCCGCGCCCTCGCGCAGCTTTTCGAGCAGGCGTCGAAAGACCTGTGCGCTCAAGTCCTCGGCGGTCTCCGTGTGCCCGATGTGCAGGTAGATGTAGCGGTAGATGGCGTTGTAGTGTGCGTCGAAAATCGCCGCCAGCGCCGCTTCGTCGAGCGCCCGCGCGCGCTCCAGCAGTCTCGCGTCGTCGTCCAAATAGCTGCTCCTGATCGTTACATACTATGACGCACGAGCGCACGAATCGATACGCCGGAAGTAGAAAATCGTGGAGATGGGTCACATGAATCAAAACGGCGCGGTTGCCCGCGCCCATGTATGTTGAAGCTGCTTGTTCGACCTAGAGTGTCATTAGGAACGCCACCAGATCGGCGATGTCCTGATCGCTGTACTGCTCGCCGAAGATCGTCGGCATGATCGGGCTGAAGCCCACGACGACGTAGTGCGCCGGGTGGCGGATGCTGTCCTCAATGTACTGCGGCGCGGTAAAGCCTTCGATGCGCGTCGCGCCGCGCTCGCT
>JAXLWE010000193.1:0-1005 GCA_046328655.1 Anaerolineae bacterium | reverse complement strand
CCCGGCGTATATCCGCTCTCGTTCGATTTGACCATCCTGCCCGACAGCACTCGCGCCGTCCCCGACACCAGCGTATCGGCAGACACGACGCTGGTGTTCATCGGCGACAGCGTGACCTTCGGCTATGGGGTGGACGACGACCAGACCTGGGTCAACCTGATCGCCCGCGCGCTGCCCGCCGTCCACGTCGTCAACGCCGGGGTGAGCGGCTACAACTCGACGAACGTCGCCCGCGCCGTCGCTCAGTATCCCGACGCCGACGCGCTCGTCTACCTGATCGTCAACAACGACGCCGAGCCGGAAAAGCTGCCTGCTTTCGACCAGCAGCGCTCGCCGGATACGTCGAGCTGGCTGGCGCTCTACCTGCTTCATCTGCCGGAGTATCTGTCGCCCGTCAGCGCCGAAGCCGAGATCGCGCGCGGCGACCTCTCGCGCTATTTTGCTCATCTGCGCGCTATTCTGGCGGATGACCGCGTGCTGGCGCTCGCCTTCGACGATGCTTTCGGGCGCATGACCGTCGAGCGCGGCTTCGGTGTACCGCTGATCGAGCGCTACACGGATCGCGTCAGCCCGGCGGACGGGCATCCCGGCGTGCCGGGCAATCAGCAGATCGCCGCGCAGATTCTGCCGCTGGTGCGGGCGCGCTTCCGGCTGTGAGTAATGTCTCAATGCGGCGTTCGCCCACTCAATGTATACTGGGGGTTATTTACGGGGAAAGTGGGACGAGAGGAAGTTGAAAGTGGCTCCACTTTCAGCTTGCCGAATTCAACTTTGAACTGCTATTGCAGGGAGGGAAGGTCTTGATGGGCAAGCGAACAATTATTTTTTCGCTGATGGTACTGGCGCTGCTGTCGGTTCTCGTCGTGGGCACGATGATCAGCGCCGATAATCTCCAGGATTTCGGGACGAACTGGACGGCAACCTATTTCAACAGCACCGACCTGACCGGCAACTCGGTCTACACCGAAATCCTCCCCAACGGCATCAACGTCAACTGGGGAACCG
>JAXLWE010000192.1:0-1018 GCA_046328655.1 Anaerolineae bacterium | reverse complement strand
ACCAGATTCTAGCGATTAACTCCCCTGTGCATCCACGTAAGCCTGAACAGCGGCGAGGTCATCGCGCGAGAAGAAGGCATTCGCCACGATGTTGTAGCCCGCTGCTTCACCGCCAGTCGCCGCCGCAATCGCCGCCCGGATGGCGTTGCCGCCCATCTCCTCCGGCGACTGCCCCGTCACCGCCTGCAGAATGTCGTCGTCGCTCAGCAGCATGTCCGCCAACTGCGGGCTGATGTCCGTCCCGAACACGTGCACGTCGCCCGCCAGCCCCATCGACTCCACCGCCAAAGTCAGCCCGACCGTCCCGCCTTCGTTCTCCGCCCACAGAATGTTGATGTTCGGGTTGGCTTGCAGCATCGTCTCGCCGACGCTCGCCGCCACGTCCGGCAGGTAGCCTTCCTGGTTCGCCACCTCGTTGAACGCTACTCCCGCGTCCGTCAAAGCCTGGCGGAACCCCGCCCCACGCCGCTGGCACGCTTCCACGAAGTCGCACTGCGCGATCCCGATGTTCACTTCCGCCACGCCGTTGTCCGCGACCCACTGCGCCAGATACTCGCCGGTCTGATACCCCAGCGATGCCTGATCCGTCTCGTAGAACGCCGACACGAACGCATCCTGCGCTTCCTGGTTCACGCACGTGTTGTAGCACACGATCACCACGCCCGCTTCCGCCGCCGCTTGCAGCGCCGGCACCGACGCATCCACCGACTCCGGCGTGATCACGATTGCGTCCACTCCGCGCGCCACGTAGTCCTCGATCAGCCGCGTCTCCTCGTTGATGTCGTGCTCGTGGATGTTCACCAGCAGCTCCACCCCCGCGTCCGCCGCCGCTGCTTCCATCCCTGCCCGGATCGACTGGAAGAAGCTGTCACGGCTGAACAAGATCGCCCCGATGGTCAGGGTATCATCCTGCGCGAGCGCCGCCTGCCCGATCATCGTGGTGGACAGAGCAAGCACCAGGACAAAAACAAAGAACACTCTTAACCGCTTCATTTCACTCTCCTCCTAAATTATTCTG
>JAXLWE010000191.1:0-1021 GCA_046328655.1 Anaerolineae bacterium | reverse complement strand
CTTCCGCGACCCGCGCCCGGCGCAGGCGGGGCAGGCTCTTGCCTCTGTAGACGTTGATCAACACAACGGCGAAGATGATGATCGCCGCCGCGCCAAGCGTGCGCGCCGACAGCGGCTCGCTGGCGAGCAGCCAGCCCAGAAACACCGCCACCACCGGGTTCACGTAGGCGTAAGTCGCCACTTTCGCTGGGGCGACCACCCGCATCAGCCAGACGAACGCGCTGTAGGCGATGATCGACGACACAATCGACAGATAAAGCGTCGCCAGCACCGATACCGCCGTGACCTGTGTCACGTCGAACGTCCCGAACTCGCCGACCAGCAGGCTGATCATCAACTGGATCACGCCGCCCGCGAAAAGCTGAATCCCGGTCGAGAGCGTCGCCGACTGCGGCAGGTCGGCGGACTTGGTGTAAAGCGCGCCGAATGCCCAGGCGAACGCGCCGATCAGCACCACGACCATGCCGAGCAGGTTAAAGGTCATCGTCTCCGGGTTGACCAGCAGGATGATGCCGATGAAGCCCAGCGCCAGCCCGGCGATCACGATGCCGCCGGGGAAGCTGCCGCCCGGTCGAAGCCACGTCAGCAGCACGATCCACATCGGCACGGTGGCGACCAGCACCGCCGTGACACCCGACGGGACGCCGTGTCCTTCCGCCCAGACAATCGCCCCGTTGTTGATCACGAACAGGATGAAGCCGATGATGATCGCCGAGCGCCACTGAGCGCGGGTTGGCAGCGGCGTGCCGCGCAGCAGCGCCCACGCGATCAGGATTCCGCCGCCTGACGCGAAGCGCAAGCCTGTCATGAGGAATGGCGGGATGGTCTGAATGGCGAAGTGAATCGCTATGTAGCTCGATCCCCAGATCAGGTAAATTGCAGCGAAAGCCGCCACCAGCAGCCAGCGGGACGGTTGGGTTGATGTCACAACTTCAACTCCGAACGTTCGTGAAATGTCGCACGAGGACGATCTCTCAATTCTAATCGAACTTTTCGGGCGAAATGATACCAAGTAGAGCCT
>JAXLWE010000190.1:0-1024 GCA_046328655.1 Anaerolineae bacterium | reverse complement strand
TGATCGTGATCGGCGCGACCGAAGAAGAAGCGCCGAGCAGCCGGGGCGCGCATCACGCCATGACCCAGTATCGCCCGGAAATGTGTGTCATCGGCGAGCCGTCACAGTGGGATCGCGTCACGCTTGGCTACAAGGGGCGGATGATCATCTCCTGGAAATGGCGCGGCGACCTCGGTCACAGCGCCGGGCAGGTGGCGACAGCGGCGGAGCTGGCGTTCGAGTACTGGGCGCGCGTGCAGCAGTACGCCGCGCAGGTCAACGCCGGGCGCGACCGCATCTTCGACCAGCTCGACGTTGCCTGCCAGCAAATCCAGACCGGGCACGACGGCATTTACGGCTGGGGCTGGATGGAAATCGGCTTTCGGCTGCCGCCGCGCCTGTCGCTGGATGAAGTCGCCGGGGCGCTGCAATCCGACAACGACGCGACCGCCGAAGCGCACGGCAAGATCGTCGCGTTCGTCGGCGAGCGCGACTCGATCATCAGCCGGGCGCTGCGTGGAGCGATTCGCGCCGAGGGTGGGCAGCCCGCCTTCGTCCACAAGACCGGCACGTCCGACATGAACTTCGTCGGTCCGGTGTGGAACTGCCCGATTGTCGCCTACGGTCCCGGCGATTCGTCGCTCGACCACACGCCGCACGAGCACGTCGATCTGGACGAGTATCTGCGCGCCGTCCGCGTGCTGAAAAACGCGCTGGAGCGCCTGTAAGCTGAGAGCGACCTCACCCCCAACCCCTCTCCACGTTGTGGAGAGGGGAGGTAAGCGAAGCTGACCGCAGGTCAGCCGCGCAGCAGGGTGAGGTCAGAAACGCGCACTTTTGCCGAGACAGAGATGTCGGATTCTGTTGAGGGTTCGACTCGACGCAGTTAAGTCGGAACGCCATTTGAGAAAGAGCGACACTATGCCATTTGAAAAATTCAGCATTATTGAAAGCACGCTGCGCGAAGGCGAGCAGTTCAGCACGGCGACCTTCAGCACCGGGCAGAAGCTCGAAATCGCCGGGCTGCTGGACGAGTTCGGCGTCG
>JAXLWE010000019.1:0-82951 GCA_046328655.1 Anaerolineae bacterium | reverse complement strand
TTTCGGGCACAGTGGGCGTGCCCCTACACAGACCTGGAACACGGAGCGAACATGAAGACCTTGACCATGAAATTCGGGGGAACGTCGGTAGGCAGCCCGGAAGCGATTCACAGTGTGGTCAACATCGTAACCGAAGAAGTCGAGCGCAGCAGCCGTGTGGTGGTCGTCGTCTCGGCGATGAACGGCGTCACCGATGCCCTGATCGGCTCGGTGCGCGAGGCGGCGGCGGGCAACCGATGGGGGTATCTCTCCTGCTCGCAGAAGCTCCGCGACCGCCATGCCGAAGCGCTCCACCTGCTGACCGCCCCCGGCGGCGACCGTGACGGTGTGCTGGCGGAAATCGACCGCCTGCTGGCGCAGCACGTCGAATTGTGCAACGCCGTCAACACACTGGGCGAAGCCACGCCGCGCATCTCCGACGCCGTGATCGCTTTCGGGGAGCGCATCAGCAGCCGCGTCGTCGCCGCCGCGCTGCGGACGCACGGAATCAAGGCGCAGGCGCTCGACGCTTCCAGCATGATCGTCACCGACGAGCAGTTCGGCTCCGCCGTGCCGATCTGGGACACGACTGAAGCCAATATCCGCGCCCGGCTGCTGCCGCTGCTGGACAGCGGCGTCGTCCCGGTGATCACGGGCTTCATCGGTGCGACGCGCACCGGGCAGGTGACGACGCTTGGTCGTGGCGGCAGCGACTACAGCGGCGCGATCTTCGCCGCCTGTACCGACAGCGACGAGCTGGTCATCTGGACGGACGTGGACGGCGTGATGACGACCGACCCGCGCATCGACAAGCGGGCGCGTGTGCTGCCAAGCATCTCGTATACGGAAGTCGGCGAGCTGGCGTTCTACGGCGCGAAGGTGCTGCACCCCAAGACCGTCCAGCCGATCCTGCGGCGCGGCATCCCGGTGCGCGTGCGCAACACCTTCAACCCGACGCACCCCGGCACGCTGATCGAGGCGGCGAGTGAGCCGAGCGACACGGTCATCAAAGCCGTGACCTGCGTGCACAGCGTCAGCCTGCTCACGGTCGGCGGGCGCGGCATGATTGGCGTGCCGGGCATCGCCGGACGGACGTTCTTAGCGACGGCGCAGGCGGGCGCGAACATCCTGATGATCTCGCAGGCGTCGTCCGAGCAGAGCTTCTGCTTCGTGATCACCCACGACCGTGTCGAAGCCGCTGAGGAAGCGATCCGTGCCGAGCTTGCCAAAGAGATCGAGCGCGAGGACGTGGAGACGGTCGACGTGCTGCGCGAGGTGGCAGTCGTGACGGTGGTTGGGTCGGGTATGCGGGGCACGCCGCGCCGCCGGGCGCGTGTTCGGCGACGCTGGGCGAGAACGTCGTCAATGTGGTGGCGATTGCGCAGGGATCATCCGAGTGCAGCATCTCGTTTTCGTGGTCGAGGAAACGAACCTGACCAGCGGTGATCGCGCTGCACGATCTGGCGCTGGAAGCCGCCAGCGTAAAGCGATTGGACGAGGGTGCCGCGCCGTGCTCTACAACGTGCTGTCTACATTCTCGACGCCCATCGCCCCTGCGTGGCGCGTGCGTAGTCTGGCGGCACGAGGCTCATGGCGTATTCCGCCAGCGCCGTGATCGTCAGGCTGGGGTTGACGCCGGGTTCGCCGGGACGATTGACCCGTCGATCACGAACAAGCCGGGGTAATTGTGGATTTCGCAGTTGGCGGCGACCACGCCGTCGCTGGCTGATTCGCCGAACGGCACGCCGCCGAGAATGTGCGCCGTCATCGGGATGTTGAGCAGCCCTTCGTTGATCGACCCCTGGGCGAAGCCGCCAGTCTTTTCGGCGAAGCGCCGCGCCACCTCGTGCCCGGACTCGATCTGCGTCGGGATGCTGCGTTTCTCGTCCGGCGCTGAGACCAGATTCCGTTTCAGGAACGTGAAGATGCTGCGCCCCAGCCGCATCCGTATCCGGTTATCCTCGTGCTGCATCACCAGCAGGATAGTCGTCCGCTCCGCCCAGTGCCGCCCGAACTGCACGTTGAGGAAGCTTGGCAGCTTCAGGATGATCTGCACGATGGATTTGACGAAGCGCACGGGCAGGTTGCGCCCCTGCGTCATCGGACCGGCGAGTATCCGCATCAGGGACGACCCGGCGGGGTAGCGCACCGGCTCGACGGTCGTCACGGCGTCGGCGTTGAAGATTGAGGTGATGGCGATGCCCTGCGAGTAGTCGGTATCAAAGACGCGGCTGGTCGAGCCGAGCAGCGCTTCGCTGTTGGTGCGCACGTTCTCACCCAGACACGGCGACAATTTTGCTAGCGATCCAGTGAGGTCCCGGCAGCGAAACAGCAGCCGCATCGTGCCGAGTGCCCCGGCAGCGAAGATCACGTTGCGGGCGCGGACACTGGTTGTTTTCGCCCCGAACGGCTGCGTCGTCCGGCGGTAGAGCACCTTGTAGCGCGCGCCGTCCGGCTGTTCTTCCACAAACGGGCGCACGTCGCGCACTTCGGCTTCCGACAGCACGTCCGCCCCCCATTTTTCGGCGAAATACAGGTAATTCTTCATCAGCGTGTTCTTGCTGTTCTGGCGACAGCCGATCATGCACGATCCGCAGTGAATGCAGCCGGTACGCGCCGGACCTTCGCCGCCAAAGAACGGATCGTGTACCTCGACGCCCGGCTCGCCGAAAAAGATGCCGGTCGTCACCGGGCGAAACGAGTCCTCGTGCCCCAGTTCATGGGCGATCTCGCGGAGCGTCTCGTCGGCTTTCCACAGGCGCGGGTTGGTGGTCACGCCCAGCATCCGTTTTGCCGTCTCGTAATGCGGGCGCAGCGCCGCGCGCCAGTCAATCGGGCGCTGCCAGCCGGGGTTGGCGAACGAAGCGTCGTCCGGCTCCATCAGCACGTTGGCGTAACCCAGGCTGCCGCCACCCACGCCCGACCCGTGCAGTACAAACACGTTGCGGAACGGACTGATTTGCAGGATGCCGAACCAGCGCAGCGCCGGGAACCACAGATACTTCCACACCTGCCAGTTGGTCGTGGCGAAATCCTGATCGAAGAAGCGCTTGCCACGCTCCAGTACCAGCACGCGGTAGCCTTTTTCGGTCAGCCGCATCGCCGAGACGCTGCCGCCGAAGCCGGAGCCGATGATCACGTAGTCATAAACGGTGCTGTTCATAAGATGATCCAGTTCAATAAGTGACTATTTGGGGCGGTGACCACACCACCTCCCTGCCTCTATTGTATGAGATTTCAGAGCGGCAAGACCGTATTAATGTCATGCCAAAGCGGGATACTTCGCGTGAAACCATCGTCAATCCCGGCGAAGTACGTCCGCAGCGGCGCGAAGCCGTGCCACCCGGTTTCGACCGAGCAGCCGAACGACGCCCGCGCGTCGTACAGCGAGCGCGACCCGGCGGCGGAGAGGTCCAGCAGCGTGATCGTCGTCTCCGGAACGAGTTCATCCTCCACGAACAGCTCGACCATCACCTGATCCTGCGCGCCGAACGCCATCAGGAAGCGAACCGGGGATACCTCCTCGCAGGTGCGAAAGACGTGGGTCGGCTTCTGCCCCGCCAGCAGCACGTCGCTGAGCTGACCCACGCCCGCCACCGGCGCGACCGCCACCAGCCGCAGCGAGTTGAGCGAGCCGTCATTCTGGAAGCTCATCGTCGCCAGCGAAGTCACACCGTCGCCCTCGAACAGCGGGAAGGTGATCGGCGCGTTGGTCAGAGCCGGAGCGGCGACGTAGCGCGCCACGAAGCGGGTAGTATCGTCGCGGCTGGCGTCGCCCGGCGTCACGCCGAAGAAGCAGGGCAGAGTACACGGATTGTGCGCGATGATCGACCCGCCTGCCGGAGCGGGCGCGAGGCGGCTGACGGCGATGACGCCGCCCGTCAGGACGCAGCACAGCACGAGGACGACTATCCCCATGCGTGTGGCGGTCACGAAGCGCTGAGATATTTCCATGTGGCGGCGAATCCCTGCCAGGGGGCTTCGTCCATGCAGACGAAGGCGTTGATCGAGCGCGTCAGCGACTCATCGTCGCCGGTCGTGCTGACTTGCAGGATCGGCGTGCTGGGCAGCAGATGAAGTTCATACGGAACCTGAAGCAGCGTCCGCCCATCACTGAGCAGGATAATCGCGCGGTGGCTGTCCTGGCAGCGTGAAAACACCTGCGCAGGCTCGTAGCCAGCCAGCACGAAATCCCCCAGCCTGCCGAGGCTCCGTATGCTCGACGCCTCCAGCAGTTGCAGCCAGCGGACATCGCCGTAGAACGGATTGCCGACCGTCAGGTACATCACCAGCGAGACCGGGCTGGCGCTGCTGTGAAACTGGTATTTTCCGGTTGACATGTCGAAGTACGAATAGCTGACGCCGAAGCTCCCTAACACTGGCATCGCCTGGGTGCGCGTGCTGATGCCGGGGGTGACGCCGAATAGACAGGGCAGGGAGCAGGTGTTGCGCGTCAGCAGCGACTCGTGCGGCGCGGCAGTTGTGCCGAGGCGCATCGCCACCGTCATCAGCGCGCCGCACAGCACGCCGATCACCAGCACGAGGCGGAAAAAGAGTCCCGTCAACATGCGCGTGTCTCGCCTCAATCCCTCAGGAACTGCCGTAAATTGCCCGCCAGATTCTCCGGAGTGAACGGGATGTCGCGGATCATCACGCCGACGGCGTCGTAGATCGCCGACGCCAGCGCGAGCGACGCCGTCTTTCGGGATTTCCGCGACGGCTTTCTGCGCCGTAGGGACCGCTCGGCTCGTAGGTCTCGACGAAGATCACCTCCAGCTCCGGCATCTCGTCGGCGCGGTAGATGTGGTACGCGCCGAAATCGGTCGCCAGCGGCGTGCCATTTTCATCGTACACCATTTGCTCGCAGTGGGCATAGCCGAGCGCCTGCGTCATGCCGCCCTCGACCTGTCCCGCCGCCGTGATCGGGTTGATGGCGATGCCGCAGTCGACCGCCATCAGCAGCCGGTCGACCGTGACCTGCCCGGTTTCGGTGTCGACCGTCACTTCGGCGAACTGGGCGGCGAACGGCGGCGGGCTGAGTTCGCTCATGTGGCTGGCGGTCGCCATGATCTGGTGCTGGTTCGCCTGATGTAAGCTGTGCAGCGCCACCGCTTCCAGCGTCACGCTGCGCCCGTCGCGCGCTACCACCTTGCGGTCTGAAAGGTCGAGGTCGTCGACCGGACATTCGAGCATATATTCGGCGGCGTGCTGTAATATCTGCGCGCGCACCTGCTCGGCGGCTTTCAGCACCGCCGTCCCGCTGATGTAGGTCGTGCTGGAGGCATACGCCCCGGTATCGAACGGGGTGAAGTCGGTGTCCGAAGCGTACACGATCACGTCGTCCAGCGGCACGCCCAGCGTCTCGGCGGCGATTTGCGCCAGCACCGTGTCCGCGCCCGTGCCGAGGTCGGTTGCGCCGAACAGCAGGTTGAACGAGCCGTCGTCGTTCAGCTTGATGCTCGCCGCGCCCATATCCAGCCCGGCGATCCCTGTGCCGTGCATCGCCAGCGCCACGCCGATCCCCCGCCGGAGGTGCGGCTTGCCGGGCACGCTGCGATCCTTGCCGCGTTTCTCGTACCAGCCGAGCGCCCGCGCGCCGATGTCCACGCACTCGGCGAGGGCGCTGGTCGTGACGATCTGCGGCTTGCCTTCGCGTCCTTCACCGAGCGCCACCGCCATGATCAGCGCGTCGCCGGGCTTGATCCAGTTCTTGCGCTTGAACTCGATCACGTCCATGCCCAGCGCGTGGGCGATTTCTTCGGTATGTACTTCCAGCGCGAACAGCGCCTGCGGCGCGCCGTAGCCGCGATACGCGCCGGGCGTGGGGATATTGGTGTAGACCACGTCGCAGATGAAGTGGCTGTAGGGCGCGTTGTAGGTCGATAAGCCGCGAAAGCCGCTGACCATCTGCACCGTCAGCCCGTGCGTGCCATACGCCCCGGTGTTGGCGATGATGTACAGCTCGGCGGCGACGATTACGCCATCGCTGGTGACGCCCGTCCTGAAGCGCAGAATCTGCGGGTGGCGGCTGCGCGCGCTGGTGAATTCCTGCTCGCGGGTGTATTCGAAGCGCACGGGGCGTCCGGTGGCAATCGTCAGGTGGGCGCACAGGTCTTCGATCAGCATCTCCTGCTTGCCGCCGAAGCCGCCGCCGATGCGCGGCTTGACCACGCGAATCTTCTTGATCGGCAGCCCGATCAGCGGAGCGACCATGCGCCGCACGTGGAACGGAACCTGCGTGCTGGTGCGGATCATCATGCGGTCGTCCTCGTCCCACCAGGTGACGACCACGTGCGGCTCGATGCTGCACTGCTGCACCTGATGGACGCGGTACTCGCCCTCGAAGATGCGGTCGGCTTTCGCCCACTGCGCCTCGGCGTCGCCTGCCTGTTTGTCAATGTGGTGGACGATGTTGCGCTCGCGGTCGTGGATGCCGTCGACGCTCGGATCGTCGTGGATGACCGGCGCGCCGGGCTGCATGGCTTCGAGCGGGTCGAACACCGCCGGGAGGACTTCGTAATCCACCTCGATCAGCGTCAGCGCTTCGCGGGCGATCTCCGGCGTCTCGGCGGCGACCACCGCCACCCGATCCCCGACGTGGCGTACCTTGTTGTCGAGGCTGACCTGGTCGTAGGGCAGGGGATTGGGGTAGCTCTGCCCGCCGGAGGCGTAATGCACACGTGGCATGTCGAGATACGTCAGCACGGCATGGACGCCGGGCAGCGCCTTCGCCGCGCGGGTGTCGATGTGCCGGATGCGCGCGTGAGCGTGCGGGCTGGTCAGCAGGGCGGCGTGGAGCATCCCCGGCAGCTCAATGTCGTCGGTGTAGACCGGCTTGCCCGCCGCCAGCTTGACGGCATCGACCTTGTGCTCCGGCTTGCCGACCGTCTTAAGCGCTTCGACTTCGGGCGGGCTGACGATCACCACCGGGCGCGTGATCGTTCGCGTCGTCACGTCGCCGCCCGCATGTGATCCTCCAAACGGCGTATCGTCTGCCGGGATGTCGAACAAGCCGGGCGGGGCGGGGATGGCGCGCTGAAGCGGCTCGTAGGGCGGGACTTCTTCGCCGCGCATGACCGCCGCCGCGCGCAGGATCGCCTGCACGGGCTTGAGGTAGCCGGTTTCGCGGTCGAGCACGCCCGCGATAGCGGCGCGAACTTCGGCTTCAGTGGGATCGGGATTACGGCGGAGCAGGGCGAGCGCGCACAGGATTTGCGCCGGGGTGTTGTAGCCGCTCTGGATCGCGCCGGTTTCGATGAACGCCTGCTGGAGCGGGTGCAGGTTGCGCGACGAGCCGACGCCTTCCAGCGTTAGAACGTCGTGACCGTGCGCCTGCGCCGCCAGCAGCGATCCGCTGTTGACGGGCTGCCCGTCGAGCAGGACGGTATCGCAGCCGCTCAAGCCGTGCTCGTCGCCGAACTTGACGCTGTAGCAGCCGAGCCGCCGCAGCACGCGCAGCAGCCGCTCGTGCGGCGGCACGTCGACGGACACGGGTTCGTGGTTGAGGGTGAAGGTTAGGTGCATGAACCTCTTGCCTTATTCTGCTTCTTCTGCATAGTCGTCTAGTACGCTATCTGACAGATGGGTTAGGTGTTTCTCATTCGCCAAATCGTGCAGACTATCGTAGGAGATAAAGGTACAGAGTTCGTAAAGCGGCGCTCTCTCAAGCAGAGAAAACACGGGGCGACGTATCTCTTGGAAAACCTTGTCGCGTCTCTCATATGGCGCGACAATATGCAGTTTGATGTCCATATTCGGTTGCAACGCAAGTAGATCAGCCATACGCAAAATGCCCGAATAGATTGAGGTCGTGTGTTCGACCTCAAACGCCCGAATAATCGAGCGCCCTTTGAGCCACAGTACGTCAATCTGTTCAATAGTTTTGAGGGTGATCTCATCATAATTAAGCGGCAAGGTATTCAAGATTGTCTGGGTATCGCCCTTCCACTCACCCAAGACCGCCGCCTTATCGTTTCGGGGAATCCAGATTTTCATTCCCATTTTTGAGCCGATTTCAGCGATCAATGCTTGAATCTTTATTGATTGGCGAACCTCGTCAGGAATTGTTGCTTCTAACTGATCTTCCTCATTATTTTGCGGCACAGTTGCAATGACAACTTTATCTTGTCGGCGGACACTGTGCGTTGCGAATCTCGCATATTCTTGCTCATTGATAGGATAGACAATGCCTTTAGCAGCCTGATCTCGAATGATCTTTTCGAGAAAGCGCCCGTCTGCATCATTTAGGCGATTCAGGCTTGCACGTACTTTCCCTGTCCACTGATAGGAGTTATGAGGATGACTCCGTGTGAATGAGAGTACGTCCCACACAAAGGGTTCGTGTATGGGGATGGTCAACTCTTTTTCTAAGCAAACAATTGGCACTACTTCGAAGCGAACAATGAAGGGGTCGTTTTCGGGATAATAGATGGGCGTTTCGTCCACGAAATAATCGCCCATTACGTCGAATACTGCAATCCATCGGGATAACTTAGTCAGATAACATATGAATTTGTCGCCGGGATGTATTTTGCCCGCCGCATTTTCCTGCCGTATTCTGAATCCTGACACATTCCTTTGAGAATGAAGGAAGGTTTCATAAGTTTCGGGTGAAAACAAATTGAGGAAATAAGCCATTTGCTATACTCCGCCTAAGAATTGCTCAATGAGTCATTATTGTATTCCTCAAGGCACAGTTGCATGACTTCCCGCAAATTCGCCTGAAGCTCGTCGAGCGTTTCGCTCTGCGTATGCGCGCCGGGAATCCCCGGCACAATCCCCACATACTGCTTGGTCTCAGGGTCGTATTCAACATAAGCGGTAAAGGTTCGCATTATGTCTCCTTGCCTTACTCGACTGACCAAGTAGAAGCCTATTATCTCACAACTCGTCGAGCTTCCCCTCGTTCACCATGTGCCGGAAGGCATCGAGGACGGCGGCGCGCTGTTGTTCACCCGCTACGCCGGTTGATGAAAACTCCAGTCGGGCGGGGTCATCGCGCGTGACCTGCTTGTAGAGCGACAGCAGCGAGTTGGTCGCGTGGTAGCGTACCAGCATCTCCGGGTCGTCCAGCGCGTCGAACAGCGCCAGAATCGCCGCCTTGCTCTGGAAGCCACGCAGCGCCATCGCCGCGTCCATGCGCGCGCTCCAGAATTTGCCCCGATCCTTCAGCGTGCGGATGATGCTGTCCAGACCGCTGGCGTCGCCGTTAATCTGGTGCAGCGCCACCGCCGCCTCGGTGGACATGTGCGGGTCGTGGATCAGCTTCCGCAGCGGCTTGATCGCCTTCTCCGAGCGGATTTCGCCTAGCCCGACCACCGCGCGGTTGTCCGGCAGCATCTTGAGGAGCATCTCCTCGGCTTTGGCGCGCTCGTCGCCTTGCAGCGCCGTCAGCGTGGGGGTGTCCAGCCCGTCGTGCCAGGCGTTATACGGATTGCCAAAGAAGTTGCTCTTGAGGAAGCGCTCGAAGGCGTCGCTCACGGAATCTGCCCCATGCACTCCAGCAGCGCGCGCTGCACGACCACCCGCGCCATCTCGCGGCGGTACTCGGCGCTGCCGAGGTAATCGCCCACTGGATCGACCTGCGGCGCGACCGCCTTGACCGCGCTGGCGATGTTGGCTTCGTCCAGTGGGTTGCCGACCAGCGTTTCGAGGCTCACCTGCATGATCGGCGGCTCGGATGCGCCGCCTACGAACACGAACTCGGACTCGACGCGCCGCCCATCGACGTAGATGAACGCCGCCGCATTCACAATCGGCGCGTCGGCGGGCGTGCGCGCCACGTACGCCGCGCCGAGCGTGTGCCCCTGGCGCAGCGCGGGCAGATTGAGCGCCGTGATGAACGTCTGCTCAAGCTGATCTCCGGCAAGCAGTTCGATCATGTTGCCCCACGCAGGCTCGCCGTCCGCGCCGATAGCCTCGATCCCCGCGTCGTGCGCCAGCAGCGTCGTGATCCACTCGCGCAGCATCGGTGTCTGCCACAGGCGCAGGCTTTCGCCAATCGAGATGTTGTCGCGGAGGTTGAGCGGGATGGCGCGGGTGAGCGCGCGCTGGAATGCGGCGGGCAATCCCGACCATTCCAGCACGGTTTCTAACGACACCGCTGCCCCGAAGGTCGCCCCGTTGGCGTGATGCTCGACGCGCCGCATCTCCGGCACGTCCTGCACGTCGATGATCGTCTGGTAGGGTGGTTCGAGGCTGCCGAGCGCCATCCCGCCGCCTGCCAGCGGGATCGCGCCGGGCTGTTCCGCCAGCTTGAGCGCCTCTGCCAGCGTCTTGGGTCGATAGTAGGTCGTCGGGTTTGCCATATGGATGTCCTTCAGCGAGCGTAAACCGCCAGCACCGTCGGTACGGGGTCGAGCGAGAGGATATGATAAGGCGGCTGCCCCGGCACGTCGAGCGCCAGCATGGTCGAGCCGCCGCCGTCGAAATTGACTGCGTTCACAAGCTGCAAATCGGTCGAGGCGAGATAGCTGCTCAGGTCGACCAGCTTCATGCCGACGACCGACGTGGTGGCGATCAGCACGATCCGTCCCTGCGCATCCTGCCCGGCGACCATCCGCCGCGAGATGCGGTCGTTCTGCGGGTTGGCGAACGACGCCTGCCCGTTGGTGACCAGCATCGAAGGCTTGCGCCGCTCGTCGCCCGAGCGGCTCGCCCGCTGCATGGCCTGGAGGATGGTCGAGCGCACGCGCACACCGCCGTTCTGTACCTGAAGCATCCCGCCGATGCCCTGATACGCCTGCCCATACGCCATGCCGTCGCTGACGACCAGACCGAGCGCATGGTGCTGCGCGTCGAAGAAGTTAGCGTTGTTGATGAAAGCGGACATGGTTGGGCAGCAGGTCGCGCCACTGCTCCAGGTTGAGCGGATCGCCGGGGCGATAATGCACGCGGAACGTGAACAGCGCCAGATCGATGCGCAGCGCCACGAACTGGGTCGCGCGTAGTCGCCGTTGGTCGTAGAAGCGGCGCCCAGCCCCGGCGCGAGGACTTCCCACGTCGCGCTCACGGGCGGTGTTTGCAGGATAGGCTGCGCGCCGCACCCGCCAAAGCAGCGCGCCGCTGCGATCGGCCTGCGGCGCGGGGAGCCAGCAGCGCGCTGCGCATCCATGCCGGGGCAGATGCCGGGTCGACGAGGTAGTCCAGAAAGGCATGCACGTGCCGCTCAATCCACCTTGAACACCGCCTGCTTCCGTGCCATACTCTAGCGCACAATCGACAAATGTGACAACGGGCGCGTAGCTCAGCTTTGTTGAGAGCGGTGACGTCACATCCGTGAGGTCAGGGGTTCAAGTCCCTTCGCGCCCACTCGTGTATATGCGGGTCAACCTCGACGTGGGTTGGCTCGTTTCCCTTTTGTTTCAGAACGATGTGGTAATCCGATTTTGAGCGTCATTGCCACAACTACGTCATCCTGGATACAAACACGTTCAATATTGACGACGAGACGATGTTGTACCAACATCTCCTTGCAGTCGTTCCAATGTACGGAAAAGTTCTCGCTAGATCGGCGGCGACATCAAGCTCATCTTGAACAGGCGTCAATTACCACTTCTTGCCGCAATGAAGAAAACTATGGATTCGCCCGCATGACGCTTTCGGCGGACAGTCACCTGTCGCCTTTGCGCTCGCGGCGGTTGGCTTGACTTCTTCACTTTTCACTGCTGGCAAAGATGGGCGGTTAACATGTCGTAGCCCGGCACAAGCGTTCGTATACACGTGCGTGTCCAAGTCGAAACGAACACATTCTGTACTCAATGCGAAAGGTTCAGAGAATTGTGACTTGTGTTTGGTCATGCGCTAATGAACAAACCGCCCTAATCCAGCGGTTTTCCTGTATGATCAACCAATCAACTATCACTGCGTTTATTGCTCTGGTTGATGCGGAACAGGTTGGTGGGTCATACTGCTGAAGGCTGCCAACGTACGTAATTATCACGGTAGGCTGCTTTGACGCGCTCTTCGCCCTCGTCCATCATATTCACGTAAGCGCCGCCTGCCGAGTAGGGATGCAGCGCATCCCAGTATTCGCGTGCCCATTCAATCATCTTCTGCTGTTAGCGGATCGGGGTCAACGCCGACGATTACCTCGGCAAAATTGGCATCCCGGAAGCTCCACGCCGTATCGTTCTTGCCGACGTGAAAGTGACGCCATTGATCGGCAGATGCATGGCGGAATGTCCCGTCGGGAGTTTGGTGGCGTACCGTGTGCTTCGCAATCGCCCGTCGCTTAACTCGTTGAAGAAATCGGCGCGCCAGTACCACTGCGCCGCGGGATAAATCGCGTCGAACAGGCTTTGCAGCACGGTCCAGGATCAATCAAGAAGTCCATCAGTGGCGTCCCGAACTGGCGCAGTGGCTTGAAAACTTCCTCTGCGCGCTCAAATCGCCCGTATAACACCAGACGAGGATGCAAACCTCTTTGAAGTGATGCTCCTGCGGAAACATCGGAGCAGGCGGCACATACGGAAGCCCAGCCAGCCGTTGATGTCGTCCGGTGCGGTCAGGATGAAGTCACGCCAGCGCTTCATGATCTGCTCGGCGTCTTCCGCCGGGTGAAGATGGGACCGCCTGCAGACTGTGCTGATTGGCGACAGCCTGAACAGGAACGAGGTGACGACGCCGGTTCCTGCCGCCGCCGCGCACTGCCCAGAACAGGTCGGCATTCTCGTCCTTACCGGCAGTGACCGTCACCGCCCGCCAGCACGATGTCCACCGAGAGCAGGTTGTCAATCGTCAATCCATACGTCCGTGTGAGATAGCCCACGCCGCCTCCGAGAGTGAGACCACCGACGCCTGTGGAGGAAATGAAGCCGCTTGGCACTGCCATCCTGCACGCGTGCGTGGCGTGATCGACATCGCCCCAGACGCAGCCGCTCGACTCGCACGGTTTTCGCCTGAGCATCCACCCGAACTCTTCATCAGGAGAGGTCGATCACCAGCCCGTCGTCAACCAGGCTCAACCCGGGTCCGTTGTGACCTCCGCCGCGAATCGAGATCGGCATTCCCGCATCGCGGGCGAAGTTCACTGATGCGATCACGTCGGCAATATCGACGCAGCGTGGCAATTGCATGGACGGCGGTCAATCATGGCGTTATAGATGGTGCGGACAGCGTTGTAATCTGTATCTGCGGGCGTGACAAGTCTTCCGCGTAGTTTGGGCTTCAAAGCAATGAAAATGTCTTGTTCGGTGACGCTCATGGTCTTCTCCAAACTCTACCGCGATGGTATACGATTTTTCACGAATGCATATTTTTAGTTTATGGTTGACCCGACGGGGTGTCACCCCTCTGACGAGGGGATTTACGAGGGGATTTCGGTTTGACAGAAAGGGAGGCTGTTCAGTATAGTTATTTATACAAATGATAATATCCATTAATTTTCAGGTTATTTGGGTAATCCGTGCGTGGAAAGTGCTCAGGATCATCCCCTGCTGGTGCGCTCTCTATCCCGCGAGTTGAGTATTCTCCGGCTGCTCAATGCCAGAAGGGCTAACTGACCGCGAAATCGCGCGTCAGCTTACGCTCGCGCTCGAAACCGTCAAGTGGTACAACAGCAAATCTACGGCAAGCTCGGCGTCCGCAACCGCACCGAGGCAGCCTCCTATGCTAACGCTCAGGGCTTGCTCAACGGTGCGGTCGAAGCGGGGACGTCTCCGCCTGCCGCGTCGTCCGCGCAGCCTACCCACGCTCTGCCCGCCATGATCACCTTTGTTCGTCGGTCGTCAGCACGAAATTGAGGAGGTCTGTAGCTTGTTGAGGATGTGCGCCTGCTCACGCTGACGGGTCTTGCGGGCTGCGGCAAGACGCGATTGGCATTGCAGGTAGCGCGGCGAATGCTGTCCTTAATTCAGCGCGACGGCGTCTATTTCGTCCCACTCCGCTCCCGTTGCGTCAGCTGATAACCTCGTTCGGGTTATTGCCGAACGCCTCAATTTACAATTTTTCCCACGCCCCGAACCCTTGAGCAGCTTGAAGACTATCTCCGCAAAAAGACGCTCCTGCCTTGCTGGATACCTCGAACACCTGCTGGATGGTGCGGAGATTGTGGCAAGGATTCCGCAAGCTGCGCCGAGCGTGCGCATCCTTGTGACCTCGCGGGAGCGTTTGCGTCTGTATGGTGAAGTGAACTACACCATCGCCGGATTATCGCCAGGTGATAGGCAAACTTCTTACCACCCGCGCTCGAGGCGGTTGAACTGTTGAGCAGCGGATGCGCTCGGTCGCGCCCGATCTGGAAGTGGATGCCGAAGCGCCTGACAGATTGAGCGCATTTGCCAACAGGTCGAGGGGATGCCGCTGGGGATCGAACTGGCGGCGACCTGGATGGACGTCCTTCGCCTCAGGAAATCGCTAGCAGTGAAATCGAGAGCAGCCTGGATATTCTGCAGGCAGAACTGCGCGACCTGCCGGACAGCCAGGCAGTATGCGCGCGTCGTTCGCGCGCTCGTGGAACCTGCTGAACGAGTCGCAAAAGACCGCTTTCCAGCGATTATCGATATTTCGCGGCGGGTTCACGCGGCAAACCGCGACAGCCGTCACGGGTGTGGAACTTCGGACGCTGCAAGCGCTGGTCAACAAGTCGCTGCTGCACTATGCCCCCGATACCGGACGCTATGAAATCCACGAACTCCTGCGCCATTACGCGCAGGAGCAGCTGGATAGTTCCGGCGAAGCGGCAGCTGATGAGGCGCACGCCCGCTACTTTGCCGATTTCATGGCGGAACGTTGGACGCAGTTGAAGGGACACCAGCAGAAAGTCGCCCTGCTGCATGGAGAACGACATTGAAAACGTCCGCGCCGCCTGGGACTATTGGACGCAGCTTGGCAGCGTTGGCGAACTAAGGAAATTCCCGCATACCTTCTGGGTGGTCTACGATATACGCGGCTGGTATCCAGCGGGTATCCAGCTTTTCGAGCGAGCGGTCGAGGTGGTACGTCAGGTCACGACCGACGAGGCGCAGGCAGTTCTGGGCTGGCTGCTCGCGGTTCAGGGCGTGTATTACCTCTCCGGCGGCATTTACCGCAGTGTTGGCGGAGCGCAGAAAGGCTTCATTCTGGCACAAGAAGGCGTGCAGATCGTTGAACATCTGCACGACTACGACGAGATGATGCTCGTCCCGCTGATCTGCCTGTTTCTGACCGCCAGCCAGGTGAACGATATGAATATTGCAGTTTCAGCGGCGCAGGATTGCCTTGAAATCGCCTCGCAGATTGGCGATGAATGGGCGACGGCAGCGCGAAACAATTTCTGACGATCCGCTCAATTCTGAATCAGATTACCCAACCGCCGAGCGCTTGCCGTGTGACGCGCTCAGCACGTTCGAAAGAAAAATGGTGACAAATGGTTCGCCAGCGCGCTTTCCATCGAAGTCGCGAGCCTGATGGCGCTCAATCAACGCCAGTTCGACAAAGCGACGGAATGGACGAGGCGCGGGCTGCGAGCTGCGCAGGAGATTGACTTCAAATATCTACAGCAGATGGCGTACTGGCAGCTTGGGTTTGTCGCCACCTTGCAGAACGATTATTCCGCGCCGCGAAGTACTGGAATAAAGCAATGGAACTCGGCGAGGCAGCCGTTGGATCCCCTGTCTTGATGGGCTTCAACGGTACCAGCAACAGCGGTGAATGGGGCGGACGAAAGTTGATCGATCCCTGAGTTGTTCTGATGATCAGGATGACCAAACATTGACCCCAATAGACAGCGAAAGGTTACCGGGGAAAATGCCGCTCTATTTAGACATTCACTACAAAGTCGAGGGGATGACCAGCGCAGGGATTGAGGAGGCGCACCAGAAAGACCTCGAAGTTCAGCATAAGTATGGCGTCCGCTACCTGAAATACTGGTATGACCTGAACACGGGGCGCGCGTTCTGCCTGATAGAAGCGCCAAGTAAAGCAGCCGCAGAAGCCGCACGAGCATGGTATGATCGCGGATGAGATTATCGAAGTTGTCGAAGGTGAAGAATCGACGAGATAAGACCGATTCAGGTTGGGGTGCATCAAAGCAGGCTACAATGACATGTGCGGGTCCATGAAGCCTCTTCGCACCCACTCAAGCAAAAACGAGTCCGCATGAGCAGACTCGTTTTTTTGCTGCTTTTCGCTATGGAACTGAACGCCCGGCTGACTACGCAATACCGGTGATGACTGTCGAAAATGCGCGGCACAAGGTGATCCTGCTCGAACAGCTCGCAGCGCGCCATCAACCTCCCGCCTACTGTTCTGTGGAGAGCGCCGTCGCCACTCTCCACATTCGCCGGGCAGGTTGATTTGGCTGCCTGAATATGTCAGCAGAACCTAGCGATTTCTCCTTAGACGGACATCGCATAAACCGCCAGGATCAAGACGCCAGCCTGATCACATACTGCCACTCATTCGGGATATTCAGTAACTGAAGACCATTGGTGAGGGTCGCCATGATCAGAGCACCGATCACCGCGCCCAGGATTGTTCCTTCGCCGCCGAGAGTCGAAGTCCCGCCGAGAATACAAGCCGCGATGACGTCGGAGTTCATCCCGGTTCCGGCGGCAGGCGTGCCACCGCCAACATAGGAGGCGAGAACGACCTCGGCTACGCCGCACAGGAAACCCATCAGAACGAAGATCACAAAGAGGTTGTTGCGAATGTTGACGCCGGAAAGCCGAGCTGCCTCGCGGTTGCCACCGATTGCGTAGGCATAACGCCCAAAACGGGTGTTATTCGGAAACGTAGCGCGTTGACCACCATCGCTACGATAGCGAGGATGAGAACCGGCGACTGGACGCCATTATATTGATTAACCAAGCATACACGTAGAGGATGAATATCGCCGCGAAAATCCCGGTCTTGAGCACGTCCAGGTAAATGGAAGGCAGCGCAAAGCCATACTTTAGTTTTCTTCGCCGGCTAAGCACCATGCTGGCGAACAGAAAGATTGTTACCGCTGCCGCCAGAACGGTCCCTGCCCAAGTGGGCAAATATCCGTTGGCAATGCTCAGGAACACCTCCTGCTTGGCGGAGATGGTCTGTCCACCCGTAACGATCAGGATTGCGCCCTGAAGCGCCCATAGACCGCCCAGGGTGACGATAAACGCCGGGACCCTCAGTTGGGCAATGATGATCCTGATAAATGCCAAACAAGACCCTACAACTAGCCCTATCAACACGGATAGAATAGTCGTCACAATGACAAAGTCTACCGATCCTGTCCGGGGAAAAGCTGAGGAATGAGCTTCGGCCACAATTGCGCCTGACACATGGCTACAATTATCGACACGAAACCAGCCAGTCGTCCCACGGACAGGTCAATGCCAGCCCAGCTGCGATGACCAGAACTATGCCGACCGACATGATAGCCGTTACGCTCATCTGTCGGAAAAGGAATGAAATGTTTCGGCACCGAGAAAAGTGCCACGTGAGGAACGCGAAGAGAAGCAATGAGGATTACGGCGCCACGAGTTCCATAGGTTTGAGATTGGCAACGAGACGCTTGACCAGGACCGGGCGTTTCACCGGCAGTCGTAGTAGTCGAGGACATGTGGATCACCTTTTTTCGAAGATCAGTCGGCTAAGGATGCTGGACACGGCCTTACTGGTATCAGAGCTGTGCTGGCATTGCCGGCCGCAATGCCGGTAGCCAGGACATGCTGATTTTTTCTTCGGTAGCGTCAGCGATATCGAGCGTGCCAGCCGAACGACCTTCACACATGACCATTATCCGGTCGCTCATGCCCAGGATTTCCTCAAGTTCGCTTGAGATCATGATGATTGAGATTCCCTGCTCGGCAAGGTCGTTCATCAGCTTGTAGATTTCGTATTTGGCACCCACGTCGATGCCGCGCGTTGGGTCATCCATAATCAATACTCTGGGCTTGGACATCAGCCATTTGGAAATGACTACTTTTTGTTGGTTACCTCCGGAGAGGGAGTCGACTTTTGCCTGGAGCGTTGGCGTCTTGATTGCCAGGCTCTTGGCAAACTGCGTGCTGGCGTCAAGCTCCGCGTTGGCGTCGATCCGCATCCACGAAGAAAATTGATCCAGGTTTGCCAGTGAAATATTCTTCAGAATGGTTTGAATCAGGATGAGACCGTGCACTTTCCGGTCTTCGGGCACCAGGCTTAATCCCTCTTGCATAGCCTGGCGAGAATTACGGATCGACAATGGTCGTCCGTCCAGCTTTATCGTGCCCTGGGTAATCTTGCCATACTCGCCAAACAGGGTCATCACCAGCTCGGTGCGTCCAGACCCCATCAGCCCCGCGATCCCCAGAATTTCGCCCTTACGCAGGTTAAACGATACACCCTTCAGGACTTCGCGCTCCGAGTTCTCAGGCGGCAGCGCATGGAGATTGTCCACCTCAAAAATGACGTCGCCCGGATGCCGATTCCCTTTTGGAAAGCGCTCTTTCATTTCGCGCCCGACCATCAGACTAACGAGCTGTTCGAGCTTCAACTCTTTCGTTGGCTTGGTCGTTACGATTTTGCCATCACGCATAATGGTGATCGAATCGGCGATCCTGAAGAACTCGCCGATCTTGTGCGTGATATAAATGCAGGTCACGCCGTGTTCTTTGAGCGTGGTCAATATTTCCATCAATTTGTCGATCTCAGCCTCGCTGAGCGCGCTGGTCGGCTCGTCCAGAATCAGGACTTTGGCATCTTCGGAAAGTGCCTTGGCAATTTCCGTCATCTGCTGTTTGCCAACACCCATGCGTTTGACCAGTGTATGAGGTTGAATCTCCAAACGATATTTCGTCAGGATATTTTGGGTTCCTGAATACAACTTATCCCAGTTGATTACGCCGTTTTCTACCGGCTCTTTGCCTAGGAATATATTCTGACCCACGGTCATGTTACCGACTAAGGTCAGCTCCTGGTAAACAATCGCAATACCTTCTTTGATCGCTTGCCGGATTGAACTGCCCGTTAGCCGTAACTCACGACCGTTGTACAGGATGCTTCCTTCATACGATCCCCAGGGATAGACTCCGCACAGGATCTTCATCAGAGTCGATTTGCCCGCGCCGTTTTCACCGCACAAGCCGTGAATCTCGCCTCGGCGGATCTGGAAAGACACATCGTTCAAAGCCGTCACACCGGAAAAACGTTTGGTAACATTATTTATGTCAAGAATGATATCGTTCGCGCTGTCGCTCATGAACTGTATGTCCTTGATTGGCACAGAGGGCTTCCTGCCAAACGCAGGAAGCCCCTTCTTTCAGATTTCGCCGTGGGTATCCCGGTGGGCTTCCCCGCCCGGATGCCACTAGACGTCTTTCAGCGATCTTACGACTATGACGCCTGGGTTGCTTCAGGCGGACGAGGAGGTCTCTCCGCTTCCGGAATGTCCTGATAGACGTCATCATAGCTCTGGAAGCCGCTCACGACGACCGCGTCATACAGGTTGTCGATTGTAACTTCGGTGACCGGCAGGTACTTCGCCATGACGTCGCCCGTCAGGGAGGCATTCCCCGTCAGGTCGGACAGCGGGTAGGATTGCAGATCAGGATCGGTCACGCCATTGAGGAATTCGTCAACCAGATCAACAGCCTGCGGTGCCATCACACGGTAGTCCTTCAGGATGGTGACGGTCAACTGACCCTTGGCAATGCTGTTGCAGCCCGGAGCGGTGGCATCCTGCCCGGAGACCGGGACGGACAGCCGCTGGGCGGTGAGGGCTTGGAGGGCACCCAATCCCAGGTTGTCGTTGGCGGCGATGACGGCATCAACTTCGTTGTTCTGGGCTGTCAGGATGTTTTCCATAGCCGTCACGGCATTGGTCTCATCCCAGTTGGCGATATTCTGACGGGCAACAATCTTGATGATACCCGCGTCGACATACGGCTGGAGGATTTCATCTTGACCAGCTTCGAAGAACTTGGCATTGTTATCGCCGGGGTCGCCTTCGAGCTTGACGAGGTTGACCGGGTTGTCCACCGACCAGTCGCCAGTGTTGTCGAGATCGGTGATGCCAAGCGCCTTGAGCACGCCATCGGCTTGCCCGTTACCAACCTTAGTGAGACCGAAGGTAATGTATGCCGAGATGCTGGGGGTGGCGATCAGACGGTCATAAGCGATGACGACCACGCCTTCCTTCGCAGCTTCATCGACTGCCGTCGCGGCAGCGTCAGCGTCCTGGGCGACGATAATAATCGCCTTGGCGCCCTGAGTAACCATGTTCGCAATCTGGTTGTTCTGGACTACGGGGTCGTGGCTCGCCTGCTGCGACACGACAGCATAACCCTTGGCTTCGAGGGCTGCCGTCATAATATCGTTTTCTTCAGCCCAGCGGGGCGTTTCGAAGTCCGAAAAGGACAGACCAACGAGGATCTTGTCCTGCGCCTGGGCAGGCATCACAAACAGGCTTAACAGAATTGCCACCGAGACGATGGCAGGAACTAAACGCGCGACTTTACCGAACATATTAGACTCCTTGATTTCTGGACATGCCAACAAGTCTGGTTCAGTAGGTGAACTATATGAGGTTTTCTCTTTCGCTACACCTCCTTTTGATTCCATGCTGGGATAGTACCAATACCTTTCTTAAAAGGAAAGCATTTGGGCTACACTTACCTTAGGGAGAATATAGATATCCGGGTCTGCCCCCAATAGTGACAAATGTCACAATCGAGCTGATCGACCCCTATTACTGACTCCGGCGAAAAAGTTGTAGTGTCATTATCCCTTCGCGCAACGAAAAAAGCCCACGTCGCTGCGTGGGCTTTTGCGTTACCGGGTCACGGCGAGGTTGGATCGGCTCAGCTTGCCTGCGGCAGCTCGCCGGTCTCGCGGGCGAGGTTGGCGCGATAGTGGTCTGCCGCCATGATCGCCTCGTAAGCGCTCCAGAAGATTCGATCCTCGCCCAGATGATCGATGACACCCGCTCGCTGGAGATAGGTACGCACCGGCTCGGCGAGTCCGCTCAGGTAGACGCGCCGCCCCTCGCTTTCTAACCGCTCAATCAGGCGTTCGACCGCGCTGATCCCGGTGGTATCCAGCAGCGGGACGGTGCGCAGGCTCAGGATGATGTCCTGGTCGCCGCTCACCTTTTCCAGCGCCCCGTTGAACGTGCCCACGGTCCCGAAAAACAGCGTCCATGACGTAGGCGACCAGTCGCGGTCGGCAATCGTAGCGCAGCTCGTAGCCGTTGGCGGCATCTTCTCGACCGATACCGGGGCGAGCGTCACTTCCGGTGCGGCTGCTCTGGACGACGAAGATAAACGCCGAGAGACCAATGCCGAGGATGATCGCCTGAGTCAGGATCGAGCGCGATCAGCGCAATCAGCGTGTTGATGAAGGCGAACAGGCGCCTTCTTGAACCGCCGGCGGAAAATGTCACGGATTTCGTCCCACTCGTTCATGCGCCACGTTGCGACCGCCAGCACGCCCGCCAGCGCCGACAGCGGGCGCGCGAGATCACCGGAGCCAGACGGAGCGCCGCGATCAGCAGGGCGGCGGAGTGGATGAGGCTGGTCACCTGCAGGTTGCCGCCGCTCTTGATGGCGACGCTGGTACGGGCAATCGCGGCGGCTCTGCCGGGACGCCGCCAGTTAAACGGGGATGACGATGTTGCCAAGCCCTGCGCGATCACCCCGGTGCCGACGCCATTTTCACCCCCCGCCATGCGTCCTGCCACCGTGCCGCACAGCAGGCTTTTCGATGCCGCCCAGCGCGGCAATCGACAGCGCGCGGATCAGGGTCGCCGACGTGCTCCCAGGGGATGCTCGATGGAAGCAAGCGCTGGTCGAGCAGGATGGTCTGCGGGATGCTGCCGATGATCGGCACGTCCAGATTCAGGATGACCGAGGCGGCGGTCACGACGATCAGCGCCAGCAGCGAGCCAGGGAAGATCGCGCTCAGCCGCTTGCTCCACAGGGTCATAATCGATACCCGGTGACACTCGCTTCACCTGCTGCCGGTTCGGGGTGAAGCCGCCCTGCATATAATGAAGGAGTTTGAGCAGGCTGTTTTCCGCTGCTTCGGTGTCGACGCCGAGCAGGTTGTCGATTTGCCCGACGAAGATCACGATGGCGATGCCGCTGGTGAACCCGGCGATCACCGCCGACGGGATGAAGTTGACGATTTGCCCCAGGTTGAACACGCCCAGCAGCAGGATCACGCCAGCCATCGCGCCAGCCACATCCCTTCCAGCCCGTAGCGGCTCGCCGAAGCACGATCAGGACTGCCGACATCGCGCCGGTCGGTCCCGAACGATACTCCGGTTCCGCCCAGCCCGCCGATGATGAACCCGGCGAGGACGTCGTGACCAGCCCGGCGGCTGCGGTTGCGCCGGAGGCGACTCCGAACGCCAGCGCCAACGGCAGCGCAACGGCGGCGACCGTTACGCCCGCGAGCAGGTCGTTTTGGAATGCCTGTCGGTTATAGCCATGAAACTCATCACGCCAGATTTGAAACAGATTTGGTGAAGGGGAAGAACGCTCGCATAGCTGGAGAATCCCTGAATGTGCAGAGGCTCAATCAGCGGCATCCACGCGCCAAACCCACGATCAGAGAGCGCGATACTTCCATCGCATGTTTGGCTGCGTATCCATCATCTCTTGTAGAGGGATCAGGTGTGACGTGCTTCGACAACTCTAGCATAGTTTTCGCGGGAAGTTGAGGGCAGGATATACGAACCTGATTAGCCTGTTTGTAGGCGTTGTGCCCACATTGGGCAGGGCGGCGCGGTTCTGACGTGCGGGTGCATGATCTCTCCGTATCTTCTGGTTGACGAACAAACGTTCGAGTTGTTATAATCAACCTCAATCTGTCCTGCTCACCACAAAGCGAAGCCGATGAAAACACTCTCACAGGACGCCGTGCGCGGGCTGATGATCGCCGCGCAGGGACTCCATCTGCGACCCGCCGCGCCCGCCACCAAAGCCGACCTGCGCCAGATGATCCGGCAGATGCACGCTTTCCAGATCGACACCATTCACGTCGTGGCGCGCAGTCCCTATCTGGTGCTATGGAGTCGGGTGGGGGAGTATCCGCAGCGCTGGCTGGACGATCTGCTCGCCGAGGGTGCGCTGTTCGAGTACTGGTCGCACGCCGCCTGCTTCCTGCCGATTGACGACTATCCGCTGTACTGGCGTCACGCTGGAACGCCACACCTGGAACGAGCAGCGCTGGCAAGCGTGGATGGAAGCCCACGCCGGGCTGGTCGACGGCTGCTGACGCATATCCGCGAGTAGCTGGCATGGGTGCGGCCCGCCGATTTCGAGCGTGCACCGACGGCGAGCCGAGCGGCTGGTGGAACTGGAAAGACGAAAAGACCGCGCTCGAAGGGCTGTGGTTCCGGGGCGATCTGATGGTCGCCAAGCGCCACAATTTCCAGCGCGTTTTACGATCTGCCGGAGCGCGTCCTGCCGGGTTGGGACGATGCGCACGCCCCGTCGGTCGAGGTGGTTCACGAGGCGTTCGTCCTGAACACAGTCAAGGCGCTGGGCGTGACCAAAGCCGCCTGGATTGCCGATTACTTCCGCCTGTCCAAAAAGACTGCCCAGCAGGTGATCGCAAAGCTGGCGAATCGCGGGAAGCTCAAGACCGTTAAGGTCAAGGGCTGGGACGCCCCCGGCTATTACCACCCCGACCAGCGGGACGCGGTGGAGGCGGCTGCCGACGGCGCGATACCGGTCTCGGCGACGACGCTGCTCTCGCCGTTTGACCCGCTGGTGTGGGATCGAGCGCGGGCGCTCGACCTGTTCGGCTTCGACTATAAGATCGAAGTGTATACCCCCGCGCCGAAGCGCAAATACGGCTACTTCACGCTGCCGATTCTCCACAACAACGCGCTGATCGGGCGGCTCGACCCCAAAGCCCATCGCAAAGACGGCATTTTCGAGGTCAAGGCGCTGCACCTTGAACCCGGCGTGATCGTGGACGACGCGCTGGTCGCCGGGGTCAAATCCGCGCTGCAAGCCTGCGCCGCATGGCACAAAACGCCGCAGGTGATCGTCCGCAGGTCCGCCGAGCCGGGTCTTGCCGAGCACCTTTCGGATTGATTCACCCCGCTGCAGGCGTTACAATCTCATAACACTATCAAGCCCCAGCAGAAATATGTTGTTTCGTAAACGCGCGGCAACCACAACCCGGCCGCCCGCTTTGTTTTCGCGTGTTAAGCCTCTGAACACCCACGATTAGTGTCAACAACCATCCTGTCGATGGGCGCCACTTCGCTTTGTGTTCTATACGAAAATTCATACTTCTTTACGATTTTCATAAATCACTAGACTCCCAAATCGCAAAAGGCTGGGTACAATCATTGTGATAAAGTTGCCGGAGTAGTCCTAAAATACTGCTTGACACGCGGGAGGCAGGGAAAATATCATCAGAGTGGCAGTGTAGTTAATTCTTTATTGATGATAATTGTCACTTTACCTGCACCACCTGATATGTGAAGATAGGAAAATATTCGTGAAGATTGTAAAGTCCGAATGAATGACGTAAAGTGTGTATCAAATTTGTAAGTTTCCTGTCCGCTAAACAGGAAGCGAATTGCGCCGAATCGCTTGAAGGATACGTCCAGATGCCATCGAACTCATTCCCGATCAATACGGTTCGGCGCTCTCTGTGGGTGGTGCCTGCGCCGAAGTTCAGGACAGCCGCCGCGAGGCGAGCCAGCGCCGTTTTCCGAACCCTCACAGTGAGCTTCCGGGAGGTCAAATGAAGTACCTGGTCATTGTCGTCCTATGCTGCCTTGCCGTGAGCAGTGTCAGCTTCGCCGTTCCCGATGCCGGTCCCGTCAATTCGAACAGCTCCGCCACCGCGCGCGCTGTTCTGTCCTACCTCGTCAGTCTTGAGGGCAAGAACGTAATCACCGGGCAGTTCGGGATGTTTGGGTCTCAGACCGATCCGGACTCCTCCGAACAGCAGCTCAATTCCGTCTACCAGTACACCGGCGTATATCCCGCCATGACCGGCGCGGATTTCAACACGCCGGACAAACCCCCCAGCCAGCGCATTCCCGAAGTCGTCGACTGGCTTTCGCTCAAGTGGAGCCAGGGGTATCTGGTGACGGCGAGCTGGCACGCGCCCAATCCCTGCGATGGCGCGTACAACAGCTACAACTGGTCGTCGTCCAACCCGTTCGATTTGAACAAGGTGCTGCCCGGCGGCTCCTGTCGCAGCGCCTACATCAGTATGCTCGACCAGATTGCCAGCGGGCTTCAGACTTTGCAGCAGCGCGGTGTCGTCGTTTTGTGGCGTCCCTGGCACGAGAACAACGGCGAATGGTTCTGGTGGGGCAACCAGACCCCGGCGCAGTTCAGCGCCCTGTGGGTGGACATGTACAACTATTTCACCTACACCAAAGGTCTGAACAACCTCCTGTGGGTGTTCTCAGCGACTACGCCCTGGGATCAATGGGCGCTGCCCGCCGATGCCGTCTATCCCGGCGATCAGTACGTCGACATCGTCGGGCTGGACGAATACATGACGACATCCGAAAACTCGCTCCAGCTTGGCTGGGGCACGAACCCGGATGCCAGCCTGTCGCAGAGCGGCTATCTTCAGTTCAGCCGCATCCCCAAGCCGATGATCATCGCTGAGTTCGGACCGATCCCCGCCAGCGGGGCAGGCTACAACACCAAAGCCTACAACTGGGGCACGCTGCTGAGCGACCTGCACAGTAAGTACCCGCGTATTGTCGCTTCAGGCGTGGAATACGTTCAGCAATCGCGCGCAGCCCGTACATCGGCAGAGCGCCATGATGAACGATCCGCTGGCGATCTCCTCGAGCAAGCTGCCCAACTTCCGCTCCGGCGCGCAGATTCCGACCAGTACGCCGGCGAATACGTTACCGCCTGGCGTCACGCCCAGTAACACGCCTACTCCCCTTCCGTCGAACACGCCGACACGCACGCCGACCTTCACGGCGACTGTGCCGCCCGGCTCGCCCAGCGCGATCTCGCTGACGGGGACGTGCGATGCTACTGGTAATGCCCTGTTCACCATTTTCGACGTTGGGCTGCCGCTGCCCAGCGGCGTCCGAATCCGCTGGCGCATGTTCGACGACGGTGTCGAAATTGGCACGGGCGGCCTGTACAGCCCGCTGCCGCAAACCGTCTCCAGCGAAGGCGGTACGTTCGGCAACATCCGGCTGATGATCTGGGAGGTGCGCGATCCGCCGACCAACTACTCGTTGGTGACGACTCCTCCCGCTCGAACTCACCGTGTTCTGCGGTCGGCGACGCCGACCAACACGTCAACTGCTGTGCCGTGTCAAATACGCCGACGCGCGTACTCTTCAACACGCCGACTGCCGTGCCGTCGAACACCCGATGCGTGTACCTTCCAACACGCCGACGGTCGCCCTGACCAGCACGTCGACCGCTGCCTCGTCGGCTACGCCAACAGCCATACCATCGAATACGCCGACGTTTGTCCCGACCCGCCAGCACGCCGACCACCGTGCCGTCCTCGCCCACACTGGCGCCGACCCTGACACCTCCTCGACATCCCCACGCAGCCCGCGGTCAACACGGGCAACGTGCGCGCGATTGCCATCACGGGTACGTGCGACCTCGTCGCGGGAACGTCATGTTCACCATCTTTGATGCAGGTCAGCCGCTGCCGGGCAACGTTCGTATCCGCTGGCGCATGTATGACGACGGTTTTGAAGCGGCACGGGTGGCTCGGTCTACAGCCCGCTGCCGCAGACCATTGCCAGCCGGAACGTCTCCGGGAATATCCAGCTTGTGGTCTGGCAGGTGAAGAATTTTTGCCAACGAACTACACGCTGACCACCCGGCTGCCGATCCAGTTTCAATTATGATCACCTGTACGCGCGTGCCGGACACGAGCACGCCACAGCCGATTTGCCCGCCGCGCCTCACCAGCACGTCAACAGCCCCATTCTGCAACAGACGCCGCAGACGATTGTGAATCCGGCGCCGGTTATCAACAGTGGTCAGTCGCTGATCCAGTCCGACAGCGTGGGTCGTACTGCCGGGTGGTCGGTCATGTCCGAGCCTCTGGGCACGAGTGGTGGCAGCTACCTGATCAACACGTCGCCTGCCGAAAGCCTGTCGCTCTACTACAGGCACGAGCGCTCAGGTCATCTATCTCGCCGGACCGTCCTCGGTCAGTTCGCAATCGACGTTGACGGCGCGACTCAGCAGGTTGTCACCAGTCAGTCGCCGAACTATGGACTGAACTCGGTGGCGGTCGTGAGTGGGCTGTCGGACGGCACAATGAGCTGCGCATTCGCCCGACGATTGGCGTGGTCGCTATCGACGCCTTTGTTGCCGCGCCCGGTGTGCAGCCACCGCCGACCCAGGCTGCCAGCCCGACGCTGCCGCCGACGGTCGAAATCCCGGCTCAGCCGACCCAAGGCGGTTCCGACTGCCGTCGTGCCGACCGCAACCCTCCCGCCCGTTCATGCCGCTGCCCGCCTACGACAATATGGACAACGGCGGCTCCGGGTGGCAGGCGCTCTCCGGCTGGATGCTCGCGCCGCAGTCCGCTTACAACGATATTGGCGCCAGCTGGCAGGTGGCAGGCGCGAACTGGGTCGACATCCTGCGCTGGGCGCGACCAATCGACCTGACTAATGTGCAGGCTAGCTTGAGCGTCGAGCTGACCTTCCAGTCACTCCTGATGAGCCGCCAGTCTGCCGCGCAGGTTCAGATCATTACGACGCCACCAACTGGCTGACCATCGGAACCGTGAATCCGTCCGATAAGGGGAAGCCGTGCAGACGTTCAGCCTGAACAGCTATATCGGGCAGATCATCTATGTGCAGTTCCTGTGGGGTTGCCCCGGCAGAGGGTCAGGCGGCTGATGTCTGGCGCATCGACGAAGTGAGCGTTGCAGCGGTCGCGCCGTCCGTGTTGCCGGTGGGGCAGTATCCGACCGCCACGCTGGAGATGCCTGCCGCGCAGCCATCCTCGACCGTCGCGCCGACTTCAACCATTCCGCCGACATCGACTATCGCGCCAACCATACCACCATCCTCGACCGTCGCGCCGTCGCAGCCAACCGCGACCGAGACTTACCCACCAATACTGGTGCTCACGTGGACAAAGACACCTGAGCCGCAGAAGTAGAAAAAATGGGTCCCGACCAACCGGTCGGGACCCATTTTTGTTTGGATGAGAAAGCCCACTTGTTCAGGAATCCTGTGGCGTGATCCTCACGCTTCACGCCCCGGCTGGTGCCCGTTCCAGCTTGTGAATTCCGGCGCACATTGCACTGAGACTGCACTCCATACGGACAAATGCAAACCCGGTTTGCACATCCCTTGCATCCGCTCGACGCGCCTCGCGTGTTAAGTTGTAATCGACACAAGAGTGATTTCGTTTTTGGAAGTCAGACTTAGAACGCTTCATTCAACTCAAATTAGTATCCATTTGACTTCCCAGACCAATCACGCCAAGCCCGCGTCCTGTCACGCCTATCCCCGACAAGGAGGTGCTGCTGTGCAAGCTGCTGAGGACTATGCGCTGCGCATGGTTCATATCGAGAAATACTTCGGCGTCGTGCGCGCCCTTCAGGACATCAACCTGGAAGTCGGGCGCAACGAGATCGTCGGTCTCATCGGCGATAACGGCGCGGGCAAATCGACGATGGTCAAAATCCTCACCGGCGTCTACCGACCGACCAGCGGCGAGCTTTACGTCGCCGGGCGCAGGATCGATACCCGCACCTACAACGTCCAGCGTGCCCACGAATACGGCATCGAGACTGTCTATCAGGACAAGTCGCTGGGCGAGAAGCAGCCGCTGTGGCGCAATTTCTTCATCGGACGCCAGATCACGCGCCGCTTCGGCTTCATCGACGTGAAAAAAGAGAAAGCCATCGCCAACGAGATCATGCTCGGCACGATTGGCTTCCGGGGCAGGGGCATCACCGTCGATTCCAGGGTTAGCCAGCTCTCCGGCGGCGAGCGTCAGGGCGTCGCCATCGGTCGCGCCATGCACTTTGAGGCGGAGCTGATCATCCTCGACGAGCCGACCGTCGCCCTATCGCTGAAAGAAGTCAACAAGGTCATCAACTTCGTCCACAAGATCAAGGAAGGCGGCAAAGCCAGCATCTATATTTCGCACGCTCTCGCCGACGTGTACGAAGTCGCTGACCGCTTCGTCGTCATGGATCGCGGCGAGATTGTGGGCGATCTCCTCAAGGCGGACGTAACCCTGAAACAACTGGATGAATTTTTGCTTGGATACGCACATGGTCTGAAAGACAAAAAAGAATGACCGCTGACAGCCGCACAAATCGAGTCCGCTCGCTCATCCTGTTTCTGAGCAAAATAGAGGGTCTCCCCATCGCTCTGGTGCTGGTCGCCGTGTTTGCCGTATTCATCATTACCGCGCCGACCGTATTCCTGAAGCCCGGAATCTACATGTCGTTCTTCGAGACCGTTCCGCCCATGGTGATCTGCGGGTTGGGTCTCACGCTCGTTATCACCGCCGGAGAAATCGACCTGAGCTTTCCAGCGGTAGTCGCACTCTCCGGGCTGGCGCTGGCGTGGAGTTACCGGAATCTCGACCCGGTGTGGGGTCCCTGGGTGGGTGTCGTGCTGGCGCTGGCGGCTGGCGCGCTGGTCGGCTATATCAACGGGTTGATGGTTGCCTCGGCTCGGCGTTCCGTCGATCATGGCGACTCTGGCAGCGCAGTTGTTCTGGTACGGCATCACGATCCTGGCGGGCGGGCTTCAGGTCGCGCTCGTTGGAATTCAAGACCATTTCCTGCATGAACTGCTCGTGGGTCAGTTATTCAAAGGTCAGACGATTGGCGGACAATACTTTCCGGGGCTGCCGGTTCAAGCCCTGTGGGTAGCAGGATTGGCGGTCTTTATGTGGTTCATCCTGAACCGGCACACGTTTGGCGAAGCCGTTTCATTTATTGGCGACAACCGATGCGCGGGTGATGGGTGTCAACGTCGAGCGAACCCGCATCCACCTGTTCACGTTGCAGGGGGTCATGGCGGCGTTCGCCGGGATTATCCTCACGCTTGATATTGGCGTCTTTTATCCGACCCAGGGGAATTACCTGCTGCCGGTGATGGCGGGCGTATTTGTCGGCGGGACTTCGATTGCGGGCGGCGCGGGTTCCATCGTAGGCACGTTTTTCGGCATGTACATCATTGGCTCGCTGGAAGCCGGTGTCGTCGCCACGACGATCAGCGGTTACTGGGTGCGCGTGGTGGAAGGGGCGGTGATGGGCGGCGTGGTGGTGCTCAACGCCATCATTGGCAAGGGACGCCCGGCTGCGCTCACCAATCGGCTGCGCCATTGGAGTACGCCTGAGCCTTCGACAACTCTCCGGGAGCCTCAAAAGCATCCTGACGAAATTCCGAAATGACCGAGCCTCGTAAGCGATAGGGGCGAGTAAATTCAGGGAAGGGGGATCGCTATTGCCGCATAGGGAAACAAACGGATCAGCCAGGCTTCAAATAAATCAAAGTTTCACTCAGAAAAGGAGATTAGGATGAAGCGCCATGCTTTAATGATAGTCCTCTTGATAGCGGTTGTCGCCATGCTGAGCGTGTCCGTGATCAGCGCGCAGGATACGCCGATTGTCATGTACATGCAGATGGGCGGCGACCCCGGCATTGCCTCGGTGCTGGCGCGCACGACCGGCGCGGAAGCAGCGGCGGCGCAACTGGGCATCGAGCTGCATGAGCAGTATTCGAGCTGGGATCAGCAGAAGATGATCGATGCGTTCAGGCAGGCTATCGCAGCCCAGCCGGACTGCATCGAAATCATGGGGCACCCCGGTGAAGAAGCCATGCTGCCTCTGGTCGAGGAAGCAGTCAACGCAGGCATTATCGTCACCAGCGGCAACAACCCGATGCCGAACATCGAAGCTCAGTTCAAAGATCAGGGCTTCGGCTATGCGGGCGCTGACCTGTATGCTGGCGGTCACCTGACGGGCGAGGCGATGGTGGCGGCGGGCGGATTGCAGCCCGGCGACGAAGCGCTGGTCTACGACATCTGGCATCAGGAGCTTCGCAGCCGCAGTTCGCAGGGTGTCTTTGACGCGCTGACCGAAGCTGGACTGGTCGTCGACAAGCTCGACGTTTCGCAGGAAGTGGACAGCGAGGCGTCGCTGGCAATCCCGATCTGGACTGCGTATATGGAAGCGTATCCGAACTGGCGGAGCCATCGGCACGCAGCATGGTCGGTGATCACGTGATCTTGCCGAAGCGCTGGGGAGCAGGCTGTGGGCGTTGCGCCCGGCGACATCGTGGTCGGCGGTATCGACCTCGACCTGGCGATCGTCCAGCGATCGCTGACGGCTGGAGATCACGGCGAGCTTCGACCAGGCGCTGTATCTGCGCCGTCATCCGGTGCTCCAGTGCTTTCCGGCCGACGAAGAATTTCATTATTATCCTCAAAATGCACTTCGACACCGGCGTCGGCACGGTCAACACGCAGAACGTCGAACTCATCGCGCCGCTTATCGAGCAGGGAATCCGTTAAGCTGTTCGTGTTCAATGAAAAGGGCACGGGATAGCACCCGTGCCCCAGCGGACCACCTCGCCCCGTTCAGCCGGAAGTTGCGCGGGGCGAGGCTTTTCATCTTACCGCATCGTTTTCTAGTGTGTCACGGGCGCGGAGTCGTAGCGCAGCGTCAGGTATTCCCGCTGCGTGAACAGGTAATCCACCACCACGTCGATGGCGTCCTTGAGGTCGTAGAAATACTGGCGGCGGCTCACGCTCAGGTTCTGGCAGACGGCATCCACCGGAATCCGCTGCATGTACGTCTGGATCAATATCTGATAGCGCCTTGCCGCCCGTTCGCTCGAATTCGCCGTCTCCGGCAGCGTGATCCATCAGCGGTCGCCAGTATCTGGCGCACGATTTCGCTGCGCCGGATCAGGTCGTTCACGGGCAGCCAGTCCGCCAGCGGGCAGTGGTTCAGGAAAACGTCGTCCTGTAAATTGCGCAGGCATTCGCGCACCTGCTGCGTCAGCCAGCCGCTTTCCAGCAGCCAGCGGTCTTCGATGCCCGGCGCGACCTGCGCCGCCAGCCGCCCGACCGTCTCCAGCATTTGAGCGCTGAAGGCGTTTGGCGCTGCGCCTGCATCTCGATCACGCCGACCACGCCCCGGCGCTGCTGGATCGGCACGGCCAGGGCTGCGCCAGCGCCGTTCCGCCAGACGCGACCTGCGCCTGCGGGTCGCGCCGCAGGTTGTTGCGGATCGCCTTGCCGCTGGCGTAAGGTCTCAGCGCCAGCGACCCGTCCGGCACTGCCCGGCTGCCCGGCTCGACCAGCGCCTCGGCATCCCGATCCCACAGATACACCCGGATTTCGCTGCGATCCGCCATTTCCTGAATGGTCTGGACGAGCTGTTTGAGCGCGCCGTCGAGCGTCATCACCGACTCGACTGGCAAGATAGGCAGGCTGTCGAGCGGCGCGGGCGCTGATCTGGGATGCGCCGCCGCTGCCGGTCGATCAGCGCCGCCGTGATGATCAGCGCCCCGGTGATCGCTTCTTTCCACAGCGGTGCGGCGGCACGCTCAGCAGCACCAGCCCGCGCCACGTTCACCAGCGACATCACCAGCACGCCGCCCAGCGTCCCCCACACGCCGCCCGTGCCACCTTCAGTTCATCTGCTGATGATCACGGTGACCATTGCGCAGCTCGTAATTCTCGCCGCTGTTGAACGTCCCGCCTCGATGCCGCGGTGTTATCCAGCCCGCGATCCCGGCAGCTGCTGGTCGCATAGATGATGTTTCGCGTCCGTCCACGTCGACGCCGCCCAGCCGCGCCACCGTCTCGTTGCTGCCGATCGCGTAGGTGTAGCGCCCCAGCCGCGTGTTGCGCAGCATGAACGCCGCCGCGATGAACAGCAGGCATCACCAGCGCCGGGGACCGGATCACCCTGAAGGCGTTGTTCCACAACCAGTCGAAAGCGTCGGTGTGCAGGTCGATGGGCGATCCGTTCGAGATCACCTGCGCCAGCCCGCGCAGCAGGCTTAGCGAGCCGAACGTGACGATGAAGGGCGCAAGCTGAAACGTGATCAGCACGCCGTGCAGCCAGCCGACCAGCGTTTGCCGCCAGCGCCAGCCCCGCCGCGATCCAGGGATTGACCGGACCGACCCCGCCGCCGATCCCGGTTGTCGTCAGGTAGGCGGTGATCACGCCCGTGAGCGCCATTAGCGACCCGACCGACAGGTCGACGCCGCCCGTCGTTCACTCAGCGTCTGCCCGATGCTGACGATCCCGACAGTCGCCATCGCAATCGCCAGAATCTGCAAATTGCCCAGCAGGTTGAAGCTGAGCGCCCGCGTGATGAACACCAGCAGCATGAAGCCGACGATGCCGAGCGCCAGCCGGTCGCGCGGCTGCACAGCGTTCGCCCGCCTTTTGATCTTGTCCGCGTTCAGCGCCCGGTCGCTCATGCCTGCGCTCCCATCGCGTACTTCATCAGCGATCTTCGCTGATGCGGTCGTGGTCAAGTGTCGTCACTAATCCGACCGGCGCGCAGCACGAACGCCCGGTCGCACAGCCCGACGATCTCCGCGAACTCCGAGCTGATCATCAGGATGGCGTTGCCCTGGCTGGCGAACTCCCCGAGCAGCCGGTAAATCTCGATCTTGCTGCCGACGTCGATGCCCTGCGTCGGCTCGTCGAAGATCAGGATGCGCGGGTGTACTGCCAGCCAGCGCGACAGGATGATCTTCTGCTGCGTCCTGCCCGACAGATAGCGCGTCTTGGCTTCTGGGTTCGGCATTTTGATGCGCAGCCGCTGGATGTACTGGTTGACGAGCTGGTGCTCCGCCTGCTGGCTGATCAGCGCGCCCGCCCGCGAAAGCTGCGCCAGCGTGATGTTCTCGCGCGCCGTCATGTCCAGCAGGAGCGCCTGCTCGTGGCGGTTCTCCGGCAGCAGCCCGATGCCGAGCGCCACCGCGTCGCGCGGCGACCGGATCGTCGCCCGCCGCCCGTTGACGAAGATGCTGCCGCTGTCGGGCGCGTCCAGCCCGAACAGGCTGCGCACCAGCGCCGTGCGCCCTGATCCGACCAGCCCGGCGATGCCAACGATTTCGCCCGCGTAGAGAGCGAACGAGATGTTTTCGAATGTCGGGCGGCGCGTCAGCCCTTCGACGCGCAGCATCTCGATTCGGCTCTGCGGCGGCTGGCGTGGGGCAGGCGGGTTGACCGGCTTGCCCAGCATATAGCTCACCAGTTGGTCGGTCGTCGCCGACGCCGCGCTGACGGTCGTCACCCGCCGCCCGTCGCGCAGCACCGTCACCCGGTCGGCGATGCGCAGAATCTCGGTCGGGCGGTGGCTGATGTACACCACGCCGATCCCGCGCGCCTTCAGCATGTCGATCAGCCGGAACAGCGTGCGCACCTCGCGCTCGGAAAGCGTCGCCGTCGGCTCGTCCATCAGCAGCAGCTTCGGCTGGACGTGCAGCGTTTTCGCCAGCTCGACCATCTGCTGCTCGGCGACGCTCAGCTCTGAAACCCGTGTATCCGGGTCGATTTCCAGCCCCAGCAGTTCGAGGATTTCCTGCGCCTGCTCCCGCACCCTGCGCCAGTTGATCAGTGCAGGTAGCGGCGGCGTGGCTCCGAGCCGAGGAAGATGTTCTCGGCGACCGTCGCTTCCGGCAGCAAGTTGAATTCCTGATGCAGCGTGTGGATGCCTGCGGCTTTGGCAGCCTGCGGCGAGGCGAAATTCGCGGGGGTGTCGTTGAACCGGATTGTGCCGCTGTCGGGCTGGTACACCCCGCCGATCAGCTTGATGAGCGTCGACTTGCCCGCGCCGTTCTCGCCGATCAGCGCGTGAGCTCGCCCGCGCGCACGTCAAAATCGACCTGATAAAGCGCTCCACCCCGCGAAGGATTTTGAAATGGTGCGCACTTCCAAAAGTGACATTTTTGAAGCCTGAATGGTCGTGCGTATCCATCAGGCAGGCTTAGTCTTTGTGCGTGCGCGGGTCGGTTCTATCCCGCGTTGCGAATCCCGTCAGACGCGCCCGACGAATCACTATTTCGATCATTTTAACCAACTTATGCATCTGTTCACAATTTGTCGTCTTGAAGAATGATTCCTCCTATCCCCGCTGCCTCGGTCGCCAGCGGCTCGCCCGACGGCAGACCGTCATCCAGTTCCGGCGCGCCGGGAACGGGCGCAGTCCACGTTTCCCCGGCGATGTACTGTCCACGTTGGTCGCGTCCACCACCACCGACGGCGTCAGGATGTACTGCGGCACGCTGCCGCCGTTGAGCACCTCGTTCATCATGTCGATCACGGTCTGTCCCATGCGCGTCGGGTCGACACCGAGCGTCGCCGTATACTTGCCCTCCTGAATCAGATCGAGCGTCGGCGCGTTGCCGTCAATCGACACGACGTAAAAGTCCTGGTTGATGCGCAGCCCCAGCTTTTCGGCAGCCAGCGCCGCGCCGATGCCCATTTCGTCGCTGTTGCCGTAAAACACGTCGATGTCCGGCGTCCGCTGGAGCGCGGCGGTCGCCACGTTCGCGCCCTGTTCCCGCGTCCACTCCGCCGTCTGCTCCCCGACGATCTGCACGCGCGGGCAGCGCGACAGCCCGGCGATGTAGCCCTGCGTGCGCCGGTGGACGTGGAATCCCTCGATCCCCAGCAGGAGATAAACCTTCCCGGTGGCGTTCTCCGGTGTGGTATCGTACTTCTGCGCCAGCAGATCGCAGGTGTATTCGCCCAGCCGGGCAGCGCCCCGCCACTGGTCGTAGCCGATGTACGCCGTCACGTCGCCGTCCGGCAGCGGCGTAAGCGAGTTGTGGATGAACACCGGCACGGCACGGGCGTTCGCCGTTTTCACCGCCGAGACAATCGCCTCGCCTTGCAGCGAGTTGATGCTGATGGCTTCCGCACCCATCGCCAGAAGCTGCTGCACGAGGATCACCTGCCCGGCGACATTACTCTCTCTCGCCGTCGCCTGCACCTCGACCTGCCAGCCGAGCTTCGCGCCTTCCGCGCGCGCGCCTTCGGCGATGGATACGTGAAATGGACTCGTAAGTCCGGGCGGGACAATGGCGACGTAATGGTGACTCTCCAAAGTGGGGGTCGGCGTCGCGTCGTTTTGCGCGAGCCGGGGCGCGACCCACGCCAGCGCGACCAGCGCCAGAACGATCAGGCTGAGCAGGATGGGTAATCGACGCTGCATGAGCAACTCCCCGCCGGAGACGCGCCCGCGAAATTCGGCACGCCCGTTTTCCGCCGCCAGCCCGCTATTATACCCGCTGGCGCTGCCTGCGCCGCGTATGTGAGGATAGGGTAATCGCATCAACACGACCGGTTGGGTCAAGAAAGGTTGTGTGTGCTTTGCAGGGGCGAACCTACGTGTTCGCCCGCTTGGGCAGACATGTAGGTCTGCCCCTACAAAAACGTTGTGAATCGTTGAAAACCTTGCATAAAATTTTGATGCGACTACTCTGTGTGAGGGACAGGTGTCACAGGTACGGGATCACAGCGAAAAGTAGAAGGTCGCGCCTTTGTCGACTTCCGCTTCTGCCCAGATGTCCCCGCCGTGACGGTGCATGATGCGCTGGACGGTCGCCAGACCGATGCCGTTTCCGGGGAACTCGTTCGCGCCGTGCAGCCGCTGGAACACCCCGAACAGCTTATCCGAATAGGTCATGTCGAAGCCCGCGCCGTTGTCGCGCACAAAGTAAGTGGGCTGCCCGTTCTGGCTGGCGATGCCGAATTCGACGCGCGGCTGCGCCTGCTTGCCGGTATACTTCCAGGCGTTGCCCAGCAGGTTGCTCAGCGCGACACGCATCAGCCGCTCGTCGCCTTCCACGATCATCCCGTCCGCCAGCTTGAAATCGACGTTGTGATCCGGGAACTGCTGCCGCAGCTCGGCGGCGATCTGCCGCGCCATCTCGCTCAGGTCGACCGGCTCGCGCTGCATCTCGCTGCGCGACAGCCGCGACAGCTCCAGCAGGTCGTCGATAAGCTGCCCCATCCGCTGGCTGCCGTTGCGAATGCGGCTGATGTAGCGCTTGCCCTCGTCATCGAGCTGCGCCTCGAATTCCTGCTCCAGCGCGCGGCTGAAGCCGTCAATCGCCCGCAGCGGCGCGCGCAGGTCGTGCGACACCGAGTAGCTGAATGCTTCCAACTCCTTGTTGGCGGCTTGAAGCTGCATGGTGCGCTCGGCAACCCGTTCTTCCAGTTCTTCGTTTAGGCGCTGCATCGCCGCTTCAGCTTCTTTGCGCTCGGTGATGTCCAGCAGCAGCATAAAGATGCCTTCCGGTACGGGCTGAATGCTGAATTCGAACCACGACGGCGCGCCGTCGCCATACGAAAATGCGAACTCTGCCAGCCGCGCCGTCCGGTTTTCCATGCACTCCTTCATCGCTGCGAACACTTCCGATTGCTCGATGTTGGGGTAAATCTCCATCATCGTGTGCCCCAGCAGGTCCGCTTTGGTCCTGCGACCGTACCGCGCTGCCGACTCGTTGAGGTACAGGTAGCGCCAGTCGAACCCGATGATCTGGCAGCCTTCGAGCATGTTGTCGAGCGTCTGGTGGTAGCGACGCTCGCTTGCCCGCAGCGCTTCTTCCGCCTGTTTGCGCTCGGTCATGTCGCGCAGCAACACCGTCAGGATCACCTGATCCTTTCGGTCAGCTTGGAGATCGACGCCTGATGGGGAAGACGCTGCCGTCTTTCCGCTTGGCGGATAGCTCGGTGTGGCGCTCACCCATCCCCCGCGCGATATTGCTTCCGTCGGCAAAATCTCGGATGAATTTTTCGTGCCGCCCGACGACGTGGTCGGGCAGCAGGCGATCAATCGGCTGTCCCATCATCTCGTCCGCGCCGTACCCGAAATATCGCTCCGCGCTCTGGTTGAACAGGACAATTCGGTGGGATGTATCGATGCTGATCACGGCTTCGGCAATCGTGTTCAGCAGCCGCGTCAGGCGGGTTTCGACCGCGACCCGTTTGTCATTCTCCTGCTGGCGAATCTGTTCCAGCAGGGTGCTGTTCTCAAGGAAGATCGCGCTTTGCCTCACCAGCAGCATGACCAGGTTGAGGTCGTCCTCGATGAACAGCGAGCCGTACTCCAGGAATACCAGCAGGACGCCCCACGTTCGGTCTTCGATGCGGATCGGGACGGCGATCACGGTATCCGCATCAGTTGATTCCAGCAGTCGGCGGTCGCTGGTGCTCGTCTCGGCGGCTTCACGGACAAATTGCCCGCTGGCTTGCTGCCACACCCGCCCGACGATCCCGTCGCCCGCCAGCGCGATCTGCTCGGTTTCGCCCACGCCGTAGCGCCACAGCCACTGTTCGCCCGCTTCATCCTGCTGGCGATTCCGGCAGCCATGCCGCCCACCGCCTGATTAGCAGCGCGGCTCAGCGCCATCATGCTTTCGGTAATCCCCAGCCGCTCGTCGGCGGGCGCGCTGCTGATGCGGGCGAGGAAATTGTTCAGCTCGGCGAACTGCCAGCTTCGGCGCAGCCAGCGGGCGGGGCAAAGCCGACGTAGTAGCAGACGCCGGAGCCGACGACCGCGATCAGCGCCAGCAGGATGACGATGCTCTGCGCCGCAGGGACGAGCACCGCGACCGCCACCAGCAGCAGCACCAGCGCGAGCAGACCGGAGCCGGCGGCGGCGAACCGTAATCGCTGGCGCACGACGCCGCTCGTGCGCAGCGCGCCGCGCACGAATGCAAGCATGGCGTAGCCGTTGATGGAGGCGAAGTACAGGATGATCAGCAGCGAGATGATCGACGGCGTGGGTACGATTAGAGCTGACCACCAGCCACGAAATGATCATGCCGATCAGGGTTGCCTGCATCACCCGCCGGGGGGTCGGGTGTAGATAGCGCACGACGCGCAGCAGTAGATACGGCTGCGCAATCAGCGCGGCGGCGCTGATCAGGTTCAGCCACCGGGGAGACGTAACGCCGCTGATCTCGACTATCACTTCGATCAGAAACAGCAGCGCCAGCGACCAGACCATCAGCGCCACGTCGCGCCGCATCTTGTCCCGATGCCGAATGAAATCGGCTGCGGTCACGATTCCCAGCAGGATGAAAAAACCTGCGTGATCGAGGTCAACAGCTCATTCATGTTCATGAATCAGCTCCACGTTTCGCGTCTTTCCGTTTCCTGCCCGAATAAACAGATGGCTGCTCCGATCTTCAACGGCTGACCGCGCGACAGAGCCGTTCTGACCACATTTTCCTGTGAATCGTGCGGCTGGGGTATCTGATTGACGTTATATTACGATTAAGAATATTCTATCCGGTCACGGGAATTTGGTGCGTAAACGTCTGGTCGCCTCGCCGCGTCGCTCGGCGAAAGCCGTCATCCCAATTAAACCATGAATGCATTTATGACCAATGTATTGCGATGACTATTTATGTCGTTATAGTATATTGCCGCGGCACGGCTGTTCCAGCCGCGCAATCAACAGTACAGTAATCGGGGAGTTCGATGAGTTCAATGCGCGGGGGGCGCGTTGCAGTAAGTATGCTCATCGTCACGACGGTAGCAAGCCTGGCGAGCGGTTCTGTGATATCCTCTCAGGGAACAGTACGCGCGACGCCATTCCCTCAGCGTAGTGCGCCGTCGTCACAGCCTCTCGGTATCGCCCAGGTGGTCGCGGTCGTCACTCTGACCGAACCGCCCGTCAATGGTCGTCGCCCAGGCGACCGCACGCGGTCTTTCCGATCTGGAGATATTCGCGCTGGCGACCGTTCAATGGCTGCGGGTTTCGGGCGCGCAAGCCCTGCTTGTGGATACGCTGAGTCGACCCCCCTATGACGCGCTCCTCCTCGAGCAGTCGGTTCTTGAACAGAACACCGTCACGATCCGGCTCAATGCGGATCGGGTTCCACTGATACAAGCGTTGCCGGGCGTTTTGTCCGTCCGGGTAGGGCAATCGACACTGCCGGTTCTGCCGACCGAGGAAATGCCGACGCGACCCGAAATTTCGCCGGGGACGCGCCTGCCGCCTCTACAGCCGCCCGGCTACAACTGAGTTCGTAAATCATACAACCGAGGGTCCCGTTCACCGTGCCATCGCCACGACTGTGAGGATGATATGAAGGCAGCTTATTTGCGCGTTCTCTTTGTGGTACTGCTTTTACTGGTCAGCATTTCATTGCTTCCGGCATCCGCACAGGATGACACGAGCACACCGACCGGCGCTGGCAACAGCACCTTCGCACGCACGGTCAAGACCGAACAGCCATCGCTGTCGGCCTCGCGTCAGACCTCGCCGACGCGAGCGCTGTTCAGCAGTCGCTCGTGCCGCGTCCGACCAACCGCCCCACGTCGCGCGGCTATACGCTGTCGCAGAACAACCCGCGTCCCAACTCGGGAACGATCACGGCGTGGGTTTTGCTGGAACGCGCGCCCGCGCTTTCGAGCCTCGCGCCCGGCGCTAGCCTGAGCGGTAGCTCAGCGGCGGCTGTCCAGTCGGCGGCGGCGACCATCCAGGCGAGCCAGCGGGCGCTGCAAGCGAGCCTGACCAGCCTCGGCAATATTCAGGTCACGGGGTCGCTTCGGTTCACCGAGAATGCCCTGATCGTTCGGATGGACGCCAGCAAGATCGCGGCAATCGAAGCGCTGCCCGGCGTACTGGCGGTCGTTCCCGATCAGGTTGGCACGCTCGACAACGCCCATTCCGTCCCGTTCATCGGCGCGGTGCAAGCCTGGGAAGCGGCGGGCGGCTACACCGGCGACGGCATCCGCATCGGCATCATCGACTCCGGTATTGACTACACCCACGCCAACTTCGGCGGTTCGGGTGATACCTCGCACTATACTGGCAACGACCTGACCGACATCACCGATTTCAACTTCGATGGCAGTAAGGTCGTCACCGGCTTCGACTTCGTCGGCGACGGCTGGACAGCGGGAGCGCCGCTTCAGGGCAGCGGTGGCACGCCGCTCGGCACGTCGTGGGTGTTCACGGCGGGCGACGACGACCCGCTCGACTGCAACGGTCACGGCTCGCACGTTGCGGGCACGGCGGCGGGCTATGGCGTCGACGGCGCTGGCGTTACGTTCGCGGGTCCATGGGACAGCAGCGTCCCGTTCAACTCGATGACGATTGGACCCGGCGTCGCGCCAGAAGCCTCGATCTATTCGATGAAGATCGGTGATTGCACCCCCTCGGTGTCGTTCGCGGCGGCGTCACTGGCGCTCGACTTCGCCATCGACCCCAACGGTGACGGCAACCCCGCCGACCACCTTGACGTCATCAACAACTCCTACGGCGGTGCTTATGGCACGCCTCAGGAAATCCTGACTCAGCAGTTCGACCTGACCGCGCAGGCGGGCGTCATCATCGTCGCCTCGGCAGGTAATGATGGCGACACCTACTTCGTCAACGGCGACCCCGGCACTTCGGAATGGACGATCTCGACGGCGGCGTCCGTCAACGATACGGTCTATGCCGGTCTGGAAGTCACGACGGGCGACGCATCGTTCCCCAGCTACCCAACCGTGATCGCCGCCAACCCGTCACAGGGTGGGGCGCTCGGCTCGTTCGGTCCGTATTCGCTGCGAATGGTCGGCGGTACGGGCAACAGTCAGGGCTGTAACGTCGCCGACTACGCCGCATTTGACGGTGAAGCGGGCTTGATCGTCTGGACGGCGGCAGCATCCGGCTGCGGCTCCGGTACGCGCATGACCAACGCCGTCAATGCTGGCAACGTCGCGGGTTTGGTCGTCGTCTCGGCGAACCCGGTTGACTTCCCGTTCATCAACCTCGCCTGCACGTACAATGGCGGCGCGTCCTCAATCCCGTGCGTCAGCGTGAGCAACGATGATGGTCAGCTCCTCGCCGCGAATCCGGGGGCGTTCACCGTTCGCTTCGACGACTCGCTTCAGGCGGCGCTGAGCACGACGATTGCCGACACGCTGGCGGGCTTCTCGTCGCGCGGTCCTCGCATGGACGGCGGCACGGGCGAAGTTGTCCTCAAGCCGGACATCGCTGCGCCCGGCAGCGCGATTGTCTCGACCGGCGCGGGCACGGGCAATCAGGCGGTCACCGAAAGCGGTACGTCGATGGCATCGCCGCACATGACCGGCGTCGCGGCGTTGATGCGTCAGGTGCATCCGTCGTGGACGGTCCCGGAGATCAAGGCGCTGCTGATGAACACGGCGACCCACGATCTCTGGACGCAGCCGAATTTCTCTGGCGACAACTACGGCGTGTCGCGCATCGGCGCGGGGCGTGTTGACGTTGTCAACGCCCTCAACTCGAACGTGATCGCCTACCACACCGCTCATCCGGAGCGCGTCAGCGTCTCCTTCGGCTTGGTCGAAGTGGTCGACTCGGTTTCCATCCCGCAAACGGTCACCGTCCAGAATTTCGGCGGCAGCCCGGAAACCTATGACGTTACCTTCCAGCAGATGAACGACACGCCCGGCGTGCAGTTCAGCGTCAGTCCGGCGCAGATCACCGTCCCGGCGGGCGGCACGACCACCGTCACCGTCACCCTGACGGCGAACAAGGCGTCGATGGCGAATGCCAACGTCCCCGACCCGACCACGCCGACGACTCAGTCCGGCGCGTTCGGGCCGCTGCCGCGCGAGCGCATCATGGAAGAAGGTGGTTACGTTGTGCTGACTTCGACGGGAGCGGCGAGCGATCTGCGCGTCCCGGTGCACGCTGCCCCGCGTCCGGCGGCGGACATGCACGCCGACGCGCCGGTGCTCATCAGCGACGACGACATCGGCTTTGCAGCCCTGCACCTGTCGGGCAATGGCGTCAATACCGGCAGCAATTACCCGAATGACATCATCTCCGAAGTCACGGCGATGGAGCTGGTCGGCGAAGACCCGGTTACGCAGCCCACCGAGCTAGGCGGCGGCGATATACAGTACGTCGGCGTGACCAGCGACTATCTCTCGGCGCTGGCGCTGTGCAGCGGCGATACCAACTGCGCGATTAACAACACGACGATCTACATCGGAATCAGCGTGTACGGTCAGTGGAGCACCTTCATGGGCTTCGAGTCGTGGTTCGACATTGGCTTCGATAGTGACGAGGACAATGCCTACGACGCGACCGTCTTCAACTTCGAGACCGGCTACCTGATCAATGCCGACTACACCGACACGATCCTGTCGTGGTTCACTAACGGACCAAGCTGGATTACGGACGGCGGTAACCCGCTCGGCGCGTATTTCATCAACGACATTCCGCCGTCGTCGCTGGAAACCTACGTGTTCAACAACAACGTGATCGTGTTCCCGGTTGGCGCGGCGGATATTGGGCTGGCGGATGGCAACACCGATTTCCAGTTCGACGTGCTGGCGCTGTCCAGCTTCTTCTTCGCCGACTACCTGCCGTCCGATCCGCCATACTGGTTCACCTACGATGTCGCCAACCCGACCTACTACTTCAACGACGCCAACGGGCTGGCGGGTGGTCCCTATCTCGGTATCCCGATCTGGGATGACACCGACGGGAACTCGATCCCGGTCGACTTCAATGTCACCGGCTTGACCACCGACCTGCCGCCCATCCTGCTGCTGCACCATCACAACGCGGCGGACGCGGCAGCCGGGCGTGCCGAGCTGGCTTCGGTCGAGCGGGAGTCCGCTCAGCCGCAGCCGACCGAGGAACCGGGCGAGGGCAGTAGCGCCGGCGCTGGATCGGCTGGCGAAGGCGTGATGAGCGCCGAAGAGCTTGCCGGTATGGAACTGCCGTCGACCGGCGAAACCCCCGCGACCCCGCCTGTGGCTGGCGTGCTGGTCGTGGCGGTCGCTGGCATCGGGCTGGCGGGCTGGGTGGTTTACCGCCGCCGCCGGGCACAGTAACAGCTTAACGCTTCATCAAACGGCAGCATCCATTCCGGGTGCTGCCGTTTTGTAATCCTTTGGGATCGCATCGGGAAATGGAACACCGCAAACGCCGCTCGTGGAGAATCCTGCTGTTCGCTGTCGTGACCGGACTCGCCGCTGGCGTCATCTATTATGGGGTGATGACCTCCTGAACACACCGACCTGCCGGAATCGTTCGCGCCGCTGGCGCTGCTCCCCTACTGATGATCCCGCCGCGACCCCGCTGCTGCCGACCGCGACGCCCGTCGGCGAGTTCCCCATGCTCTCTATTCCGACCGTCGGCGTGTCCGCGCCTATCGTCCAGTTGCAGATCGTCGACAATAGCTGGAGCATCTTTCGGGCTGGGGCATGGATGTCGGGCATCTGATCGGCACGTCGCCGCTGATGGGCAGGGGCAACATCGTGCTGGTCGGGCACGTCGAAATGGCGGACGGCAGCCCCGGCGTGTTCGCTACGCTGAGCAACATGAAGCTGGTGAGCGCATTTTCGTGAGCTGGAAGGGCGAGAAGCGCGAGTACAACCTGTCGACCATCCGCTCGGTCAGCCCGGACGACGTGTCGGTGCTGTATCCTTCCACGCGAGTGAAGCCACGCTGATCACTTGCAGTGACTACGACTTCATCAGCAACACCTATCTGACGCGCGTCGTGGCGGTCGCCCTCGCGTCGGCTGATCCATTCCCTGGATAATACGTATCGCAGAGGCGCAGCGCCGCTGCGCCCTGAATATTCGCCGCCCCCATTTATGAAATTCACAAGCCGCCGACCCCCGCGCGTTTGTTCGCACGACATATAGTATGAACGCACTTGACCACATAGGCATGTTCGTGCAGGAGCAGGCAAAATGGGTACGGTCAATCTCAAAACCGGGCTGTCGCCCGCCGTATGGGGAGCGGGTGTCGGGGTACTCCTACTGGGCTTCGTCCACTTTCTGACCACCGCCGGGGGTGGCGACGGTCTGCTGCGCCCGATTCAGGGCAGCTTCTTCGACTTCATCGGCAGCTATTTCAGCTTCTTCTTCACGACCGTCCCCGGCTTGATCGTGCTGCGAAGTATTCATCGTGATCTACATCGCCGCGACTGTTTCGGTGCAGGGGACGAGCGGAACCGAGAAGGACTTCACCGCCGTAACGCGCGGCTTGCTCATAGGCATCGGCAGCGGCATGAACGGCTTGCTGGCGTACAACATCTACGGCGGCTGGTTCGGGCAAACCGTCGGGCTGATTTTGGGTATCGTCCTGTTCGTGCTCGGCTTCATCGCCGCTTTCTCGGTCGTCTCGCAGAGCGGCGTCTATCAGGGCTTCGTCGGCTGGCTGAGCTGGCTCGCGCCGATGTCGTGGGTCGTCCTCGGCATCGGGCTGCTGCTGCTGGTCATCAGCCTGATTCTGGGGCTGGTCGGGCTGGCGGGCGTCGACTTCCTCAAGCTCGGCGGCGACGCCAGCGCCGGGACGAGCGTCAAGGGCAAGTACGCCGACGCCAGTTGGTCGACCGGCACGTTCTTCCTGATCGGCGGGCTGGGCAGCAACGCCAATTACGCCAAGACCGCCTACAACATGGGCAACATCGCTTTCATCCACCGCAAGGCGAGCAGCGACCACACCGCCCACGAGTCCGGGCATAACCTGAGCCTGTTCGTGTTCGGCTGGATCGTCCACCTGATCGGCGCGGTCGATGAGAACGTGATCGGCTACCACGCGACCGCCTTCACCGAGCTTCTGGCGGAAAGCCACGATCCGTCCAGCGGCGCAAAGCTCGCCATGTGGGTGTAACAGGTGTACGTTGATGGGGTAGGGGCACGGCGTCGCCGTGCCCTTTCTTGTTCAATGCAGCGATCGGCGCGGATAGGGCGGGCGTTCAATTGAACGCCCCTACGCACGTTAACTGTCCGCAAACGGATCGTCTTCCAGACCGAGCATCCCGCTCATCAGAATCGCGCCCCTGCTGACCTGCGCATTCGGCTCAGGTAGCGCTCGGTCACGGCGACGTTGCTGTGGCGCAGCAGGCGGCTGATCTTGTCAATGGATACGCCGTTGGCTTGCAGCGCCCCGGCGACCGACCGCCGCAGGTCGCGGCGCGACGGCGCCCAGCCCGGCGGCGCTTGCCGACCTGCTCACGATCAGCCAGATGCCGTCCGGCGTCAGCCCGCTGTGGCTGATGCTGCCGCCTTTCCACAGCCGCCGCAGAATCGGCGACGATTTTGACTTCAGCCGATCCTGCGCGATCAGCGCCTGCCGCCAGCTCGTCAGCGCCACTGTTAATGCGCGCGGCACGTCAATCGGCGCGGCTTTGCGCCCCTTGCCATGCACCCGCAGCACCGCCCGGTCGTTCTGGATGCTGAAATCCGACCAGCGCGCCGCCGCCAGCTCCTCGCGGCGCAGCGCCAGCGTGCACAGCATGGTCGTCAGCACCGTATTACGCAGCCGCTGGTTGTCGCTCGTGGCGATTTCGCGCGATGCCTGCATCAGCAGCCGAAGCTGGTCGGTCGAGAGCCAGTGTCCCGCCCGCTGACCTTCCTCGGCTTTGGGGATGTTCACCCGCGAGATCGCCGCGCTCACATAATCGTCGAGCCAGCCCGCTTCCGCCATCAGGCTCGCCAGCGTGACCACCGCCGCCCGCGCCTGCTGGAGTCCCTGCCTGCCGTGCTGCCGCCCGACGAGGATGCCCAGCCACGCCCGCACCTGCGCCGGACTGAGGCTCTCGCGCAGCACGCCGACCGGCAGTCGCCGCATCCGCTCTCGCCGCATCTCGCCGTCGCTGGGCTTCCATCCGGCGACATCCACCAGAAATTGATCGACCCAGCGGAAATAGGCGCGCGCCGTGTGCGCGCTGCTCGCCTGACCGGGCAGGGCGAGGGCGAAATCGAATGTCATCCCCTCGCTGCCGGGGACGATCTCGCTTGAGACGCGCTGAATGTTCGTCATGAGGCGATTATACAGCGATTAGCGGTCAGCTATCAGCGGTCGGTCAGCGGAGTCCGAAGTCTAGTGGCTGATTGCTGACCGCTGTAAGCCGATAGCTTCTTATAACCGTCGGCGCGGGTTGCGGTCATAGAGCATCTCACGCCTATCTTCTGCCGGGGGCTGTGGGATCAACCGCATGAGAATTAACGTGATCACCGCGCCGAACACGAAGCCGCCGATGTGCGCGAAGAACGCCACGCCGCCGCCGTACTGCGCGTCCGCGCCCAGCGAGCCGAAGCCGCTGAACAGTTGCAGCACGAACCACAAGCCCAGCACCGCCCACGCGGGCCACGCTGAAAGCTGGCTGAAATATCCCAGCGGGATGATCCCTTCGACGCGCACGCCGGGGTACAGCACCAGATAGCTGCCCAGCACCGCCGCGATTGCCCCAGACGCCCCGATCAGCGGGATGGTCGAGGTGGGGTCGATGATCACCTGCGCGAACGCCGCGAAGAACCCGCCCGCGAAATACAGCACCAGATACAGGATCGCGCCGAAGCGATCCTCGATATTGTCGCCGAACAGCCACAGGTACAGCATATTGCCGAGGATGTGCTCCCAGCCGCCGTGAAAGAACATGCTGCGGATCACGTCGAGGATGGTTTCGAGCGAGAAGGGCGCGGCGGCTGCCTGCGCCGGGACGACCGCCTGATTGATGAACACCTGCTGTAGCTGGGTTTCCGACATCCCTAGCTGCATCACGAAGATGATCACGTTGACGGCGATCAGCCCATACGTCACCACCGGCAGTCGTCGGGTCGGGTTGATGTCTCGGAGCGGCAGCATGGTCACCCTCCTCTTGTGATTGGATGGAGTATTACCCGTAAAATTAGCGCGAATTGGTGATTTTCGCCAGAGGATTACGACAGACGCAGACGGGGGAACGAGGACTGAGAGAAGCGCTTGTGGGCAATTTCTCAGTCCTCCGTCCTGTCCTTACTCAGTCCGGTTTTCTCACGCGGATGCGGGCTGCGCTTCCGGCGCTTCGGTGAACTGTTCCTTCTCGGTCGAGCCGCTCATGGCGACAGTTGACGACGCGCCGCCCATGATGGTCTGCTGCACCGCGTCGAAGTAGCCCGTGCCGACGAACGTCTGGTGCTTGAGCGCCTTGTAGCCGCGCTCGTGCTCCAGATCGAACTCGCGGTCCTGCAGCGCCGCGTATGCCGTCATCCCCGCCTGTCGATAGCCGGTCGCCAGCTCGAACATGCTCAGGTTGAGCGCGTGGAAGCCCGCCAGCGTGATGAACTGGAACTTGTAGCCCATCGCGCCCAGCTCGCGCTGGAATTTGGCAATCGTGCCCGCGTCCAGATTCCGGCTCCAGTTGAAGGACGGCGAGCAGTTGTACATCAGCAGCTTGCCGGGGTAGCGCTGGTGGATGCCTTCGGCGAACTGCCGCGCCTCATCCAGATCGGGATGCGACGTTTCGCACCACACCATGTCGACGTAGGGCGCGTATGCCAGCCCGCGCGCGATTGCCGCCTCGATGCCGTGCCTGAAGCCGTAAAAGCCTTCGGTCGTGCGCTCCTTCGTGATGAATGGGCGGTCGTATTCGTCGATGTCGCTGGTGATCAGCGTCGCGGCGTCGGCGTCCGTCCGCGCGATCAGGATGGTCGGCACGTCGAGCACATCGGCTGCCAGCCGCGCCGCCACCAGCTTGGCGACCGCTTCGCGCGTCGGCACCAGCACCTTGCCGCCCAGATGCCCGCATTTCTTGGCTGACGACAGTTGATCCTCGAAATGGACTCCGGCGACACCCGCCTCGATCATCATCTTCATCAGCTCGAAGGCGTTCAGGTTGCCGCCGAACCCGGCTTCGGCGTCCGCCACCAGCGGCACGAAGTAATCGGTCTTTTCCTCGCCCTTCAGATGCTGCACCTGGTCGGCGCGCATCAGCGAGTAATTGATGTGCCGGGAGAGTTCGGGCACGCTGTCCACCGGGTACAGGCTCTGATCCGGGTACATATGCCCGGAGGTGTTCGCGTCGGCAGCCGTCTGCCAGCCGGACACGTAAATCGCCCGCAGCCCCGCCTGCACCATCTGCACCGCCTGGTTGCCGGTTACCGCGCCGAGCGCCTGCACGTAAGCTTCGCTGTGCATCAGCTTCCACAGCTTGACCGCGCCGATCCGTGCCAGCGTATGCTCGACGATGATCGAGCCGCGCAGCCGGATCACGTCCTGGGCGCTGTACGGACGGGTGACGCCCGCCCAGCGGTCGCTGTGCTGCCAGTAACGGTTGATGCTCGGTGCATTCTGGTGCATGGTCTCTCTCCCTCTAACCCACTCCCCGATCAACGTTTGCAGGGGCGGGGCACGCCGCGCTCTCACGTGGCGTCTTGGCGGTTCAAACCCCTCACTTATTCCAGGTACCCATACGCCGGAAGCGTTAGGAACTCGGTGAACTCGTCCTTGCGGATCATCTCGTCGAACAGCCGCCCGGCGAGCGTGTAATGCCCGCCGTCGAAGCGCTTCGCGCCCACTTCCGCGCGGATGGCGTCCATCTCCTCCTCGAACAGCCGCCCGAACAGCTTCTCGTCCACCGTCCGACCGTCCCTGAGCGTCGCCCGGTGATGCAGCCACTGCCACACCTGCGACCGGCTGATTTCGGCGGTCGCCGCATCTTCCATCAGGTTGTATAGCGGCACGCAGCCGTTCCCGCCCAGCCATGCCTCTAAATACTGGATGCCGACCCGCAGATTCCAGCGCAGCCCCTGTTCCGTGATGTCGCCGCTGCTCGGCGTCAGCAGGTCGCTGGCGGTCACCTGCACGTCGTCGCGCTGCCGCTCGATCTGGTTCGGCTGCGGCATGTGCTGGTTGAACACCTCCAGCGCCACCGGAACCAGACCGGGATGCGCCACCCACGTGCCGTCGTGTCCGTCGTTGACCTCGCGCAGCTTGTCGGTGCGCACTTTGTCGAGCGCCTGCGCGTTCATCTCCTGGTTGTCCTTGATCGGAATCTGCGCCGCCATGCCGCCCATCGCGTGCGCGCCGCGCCGGTGGCACACCTTGATCACCTGAAGCGCGTAGTTGCGCATGAACGGCACGGTCATCGTCACCTGCGCGCGATCCGGCAGTATGTATTCCGGCTTCTCGCTGAATTTCTTGATGTAGCTGAAGATGTAGTCCCAGCGCCCGCAGTTCAGCCCTGCGGAATGCTCGCGCAGTTCGTACAGGATTTCCTCTGCCTCGAAGCTGCCGAGGATCGTCTCGATCAGCACCGTCGCCTTGATCGACCCGCGCGGGATGCCCAGCTCGTCCTGCGCGAAGGTGAACACGTCGTTCCACAGCCGCGCTTCCAGGTGGCTTTCCAGCTTTGGCAGGTAGAAGTAGGGACCCGTGCCGCGATCCAGAAGCTCGCGGGCGTTGTGGAAGCAGTACAGCCCGAAGTCGAACAGGCTGCCGGGGATTGGCTGCTCGTCCACCATGAAATGCTTCTCGTCCAGATGCCAGCCGCGCGGGCGCACCATCAGCACCGCCGTCTTTTCGTTCAGGCGGTAGTGTTTCCCGGCTTCGTTCGTGAACGTGATCGTCCGCCGGATGGCGTCGTGCAGGTTGATCTGTCCGTCGATCATGTTGTCCCACGTCGGCGCGTTGGCGTCCTCGAAATCCGCCAGGAACACTTTCGCCCCGCTGTTCAGCGCGTTGATGATCATCTTGCGGTCGGTCGGACCGGTGATCTCGACCCGCCGATCCTGCAAATCCGCCGGAATGGGCGCGATCTTCCAGTCGCCGTCGCGGATCGACTGGGTATCCGGCAGGAAATCCGGCATGATCCCGGCGTTGATTTCGCGTTGGCGCTGGGCGCGGCGCTGGAGCAGGGCGTTGCGGCGCGGCGTGAATTCGCGCGCCAGCCTGGTCAGGAAAGCCTGGGCTTCAGGCGTGAGGATGGCGGCGGCGGTTGTCGCCGTAGGGCTGAGCGTCATGATGAAAACTCCTTGAATCAGGATGCGTGCAAGCGTCCGCCGAGACTCTCGGCGCACAATCAATTTGGAGAATACCGAGAATCAGGCGAGTACGGCAGATACCACTACGGAGGCGGACAGGCAGAACAGGGTGGGGCACAGGGGCAGGATGCGGCTGTCGTGATTGCGTGAGCGCCAGGTCATCATATTCCTCTGCAAAGTTTCATTGAGAGCACGTTCACAGTCTATAGGAAAACCGGATCGCTTTTGCACCGCAATCTGGTGAAACTTTTCACCAGGAATTCGGACACAGTGTATTAATCGAACGAGGATTCGATTTTTCGCCCTTTGCATCGCATCATGACTGCGGCGGCAGCTCGATGCGAATGTGTACCCAATCGGGCTGCGGGCGTCGTCGGATGAAGTTGGTCAGTCCATCGACGGTTTCGATCAGCCGCCAGATCAGGTGGTATTTGGCGAGGATTTTGGCGCGCACCTCCGCCGAGTCAGCATCCGTCAGGATCGTCGCCGTCGCCTCGACCCACGCGCCGAGCGGTTTGCCGCTGCCCGTGCCCGGCGCGACCCGCACGCGCGGGTTGGCGCGGATGCGCTTGACTTTCCACGAGTCGGCAGTGGTGCGGGCGTACAGCACGCTGCCGTCCTGTACGAAACCGACCGGCGTGATCACCGATGTGCCGTTCCTGCGGAAGGTTTCCAGCGCGAGAAAGCGCTGGTTGTCGAAAGGTGAGGTTGGCATCATGTTCTGTGACAGTGTAGCGCCTGTTATGAACTCTTACCCCCTCAACCCCCGACCCCTTCTCCCACGCAAGCGGGGAGAAGGGGAGAAATCAAGGCATTGAAGTTCATAGCAAGCTCTAGCGTTGGTCGATGGGAACCCAGGGCAAATCCAGCTTGCCGACGTAATCGGCGGTCGGGCGGATCAGCCGGTTGTCCGTCACCTGCTCGATGATGTGCGCCGTCCAGCCCGCCATGCGGCTCATGGCGAACAGCGGCGTGAACATATCGACCGGGATGTCCAGCGTGTACAGCACGATGGCGCTGTAGTAATCGACGTTCGGGTACAGGTTGCGCTCGATGAAATACTGGTCGCTGCGCGCCAGCTTCGCCAGGTTGTCGGCGACCTCGAACCACTTGCTGTTGCCGCTGCCCTTCGCCAGCGCTTCGGCGCGCTCGCGCAGGATCGCCGCGCGCGGGTCGAGCGCCTTGTAGACGCGGTGCCCGATGCCCATGATGCGCCGCTCGCCGGTCTTGATGTGCTGGTTGAACCAGCTTTCGACGTTCGCCGGGTCGCCGATTTCCTCGAACATCTTCATCGCTTCGGAATTTGCGCCGCCGTGCGCCGGACCCTTCAGCGTGCCAATCGCGCTGACGATGGCGCTGTGCATGTCCGACCCGGTGCTGACCGTCACCCGCGACGAGAACGTGCTGGCGTTCATGCTGTGCTCGGTCAGCAGCACCATGTAGGTGTCAATCGCGTCGACCGCCGTCTTTTCCGGCTCGCTTCCGGTCAGCATGTAGACGAAATTCGCGGCGAGGTTCAGATCGGGGCGCGGCGCGACCGGCTCCAGCCCCTGACGGACGCGCGCCCATGCCGCGCACAGCGTCGTCACCTGCCCGGTCAGCCGGATCGCCTTGCGCCGCAGCGCATCGATGTCGTACAGCTCGGCGTCGGGGTCATAGAACGCCAGCTCCGACACCGCCGTGCGCAGCACCGCCATCGAGTTCGCGTCTTTCGGGTAATCCTTCAGGTGCTGGATCACCTCCGGATACACCACCGCCTCGGACGCGATAGCCGACCGCAGCGCTTCCAGTTCCTCACGGTTGGGCAGGCGGTCGTTCCACAGCAGGTAGACGACTTCCTCGTAGCTGGCGTTCGCCGCCAGCACTTCGATGGCGTACCCGGCGTAGACCAGCTTGCCTTCCGTCCCGTTCACCAGGCTCAGACGGCTCGGTCCAATCGAGACCCCGTCAAGCCCTTTCTTCGCAGTTTGCGACATCCTGCAATACTCCTTAGCCTGAGATTCTTAAGATAGATCCGCACACGGGCGTTTGGACGGGTTCATTCGAGCCTGTTCAGCCCGGCATAAAATGAGGTAATTACGGCGGGAAACGCCAGAGTTTACGGGGCGGGATTATAACACTCTCGTTCTGCCGCGACAATACGCCCGCCGCGAATGGTCTGGTCGTGTTTCCAGTCTGCTGTTCCAAAACGCCCTGAACGTTTCGCCGCCCTTCGGAGTAAGTCCATTGAGCGCGACGTGCGCCCATCTCACCTGGAGGTTGACCCCGATGTCGTTCACCAGACGCTTTTACGCCGCCCTGATTGCGGCATTGTTCCTGCTGGGTGTGGTGTCCGCGCAGGCGCAGACCCCCGGCGCGGCGGGGATCGGCGACCCCTATTTCCCGAATCTGGGCAACAGCGGCTACGATGTCCAGCATTACGCCATCGATTTTGCCCTCGATGATGACCTCGCCCACTTCACCGCCACCACGACCATCGACGCCCGCGCGACCCAGGATTTGAGCGCGTTCAATCTCGATTTTCAGGCGGGGCAGGTTGATCAGATCACCGTTGACAATGCCTCCGCCGCCTTCACCCTCGAAGGCAGCGAACTGACCATCACCCCTGCCACTCCGCTGAATGACGGCGATGCTTTCACCGTCCTCGTCAGCTATCAGGGCAGCCCCGAGTCGCGCGACCTGCCTGAATCGTTCGCGGCGCTTGGCTGGATGCCGCTGACGAACGGCGTCGCCGTCCTCGGCGAGCCTGCCGGGTCGTCCGACTGGTATCCGGTCAACGAGCACCCGGCGGACAAGGCGACCTACACCGTTCAAATCTCGGTCGCCAAGCCGCTGGTCGCCGTGTCCAACGGCGTCCTCGAAAGCATCATCGACGCGCCCGACGACCCGGATCGCCAGATTTACACCTGGCACATGGATCAGCCGATGACGAGTTACCTCGCGCTGCTGGTCGTCGGCGATTTTGCCCGTCAGGATGACAAGTCGCCGGGTGGCGTGCCCATTCGCAACTATTTCCCGTCGCGCTACGCCGACGAAGGCGCTGAAGCCTTCGCCGCACAGGGCGAGATGATCGATTTCTTCAGCAGCATCTTCGGGGATTTTCCTTTCGACGCTTACGGCGCGCTCGTGCTCGATACGCGCGTCGGCTTCTCGCTGGAGACGCAGAGCATGACCGTTTTCGACCCCGGCGTGATGAATGCCTCGCTTCAGGGCAGCGCCGCGCGCGGCGAAGGCACGATAGCCCACGAACTGGCGCACCAGTGGTTCGGCGACAGTGTCAGCCCTAAGTCGTGGCGCGACATCTGGCTCAACGAGGGATTCGCCACCTACGCCTCGTGGCTGTGGTTCGAGCATACCAGCGGTCGCCAGGTGATCGACACGATTGCCAACGGTCTCCACGATGCGCTGCACGGCGACAACCTGCGTGATCAGGGCATGAGCGAAGCCACTATCCGCCAGCGGCTCGCGCAGGTCGCCATCACCGGCGACCCGACCGCGCCCAAGCTGTTCGATACCGAGGGCGTCTACTATCGCGGCGCGCTCACGCTCCACGCGCTGCGCCTCACCGTCGGCGACAAGGCGTTCTTCGACATCATGTCGACTTATTACGACACTTACAAGTACGCCAACGCTTCGACTGACGACTTCATCGCCGTCGCCGCAGCGGTCAGCGGGCAGCCGCTCAACGACTTCTTCCAGTCGTGGCTGTACGAGTCCGCCATCCCGGACTTCCCGTCCGCCGCCACGTGACGCCGGATGGTTTCACGCTAGAATAGCGCCATTTCGGGAGAGAAGTCGAAAAGGCACAGCGCCGCCTACACGCCGTGACCTTTCTGGCGCCCAACATGCTGCCCGTCTATCGCTTCATGATGCGGTATCTGGGCGACAGGCTGGGCTGCGCCGTGCGCCTGTCGGTCGGCTCGGATTACGCCGAGGCGCTGCGGGCTGACCTCACGCTGATCTGCGGCTTGCCCTATGTCCTGCGGACGCGCCCGCGTGCCGCCGAATCGCCAATCGAGGCGCTCGCCGCGCCGGTGCTCAAAGGCGAGCGCTTTCAGAATCGCCCCATCTATTTCTCGGATGTCATCGTCCACCGCGATAGCCGCTTTCAGTCCTTCGCCGACCTGCGCGGCTGTTCGTGGGCGTATAACGAGCCGGAATCGCAGTCGGGCTACGGGATCACCCGCTATCATCTGGCGAAGCTGGGGGCGACGAGCGGTTACTTCGGGCGGGTTGTCGCCAGCGGGTTTCACCAGCGGTCGATCCGCATGGTCAGCCGCCGCGAGGTCGATGCCTCGGCGATTGATGCCCAGGTGCTTGCCATCGAAATGCGCGATCACCCTCGGCTGGCGCGCCAGATTCGCATCATTGACAGCCTGGGTCCCTCGACGATTCAGCCGCTGGCGGCGTCCACACGGCTGCCCATATCGCTCAGGCGCGACATTCAGGCGATCCTCGCCGAGATGCATCACGACCCTGCTGCCCGCGCGGTGCTCGACCGGGGCATGATCGACCACTTCGTCCCGGTGACGGACGCGGATTACGACGACATCCGCGCCATGCTGGCTTTCTGCCACCGGGCGGATTATCTGGAACTCCGTTAACCGAAGCCCCGGCGCGCGCTGTCTCTGTAGGTTCGCTGCGAATCTCGACCATCTCTGGTGAGGAACGCGCCGCGATACGCTACAATGGTGCGGTCGGGTTACGGAACAGGATGCAGGATATGGCTAATCTCGCGCGCATCGAACAGCGCCCCAGCCCCGATGGGCTGTCGGACGAGGAGCGGCGCACGCTTGACAAGCGCTTCGACGCCAACGCCTACGAGATCAACGTCGACGGTCATCACGCCGAATGGGGTGTGGTGCAAGAAGTCGAAGTGGCGAAGGCGGCTCGTGAGGGCGGACCGGCGGGCTGGTTCGTCAAAAACGTGATCTACGCCGGAGACCGCTATCACGTCGGCGTGTACTTCGGCGGCGGCGAGCTGGTGCTGACCAACGTCACGCTCGAAACGGCGAAATACGTCGTCCAGACGATTGCCTACTACGCCAACCACACTATTCGCTATTCAGGGGTCGAGGGGATCGCTCCGGTCACTGAAAGCTGAGCCGATGGCGCGCGCGCTGTTATGCCTGCTCCTGCTGTGCGCCGCCTGCGCGACGCCTGCCAGCAGCCAGCTTGCCACTCCCGAACCCAGCGAAGCCTGGATCACGCTGGCGCAGGCGCAGCAGGCGGATGCCCCGGCGCTGGTGGCGACCGACGGCGCGCTGCTCGCTGTGTGGGTCGGCGCGGATGATCGCGGCGTCCATCAGGATGCGCGCCGCATCACTCCCGGCGGGCTGGGCGATGTCGTCACCCTGCCGCTCCCGCCGACGCACCCCTACGATCAGCGGCTGTTCCCCGGCGACAGTGTCACTCATCTCCTGTGGCTGGATGCCGACGAGACCAACCAGACGCGGTTGTACGCCGCGCTGCTCGCGCCCGATCTGACGGTCGAGCGCGGACCCGTCGCCGTCTCCGACGGGCTGGCGCTGGATTATGCCGCCATCCCCGATGGTTCGGGCGGCTTGTGGGCGGCGTGGAGCGGCGGGCTGCTCGCCGAGATGACGCTCTACGCCCGCCGCATCGACGACGCGGGTCGCCCGCTGATCGACACCATCACCGTCGCCGCCGCTGCCGAGCATCCGGCGCTGCTGCGCACCGCTCCGGGCGAAATCTGGCTGTTCTGGCTGGAGGATGGTCAGGTGATGCGCCAGCGTCTTGACCCATCGGACGATTCCGGCGCGCAGGCGCTCACGGGCGCGGTCAGCCTCTCCTCCGGCGACCGCCTCGTGAACGTGAGCGCCGGGCTGGATCGGTCGAGCGCCTATTTCTTCTGGAACATCACCCGCGCCGATGGCTCGAACGAGACCTCGCTGGCGTTCGGCTCGCTGGCAGCGACCGCTTGGCGACAGCCGCGCCGCCTGCAAATCAGCGCGGGCACGACGCTTGACCTCCGCTGGGCGATGCCCTTGACTGGCGCGTCCGATTTGCTCACGGCGGTGGCGGAAAGCGACGCCGGGCTGAGCCTGATCACGCTGTCCGCCGGGACGATTGTTGGCTACCGCACCGTCGCGCCCGGCGAGCACCTGATCGGCACGCCTGCGCTGGCGCAGGACGCCGCCGGGTCGCTTTATCTGGCGTGGGCATCTCCCGGCGACACGAGCGCCGCGCTGCGGTTGCTGCACCTACAGCCCTGACGCCGCATCGTAGGGGCAGATCCACGTGTCTGCCCGAAATCACTCTCCCCATGTATCGTCGTAATCGGCGTCCGTTCCGATCTGTTTGGCGCGGCTGTTGATCTTGCGAGCGGTCGTCGCAAATTCGTCTTTGGCGGCATCGCGGAGCCTGCTGGCGTCCCTGCCGAACTTCTCCTTCCACGACGGCGCGTGTGTCAGGGTGATCAGATAGCCCGCCCGGCGGTACAGCTCGGTCAAATCCCCGCGCGACTTCGCCTTTTCGACATCGCCGCGAATCTCGCGGAAGATGTGCTGCAAGTCGGTCTTGTTGTCCACTTCACCGTAGACGTGCGTATCGTGTGCCATTGGTAATTCTCCTTCACTCCGGTAAGTCCGAATCGCTGGCTGTCGTCGTCATTAGCGGGCGCGACCAGTCCTCTCTGCGTAAGACCGAATGGCGGCTCGATGGGAATGGCGCAGGGGCAGGGGAGTCTGTGCGTGAGCGGCGCGAAAACAGCGGACGACCACCGTTTCGATCTCACATTACAATTTACATTATACTACATCTGTCAACCGGGGCTGTCGTCAGCCGATGGCGCGGAACACCACCCGGTAGGCAATGATCGCCCGCTCGCCCGCTGTCGTCGTGCATGGGACTGCCGACAGCGGCTGCTGAATCGGGTCGGCGTGCCCCGGCATGTCGATCAGATAGTCTTTGCCCGCTTCCATCTCGAAATCGGCGTAGGCGGCTGATTTTTCCGGCTTCAGCCCGGTGAAGAAGCGGCTCTCGCCGCCGTCCCAGCGCGCGCGGATTTCCGCGCCGGGGATGCCGGTCGAGCCGTCGCTGTCGTACACCTCGACCATGATCAAGCCGGAGATCGACGTGCCGCAGTCGTTCCGCACGCTGATCAGGTCGTAATCGTTCTGCGGCGGCACGGTCGGCACGATCACCAGCACCGACGTGGGCGTCGGGAATACCGATGCCGGAGTCGGCGTTTTGCTCGGTGGGGGAGTCAGGGTCGCGGTCGGCGTCGGCAGCTCAATCGTCACCACCGCGCCCGGCTGTGCGTCCTCGCTGGAGATCAGCGAATCGGCGCAGCCCGCGCGCCCCTGAAGCTGGTACAGCCGCATCATGCTGCGCACGGCGCTCAGCCCGCTGCTGCTGTTGACGTAGCCGCTGGTCGCCAGTCGGCACGCCGTATCCGCCACCGCCTGAATCGGGTCGCCCGGCAGTTGCAGGCTTACCAGCCGGTTGATCGCTTTGCCCAGGTCGCCGTCGTTGGCGTAGCTCACCGCAATGGCGACGACGTATTCGTCCTTGATGTCCGCCCGAAGCTGCCAGGGTTCGGTATCGAACTCCTGAATCGGGGCGAGATTCCACGTGAAGAACAGAGCGCCGCCGATCCCCAGCAGCAGCCCGATCAGGATGCCGGGCAGCGAGATCAGACGGCGTGGACGTTGGTAGCGGCTGGATTGTCCCTCGCGCATCAGCTTTGCCCCGGCACGGTGACGATCTGATAAGGCTCCATGATCGGCGTCAGGCGACCCAGCCCGTTAGCGAGCGCCACCAGCGCCCGAATGTCGCTCACGTCGCGCGAATTGGTGATGAAGCGCTCGGTCGTCTCCTGAATGTACGCCGGAACGTTCTCGACGCCCAGCACGCGCATCCGCTCCAGCGCGCCCGTCAGATCGTTGTCGATCATGTAGCCGTTGGCGACCATGACCGTGTACTCGTCTTTGAAGCGTTGGGCGAGCCGGTCGGCGCTGCTGTCGGTGTACTTCACCGGGAACTGCACCCAGCCGAGGTACAGCCCCAGCAGCAGCCCGACGATCAGCGCGCCGATGAACGAGAGCAGGAAACGAACCATGTGATCCCCAGTGTGCAAGCCAGGCGTGCCGCGCATCGCGTCCATGCCGAGCGCGCGCGTGCTGAGGTTATATTAATCGGGCGCGCGCTTTTCCGCAAAGGGGATTGCCGGACTACGACTTCGGACCGATTGCCGCGTCAAGAAACGCGACATCCTTGCGCTTCGAGATGAAAATGTCTGTTTCACGAGTTTTGCCGCGCTGCTTGGTTGTCCAATGCAGACCGAGACAGTCACAGGTGTTGCAGAACAGCCTGCGAATGTCGTCGGAATAATTGGTGAATTGATAGCGCGGATAGTCTTTGCCATTCACGATGTTACTGAAGCGTGAGCCGTCGCTGTGGTAGAGTCCGCGCAAGAACTCCAATTGATAGGTGTCCACGATTCGCTGCTGCCAGTCTGCCAGTTCGATTTTGCGATTGTGCTTCAGTCCTGCGTCGTGCTGCGGGAAGATTTCCGGCAAATGTCGATAATACAGGCTGACGTTGATATAACTCAGTCGACCTCGATAATAGGACTCTACCGTGCCGATCTGATTCTGGGGAAAGAGTAATTGCAGCTTTTGGATGCAGGTTTCGATGATTTGCTGGTATTTTGCATCCAGCGTTATTCTCAGCCGGTACACATTTCGAGTCTTCACGATGTTGCCGTCCCCCAGGTAGAGTCCCAGGAGATAGGCATACGTCTCCAGCAATGTGCGATAATCACCTTCGATTTCTCCAGTCAGTATTTTGGGCAAGAGCGGTTGAACTGCTTGTTGGCTCTCCACAAGCAGGTTCTCGACTGTGCCGTACTGCTGGATACAATCAATCACTGTCCGGCGAGGAATACCGGTTTCGCGCGAAATGGCTTTCTTGTTAACTCCGAGTTCCCATAGCGCAAGGATTTGTTTATACTCGTCAAAACTTCGCATCGCTCTCGCTCTACAGAGACATACGGATCAAAGTTACATATGACTCTGTTGTTATTATAGCGCGGGAATAAAAAACCGAGTTGAAAAACTCGGTTTGATGCCGGTGGTGGGATTTGAACCCACACGCCCGCAAGGGCGCGCGATTTTGAGTCGCGTTCGTCTGCCAGTTCCGACACACCGGCGCTAATAGAACAATTGATTTCAATTGTTCTTCCGTAATGGTAAATGTACTCGCTTGGATTGTCAATGGTTGGCAACCCTGATGACGAACAGGCGCTGATCCGCCTCGCCCGGCGCGGCGATCTCGACGCCTTCAACGCGCTCGTCCTGCGCTATCAGGACAGCGCCTACACGCTGGCGTATCGCATCATGGGCGATTCGCACAGCGCCGCCGATGCTGCTCAGGAGGCGTTCATCACGGCATATCGCCGCCTCAATACTTATCGCGGCGGCAGCTTTCGCTCGTGGCTGCTTCGTATCACCACCAATCAGTGTTACGACGAGCTTCGCCGCCGCCAGCGCCGCCCCGCCGTCTCGGTCGAGGACATGGGCGATGAACCCGCGCTTCCTGACGACGCCGATACGCCCGAAGAAGTCGTTCAGCAGCGCGAATTGCACCGCGCCATTCAGGACTGCATCGGCGCGCTCAACGCCGACCAGCGCGTCGTGCTCGTCCTGTGCGATGTCGAAGGGCTGGATTATCAGGCGATTGCCGATCAGCTTGGCGCGCAGATCGGCACGGTCAAATCCCGGCTCAGCCGGGCGCGTGCCGCCGTCCGCGACTGTTTGCAGGATGTTCGGGAACTTTTACCCTCGGCGTATCGTCTTATAAGCGATGAATAATGTGACCTGATCCCCATGTTGAGCGATAACGATCTCGAACTCCTGTCGGCATATATCGACGGCGCGCTGAGCGAAACCGAGCGCGCGGCGCTCGATGCGCGTCTGCGTGCCGAGCCTGAACTCCGGCGCGAGCTGGCGCGCCTGCAGGCGACGGTCGATCTGGTCAAATCGCTGCCGCCGCTCGCGCCCCTCGCGATTTCCGGCTGAGCCGCAGCATGGCGCGCCGCCCGTCGGTCTGGACGAGCGCCGCCTTCAGCTATGCCAGCGCGGCGGCAGCGGTTTCCTGCTGATCGCGGGCGTCATCCTGTTCCGGCAGCCGGGAAATGCGCCGCTCCCCGCTGCCGTGTCGAATGTGGCGGCGCTGCCGACCGGCACGGCGACGCTGGCGACCAAGCTGGGCGATGAAGAAGCCGATAATCTGACCATGCACTGACGATGGGACAGTCGAGGCGAAGTCGCCAGTCGCCGGGAAGCGCGCGATCTGGCTTTGCCGCGACGACCGCGACCTCGATCGACCGCCGCGCCGCAGATGTATGCTGTTGTCGCTCCGACCGCGAGCGCGAGCGCCGGTCTGCTGTCCGACGCCTTTCAGGACAGCGCTGCGGCAGCCGATCAGGCGCGCACCGAGACGCAGACCGAGATGCGGGCGGCAGCTCCATCGGCTGCTGAGCGGCGCGGCTGCTGCCGAAGCTCCGCTGCCCGCCCCGACGCTGCTCCGCCGACGCCAACTCAACCTCCGACAGCGACCCCGACGCCGGTGCCGTCGCGCACACCGAACTCCCCGCCGACGCGACACCCGCGCCTACGCTCACGCCGACGCCTGTCCCGCCTGCATCGATTCTGGATGAGCCGGGCGCAGTGGGCGGCAGCTTGATCGTCGTCGCGCTGATCCTGTTGCGTCGTCGCGGGCGTTACCTGCTCGCGCGGCGGCGCGCTGAGCCGGAGAAATGGCATGACCCAGCAGATCGCCCGTTTCTGCCCGCTGTGCGGCGCGGCGCTGCACGAGCAGCAGAGCTATGGCAGGCTGCGCCCGGTCTGCCCGGCGTGTGGGCACACCGTCTTTTTCGATCCGAAGGTGGCGGTGGTGGCTTTCGTCACGAGCGACCGCGTGCTGCTCGTCCGGCGCGGCGGCGGCCCGGCAAAGGCTTGTGGGCGCTGCCCGCTGGCTTCGTCGACGCCGACGAAGACCCGCGCGCCGCAGCCCGCGAGACGCTCGAAGAGACCGGCTTGTGTATTGAGGTGGATCGCCTGCTGGAGCTGCTGCACCGCCCGGATGCGCTCGGGTACGCCGACATCGTCATCGCGTATGCGGCGCACGCGGTTGGCGGCGCTCTGCGCCGGGACGACGGCGAGGCGGTCGCCTGGTTCGCCCGCGATCAGCTTCCGCAGATGGCGCTGGCGACCACCCATCTGCTCATCCACCGCTGGCTCGACGGCGCTTTGTAATGATTTCCCAATCAACAGGAGATTGTTGTTGGGCGCAGCGCGCTGCGCCCTGCCGTTAATGCTGATCTGGCGACGACTAGCTCGCGCTCTTGTCCAGCTTGCGCTCCGCCGTGATGTCGTACAGGTCGAACGTCATCTCCGGCAGGTGCAGCACACCGTAGGTGTGCGAGGTCGAGCACGTTGTGGAACGTGTACAGCGAGCCGGGGTTGACGACGCACCCGCGCTTGACGCGCACGTACAGCGGCACGTGCTGCTGCTGCCGGTGATCAGCACGTCCGTTCAGCGAGACCAGCATCATGTTCAGCAGCGTGTTCGAGATGTGATCGCGGTACAAGCCCCACAGGTTGTTGCCGCTTGCCGTGACACATGAAGATCGAGCGCCCGCCGACCTCCGCCCGCCATTCCAGCGGCAGGTCTTTGAGATAGGCTTTGTTCTCCGCCGACAGCCCGTAGTTCCAGTCGTCGTGGTTGCCGCGCACCGTCACGATTCCGCGCTCGCGGATGAGCTGCACGACTTTCTCCGGCTGCGGTCCCCGTCCGACCAGGTCACCGGCGCACAGAACCTGATCGACGTTGTGATAGTTATCCAAGCGCTCTAGCGCTGTTTCGGGTTGTGTGTCTCCGTGAACATCCGAGATGATTCAACATTCATCCTGCCATCCTAGTCATGTCAAAGTGCTCTATTATAGAGTCGGGCGCAAGACTCTATCGTCGCCTCTCACCAAAAACTCACACCTGGACCCATGCGATTTGCCTCTGATTGTGTTATCATCCAAGCAATCGCGTTCTCTTCTAATATGGTCGCTGATGACTCAGATTCTTCTGGTGCGACACGCTGTCAATGATTTCGTCAAAACCGGGAAACTGGCTGGTTTGGACGCCCGAAGTTCATCTGAACGATGAGGGCAAGGCACAGGCGGAAGCCCTGGGCAAACGCCTTGCCGACGTGCCGATAACTCACCTCTATGCCGGCCGCTGGAGCGCACCATGGAACCGCTCAAGCCATTCAGCAGCACCAACCCAGCCTTCAGATCATCCCGAACACCGAGCTAGGCGAAGTCCGCTACGGTGACTGGGAAGGCAAAGAGGTGCGCGCGCTCCAGAGCCGCAAGATGTGGCACGTCGTTCAGGAATATCCGTCGCGCGCCTATTTCCCCAACGGCGAGACCATGCGCGGCGTTCAGGATCGCGCCGTCAGCAGGTCGAGCGCCTCGCCGCCGCCCACCCGCGCGGGTTGGTCGCCGTCGTCTCGCACGCCGACATCATCAAGATGGTCGTGGCGCATTTTCTGGGGATGCATCTGGACAATTTTCAGCGTATTGTGATCTCGCCCGCGTCGATCAGCAACCTGCATCTCGGCTACGGGCGTCCTTATGTAGGGACGGTCAACGACTGTGCTCACGTTTCGCAGATGGAGCGCGAGCGTCAAGCCGAGCGCAAAGCCGCTCAGGCAGCCGAAAAGCTGCCCGCCCCAAGAGTGACTTATGGCAAACATTGAATTTGATCTGAACCCGGTGGATTTCATCACGGTCGGCACAGTCGGACCCAAAGGGCAGCGCGTCTTTCATTTGCAGGCGGGCAAGGGTGATCAGATCATCTCGCTCATCATCGAAAAAGAGCAGGCGTGGGCGCTCAGCGAAGCGATCCGCGAACTGGTTGACGATCTCGACCAGCGCTACCCGGAACTGGAGCAAACCGACCTCAGCCAGTTCAATATGGAACTGCGCGACCCCATCGAGCCGATGTTTCGCGTTGCCCAGATGGGTTTGGGTTATGATGAAGACCGCAGCATGGTGGTGCTCGTCGCTCAGGAATTAGTCATGCAGGAAGAGGATGTCGATCCCGACCTGGTGCAGCCCGGTATCGTCCGTATGTGGTGCAGCCGCGATCAGATGCGCGCGCTCAGCGCCATGCGACGGCAACCGTGCAAGCCAGTCGCCTGACCCCAAGCAGAACGGACGGTTGGTTTATTACTGGACATGAGGCGCAATGAGCGATAATGGTCAGAATAATCCCATTTCGTCAGAGCGTGTACTGGATGTACTGGAACATGGGGAGATCGATAATGAGTATGGGCTGTTACGCTGGAGTTCCAACTACGCTTTTCTGATCTCGCTTACCCGCGACGACGTAACCCTCACCGCCGTTTACAAGCCGCAGCGCGGCGAGCGCCAGCTCTGGGATTTCCCGACGGCACGCTCTGCTACCGCGAGACCGCCGCCTTCCTCACCTCGCGCGAGCTGGGCTGCAGGAGCTGGTGCCGCCCACCGTCCTGCGCGAAGGACCGCGCGGGCTGGGGTCGATCCAGTTCTACGTCGAGCACGACCCGCAGGTCAACTACTTCTCGTTTGACGAGAGCTTCAGCGACCAGTTGATGCGCATGGCGGCGTTCGACTATCTCGTCAACAATGCCGACCGCAGAGGTCACTGCCTGCTCGACGCCACCGGACATATCTGGGGCATCGATCACGGTATCACCTTCAACGCCGTCCAGAGCTGCGCACCGTCATCTGGGATTACGCCGGTCAGGACGTGCCCGACGACCTGCTCTCGGCTATCGCCTGCCTGTTCGACGCGCTGGAAAGCGCCGATAGTCCCTACGGCAAGACCATGCGCAGCCTGCTGTCGTCTCAGGAAGTCAAGGCGTTTCAGTCGCGCCTGCGCTACGTCCTCAAGCACAAGCGCTATCCCATGCCGGGCCGGGACCCAACTACCCGCAGGCCCCGTGTAGTCGCCAGATTCGCATACAGGGAACGTGTAGGGGCGGGTTTCAAACCCGCCCGCGTGTTCTCGCGCTCTCCGTTATATCGCGGAAGGGGCGAGACCGCCTCTGACCGAGGCGTGCCTCGTCCCTTCCGCCAGTGAGAACTTGTTGCAGTCTTAACAATTCGTTAAACTTCCCGAACAGGCGCGATAACGTTGCGCAAGCACAATCGCCGCCGCGTGAACCCATTTTCTGACATTTGAGGAGGTAGACGGATGTTGCGTAAGATCACCTTACTGGTAGTCATCCTGTCGCTGCTGCTCACCGGCGCGGCGTTGCCCAGGACGGCCCATTCAGCCTGACGATTCTTCACACCAACGATACCCACTCCCATCACGAGCCGAACAGCAGCGGCGACGGCGGCGCGCGCCAGTCGGCGGTCGTCAAGCGAGATTCGCGCGGAAGTCGATAACGTGCTGCTGCTCGACGGCGGCGACCGCTTCACCGGCACGCTGTTCCACCAGCAGTATCGCGGTCAGGACAGCGTCCAGATCATGAACGCCATCGGCTACGACGGCATGACCCTCGGTAATCACGAATTTGACGACGGCGACCAGATTCTCGCCCAGTTCGTCGACGGCGTGAATTTCCGGTCGTTACCGCCAACGTCGATTTCAGCAGATCGCCCGATCTCGCGGGCAAGATTCCCCTACGCCATCATCGACGTGAACGGGCAGCAGATTGGCATCATCGGGCTGGTCACGCCCGACACGCCCGTGATTTCCTCGCCCGGCAAGGAGCTGGTTTTCAACAGCGACCTCGTCGCCGTGACTCAGGCGATGGTCGATGAGCTGACCGCTCAGGGCGTGAACAAGATCATCCTCGTCACCCACATCGGGCTGGACAACGACAAGCTGGTCGCCGCCGGGACGCCGGCGTCGACATCATCGTCGACGGGCACAGCCACCCTGCTCGGCAACGCCTACGTCGCCTCGGTCGCCGAATATCCGGTCGTGGTCGAAGATACCGAAGGCGCGCCGGTCTACATCGTGCAGGCGGGCGAATAGGCCGACCCGTATCTCGGTCGGCTCAACGTCACCTTCGACGCCGACGGCGTTGTGACGGCGGCGGCGGGCGATACCATCCTGCTTTCGCGCTACATCACGCCCGATCCTGAAGTCGAAGGCATCATTGATACCCTCGCCGCGCCGATTGAAGAACTCAAGCAGACCCCGGTCGGCGAATCGTCGGTGTTCCTGGTCGGCGACCGCGCCGTCTGCCGCGTGCAGGAGTGCAACCTCGGCAACCTGATCACCGACGCCATGCGCGCGGAAACCGGCGCGCAGATCGCCATCACCAACGGCGGCGGCATCCGCAGCAACGTGCCGGTCGGCGAAGCCACGCCAGCAGACACCGCGCTGGCGGCGCCCATGCAGGTCACGCTCGGCGACGTGCTGACGGTCTTTCCGTTCGGCAATCTGGTCAGCACCTTCCAGCTTGACGGTGCGGACGTAATCGCGGCGCTGGAAAACGGCGTCTCGCAGGTCGAGGCTGGCGCAGGGCGCTTCCCGCAGGTTTCCGGCATCCGCTGTAGCTGGGACAGCAGCGAAGACCCCGGCAGCCGCATCGTCAGCGTCGAAGTGCTGGGCGAGGACGGCAGCTATTCGCCGATTGACCCCGCCGCTACCTACACCATCGCCAGCAACGACTTCATGCGGCGCGGCGGCGATGGCTACACCGTTTTCAACGACAACGCCATTGACCCCTATGACTTCGGCAAGCCGCTGGATCAGGTGATGGCGGACTACATCGCCAACAACAGCCCGATTGCTCCGGCGGTCGAAGGGCGCATCACCCGCGTCGACGCCTAGCGATTGAGCCGTAAAGCCGGGGCGAACACCAGATGTGTTCGCCCCGCTCTCACGTCGATATGCGTATTGGGTGCAGGGGCGACATGTCGTGCGCTCCATCAAAACATTACAGATCACCGAGAGCCGCTTTTACGAGCGGCTCTTTACGTTTATTACGATTACTTTCAACTAAGATGGTGATAGGTGACGCGATTCGGGGAGCCGACATTGGACGACGCGCCGATCTACGACAGCGGGGCATTCAGCTAGCGAAAGCAGGGCAGCGAGACGAAGCCCGCCAGCTACTTCAGCAGTCGATCCGGTTGATCCGGACAACGAGGCAGCATGGTTGTGGCTCGCCAGCGTCGCGCGCGATAACCGCGAGCGTCTGTTCTGCCTGCAAAAGCTGCTGGAGATCAACCCGGAGAACGAGACCGCCCGCAAGGCGCTCGAAGCCGCGACACCCGCTGCGCCGCCTCCCACCGCGACTCAGACCATCAAGCGGCTGCCCAACGCGCCCGTCACCCAACCCGCGCCCGCCGAAAATCTGATGAATCAAGCGCCGGGCGTGCCCGTGCCCATGCCAGACCGCATCGCCGACGCCCAGAAGCAGGCGGAGGCGCTCGTCCGCGCTTATCTCGCGCCGCACCCGTCCAACGTCAAGTGGGTGCATAAAACCCACCGCCGCGCCGGGGAAGGCGATATCATCGTCTTTCGCGCCTACGTGATCGCCGGGACGCTCGTCGCCCTGATCGTGTTGATCCTCGCCGGAGTCGTGCTGGTGCAGACCAACGACGACGTGCGTGAAATCGTCCTCGGACCGAGCCTGACGCCGACGCCGTCGCCCACGATTACACCGACTAACACGCCCGGCATCACGCCGACGCCCTCGGCGACGCCGCGCCTGACCCCGACGCCCAGCGCTTCGCCGCCGCCCAATCTCGCCGCCGCCAAGCCGCCCTCGCTGCCGCGCGCCACCGAAATCTACCCGGAAATTCTGGAACGCTCAGTTTACGAGGCGGCGCAGTTGGTCGAGCAGGGCAACGTCAGCGTGGCGCTGCCCACGCTCGACAAGGAGCGCGAGCTGACTTTCGACACGCGCTTCGACGCCAATCCCTATTACTATCAGGCGATGGCGCTGGTCAAGCAGGGGCGGCTCGACGACGCGCTCGACATCCTCGACGAAGCCAACGACCGCGTCGAGGAGCGCCCGGACAACCTCAAGATCGAGCCGTTCATCGACTCCGGCTACGCGCAGGTCTACTGGGCGATGGTCGAGCAGGCAGCGTCCATCGGCAATCCGGTTGGCGCTGACCAGGCGCTCACGCAGGTGATCGACCACGCGCAGGCTGCCGTCGACGGTGACCGCCGCCTTGCCATCGGCTATATCCTGCTCGCTCAGGCGTACACCCGCCAGACGCGCTACAGCGACGCCCTCGAAATTCTCAACCAGGGCTTGAACGCGCCGGAGCTGATCAGCAACACCGAATTGATTATGGCAAAGGCGCAGGTCTATTTCGCCGAGCGCGATTTCGACCAGGCGCTCTACCAGATATACCTCGCTCACTACATCGATCCGTCGGTCGAGGCGGGGTATCAGCTCAAGATCAGGATCGCCATGATGCGCAACCGTCCCGGCGACGCCGTCCTCGCCTCCGAGGACTACCTGTTCTACTATCCCGGCAGCACCACCGCCTGGCGGCTGCTTGGCGACGCCCGCACAGCCGAGCACAAGGACGACCTCGCCATCGCCGCCTACACGCAGGGCTTGGCGGGCGACGGCACCGACGACGATGCTCAGGCGATGCTCGAAAGCCGTGCCGAGCTTTACCACAGTCAGCGACGCTACAGCCTCGCCGTTGCCGATTACGACCGCCTGTACGAAATCACGGGTGACGCGCGCGTTCACGCCCTGCGAATGCAGGAAGCCTTCGCCGCCGGGGAGTTCGATCAGGCGCTCGACGACGCCAACGCGCTGATCGGGCGCGGCGCGGTCGGCGATGGCATCGTCAATCTGGTGCGCGGCGGCGCGATGATCGAGCGCGCCGAGCCGGACGACCGCCTGACGCTCCAGCAGGCGGCGGCGTATCTCACCCAGGCGACATCGACCAGCGAGGTCGCCTCGTCCGATCTGCGCGGCACAGCTTACGAGTATCTGGCGCGGGCGCAGTTGTTCCTTGGCGACCCGCAAGCCGCCCTCGATGCCGTCAATCTGGCGCTCGGCGTGGGCGAAACGGGCAGCCGTCACTACTGGCGCGGTCGGATTTTGCAGGAGCAGGGCGATCAGAAGGGCGCAATCAGCGATTACGAGTGGGTGCTGGCGTGGAGCGAAATCTTCCCGTATCCGTTCCGCGTCGACGCTCAGGATCAGCTCGAAGCGCTGCTGGGCTGAACAAACCAACACCGACGTGTATGGGCGCAGCAGCGCTGCGTCCTTTTTTGTTTTCGTGATAATCCACGTGGAGTAAAAAGAAGGGCGTTTAATTGAACGCCCCTACTTTGCGTCTCTTTCTTTGCCTTTGCGCCTTTGCGTTTAATCTTTTCGCTAGTCCGGGTCGAAGCGCGTGCCAAGCGCCGCCGGTGGGTCGCTGCGCAGGAAGTTGCGTGTCCACTTTTGCAGCGGGCGCGGCAGCACGCTCAGAACGCGCTCGATCAAGCCGCTGCTGACCATCACCAGCGTGATCACCATCAGCACCCAGGGCAAGCCGTTCAGCAGCACCAGCGGGATGTCCACGTCGCTGCGCTGGATCGCCGACGACAGCGCCCGCAGCCCGGCGAACATGTACGCGCCCAGCACCACCCGGAACGGATGCCAGCCGCCGAAGATCACGATTGCCAGCGCGATCCAGCCGTCGCCCGCCATCACGGGCGGCGTCGTCCAGCCCGGCTTGATCGCCAGCGAGTACGATGCGCCCGCCATCCCCACCAGCGCGCCGCCGATGCCGGTGTATACGTAGCGCAGCTTATTGACCGGCGTGCCGCGTGCGTATGCCGCTTCCGGGCGCTCACCGACCGCGCGGTGCGCCAGCCCGATCCGCGTGTGGAACAGCACGTACCACGTCACGAAGATCAGGATGTAGCTGAAGTACACCAGCGGTTGCTGGTTGAAGAAGATCGTCCCCACCACCGGGATGTCGCTCAGCACGGGCAGCGGCGAGCGGAGCATCTGCGGACCGGGAACGCGGGTGTAATCCTGCCCCAGAAACTGGGCGAGATCGGCGGTCAGCAGCGTCAGCACAAACCCGACCGCTACCTGATCCTGTCGCAGCTCGATTCCCGCGAACGCGACGATCAGCGCGATGCACATGCCGACCAGCATCCCGACGATCAGTCCGACGATCACGCTGCCGGATGCCAGCGCCGCCACGAAGCCCGCCATCGCCGACAGCGCCAGACTGCCGTCCAGCGACAGATTAACCACGCCCGCCCGCTCGCTGATCGTCTCGCCGATCCCGGCGATCACCAGCGGGGTGGCGTTGGTGACGACGCTGCTCAGGATATTGATCAGGCTCTCATTCATGGGTCGTCGCCTCCTTCGGGCTGGTGGTCGCGGCGGGCGTCACGCCTGCCTCCCCGCTTGTCTCGCCGTGCGATCCGCTTCGCTCCAGCACGCGCTGGCGCAGACCGTCCGCCAGCAGCACCAGCAGCACGATCAAGCCCTGAAGCACGCCCGCCAGCGATTGATCCAGTTGCAGCGCGACTTTGAGCCGCGTGCTGCCCGCCAGAATCACGGCGAAGGCGAAGGCGATGAACGGCGCCCACAGCGCCCTCACCGCCACCAGCAGCACCACCAGCAGCGCCAGAAACCCGATCCCGCCGGAGACCAGCGTCCGCAGGCTGTTGTACGTGAACAGCACCCGGTACGATCCGGCAAGCCCCGCCAGCGCCCCGCACACCATCAGCGCGGTGATCGCGCTGCGAGTCGTTGGCACGCCCAGCAGCAGCGCCGAGCGCGCGTTCTTGCCGGTCGCCTTCAACTGCAAGCCCCAGCGCGTCCCGCGCAGCACCAGTATGACCGCGACGATGGCGACGAACACCAGGATGATCATCAGCAGGTTGACCGGGAACTCGCTCGAAATCTGCGGCAGCAGCGCGTTGGCGACGAACGGGTCGGTCGACTGCTTGCTGTTGCCGCCCGGCGGCGACCAGGGACCCGTCACCAGATAAATCGTGGCGACGTTCGCCAGCGCGTTGAGCGCCACGCCGCCGAAAATCTCGTGGACGCCGAGTTTGGTTTTCAGCACGCCCACCAGCGCCGCCCACAGCGCTCCGCCTAGCATCGCCAGCGCCAGTTCCAGCGCGATCTGCGCGGGCTGGGGCAGGGTGACGAACAGCGCACCCCAGCTTGCGAACACCGCGCCCATGCCCATCTGCCCTTCGACGCCGATGTTCCACAGACCCGCCGTGAACGTGATGATCAAGCCCATGCTGCACAGCGCCAGCGGAATCCAGAAATTGACCACGCCCGCGAACGAGTTCGACGTTCGGAACGCGCCTTCCCACACGCTCTGGAACACCGCGCGCGGGTCGCTGTTCACGGCGATCACCAGCAGCGCCGTGATCACCAGCGACACGAGAATCGGCAGGATGGTGAAGGCGATCTGTAGCGCGGCACGGTTCTTCGTCATTGCGCGTCCCTTTGAAAGTCGCCGCCGATCAGTCGTCCCAGCTCGTCAATCGTCGTCGCCGACGCATCCGGGATTTCGTAGACGTGCCCGGCGTACAGCACCAGAATCCGGTCGCTGTAGGCGACCACTTCGTCCAGATCGGGCGAGGTGAACAGGATCGCCGTGCCGCTCGCGCGCCGCGCCAGCAGTTGGCTCCATATCCAGCGCGCCGAGTCCACGTCGAGACCGCGCGTCGGCTGTTCCAGCACCAGCGCCACCGGCTGCTGCGGCAGCAGCGCCATCAATACCCGCTGCTGGTTCCCGCCCGACAGCTTCTCGATCTGGTCGCTCGGTCGCCCGCGCACGTTGTAGCGCTTGATCTGTGCTTCGGTGTGCTGGCGCGCGCTCGTCCAGTTGACCAGCGCCTCGCTGCTGTTGGTCAGGGCGATGTGCTCGGTCAGCGTCAGCCCGGCGATCAAGCCTTCTTCCAGCCTGCCCGCCGCCCCGAACGCCACGCCGCTGCGCAGGAACTCGCGGTATGGCTTGCCGCTCATATCCTGCCCGCCGACGCGCACCGCGCCGTGATGCGGCTTGAGCAGCCCGGCGCACGCCCGCACGATCAATTCCTGCCCGCTGCCGTCCAGCCCCGCCAGCCCGATCACCTCGCCCGCGCGGACGTGCAGCGTCAGATTCTCGACTGTCACCCGCTTGCCGCGCAGCGCGATTTTGTCCAGCGCCAGCACCGGCTCGCCCAGCGGCACGCGCTCGCGCGTCTGCGGCGCGAGTTCCTGCCCGAACATCAGGCTCACCAGCGCGCTCTTGGTCACGGGCATTTCGGCTTGCCCGACCAGCTTCCCGGCGCGCAGCACGACCACCTCGTCGCACAGCACGATCACGTCCTCCAGCTTGTGCGACACCAGCAGGATGCTCATGCCGTCGGACTTCGCCAGCGCCCGCAGCGTGTCGAACAGCAGCGTTTTCTGCTCGGCGGAAATCCCGGTGGTCGGCTCGTCGAGGATCAGCGTCTTGATGCCCAGCGCCAGCAGCCGCACGATCTCAAGCTGCTGCCGCTGCCCGATGCTGAGCGACGAAATCGCCACGTCCGGGTCGAGCGCGAAGCCGAACCGCCCGCACAACTCGCCAAGCTGCTTCTGCGAATCCCGGCGGCTGAAGCGGACGCCGCCCGGCTGCCCGTACACCAGATTTTCCAGCACCGTGAACGCCGGAACGTCGAGCGGGTCTTGCTGCAACATGCCGATCCCGGCGGCGATGGCTGCTTCTGGTCGGTGATACGCCGTTCGCTGCCCGTTCAGCAGGATGTCGCCGCTGTCCGCCGGTTGGTAGCCGGACAGAATTTTCATCAGCGTCGACTTGCCCGCGCCGTTTTCGCCCAGCACGCCGACGATCCGCCCGGCTTTGACGGTGAAGCTGATGTCGTCGTTGGCGTGGACGCCGGGGAAGCGCTTATGAATGTGCCTGAGTTCGATATCCATTGGCTGATTCGTCAATCACTGAAGGGGCGCGCTTGGCGGCAGCGTCCTGCGGACAGTACTGCCCGTCTATCATAACGAACTTACGCGCGCACCGAAAGAAATGAGAAGGGGCATGGTGAAGTCATCTCGCACCATGCCCCTCAGTCCTCAGTCCTCAGTCCTTTGTCCTCAGTCCTGGCATTACTGGCTCGCGCCGGTCATGCCTTCCAGCAGTTGACCGAGATACCACACGTCCAGCGGCTGCACGATTTCACCAGCGGCGGCAAGCGCCGTCCCGTCCTGCAGGTTGAGCGGACCCGCCCACAGGGCGAAGCTCTCCGGCACGAACGGATTGGTCGCGTAGCTCGCCAGCGCGGCGATGAACTCGTCCAGGCTAGCCGCCTGTTCTTCCGACAGCGCCGGACCGTTCAGGAAGCCGACCGCCGACGTATCGGGGTTGTTGATGTCGCTCCAGTCCGGTCCAGACCAATCCCAGCTTTGCTCCCACGTCCCGTCCATCGCCGACTTGACGATCTCGGCATAGTCGGGACCCCAGTTGAAGTACGGCACGCCCAGGCACACTTCCGGCGCGACATCGCACGCGCCCTTGTAGTCGTAGGGCACGGCGAACACGCTCTCGCCCTGCGCCGCGCGCTGCCCCGCCACGACGATGGCTTCGGTGGTGTCGATGCCGGAGATGACCACGTCGGCGCCGCTGTCGAAGAACGTGCTGGTTTCCTCGGTCGGGTCGAGTGTGACGCCGGGGATGCCGAACCAGAAGCCGATCCACGTCACCGTGAAGGTCAGGTCAGCCGGGTTGCCGCCCTTGTAGTGCTCGTAGCAGTAGCGCGCGCCGAGGTACGCCGAGGACGCCAGACGCCGCGTCTCGTCGTTGATCAGCGGTCCCAGATAGCCGATGCTGCCCGTATTCGTCGCCAGACCAGCGGCGCACCCGGCGATCAGCTTGCCCCATTCCATCTTGCCCATCAGGTTGCCGACGTTCGCCGGAGCAGTCCCATTCAGCACGTGATCGCCGGAGATGGCGACGAAATTCACGTCCGGGAAGTTCTGAGCGACCGGGTCGGTGTCGTTCTGGAAGTCATCCGAAGTCGTGAAGATCAGCTTCGCGCCCTGGTCGACCATCTCGCTGACCACGTCCTGAAGCGTGGACTGCGGGTTGTCGGCGGGATTCAGGCTGGGGAAGAAGATCATCTTCGAGCCGGGGTTATTCGCCTCGGCATACTGCCCGGCTTCGTAGTGCGCCTGGCTCCACCCGTGATCGTTTTCCGGTCCCACCAGTACCAAACCAAATACAAATTCGTCCTGTGCCAGCGCCGGGGCAACCGTCAACGCTATCAGCGCTAGTACAAGGGAACCCAAAAAGAGTCTTTTACTCATGTTCTGTCGCCTCCTCAGCGTTTTAAGCCGATGTAAAGTGTATCGTTTCTTGACCTGACATCCAACAAGAAATCCGCCCACATATTCTTGTGAATTGTCCACAAAACGCGGCGGGGATCGCTCGGTACGGCTGGCTTACAAAGTACAAACCTGAAGGATGAAAATGCTATCGCCAATGTTATGCTATGATCGACACTGTGTGAAAAATGTGTTTAAGGCAAGGTGTAGTCCGTCGGACTCCTGGATCAAATATGCCAGAGATCAGCCTGAAAGAGTATTTTGCCCGCCTCGACAACCTGTTGAGCGAGCACGCTGTCGACGAAGTCCTGCTCCACTGCCGCCAAATTCTGCAGTACTACCCCAAAAACGTCACGGCATATCGGTATCTGGGGCGGGCGCTGGTCATGAGTGGGCGCTGGGAAGAAGGGCGCGAGGCGCTTCGCCGCGTGCTCAGCGTCATCCCCGACGACTATCAGGCGCACCTGTCGCTCAGCGAAGCCAACGAGCGCATCGGTCGCTCGGACGAAGCGATCTGGCATCTGGAGCGCGCTTTCGAGCAGCGCCCCAACGACAAAGAGATCATCGACGCGCTGCGCGCGCTCTACAGTCTGCACCGCAACATTAATAACCTGAAAATTCAGTTAACCTCCGCCGCCGTCGCCCGCCAGTACGTGCGCAGCGGCGCGTTCACGCAGGCGGTCGATACCCTGCGCAGCGCCATCTCGCGCATGAGCGAACGTCTCGACCTCAGGCTGCTGCTCGCCCAGATTCTGGAGGAGCACGACCAGCAGGAGGAAGCCGCCGAGCTTGCGCTGGAAGTCCTCGGCGTCCTGCCGGACTGCCTCGAAGCCAACAAGATCATGGCGCGGCTCTGGCTCTCGGTCAATCGACCGTCCGATGCTCAGCGCTACGTGAACCGCCTCGAAGCCGTCGATCCCTATGTCGCCGTCGAGGTGGCGCAGGGCTACCCGCCCGACGACGACACTTTCCGCCTCGACGAGTTGGATTTCGTCCGCACGTCGCAGAGCGAGCTGGCGAGTTCCCGTCTCGACTGGTTGCAGGAGATTTCCTCCGTGCCCGCGCCGGAAGTTCAGGTCGAGGCGGCGTCCGAAGGCGAGGATTTCTCCGACTGGGCGAGTGCCATGCTGGGCGGCAAGCCCGCCGTCGAGCCGCAGGAGCTTGCGCCGGATGAGTCGATACCGCAGCGCTTTGCCTCCCTCGCCGGGGAAGAGCCGGTCGCGCCCGGCTTCACCGGGGTGTTCGGACCCGCCGACGAAGTGGACGCGGACGAATTGTCCGCGCTGTTCGCCGCCGCCCCCGCCGAGATCGACGCCAACGACCCGATGGCGTGGCTGCATCATGCGGGAGTCGAGATTGTCGATTCCGGCTTGGAAGAGCCTGCTTTCGAAGATTTGTTCGCCGCCGACGCCGCCGACATGCCCCGGCTTACCGAAGAAGACCCGATGGCGTGGCTGCGCGACTCGACTGGCGAGCCGGTTGTCGAAGCCGACGAGTCCCCGGCGCAGATGTTTGTCAATACTGGCGACGACGATGATGACGACCCCTTCGCCTGGATGGGCAACGACGCTGGTGTGACGCTCGACGATGTCCTCTCGGATGATGCTGGCGCACCGCCGCAGCCGGCGGAGCAGGACGATTCGTTCGGCTGGCTGCAAAACGAGGGGCTGCTCGACGAGGCGCTCAGCCTCGACGGTCTCGCTGCCAACGACCCGTCGGTCTGGGATTCGGCTGCCGGGCTGGAAGAAGTCAGCGCTCTCGACGATTTGCTCGAAGATGAGCCGGTGCTTGAAGAAGCGCCGCCCGAAGAAGCCATCGTGCCGGGACCCCGCCGGGGTTTGACGGCGATGCTTCAGGAAGCCAATTTCGACTGGGTCACCAGGGCGGAGGAGGAAGTCGCCACCAGCGACGACCTGGACGAATGGCTCAGTCAGTTCGGCGCGCCGGAGCCGGAAAAGCCGGTCACCGATCACCCCGACTGGCTGATCGAACTCGAACAGCCGCAGGCGGGCGAAGCGGCGTTTGAAGCCGGGACGGATGAGCCGGAATTTCCATTCGCGGTTGCAGCGGCTGAGGAAGAGACGACACCGATGAGCGATGAACGTTCCCAAGTACCTGTTGAGCCGGAAGCCGAGGACGACGACTGGATGCGCGGTCTGCTCTCCGAACCGGGCGCCGATTCCGACGACTCCGCCGCGCCTGCGTCCGAATCGCCGGACGAGGCGGCTATGCCCGACTGGATGGCGGAGTTGAACCCCGAAGCCGAGCCGGAAGCGGAAGCTGATGAGCCGGAAGTGGAAGCCGAAGCCGCTGACCTCTCCTGGCTGAGCGATGAATCCGCCGGTGTAGCCGGGTCGCCCGCTGCTCCGCTCAGCGACTTCCCCTGGATGTCCGGCGGCGACGAGTCCGAAGAAGCCGCGCCGGAAGCAGAGGAAGCGGTTGCAGCCGAAATGCCCGACTGGATGGCGGAATTGAACCCCGACGCCGAGCCGGAAGCCGAAGCCGACGAGCCGGTTGTGCCGCTTGAACCCACCGTCGAGGATGATATGAGCTGGTTCAACGACCATACCCAGCCGGATGACGAATCCGAAGAAGCCGCGCCGGAAGTCGAGGAAGCGGTCGCAGCCGAGATGCCCGACTGGATGGCGGAGTTGAATCCCGAAGCCGAACCCGAAGCGGCATCCGGCGATGCTGAGCCTGAAAGCGAGCCGGAGTTGGAGCCGCCCGCGCTCAGTGATTTCCCCTGGATGTCCGGCGAGGAAGGCGAAGCCGAGCAGCCTGCCGCCGAGAACGAATTCCCCTGGATGAACGCCGACGCCGATACCGGTACGGAAGCGGCGGAACCCGCCGACATCCCCGACTGGCTCTCCGACATGCAGCCGCAGGAATCCGCGCAAGCGGATGTCGAAATGCCCGCGTCGGAGGAAGTTCTGCCCTGGACGAGCGAGGCGGCTGTTGACGCCGCCCCCGACTGGCTTGCCGATGCCGATGCCGAGACCAGCGCCGAGCCGGAAGCCGCCTCCGAGAACATCCCCAAGTGGCTGTCCGAAGAAGTGGAGCCGGAGGAAGCCGAGCCGGAAGCTGCCGAATCCGCGACCGGCGACGACCTGTCGTGGCTGGACGACGAGGTGAGCGAGCCGGTCGCCGCTGGCGTGCCCGATTGGCTGGATCAGGTTGAGGATGAGGACGCCGACCAGCCGTCGGAATACGATGAGGAATCGGCTGCCGAGCCTGCCGCCGAGTTTGACGAGTCGGAAGCGTTCGACGAGGAAGAAGCTGACGAGGAATACGCTTTCCTCGCCGAAGACGACGCCGAATTTCTGGAGCCATCCCCGGCGCAGAATGCCCCTGACTGGCTCAATGCGATGGTTCCGGGGTTGGACGTGGATTACGAGCCGGGTGAAGACGAGTTTCTCGAAGAAGAACCTGAAGAAGTGCTCGACGAGAACTCGGCTCGCCGTGAATTTGTCTGGCTGACCAATCTGGTCGAAGAGGAAATGGCGGCGACCGAGCGCCCGGATTTCGCGTTTACGCGTCCTCCGTCATGGCTGGGGTCGTCGGCTGCTTCCCTGGACGACGGCGGACTTGACGACGACCTGCCTGACTGGCCTTCCGATGATGCCGATGCCGATGTACCCGAATGGCTGCGCTGATTGTGCGTGAGGGGGACACCTGATGTCCGAGAATTTGCCCGACTTTGACAGCATGTCGCAGGACGAAATCATGGCTTGGATGGAGACTCTGGCGAAGCGCCAGGGTGCATCCGAGGGTTTTACCACTGCTGCCGATATGGACATCGCTGAAGTCGATCCCAGCACTGCCGTGATCGACGAGCCGGGCTACGTGCCTTACGGTCAGGAGGCGGACTTGCCGCCGAAGCCAGCGCCCGCCGCGCCGCCCGTGCAGCCTGCGGCACAGGCAGCGCCACCGCCTGCCGCGAGTGCTCCGCCCCCCGCTGCACCCAAGCCGCCGATGCCCGGCGTCACCAGCACGCTCGCCTGGCTCGAAAGCCTCGCGGCGGACAAGGACGAGGGGCTGTTCAACCTCGACCTGTCCGATCAGCCTTCCGCGCCTGCTGCGCCGCCGAAGCCAGCGCCCGTCGTTCAGCCGGTGGCACAGGCAGCGCCGCCGCCCGCGCCCGTCGCGCCGGAGCCTGTAGTGCCCGTCGAAGTGCCCGTCAACACGATGGACTGGCTGGAGGAGCTGGCGCGCTCGCAGGTCGCCGAGCAGTCGCTCGAACATCTCGGCGCTGACGATGATCGGGTCAGCGAATCCGAGAAGCTCGACCCGTTCGCGCAGGGCGTCAACCCGATGGAGTGGCTCGAAACCCTCGCCCGCCGCCAGGGCGCGAAGGACGAGGAGCTGACCACCAACGCTCAGATGAACATCCCCGAACCTGCCGACGCCGAAGTCGAGCAGGAGGATTATCAGCCGTTCTCGTTCGACACCCTGCCGACTCGTCGCGGCGGCGATACCGCCCCGCTCGAAAACCCGGCGGAGTGGCTCGGCTCGCTTGCCGGGGGAGAGGGCTACAGCGAGGAAGGTGTCCTCGCCACCCAGAAACCAACCGAAGCCGAGCCGGATATGTCGCTCGACGCCATTCAGGATGCCATCACCGCCGGGACGGTGACGCGCGAGCAGATGCAGTATTTCCTCGACCAGCAGGCGGATCAGATCGCCGAGGAGTCCGAGGAAGCGGGCGTCTACGACGATGACATGCCGATTGTGCCTGCCGAGCTTCCCGACTGGCTCTCCGAGATGCGACCCCCGGAAGTCGAGACCGCGCCGTCCAAGCCGCTCGACGCGCTGTTTGAAGCCCCGCCCGCCGAAGTCGCCATGCCCGACTGGTTGCGACCGGAAGCCGAGGAAGAACAGTCATCCGATCTGGAGAGCATCTTCGCGGCGGAGGATGAATCCGCGCCGGTGGTGATGCAGCAGCCCGCCGCCGAAGTCCAGGTCGACCCCAACGATCCCTGGACGGAAGCGTTCGATGTCGAGTACGAGCAGGGCGGCGAAGCCGACATTTCTCGCGTTCCTGACTGGTACGATCAGAACGTCCACGATCCGGCACGCATCGCTGCTGTCGAAGATAGCGCGGCGCAGCTTGCCGATGCCGGGCTGCCGGAGGAGAAAGACCTCGCCGCCGGGCAGCCGCAGCCCGTCCCGACCTGGATGGGCGGTCCTGAGCCGTCGCCGGAGCCGGAGGAAGCGGTCGAAGCCTTTCGCCGATGCGCCGGACTGGCTGGGGAAGTCGAAGCGAGCGTGACGCCGGAGGAAGTCCCGGGTGGCTGGTCGAGACGATCACCGCGCAGGAAGAACCCGTCGTCGAGCCGCCCGCCCCAGAGCCGGTGCAGGCAGCGGTTGTCACGCCGCCTGTCGTCGAGCCGCCACCCGCGCCCGTCCGCGTCACCAGCGATGAAGCGGCGTCGGTGCTGGAGCGCGCGCGCGACCGCGAGCGCGGCGGCGATCTCGAAGGCGCGCTGGCGGATTACGAATCGATGATCCGCAGCAGTACCGAACTCGACGCGGTCGTCAACGAGCTGACGCAGCTTGTCCGCTCCTACAAGACGACGGCGGCGGTCTATCGTGTCCTCGGCGACGGCTTGATGCGGCAGGGCAAGCTTCAGGCGGCGCTCAACACTTACCGCGAAGCCCTCAATCAGCTATAATTCCCGCGATAATCGTTATATAACGCTCAAATGGTATGTAGGGGCACAGCGCGCTGTGCCCCTACGTATGACACGCAGCGTTTGCATTGTAAGGAGTCATCTGTGGAACGCACGCTGATCATCATCAAGCCGGATGCCGTGCAGCGCGGGCTGTCCGGCGAAATCCTGCGCCGCTTCGAGCAGCGCGGGCTGCGCATTGCGGGCATGAAGTTCATGCAGGTTTCGCGCGCGCTGGCGGAGAAGCACTACGCCGTGCATCAGGGCAAGCCGTTTTACGAGGGGCTGGTCGGCTACATCACGTCCGCGCCCGTGATCGTGATCGCGCTCGAAGGCACGAACGCGGTTGAGGCGGCGCGCGGCACGATTGGCGCGACCAATCCCAGCAAAGCCGCCGCTGGCACGATCCGCGCCGACTTCGCGCTGGAAATCGGGCGCAACCTCGTGCATGGCTCGGACAGCGTCGAGAACGGGCAGATCGAAGTCGCCAACTTCTTCTCGTCGGACGAGCTGGTGAGCTGGTCGCGCGTCACCGACCCCTGGATTTTCGAATAGGGCAGGGTTGATAGCCGCCACTTGCGTGGGGTGAGGGTGGATTTTGCAGGGGCAGACCGCTGTGTCTGCCCTGGCTGAATCTGGATTTACTGGATGCTCAGCAGGACGTTGGCTTCTTTCCAGAAGCCTTCCAGATTATAGAATTCGCGCTGTTCCTCGCCGAAGATGTGCACGATTATGTCGCCGTAGTCCATCAGCACCCAGCCGCTGTGCGACTCGCCTTCGACCGAGACCGGCAGCTTGCTGTCCTGGTCCTTGATCGCTTCGCGCACGCCGTCGGCAACGGCGCGAATCTGGCGGTCGCTGTTTCCTGTGCAGATGACGAAAAAATCGGCGATAATCGCATCGGGGCGGAGGTCGAGCAGGACGATGTTCTCGGCTTTCTTACCTTCGACAGCATCGACAATATGGTGGGCTAAATCGAGCGAGTCCAGAAATAATCCTCCTGAATCGGCAGTCTGTAGACCTCATTGTAGCATAATCTCGATGGTGGTCAATTTGCCTCAAATGGCGTGCTTGATGACTTTCGCAGGAAATTTGCATAGCAGGTTTGATCTCGTTACCTCACCCCGACCCCTCTCCACTGTAAGCGAAGCGACGTGGAGAGGGGAGGTGAGCGTAGCTAACCACAGGTTAGCCGCGAACCGGGGTGAGGTCATGATCGCCTTTACGGTAGGTATCCTGAATGGCTGACCTCATCACTTTCACCGCCGATGCGCCCGGTGAGCGGCTGGACAAACTCATCACGGCGCATCTTGGCGACCGCCTCACCCGCGCGCAGGTGCAGATGCTGATCCGGGACGGCGCGGTCACGGTCGACGGCGCGCACGTCAAGCCCGGCGTCAGGCTCAAGGGCGGCGAGCAGGTCGCCGTCGCCGTCCCGCCGCCGGTTGAGGATGTGACCGTCGCCCCGCAGTCGATCCCGCTCAACATCATTTATGAGGACGACGACCTCGCCGTCATCGACAAGCCCGCCGGGCTGGTCGTGCATCCCGGCGCGGGCAACCCCGATGGCACGCTGGTCAACGCCATCCTCGCCCGCTATCCGCAGATCGCCGACATGAATTATGCCCCGAAGCGGCGCGGCATCGTCCACCGGCTTGACAAGGACACCAGCGGCTTGATCGTCGTCGCCAAGAACGCCCCGACGCTTCATCGGCTGGTCGGGCAGTTCCAGAAGCGCACCGTCGAGAAAATCTACGTCGCCCTGCTGGAGCGAACCCCGAAAACCGCCACCGGGCGCATCGACGCCCCGCTGGCGCGCGACCCCGCCAACCGCCGCAAGCGCGCGGTGCTGCGCAGTGGTCGCCCCGCCGTCAGCGAGTTCACCATCGTCGAGCGCTTCGCCGATGGCAAGGCGCTGGTGCGGGTCAGGCTGCTCACCGGGCGCACCCACCAGATTCGCGTCCATATGGCGTTCATCGGCTGCCCCGTCGTCGGCGACGCGCTGTACGGCTTTCGCAAACAGTCGCTGCGCGGGCAATTCCTCCATGCCGCCCGGTTGTGCTTCGATCAGCCGCGCACGGGCGAACGCCTGTGCTTCGAATCGCCGCTGCCGGAGCGCCTCGAAGCCGTCCTCGCCGACCTGCGCAAGCCTCGTTAATTCCGCCGTTTTTCGCTACAATGTGCTGGCAATTTACAATCCGAAGTAGGGGCGCAGCACGCTGCGCCCCTACAGATGTAGATTCCCTACAAAGGACAAATTCATGCGCGAAATTACCGTCGCTGTCGCCCAGATTAAGCCCAAGCTGGGCGAAGCCGAGGATAATCTGGTCAGGATTTCCGAGATGATCGCCAAGATCGCCGCCTCGCAGAAGGTCGATCTGATCGTGTTCCCGGAGCTGGTCACCAGCGGCTACGAGCTGGGCTTGCGCTTCACCGAGCTGGCGCAGCGCGTCCCCGGTCCGACCGTCAACATGGTCGCCAAGCGCGCCAACGAGTACGGCGTTTACGTCGCCTTCGGCATGGTGACGAAGGAGCGCGTCGAGAGCGTGCTCTACAACTCCGCCGTCATGATCGGACCCGAAGGCGATCTGGTCGAAATCTACAACAAAGTCCACCTGCGCGGCGAGGAGCGCATGGCGTTCCGCGAGGGCTTCAAAATTCCGGTGATCGAAACCGAGATCGGCAGCATCGGCTTGATGATCGGCTACGACCTTGCCTTCCCGGAAGTCGCCCGCAGCCTCGTCCTCGACGGCGCCGAGATCGTCTGCGTGCTGGCGAACTGGGAAGCCTCGGCGATTGACGAGTGGAAAACCTACCTGCGCGCCCGCGCTTACGAGAACAGCGTCTACATGGTCGGCGCGAACCGCGTCGGCGAGGACGTGACCCTCACCTTCGGCGGCGAGAGCATGATCGTCGGACCCCGCGGCGAAATCCACGCCTCGCTCGCCAGCGAGACCGACCAGACCACCGGCGAGCCGAAGGAGGGCTTCATCACCGCCCGTATCGACCTCGACGAAGTCCGACGCAAGCGCGAGGAATTCCAGTTCATCCAGAACCGCCAGCCTACCGTCTACCGTTCGATTGTGCGCCGCTATTAGCCGGATGCAGCCGTGACCGCCACACCGCCGCCGAGCGCCGGATACTCGAAGCGCCCGCTTGCCGACAAGCTCGGCATCAAAGCCGGGATGCGCCTTGCAATCCTCGACGCCCCCGACGGCTACGAGCGGACGCTCGGCGCGCTGCCGGACGGCGTGCAGCCGTTTGACTCGCTGGCGGACAAACTCGACTTCATTCATTACTTTGTCAGGGAGCGCGCCGCGCTCGAAGCCGCTTTTCCCGACCTG
>JAXLWE010000189.1:0-1026 GCA_046328655.1 Anaerolineae bacterium | reverse complement strand
TCCGCGTGCTGGAACGGCGCGGCACGTCGGCGCTGGCTGCTTTGCCATTAATGCCGGTGAACGGAGGCTGACATGAGCGAATTGCAGAACAAGACGACGCTTGGCGACCTGCTCGTCGCGCTCCAGAAGCAGCTTCAGCTTTCCACGCCCTACGACTGGCGCGAGAGCGCCTTCACGCCGGAGATCGATGCGCTGCTGGCGGATCTGGCGCTCGACAACGACAAGCCGGAAGTCGCCGAAGCCGCCGCCCGCGCCATCGGGCGCGTCCGGTCGGAAGCGGCGGTGCGCGTACTGGCGGAGCAGCAGCGCCAGGGCGAGCACGGCGCGCTGCGGGCGCTGGCGCTGGTGCGCGACGAAGCGCCGTCGCTGCCCCGCAGTGTCAGCCAGCAGGCGCGGCTGTACACCTGGCTGAACAATACCTGGCGGCGCATCACCGACCGCCCGATCCGGGCGGTCAACCGCTACATCTGGGCGGCGATCTTCGCCGGGCTTGCCGTCTGGTGGTATGCCTACTCCGAGCTGCCAACGGCGGCGATCTTCTCGCCGGAGCGCTGGGGCAAGTCGCTGACGACCGGCATCACCTTCGGCGTCGTGTTCGGGCTGGTCGTGCTGCTGGCGGCGGAAGTGCCGGAGCGCCTGCGCGGATTCTGGCACTGGTGGGCGCGCCTCATCCTGAACCTGCTCCTCGGCATCGCCTCCGGCTTGCTGGTGTGGGTGGTATTCGACTGGTTCTTCCTGTACTACCAGCCGACCGCCGAGGACATGGGCGCGCTGTTCTTCGGTGCGCTCGGCACGGCGGCGGCGTTCTCGCTGGGTGTGGTGTTTCGCATCCCCGGCTGGCTCGGCGTGCTGTGGACGACGGTCGTCCTGTACATCCCGCTGTACTTTACGTGGAAGAATTACATGCCGCCGCTGATCTACGTCCGCCCCAATGAGGACATCAGCCAGTACGGTATCCCGATTGCCTTCCTGATCGGCGTCGGCGCGTACCTGCCGCAGTTGATTCAGGATGTGCGCGGCGTGATC
>JAXLWE010000188.1:0-1034 GCA_046328655.1 Anaerolineae bacterium | reverse complement strand
CATGCGCCGGGCACGGGCGGCGTTGATCACGGCGTGATCGTTCGAGACGACCACCCACTGACCGGGGTCGCGGGCGCGCTGGATGCGGGCTTTCATCACGTCGTCGGCGCTGCTGTGGGTGGAGGCGAAAATCACTTCGACCTGACTCGTGGAGAACGGCGACCAGCCGCCCGGCAGCCCGCTGTCGAAAATCACGACGATGCGCTTCTTCTTCCGCGCCGCGAAGCCGATCAGCTTCTGCACCAGCTTGGCTTCGTCGTTGGGGTCGGTTAGCGAAATGTCGGGAAGCTGCCCGATCAGGTTGTGCCCGTCGATCAAGTACATGGTGACTACCTTAAACCATGACCTCCATTGTAATGGTCAATCGGCGGCGCGGCGAGTGTGGAAGGCATTTGTCTACGCTTCTGAGTGGGCGAGGGCATTACACTAGGGACATATTCGCCGTCGCATCCGGGGATGCCATGCCCACGAAATCGAGCCTGCTCGCCCGTGCGCTGATCATTTTCGTCGCGCTGTTCGCCTTGCTCATCGCCTACTACTGGGTGCATAAGCCGTTCGACGCGGCGGTGTTCGCGCGCGTCGGCGGCGCGCTGCTCGACCTGCTGACGGTGGCGGTGCTGTTCGGGATCGTGGGCGGTATCGGGCGGGCGGCGCTGCGGCGGTTCGACCTGAGCATCGTCTCCCTCGCCGAGCGTGTGGCGCTCGAAGGTGGCATCGGCGCGGGACTGGTCGCGCTGTCGGCGCTGATCGCCGGGTTGGTTGGACTCTACCGCCCGCCGCTGCTGTGGGCGCTGCTGATCGTAGCGGCGGTGTTGTTGCGCAAATCGCTGATCGCATGGCTGGTCGATCTGCGCGACCTGCTGCGGGCTGCGCTGCGCGTCGAGTCGGCGTGGGACGGCTTGATCAGCCTATACTGCGTGCTGATGCTGGCGCTGGCGCTGGTGAACGCGCTCGCGCCGCCCGCCCACTGGGACTCGCTGACCTATCACCTCGTCGCGCCGCAGCGCTACCTGCACGCGGGCGCGATCACGGCG
>JAXLWE010000187.1:0-1050 GCA_046328655.1 Anaerolineae bacterium | reverse complement strand
GTTGCTCAGCGTGGCGAACACGCCGGGACTGCCGTCCGCCATTTCGACGTGCCCGACCAGCACGATGTTGCCCCTGCCCATCAGCGGCGACGTGCCGATCAGATGCCCGACATCCATGCCCAGCCCGAAGATGCTCCAGGTATTATCGACGATCTGCAACTGGACGATGGGCGCGGACACGCCGACGGTCGGGATGGAGAGCATGGGGAATTCGCCGACGGGCGTCGCGGTGGGCGGCAGCGGAGTCGCGGCGGGATCATCGGTGGGGAGCAGCGCAAGCGGCGCGAACGATTCCAGCCGGGTCGGGGTGTTCAGCAGGGTCATCGCCGCGTAATAGATGACGCCAGCGGCGAGTCCGGTCCCGACGGCGAACAGCAGGATTCTCCACGAGCGGCGTTTGCGGCGTTCCATTTCCCGATGCGATCCCAAAGGATTACAAAACGGCAGCACCCGGAATGGATGCTGCCGTTTGATGAAGCGTTAAGCTGTTACTGTGCCCGGCGGCGGCGGTAAACCACCCAGCCCGCCAGCCCGATGCCAGCGACCGCCACGACCAGCACGCCAGCCACAGGCGGGGTCGCGGGGGTCTCGCCGGTCGATGGCAGCTGCATACCGGCAAGCTCGTCGGCGCTCAGGACGCCTTCGCCAGCCGAACCTGCGCCAGCGCCACCACCCTCGCCCGGCTCCTCAGTCGGCTGCGGCTGAGCGGATTCGCGCTCGACCGAAACCAGCTCGGCACGCCCGGCTTCCGCCGAGTTATGGTGGTGCAGCAGCAGGATGGGCGGCAGGTCGGTGGTCAAGCCGGTGACATTGAAGTCGACCGGGATCGAGTTTCCGTCCACATCGTCCCAGATCGGGATACCGAGATAGGGACCACCCGCCAGCCCGTTGGCGTCGTTGAAGTAGTAGGTCGGATTAGCGACATCGTAGGTGAACCAGTATGGCGGATCGGTCGGCAGGTAGTCGGCGAAGAAGAAGCTGGACAGCGCCAACACGTCGAACTGGAAATCGGTGTTGCCATCCGCCAGCCCAATATCCGCCGCGCCAACC
>JAXLWE010000186.1:0-1057 GCA_046328655.1 Anaerolineae bacterium | reverse complement strand
TAGAAGTGGGATCGCGTAGGGGCGCAGTTGTTCGACCCCACCCCGCGCGACCGCAGGTCACGCTGCCCCTCCCCGAATTCAAGGAGGGGCAAAAGACGCGGCGTCTTTGGTTTGCGCCCTCCCCTGAATTCGGGGGAGGGATGGGGAGGGGGTGAAAGCTGGCGCACAGCCGTGCGCCCCTACAGACGACGTGTTTTCGGCATGTGGGCTGATCCAGACTACGCTGCTGTCGGGTTTTCATCTATACTTCCGGGCATTGGGTTCGCAGGCACACCGGGAAGTGCAGCATGAAACTCGGCATCATCGGATTATCCAACAGCGGCAAGACCACGATCTTCAACGCGCTCACCCGTAGCGCCCTGCCGACCGGCGCGGGCAGCAGCGGTCAATTCGAGATTCACACCGCCGTCGTCAACGTGCCCGACCCGCGCGTGGACAGGCTCTCCGCCATGTACAATCCGAAAAAGACGATCTACACGCAGGTAACCTACGTCGACATTGGCGGGCTGGACAAGGGCATCGGCGAGGGTGGGCTGAAGGGGCAGTTCCGCAACGAGCTGGCGCAGTTGGACGGCTTCGTCCACGTAGTGCGCGGCTTCACCGACGAGAACGTGCCGCATCCCAACGAGACCATCGACCCGAAGCGCGACGCCGAAATCCTCGACGCTGAATTCCTGCTGACCGATCTGGTGATGGTCGAATCGCGGCTGGAGCGCATCGACGCCGAACTGAAGCGTAAGGGGCGCACGGTCGAGAAGGCGATCATCGACGAGCAGGAGATGATGCTGCGACTGAAGGAGTATCTGGAAGCGGAAAAGCCCCTGCGCGACTGCGGCTTGACCGATGATGAGATGAAGCCGTACCGGGGCTACGGATTCCTGACGCTCAAGCCCACCCTGATCGTGATTAGCACGGGCGAATCCGACCCCGACATGACCTTCGACTACCCGCACGACCTGAGCCGCGTTGTCTCGCTCAAGGGCAAGATCGAGGCGGAGCTGAGCCAGCTCGACCCCGACGACGCGGCGGTATTCATGGACGAGTACGGCATCACCGA
>JAXLWE010000185.1:0-1058 GCA_046328655.1 Anaerolineae bacterium | reverse complement strand
CGAGCCGCAGGTTCGCGCGTGAGCGGGGTGCGGTGATTGCACCCGGAATTGTAGCAGCGCAGCGGACGCGCGAACAGCGTATGTTATAATGCGCCGCTTCAGAGGCTCGTGCGTTCGTCGGGCAACCGTCAGGTGCAATTTCGACCGTTTTGTGGCAGACTGACGCACGTCGGAGTGGAGTAGTTGAGATACGACAAATGAATCGATCAACTGGGACGCTGCAAGCGCCGCCGCGCGTCCTGCTGTGGCTGGTCACAGTGGTCTTCTTCCTCCTGATCGTCGCAGTACTCGCAGGACTGAATTACATCACCGGGGGGCAGCGGCTCGGCTCGCTGATCCCGTTCGTGGGTATCGCCATCTTCGGCGTGCTGGTCGCGGTGGTGGGCGGCGCGGTCATGTTCCGCCGCCAGCTTCCGCGCCTGATGTGGCTGTGGGCGACGCTACTGGCAATTCTGGCGCTGGTGGCGATAGCGGTGGGCGGCGTGTTCGCCTACCGCAACATCCTGCCGCCGCGCTACCAGGAGCAGGTGCTGACCGAAATGCCGTTCATGCGCGCCTTCATGCCGCCGACGCCCGAAGGCGGCACGGTCCCGACCGTTGCTCCGCGCGAAGGTGGCATCTCGCCGGAGGATTTGCTGGCGCTGCCGCTGCCGGAATTCACCGAGAATGCCGCGCCGCTGACCGTCACGCCGTCGCCGGAAGCGACCGACGACGCCGCCATCGAGCCGGTGGTCGTGCTCGCGCCCACACAGACGCCGATCCCGTCGATTACGCCGACTTCGCTGCCAACCGATGTGCCGACACAGGCTCCGGCTACGCCGATTCCGCCGACGCAGGCAGCTGATTCGGTCGGCGTGCCGCAGGCGACGACCAATTTCTCCCGCCCGGCATCGACCCGCATGTACGGATTCACCTACGTGCGCCAGGGTTGGAACGACTGCGGTCCCGCCAACATCACGATGGCGCTGAGCCATTTCGGCTGGCGCGAGACGCAGGAATATGCCGCCAGTATCCTCAAGCCGAACACCGAGGACAAGAACGTCTCGCCGTCGGAGATG
>JAXLWE010000184.1:0-1058 GCA_046328655.1 Anaerolineae bacterium | reverse complement strand
TCAAATCTCCTTGTGAATCGGTCGTCGGACAAGAAGATAGGGGCGATTTCTGACGACAGTGTTGCGAGTTCCTTACGAAAGCATTACAGATGACGGATATTTTTCGGCTGCCCGCGCCGCTCCGGAAACACAATTGCCGGGCGCGGGCGATTTCGACTGTTACCTCTCGGCTGGCTGGACGACATACCCTAAAGAAGGACGATGAGCGCTCATCCACATCCTTCAGGGAAGGGAGTATCGTTGGACAAGTACCCCGCTGACGAGGGGCTGGCGTTCGCGGCGCGCGGCGACCCGGCGGCATTCGCGCAGCTTTACCAGCGCTATGCCGGGCATATCTACCGCTATCTGCTGACGCAGGTCAACAACGCGCAGGATGCCCAGGATTTGACGGCGCAGACGTTCACCGCCGCGCTCAAGAACATTGCCAGCTACCGGGGCGAAGGCTCACCCGCCGCCTGGCTGACGATTATCGCGCGCAATCACGCGGTCAACTTTCTTCGCCGCAGCCGCCGGGAAGTCCCGCTGGATGACGACGCGCCGCTGATCGCGCCCGCGACCGAGGAGATCGTCGGGCAGCGGCTGCAAATGGCGTCCGTCCTGCAAGCCCTGAACCGCCTGCCCGCCGACCGCGCCGAGGTGATCCGGCTGCGCATCTTCGCCGAGCTGAGCACTCACGAAACGGCGGTGGTGATGGGCAAGAGCGAGGCGGCGGTCAAAATGCTGCTGCATCGCGGGCTGCGCGACCTGCGCGAGTACGTCGCCGTGAAGGAAAGGGAGTTATGAGCGACCTCAAGCAGGCTGAAGCGCTCGACGCTTTTGTGGATGCGTATCGGGCGACTAAATCAGCGACGCCGCCGACGCCGGAAGCCGAACTCGCCGCCGACCTGATCGAGCTGGCATCGTCCGTGCGCTTCGACGCGCGCCTGCCCTCCGAAGCGGGTGTACCGCTGTCCAGCCTTCCCTCCGTTGAACCTGACGAAGTGAAGGAGTATAAGCCAATGATCGCTCAACGCCGGATGGACTCGATCTGGAGCGTGCCGCTGACACTGGTGGCGACG
>JAXLWE010000183.1:0-1096 GCA_046328655.1 Anaerolineae bacterium | reverse complement strand
GGATGTCTAGCTCGTACTCGCGCTCCAGCCGCTCCTGCACGATCTCCATGTGGAACAAGCCGAGGAAGCCGACGCGGAAGCCGAAGTTGAGCGCCTGCGACGTTTCCGGCTCGTACACCAGCGAGGCGTCGTTCAGTTGCAGCTTTTCGAGCGCGTCGCGCAGCTCGCCGTAATCGTCGTTGTCGACCGGGTAAATCCCGGCGAACACCATCGGCTTGACCTGCGTGTAACCGGGAAGGCGCTCGGCGGCGCTGGTCGCCGCCAGCGTGATGGTGTCACCGACGCGGCACTCGCGCACCGACTTGAACCCGGTGGCGACGTAGCCCACCTCGCCGACGCTCAGCGACTCGACTGGTTTCATGCCGGGGCTGAAGATGCCGATCTCGACCGGCTCGAACTTGGCATCGGTCGCCATCAGCCGCAGCGCCGTCTGCCGGGTCATCGAGCCGTCGACCACGCGCACGTAAGCGACCACGCCTTTGTACGAGTCGTAGTGCGAGTCGAACACCAGCGCGCGCAGCGGCGCGTCCATGTCGCCACGCGGCGGCTGCACGCGCTTGATCACGGCTTCCAGCACGTCCTGAATGCCGATCCCGCTCTTGGCGGAGATGCGCAGGATGTCCTCGGCGGGCACGCCCAGCAGGTTCTCGACTTCCTGCGCCACTTCGTCGGGGCGGGCGGCGGGCAGGTCGATCTTGTTGATCACCGGGATGATTTCGAGGTCCTGCTCCAGCGCCAGATACACGTTCGCCAGCGTCTGCGCCTCGATGCCCTGCGACGCATCGACCACCAGCACCGCGCCTTCGCAGGCTTGCAGCGCCCGGCTGACTTCGTAGGTGAAGTCGACGTGACCGGGAGTGTCGATCAGGTTGATCTCGTAGTTACTGCCGTCGAGCGCAGTGTAATTCATGCGCACCGCCGACGCCTTGATGGTCACGCCGCGCTCGCGCTCCAAGTCCATGCTGTCGAGCAGTTGATCCTGCATTTCGCGGTCGCTGACGGTGTGCGTGAATTGCAGCATCCGGTCGGCGAGCGTGCTTTTCCCGTGATCGATATGAGCGATGATGCAAAAATTGCGAATGTGTTCGCGTTCCAT
>JAXLWE010000182.1:0-1108 GCA_046328655.1 Anaerolineae bacterium | reverse complement strand
CCCGGCATGGCTGTACCTGGGCGCGGCGATCACGCTGGTTAGCATGGCGGCGCTGGCGATCTTCGGTTTCGGTCTCGAAAAGCGGCTGAAGCGGCTACGCCCCGGCTAAGCCAAGCTCGGCGGCGTGTTCCTGCATCGCCCTGAGGACAAGCGGCACGTGGACTTCCCACAGGTCGACGCCGAGCAACTGCGCGCCCTGCTCGACATCGTCGCGGTTGACGCCGCGCGCGAAGGCTTTGTCGCGCCATTTCTTGTGGATCGACTTCACCTCGACATCGCGCACGTCCTTTGACGGACGCACCAGCGCCGCCGCCGTGATCAGCCCGGTAAGCTCGTCGACGGCGAACAGCGCCTTGTCGCGCGGCGTCACGCGGTCATCCGCCGCCAGCGGTCCGTGACTCAGAATCGTGCGGATGTCTTCCTCGCTTACGCCGCGCTCGCGCAGAATCGGCGCGCCGTCCATCGGGTGCTGCTCCAGCGTCGGGTGGATTTCCCAGTCGAAATCGTGCAGCAGCCCGACCAATCCCCAGGAGTCGGCGTCCTCGCCGTAGTAGGCGGCATAAGCGCGCATGGCGTATTCAACCGACAGCATGTGCTTGCGCAGGCTGTCGGACTGGACAAATTCGGTGACGATCTGCCAGGCTTGGTCTCGATTCACAATGGACTCCCTCAGGGATCAGCCGCCGAACACGTTGATGCTGATGGTGATCGGCTGCCCGATGCGAATGTTGCCCGGCGTGCGCAGCTCCCAGGTCCCCGAAAGCGGCGTGCCGCCGCCGCCGGTGATGGGCGTGCGCCCGTTGAATTCGACCACGATCTCCTCGCCCACGCCCACGCGGTCGCGGATCAGGATGCGCGCCCCGGCGTTGAAATTCTCGCCCGTGATGAAGATCAGCGCCGAATTGCGCTCCCAGGCGCACGTGCCGATATTGCGCAGCGTGATCAGGCGCTGGTAGCTCTGGTTGACAGCGACGAAGCCCTCGTCTTCCGGCTCCTGCTTGACGATGGTGTAGTCGAAATCGCAGGCGGCGGTCGTCGCCGTCTGGAAATCGGCGATCAGCGTCGCCTGAATCAGCGTCAGGGTGATGTCGAGCGTCGGCGTCGGCGT
>JAXLWE010000181.1:0-1110 GCA_046328655.1 Anaerolineae bacterium | reverse complement strand
GCCCCGGATGCTGGAGCGTCAGGAAGGCTGGATCGTGTTCGTCGGCTCGGTCGCGGGGCTGAAGGGGCTGCCGCACGAAACGGTTTACTGCGCCAGCAAGCACGCGCAGTACGGCTTTGCGATGGCGCTTGACCACGAATGTCACGACCGCAACGTCAAGGTGAGCTACGTCGCGCCCGGCGGCGTCAACAGCTATTTCGCCTTCGGAACGGGGCGCGTCGAGGGCGACCCCAAGCTGGAGATGTATCTGGACAACGAGGACGTTGCCGAAGCGGTCATCTTCGCCGTGACGCAGCCGAAGAAGTCGCGCGTATTCCTGATCGGGATGCGCCCGCTGGTCGAGTCACTGTGACGGGAACAGCTCAAAAACCTGTTCGATGAGCGTGGATTTGCCGGTGAGCTGGGTGGCGTCCTCCTCGCCGCACAGCCGGAACCCGAATTTCTCGTAGAGGTGGCGGGCGCTGTCCAGCCCGGCGAAGGTGGTCAGGTAGACGCGCGGGAAGGCTTTGCTCCGGCAGAAGCCGACCGCCGCCTCGACCAGACGGCTGCCGACGCCGCGCCCCTGATACGCCGGGTCGACGATGAACCAGCGCAGGCGCGCGCCTTTTCCGTTGGCGTCCTTGCCGTCGATGAAGATGCCGCCGATCACCTGCTCGCCGTCGCGGGCGAACCACGCGCCGTCATGCTGCGCGTCGAAGCGATTGAGGAACGCGGCAAGCTCGACCGCGACCTTCGCCTCGAAATAGAGGTCTAAATCCCAGTGGGTGTGGTAGTAGCTGCCGTGCAGCGCGACGATGCTGCCCAGCGCGCCCGACACGTAACCTGTCAGCGTGATTTCCGCCATCGGGCTATTCGCCGTCGAGATCGTTGTAATATCTGCCGACGATTTCGGCTAAGCCCTGGAAGGCGTCTTTCGATGGCGTCTCGCGGTAGGGGAGCAGTTCTTCGATGTGGAACGCCCGCAGCGAGCGGTCGCGCGGGTCGTAGACGGCAACGCCGCGCACGCCGATGCTCTGGTACAGCCGCGCCGCCATCGCAATGGCGACCGTCCGGCTGCTGACGCTGCAACTCAGTTTTTGCCCGTCCAGAAACTGTATGTACGCCCTCGGT
>JAXLWE010000180.1:0-1110 GCA_046328655.1 Anaerolineae bacterium | reverse complement strand
CCACCGCAGTCTTGATCGCCTTCGCTTTGCGCACCAATCCCTTACGATAAAGCTGCATCAGGATGTCCAGCCGCTCCCGCTCCATCGCCGTCAAACCCCCCTCACGCTGACGGTTGAGCAAGTCTTGCATCTCCGCCTGTTGTTGCTCAGACATCTGCATGTCTGCAAGCGCCTTCACTTCGTCGTCGGGGAGTTGATCGACGGGGATTTCAGCCGCAGCGCGGTCGAGCCATTCGGTCAGGACATCTTCGACCCGCCGCTTCGTATTCGCGGCAACCGTCTGCGCCTGATGCGCAACTTCCTCAGGGATGTTTAATGTCACCACAACACTCATGAGTCGTCACTCCGCGCTAGTGTTCTCATTATACCGGATTACGTCGCCATCCTTACGCCAGCAGCACGGCGACCGCCGCGATCAGCGCGGGCAGCGCCTGAATCAGCAGGATCGAGCGCTTGACGGTGATGCCGCCGTACACCCCCGCGACGATCACGCAGGCGAGGAAGAACAGCGCGATCTGCCGCCCGATTGCCGGGTCGGGATACAGCAGGCTCCACACCAAGCCCGCCGCCAGAAAGCCGTTGTACAGCCCCTGATTCGCTGCCAGCACCTTCGACGACTCGGCAACGTCCGGCGTCGTGCCGAACGCCCGCATCCCGGTCGGCTTCGTCCACTGGAACATTTCGAGGTACAGGAAGAAAAGATGCTCCAGCGCCACAATCGCAATCAAAATCCTGCCGACCGTTTCCATGATTCCCCCTCAACAAAGTATTCTGGCTTTTACCCTGCACTCGTCACTCAGCACTCAGCACTGTTTTTACATCACTTCCGCCGGGTCGACATCGACGTACCAGCCCTTCGGGATGGCGATCCCTTCCAGCGCCGGGGTCGGGTCGGGACCGCGCAGCAGCACCTGCCAGCGGAACACGTTGTTCTCGCGCGTGAAGAAGCACGGCGCGGGACCGATCAGCTCCGTCCCGGTCATGTTGAGCTGTTCGAGGCGGCGGCGCAGCAGCCCGGCGGCGCGCTCGGCTTCCTGCTGGGCTTTGGTCTCGTTGGGGAACCGGAACAGGATGCGCACCAGCCGCCGGAACGGTGGGTAGCCGATGTCG
>JAXLWE010000018.1:0-93048 GCA_046328655.1 Anaerolineae bacterium | reverse complement strand
TCGTCCCAGTTGAGCGCGCGGTACATCTGGATCAGCGGGGCGAGACCGGCTTCGCCGCGCCGGGCGGCTGCCGCCGGGAGCAGCGTCGCCACGCGCACGGTGTAATTGGTATCGCGGCGCTGCACGTGGTATTGCAGCAGTTGGGTGATCAGGTCAAGCTGGATCGCCTCGATGATCAGGCGGTTGCTGAATACCAGCGTCGTCAGTTCCGCCGCCACGCCGTCAATCGCGCTCGACCAGCGATGCTGTTCCAGCGCGCCGAAGTACGCCAGCGCCAGCGGCAGCGGCTTCAAGCCTTTGTTGCCGAGCGTCTTGAGCGCCAGCGGAACCTGATCGACCGGGAGCGGCGTTTCCAGCATCAGGCTGCGCACCATCCCGGCGTAGTTCAACTGCTTGTCAGTCGGGTACAGCAGCCGCCCCTGATGGATCAGCTCGGTGGCGAGTTCTTCGTATGCCCCGCGCGAGAGCAGGATTTGCAGCAGGTAGCGCGAGCCGACCAGACCGAGCTTGAGCAGCACTTCGTCGTCGGACAGGTTGCGGACGATCCAGCGCAGCAGCGAGTCGTATGACGGACCGAACGTGGACTGCGCCGCCCGGATCAACGTGGTCAGCGCGGCGTTGTCGATCAGATCGCGCCGCCCCGCCAGCAGCGTGACTTCGGTCAGCCGGATGATCAGCAGCGGACGCCAGTCGTCGCCGAATTCGCTCGAAACCTGCGCCAGCAGACCGGGCGGCGCGGGGTCTTTGCCGCTCAGGATGTCCATCAACTGCGACAGGCTCGGTGGCAGCTTCGCCAGCAGCGGCTTGAGCGTGATGAACTGCTGCCAGGTGTTGGCGGGCAGCGACCCCGCCGCCAGCACGAACACGTTTTCCGCCAGCGGCTGGTGCTGCACCGCGACCGGCAGCGCGATTTCGATCAGGCGCGGGATGATCGGCGCGATTTCGACGTTCCCGCTGTTGCGGCGCACGTGGCGCAGGAAAGCGTTCAGCGTCTCGACCTGATTGCCCTTGACCAGCCCCTCGGCGTAGGCGATGGCGGCGCGCTGCGTCAGTTCGACCCAGTACATGCCGTTGAAGCCGAGCGGGTTCGAGAGCCAGCGCGCCAGCGTCCGGTAAACGCGATCCGCCTTGCCCGCCGCCAGCGCCTCGTTCATCTGCTCCAGAATGACGCTTTCGAGGTCAGGCTGCCCGCGCACGACCATCGCCAGCTTGTCGGCGTGCTCGATCTCGTCGAGGACGATGGCGAACGCCAGCAGGTGACGGACATACGCCTCGCGCAGGACATCGGTCAGCGTGGGGTCTTCGGCGAGGACTTTCGCCGCGTCAGTGGCTTCGACCGGCTGGTTCTGGATCAGCGCCGTGTCGAGCTTCAGGCGGTAGGAGGCATACTTGAGCGCTTCGGAGAGTGTGTCGCCGCGCTTGATGCGCCACGCCGCGACCGCCGTCAGCGCTGTCGTCTGGTCGATCACCAGCCGCGTGTCCAGCCGGAGCTGGCTGCGGATGAAGCGGGCGTATCCGTCCTCGGCGACCGTGCCTTCGACGCGCGCGCCGCCATGGCACACGAGCGTATTCGGCGGCGGCGGGTCGTCGGTATAAACAGATCTGCGCGTCGACGCGAGTCGAAGGCAGCGTGTGGGTGGCGAAGGTCACGCCGAAGCGCGCGGGCGGCGGCAGCAGCGCCAGCAAGCCCTCGATGAAGCTGATCCGGTGTTCGAGTTCGGGCGGCGCGCCTTTGACGACGATCTGCACGCCCTGAATGATCGCCGCCAGCAGCGCCTCGATCACGTCGAGGCGGTCGCGGGTGGCGGTCATCAGCGCCAGCATCGCGTTTTCCTGCGCGTCGGCGTTGGGCGTGCCTGCCTGCGCCATCGGCACGAGCGGGATGGTCGTCCCGACCTGCTCGTAGACCGGCATCTGCGTATCCGCCAGCCGGGCGAGCGCCGTCAGGTTGCCGCCGAGCGAGCGCAGCACGTCGACCGGCATCAGGACGATGTGGCGCATCGCCTGCTGCTTACTGCCGATCTGCGCCTGAACGACCATGAATGGGGTAGAGCGCCCGCGTACCAGCGCCCATGAGCCGTTGGGCACGCCGGGCATGGGAGGGACAGCGGCTTCCTCTGCTGCCTCGGTGACGTGCTCGGTTTTTACGCCGGGCGATGACGCCAGAAGCCGAAGATCGCCTTGCGCCTTTCCCTGGTAGAATAATTGTCCGTAGTAAAAATGCTCCAGGGCAACGGTTGCTTGCGACAACACGGCTACTCTTTGCCTCTATAAGCACAGCATCCGAAATAAGTCGTTGTGCGTGCATGACCAGCAGCACAAACAGATTGGACGCGGAAATTTGTAAACGTAAATCATATTATATCTCCTTTAGCCTGTCACGCTGATTGAGGAAATAATGGAGTCACAAAAATTCAACCTGCTGGCGGCGGTGTTCGGATTTCTCGGCGTCGCGCTCGGCGCGTTCGGCGCGCACGGCTTGACGGCGCATTTCGCCGCCCATCCCGATCTCAAGCCGACCTTCGAGACCGCCGTGCAGTACCAGATGTACCACGCGCTGGCGCTGGTCGGCGCGGCGTGGGTCGCCGAGCGCTACCCCGGACGCCCGGCGCGCTGGGCGGGCTACCTGTTCGCCGCCGGGATCGTCCTGTTTTCCGGCAGCCTGTACATTCTCAGCCTGTTCGACCTGCGCATCATGGGCGCGGTCGCGCCGCTGGGCGGGCTGGCGTTCCTGGGCGGCTGGCTGTGTCTGGGGCTGGCGGCGCGGCGGTCGAGCGCTTGACGCCCTACTCCCGACGTGGACGCGCTGCTGAACGCTGCTCGGCGGCGTGCGCGAAATCCTGGGCGACCGGCTGGTCGGCATGTACCTGTACGGCTCGCTGTCGTTGGGCGACTTCGACCCCGACTCAGCGATGTCGATTTCCTGTTCGTGACCGACGATACGCTCCCGGCTGAAACGCTCGATGCCCTCCGCGACCTGCACGCTCACATCGCCGTCAGCGGTCTGCGCTATGCCAATAAGCTCGAAGGCTCGTACATTCCGCGCGCCGCGCTGCGTCGTCACGACCCGGCGAACGCCGCCCACCCGACGATTGGCGTTGACTGGGATTTCGGCGTCCGTGAGCACGGCAGCACCTGGATTATTGAGCGCCACGTCGTGCGCGAGCGCGGCGTCACCGTGTGGGGACCGCCGCCCGCCACGCTGATCGATCCGGTCACGCCCGACGAGTTGCAAGCCGCCGTCTGCGACTCGGCTCGGCTTCTGGCGGCGCGCCTGACCGACTCGGTGTGGCTGGAGCCGCGCGATTATCAGGCGTTCGCCGTCCTGACCATGTGCCGTGTGCTGTATACGTTGAATCGTGGGGAAGTCGTCTCAAAGCCCGACGCGGCTGCCTGGGCGCTCGAAAACGTCGATTCGGCGTGGCGACCGTTGATCGAGCGGGCGCTGGTCTGGCGGCATCAGCACAACGGGACGATCTGTCGGAGACGCTCGGGACTTCATCCGGTTCACGCTGGCGCGGGGGCGCGACCTGTGTGGAGGCAGTTAGTTTAGCTCGAACTGATCGGGCGGGCACACGCGCAGCACGCCCGCCAGCTCGTGACCGATCATCTGCGTGCGGTCGTCGAGCTGTAGCTGAAGCGGACCGTTGAACGGCGCGCGCGAAATCAGCGTGAAGCGTCTGCCCGGCTTCAAGCCGAGTTCGCCCAGATATTCCAGCTTGTCCATGTCGTGGGTGCTGACTCGGCTGATCACCAGATCGCTGCCCGGCTCGGCTTCGTTCAGCGGCGCGTCGATCACGCGCGGCATCCTGCCGTCCGCCGACGGGATCGGCTCGCCGTGCGGACAGCGGCGCGGGTAGTCCGCCATGCGCTCCATGCGCTCGACCACCGCGTCGCTCACCGCGACGCCGAGGTCGTCCGCCTGATCGTGGACTTCGTGCCAGCCGAATTTCATCACCCCGACGAGGAACACTTCCACCAGCCGGTGACGCCGGATGTTCATCAGGGCTTCGCGCTCGCCTTCGGGCGTCAGAAAGACGCCGCGATACGGTTCGTGTTCGAGATACCCGGCTTCCTTGAGCCGCTGCACCATGCGCGTGACGGCGGGGGCGGACACGCCCATGACTTCGGCGAGCGCGGAAGTTGAAATGTAGGGGTCGTCGTGCTGGTAGTAGGCGAGCCGGTAAGCTTCTGCCAGGTATTCCTGCATCGCGGCGCTTGCGTTCATCAACCTCACCTTAGTTTACTGCCGCAATTTTTATCATATCCATCATAAATATAACAGCCCCATGAAAAGTTAGCAAGGGTTAAACCCTGAATTTATTCGAGGTTAACTGGCAATGGCGAGCAGATAATCGACCAGCGCGTCGATGTCGTCCGGCGGCACGGTGAAGATCAGTTGATGTTTGCCGGGCAGCTCAAAGACCTGGCGCAGCGTTTGCGCCGAGCCGTCGTGGAAGTAGGGCGCGCTCAGCCACAGCCAGCGCAGCGACGGCGTATCGAACACCGTGCCGCGCTTTTCCAGCGGCGACGATGCTCCGGTTCCCACGTCGTAGCTCTGCAAGTCCGTGCCCGCCGGACCGACGTGGCACGATGCGCAGCCCTGTTCCTGAAACACTTCTTCGCCGCGCTTGACTACTGCCATCGGAAACTGATAGGGGTTGGGCGGCGCCTGCAGCGTGGTCAGGTACTGGGTGAGCAGGTCGAGGTCGACCGACATGCCGGGGTGAGGGTTGTCGACGATGGGGGCGTCGACCAAGCCTGTGCCCGCTTGCAGCCAGCGGATTTTGAATTCCATATCCGCCAGCTCGTCCCACGTCGCCGACCATTTGTAGGGGACGGTCTCCAGCAGGTTGTACAGCACCGGCGTGTTGCGCGGACCGTCCGGGAAGCCCTGCCACACCCGCCCGTCGCTCTGCCCGTCGAAATGGCAGGTAGCGCAGCTCAGGCTGTTCCCGGCGCTCAGGCGCGGGTCGGCGGCAGAGTGGAACAACTGCGCGCCCAGCAGGAAGTCGAGCGACACGTTCAGGTTGATGATCGGCAGCACGTCGGTGATAGCGAGCGTCTGCGTATCGATGGTCGTGACCGTGCCGTCGAGCGCGCTGTGGACGTAAAGCTCGCTGTTGTCGAGGTTGAGCAGCAGCCCGCGCGGGTTCGCGCCGACGGCGATGTTCGCCCGCGCGAAGCCGGTGTTCAGGTCGATCACCGAAATGCTGTCGCTGCCCGCGTTGGCGACGTACAGCCGCTGGGCGAAGCGGTCGAGTGCGGCGGCGAACGGCATGTTCACCGGACGATCCGCCGTGTCGAGGGCGATCCGTCGGCTGCGCAGCACCGACAGGTCGCGCAGGCTGATAGCGTTGACGACCGGAAAGGCGGTTGTGTCGTAGGTCAGCCGCGTATTCTGGGCGTTCAGGCGCGTCTGCGGCAGGTAGGCGACGCCGCGTGTGATGTCCGGCTCAAGGTTCTGGAACAGCGCCGTATCCATGCCCGTACTCACCGTCTGGATGATGCGCGCCTGCGGCAGATACACCATGCTGACCGCGCCGCTCCAGAAGTGGGTCACGTACAGGAAATCGCCCCACAGGGTGAGACCTGCCGGAGCGTCGGGCACGTCAATCGTGCGGGCGACCGCCCCCTGATTGAGATCGACTACCGCAATCTGATCGCTGCCTTCAAGCGAGACGTATGCCACGTCGTTGCTCGCGGTGACGACGCCGTAGGGCAGGCTGCCGACCGGGATTGTGGCGGTGACCACCTGCTCGGTCATGCTGACGACCGACAGCGTCCCGTCGCCGCGATTGGCGACCAGCGCCCGCGAGTTGTCGAGCGTGAGCGCCACCGAGCGCGGGTCTTTGCCGACCGGGATTTCCGCGACGACGCGGTCATACGTCGGGATCAGGATCGTCATCGAGTTGTTGATCATGTTGGCGGCGACGATGGTTCGCCCGTCGTTCGCCAGCGCCAGCGTGTTGCTCACGTAGGCGCGGTTGCTGCGCGCGTCCGGCAGCGCGAACAGCGGCAGCGGCGTCGGCGTGCCGTTGATCTGCGCGGCGAGCGGCTGCGGCGCGGCGCTTGAGAGCAGGATGATCAGCAGCAGGAGCAGTATTGTGATAATGGCGACCGTAGGGGCACGACATGTCGTGCCCCTACCCAAACAAACGTCCCCGATTCCCCCCAAGCGCCGCATCATCTACTCCGTCGTGACCAGCCGGTCATGCATCAGCGTGAAGGTGCGGCTGCGTATCTGGAACGCGCCGGAGCCGTCGATCCCGGTGGCAACGAACGTGAGCGTGCGCACGTCAGCGATGTACGCGCCGCTGCGCCCGTCATTTTCCAGGTTGGGGAAGGCACGGCTTTGCAGCGGCGCAGTGTATTGATAGGTGAAATTGCGCCCGTTGACGCGCAGCGCGCCGTCCTCGATGATGTAGCCGGGCGTCGTCAGCGTGTAGTAGGCGTTGATCTGCGTCCAGTCCTCCGGCAGGATGAAGTTGAAGTTGTACGGCGACACAATCGGGATGATCGTGTCGGTCAGCAGCGAATTCCAGGGCAGCGGTTCGGCGTCGCGCGGCAGCACGTAAATCGAGAACTGCCCGCCGTCCGCGCCGACCACGCTGCCATGCACGCCATCACCGTCGATCTCGCCCGCCGAGGTGTCGCCTTCCTGCGCTACGTCGATGCTGACCGTCCACAACCCCGGCTCGTCGACCAGCAGGCGGTTAGCCGGGCTGTAATAATAGCCGATGGAGTTGGCTTTCCCGCCGAAGTGGTATTCGCGCCCGCTCGGTGTCGTCAGCGTCGTCGTCACGTGTGCCGGGAGCGGCGGCGCGACCTGCCCGCCGATGGCGAGGGTGTCGCCGACGTGCAGCACTTCGCCCGGCTGGACACCCGTCAGCACAATGAACGTGTCGACAGGCTGATCATGCACGGTCAGCAGCGGACCGCCGTCTGCGCCGCCCGCTGCGCCGCGATCCGGCGGGTAGATGCTCGGCGGCTGGTCGGCGTCGGTGACCATCGCCAGCGCCCCGTAGATCGCGCTGGCGCGCACGTCGCCCGACCGGATGATCGCGCCTCCGAACAGGAAGATCATGTCGCCGGGGCGGTTGCCGCCTACGCCGGCGCCGATCTGACGGTTGAGCGGGTCGTCGTTATCCCAGCCGAGCAGCAGCCCGCCGTCGTCGCCCCCGGACACATACTGGCGGACGGTGACGTTCGGGCGCACCGCGCTGACGTAGGTGTAGCCGCCGACGTTATCGGTCAGCGCCGAGCCGTCGGCGATCACCGGAAGCTCATCCTCACTGACGATCTGGTATATCGAGCGCCCGCCGTCGCCGACGTAACCGGGCATGGTCGCTACCAGCCGCTGCTCGTAGGCGCCCAGGCTCGCCTGCGCGCTGGTCGCTGGCGCGTCGGTCGGCTCGCGGCTCAGGTCCTGAACGCGAATCTCTGGCACGATACCTTCGGGGCGTCCGTCGCCGATGCGCGCGACATCCCCGCTGAAATACGGGTAGTAAAGCTGCGTGAGATCGGGGCTGTTCGTCACTTCGGCGTATTCGTGACCATCGAACCATGCCGGGCGGATCGTGCTGTTCACACCGGGCGCGCTGCGCTCGCCGTGCGCGACTAGTGTCGAGCGCGGGCTGGCGATCACCCCGGCGCTGCGCAGGCTCGCCGCCCACAGCCTACCGTCCGACATGCGGTAGCGCGCGTCGTAGTCGATCACGTACTCGCCGGGCGTGCCGAACAGGAACGGCACGTTGCTCGGCTGGAAATAGCCGCTGGCGTTGGCTGTCCCGCTGACCGTGCGCTCGATGGCAGCGCCGCCGTCGAGCGGGTAGACGCGCACCGTCACCGTCACGTCGGCGGGGTAGCCGGGCGAGAGGTGCAGCCCGAAGTTGAGCGCGTTGCCCACTTCGAACGGCGTCCCCGGCAGCACGCCGGGCGTCAGGTCGAGCAGCTCGGCGGCGACGATGTGATACGTCCCGCCGCCCTCGTAGGTGTTGCCCCATACGTCGCGCAGGCTGCCCGCCAGCGAGATCGTGTATTCGCCGTACTGGTCGAAGTGGTAAGTGCTGAACTTCGGGTCGAGCGTCGTCAGGCGGTATTCGTCCAGCGGCGACTGCACGCCGAACAGCGCGCGCTCGTCCTCAGCAGTCGTGGAAAGCTGGTTCTGGGTGATGCTCGCGCTGCCCAGGTCGTCCACCGTGCCGTCTGGTCGGATGACGCTCGCCTGAAGCCGACCGCTTGGGAAGCGGAACGGGATCAGCGGTGCGCTGCCGGTCGCGTAGCTGTTCGTCAGCTCGTTGAGCAGGTACGGCTCCAGCGGGTAATCGATTGGGTCGCGCGTGCCGGGTTGGAAGGGCGGCAGGATGTAGGTCGGGCTGTTGAAGCGCACGCGGTTGGAGAGCGCCGCGTAGCTGGCGTCCTCGTCGGGCAGCACGCCCCGGCTGCCGTCGCTGGGGCTGTCCGCGAACAGCGTCCACAGCAGCCGCGCGCTGCCGACCTCGCCCACGTTGACGACCAGCGGCAGCCGCGTCGGATTCTGATCCCACGCCGTGCGCACGCCGTCGACCGTTTCGGTGTAGCCGGTGAAGATTGGCACGTACAAGCCGGGCGGCAGGTCGTCCGGGATGATCACGGCGAAATCCAGCGGGAAGCGCACGGCGCTGCTGTGGCGGATCAGTTGGTACGATCTGGCGACAGCGACGCCAAGCGTCGTCCGGCTGGTCAGGTTGTCAATCGGCAGACCGCCGGGCGTGAGGATGCTCGACCAGCCGTTGTTCGACGCCGCGCCGCCGACGGTACGCAGCTCGCCGTCGGTGTAGCGGGCAATCGGCTGGAATGCCAGTGTGCCGCCCATTTCCGCCTCGTCGGGCAGGGCGCTGGTGTTGTAGAGCGCGTCCATCTCGACGTGCCACGCCGCGCCCGGTTCCAGCGCCAGCGCGTCCGAGCGCCCGCGCACCGACCAGCCTGTGCTGGCGATGCTGAACGGTGTCCCTGCCGACGTAAGCCTGCTTTGCACCCGGAAGATGCCGGTCGCCTCGGCGCGCGCCGGGATTTCCACGCCGGTCGTGTCGCTCAGGATTTCCACGCCGCTCGCGTCGGCGGTGCGTACGCGGTCGAGCGTGACACGGTCGGCGCGGCTGAGGAACGACAGCGGGATGCGCAGTTCGATACTGCTCCGCTGGCGTGACGCCACATTCAACGTGCCCAGGTCGCGCGCGCTTGGGTTGACGCGCGCCAGCGCCGCCGGGTGAGTCTGGCGGGGGTCGAGCGTGATGGTGTAGGTGGTGTCAATCGTGAATCGGATTTCGATCTGGGCGTAGCTCCGGCGCGTGTAATCGCCCGCCAGCGCTACGTACAGCGAATCGGCGTTGCGCAGCGACAGGATCGTGCGCCCGTCGGAGTCGATGCGCACGGCGTCGGGGTAGGCGCTCCAGTCGGCAATATCTCCGTCGATGGCGATCTGGGTGATCGCCTGCGATTCAGTTGGCGCGGTGGGGAAGGCGCTGTACAGGATCGCGCCCGGTCCGCCGGGCAGTGACCCGGTGTGGGACTCGGCTTCGCGCTGCGCGTCGGCGGTGATTTGCTCGACCGACGGGCTGATCCAGTACGGCGTGTTCTCGACCCCGTCCATCTCGACGCTGAAGCTGCCGGTGATGCCCGCATGGGCGAAGGCGGTCGCGCCGGTGTACAGGTTGCGCACGGCGACGTAAGCGTTCGGGAATACCGCGCCCGCCGCGCCGCTGATCGTCACCCGTCCGATGGCGGAAGGGGTCGAGACCGCGATCCGCTCCAGTACGGGTGGCTCGCCCGGCTGGGGGATCTCGGACTGCGCGCGCGCTCCGATTGCACCGAGCAGCAGCATGACGATCAGAAGATGACGACGCAAAATTGAATGCTCCGGTGTCAGTCGCTAAGCGCAGTATAGAGAGAGTTGCGGCGTCCTGTCAATTTTGAGCGGAGGATCGTCACGGGCGGAAGTCGAGCGCTTCGATCAGCGCGTCGAGTGAATCCAGCAGCGCGTCGGGCGTGCCGTTGTTCAGCAGCGTGTAATCGGCGAGGGCAATCGGTCCGCCCTTTTCGAGATTCTCAATCTCCTGATAGTCGCGGCGCTCGGCTTCGACCGCCGTGAGCGGGCGCTCTTCTCGCTGACCGAGTCGCCCATAGCGCAGGGCGCGCTCGCTGACGATGGCGACCACGATCAGCTCGCCTTCCAGCTCGGCGCTCAGCGTTTTGTACTCGCTCCAGCTATACAGCCCGTCAATCACGATGCAGCGATAGCGTTCGAGCGCCTGCTTGAGAATCGGCAGCGCGCGCCGGGCGATGGCGTCCATGCCTTCTTTGCTGCGGAATTCCTCGCGGACGATGCGCTCGTTCTCCGGGTTGAGCGGCAAGCCGCGCCGCGAGACTTCATCGACCACGATGCTGCCGAAACGATACTGAAAATAACCTTTGGCTTCCAGGTGTCGGGCGCACAGCGATTTTCCCGCGCCGGGCATCCCGACCAGCGCCAGCGCGCGCGAGGGCGTTCGTTGATTCAACTGATAACCTCTACGAGTGAGTGATCCCCCGGCGGATTATACCCTACCGCTTTCAAGATTCGGCAAGTGCCAGCCAGCGCCGATATAATTGAGACATGATAAATCCGGTGAATCCCTACCACGCCGACTATAACGATCCAGCCGGTCTCGCGTCTGCGCCGTTCGCCGGGCGCAAAGATGCGTTCGCGCGCCTGTACGCGCGTCTGCTCGACCCGATCCACAGCGGCGCGATCCTGTTCATGGGGCGGCAGCACGTCGGCAAGACGGCGCTGCTCCACAACGTCGCTACCGCGTTTCAGGAGACGGCGGTCGGCGTGTACATCCCGCTGCGCGAGACGAATCTCGACAGCGAAGCCCACTGGTTACTGGCGCTGGCGCAGACGGTGACGACCACGCTGGTCGATCAGGGATACACGGTCAGTCGGCTGTCGCAGCTTGACCCCATCGGTGACCAGCCGCGCCAGTGGCTCGAAGCGACGTTTCTGCCGCAGGTGCTCGGCGCGGTGCGCCGTAAGCTGCTGCTCCTGCTGGACGACGCCGACTGTATGCTGCTGGCGGTGCGTTCCGGGCAGCTCCCGGCGGACACCTTCGGTTATCTGCTCAGCCTCGCCCAGAAATTCCAGAATCTCTACGTCGCCCTGACGCTCGACAGCGGCTACGAGTCCGACATTGACGATCTCGCGCCGCTGGTCGCGTCGACCGACGTGATCCGCCTGAGCAACCTGACCGCCGACGAAACCCAGTGGCTGCTGCAAATGCCGGTGCGCGGGTTGTATGCCGTGCCGGACGAATGCGCGTCGGCGGTGCAGAAGCTGATCGGCGGCGCGCCCGGTCTGGCGCAGCATGTGGGGCACGAGTTCTTCCGGCGTTGGGAGATGTCGCCCGAACTGAACGTGTTCACACTCGACGACGTGAAAACGCTGACGCCCGCCCTCTACCTGTACAACGAATCCGACTACCGCGCGCTGTGGGAGCGGCTGAACGCCAACGAGCGCATCGTCCTCACGGCGATCAGCGATCTGGTCTACAACGATCCGCTCGGTCGGCTGGACGCTTCGGCGATCCGGGGCTGGCTGAACGAGACGGATTTCCCGCTCGACCTGACGGCGATCAACGCCACGCTGCGCAGCCTGGAGTACCGTGACATTCTGCTGCCGACGCCCGGCGGCATCGCTCTGGGCGCTGCGCTTCTGCAATCGTGGCTGCTGGATAACGCCCGGCTGGGCAGGCGCGTCCCGGCGTCGAGCGAGCCACCCCCGCCGCGCACGCCCGGCTTCGTCGTCACACCGCGCCTGCTGCGGACATTGTTGATCATCTTCGTCATCCTCGTGATCGCCAACATCGTCGCCTATGCGTGGGTCAACAGCGGCTCGCCCGGCATCGCACCGAACATCGAGCCGACCGTCACGCTGGCGACCTCGCCGTAACGCTTTCAACGTTTGCAGTCCCTTTTTCACCAGATTAATCGACTTGCGTTATACTTGCGGCAAGCATCGACGCGGTATGCGAAAACGCAAGGAGCAAGGCGTGACACCTCCGCCCGACATTCCCGAAAAGGAGATACGCAATCGCTGTGCCGGTCTGCTCTCCGCCGCCGCCGAAGAAGCCCAGCGGCTGGGGCACAATTACATCGGCACCGAGCATATCTTCATCGCGGCGACCAAGAACGAGGAAGGACCGACCGCCGGGCTGCTGCGCCGCGCCGGGCTGAACCCGCGCCAGGTGCGCAACGAAATCCGCCGCGAAATCGGCACGGGCGAGGGGCTTCTGGACGAAGTGCTGCCGCTCACGCCGCGCGCCGAAATGGTGCTGTCGCTGGCGATCTTCATGGCAGACCGCGAGGAATCGGAGGATGTCGAAGAGTCGCACGTCCTGCTGGCGCTGCTTCAGGAGGGCGAAGGCGTCCCCATCCGCAAGCTGATCGAGATGGGCTTCAACGTCAACCTGTGGCTTCAGCGGCTGCTCAACGAAGCCTACGAGAAAGACCTCGCCAGCCCGGACGAGAACGACCTCTTCCATCTGTCCGATCTGGACGATTTCATCGGCGACGACGACTATCTGCCGTCGTCCGAACACGATTCGAAACCCAACGGGCGCACGCCCACGCCGCTGCTCGACAAGTACGGGCGCGACCTGACGCTTCAGGCGATTGACGACCGAATCGGTCCGGCGATTGCCCGCGAGCACGAGATTCGCGCGGTCGCGCGCACGCTGGCGCGCAGCAAGAAGAACAACCCGCTGCTGCTCGGCGACGCCGGGGTCGGCAAGACGGCGGTGGTCGAGGGGCTGGCGTATGCCATCGCGCACGGAACTGCACCGGAGCCGCTGCTGCACAAGCGCATCGTGCAGCTAGAGATGGGCGTGCTGACCGCCAACACCAGCCTGCGCGGGCAGTTCGAGGAGCGGCTGATCGGCATGATCGAGGAGACGAGCCGCGCCGGAAACGTCATCTGGTTCATCGACGAGATTCACACGATTGTCGGCGCGGGCGACACGATTGACAGCAACCTCGACGCTGCCAACATCCTCAAACCGGCGTTGGCGCGCGGCGAAATCGTCTGCATCGGCGCGACGACCCACGAGGAATACCGTCGTGCGATTGCGCAAGACCCGGCGCTGGATCGCCGTTTCCGCACGATTGACATCGAGGAGCCGAGCGAAGCCGATTCGCTGGCGATCCTCGCGGCGCAGCGCGAGCGGCTGGAGCAGTACCATCACGTTACCATCCGACCCGAAGCGCTGGAAGCGGCGGTGCGCCTGTCGGTGCGCTTTATGCCCGACCGCCGCCTGCCGGACAAGGCGCTCGACCTGCTGGACGAAGCCTGCACCCGCGTGACCATCCGTACTGTTTCGCCGGACGAGGATCGTGATCTCTCCGCCGACGTGCGCGTCGAGAATATCGCCTCGGTGCTGTCGGAATGGACGGGCATCCCCGCCAACGAACTCGACACCGACGAAAAGCGCCGCCTCGCCGACCTGAGAACGGCGCTGCTCGGTCGTGTTATCGGGCAGGACGAAGCGGTCGATCTGGTCACGGCGGCGATTAAGACGGCGCGCGCCGGGCTGGGCGACCCGCATCGCCCGATTGGGGCGTTCCTGTTCCTGGGTCCGTCCGGCGTCGGCAAGACCGAGCTGGCGCGGGCGCTGGCGAATTTCCTGTTCGGCAGCGACGATTCCATGCTCCGGCTGGACATGTCCGAATTCCACGACTCCCACACCGTCGCCCGGCTGATCGGTTCGCCACCCGGCTACAAGGACGCGCAGCGCGGCGGTCAGCTCACCGAAGCCCTGCGCCGCCGCCCGTACAGCGTCGTGCTGCTGGATGAGGTCGAGAAAGCCGCGCCGGAAGTGTTTGACATCTTCCTTCAGGTGTTCGACGAAGGACGCCTGAGCGACGCGCACGGCGGCAAGGTCGACGCGCGCCATGCCGTGTTCATCATGACCAGCAATATCGGCACGGAAGAAGGCGCGCGCCCGTCGCTCAGCTTCGTTCAGGCGCTGCGCGAGCCGGACTATGCGGCACATCTCAGTCACTTCTTCCGCCCCGAATTTCTCAACCGGCTGGACGAGGTCGTCACCTTCCGCCCGCTCTCGCCCGACACCATGAGCAAAATCCTCGACCTCCAGCTTGGCGATCTCTACAAGCGTCTGAGCGAGCAGAAGCTGACTCTGCATCTGACCGACGAGGCGCGTGCGCTGATCCTGGAAAAGGGCTACGATCCGATCAACGGTGCGCGTCCGCTGCGCCGCGCCATCGAGCGGCTGCTGACCCGCCCGCTGAGCGCGCAGATCGTCGAAGATGCCTTCATGCCCGGCGACACGATCACCACCGTCGTTGAGGATGATCACCTAACGTTCACGGTGCAGGTGCATTCGTGACCGAGATCGACATCCGCTCGATTATGGATGACGAGCTGGCTGGTGGAATACCCGGAAAGCATGGCACGTGAACCCTGAAGTCCCCCAGACCGGACGGCAGCCGATTTCGCTGACCCCGGAGCAGATTCGGGAAGCGCTGCGGCGGCATCACACGCTCGATCAGCGCGACCCGTTCGCCACCGACCCCAACACCGAGGTGCGCACGCTGGGGCGGCTGGCGCTGCGCCGCAGCGACGTGAACGATCTGTTCGCGCTCGGCGACCTGTGCGCGCGTCTGTCGCTCACCGAGGACGGACGCCTGCTCGTGTTCTACGTCGGCAAGGCGCTGATCGCCTACCGGCGCGCGCAGGAGGAAGCCGGGACGCCCTTCGACCGCGACCGGGCGCGCCGCGCCACCTCCGATTACCTGAACTGGCTGGTGATCGCCGCGCGGGTGTATCCCATGCGCCGCAACGTCGCCGTCGTGCTGTGGGCGGTGGGCGAAGAAGAAAATATCCTCACCGAGCAGACCGTCACCGACCTGCTCGACCTGTATCGCGGCATGAATATCCGCGCCGACGACGGCACCGTCGCTTACGGCGAGACTGGCAGCAGCGTCTTTCAGAGCGAGACGGTCGTCACCGACTTCGCCGCGCTCGAAAATACGCCCATCTCCGATGACTTCGAAGCCATCAGCGACACGCGCATCGAGCAGCTTCCCTCGTCGCTGGTCGAGCGTCAGGAATCGCTCCACGAATCCGCGACTCACGCCACTATCCAGCCCGACAGCCCGCGACCGGGCGGCGTGCGCGCCGACTCCGACGAATTCAACGTGGGCGACCGCATCGAAGGGCGCTACGAAGTCGCCGACGTGCGCCGGGGCGGGATGGGCGTCGTCTACCTGTGCTACGACCACGAGCAGCGCGAGCCGGTCGCCCTCAAGAGCTTTCAGAGCCGCTTTCTCGAAAACGAGCGTGCCGTCGCCCGCTTCGTGCAGGAGGCGCTGACCTGGATTCGGCTGGAGAAGCACCGCTACATCGTGCAGGCGCGGCTGGTGCAGAACATCGGCGGGCGACCGTACATCATCCTTGAACACATCAGCGGACCGGAAGGCTTGGAGCCTGACCTGCGTAGCTGGATCGAGCACAAGCGCATGACGCTGCCGCTCTCGATTGAATTCGGGCTGCACATCGCGCTGGGGATGCAGCACGCCACCCGCCGCGTGCCGGGGCTGGTACACCGCGACCTGAAGCCCGCCAACATCCTCGTCACCCACGACGGTATCGCCAAAGTGACTGATTTCGGGCTGGTGCGCTCGCTCGACGTGCAGGAGACGCTGGTCGACATCGAATTCGCCAGCGAGATCGATCCGAGCGAGCGGCTGACGCGCGTCGGCGCGATCCTCGGCACAGCGCCGTATATCTCGCCGGAGCAGTGTCGCTCGCAGGATGTGGACGTGCGCTCGGACATTTACTCGTTCGGCTGCCCGCTATACGAGATGCTGACCGGGCGGCATGTGTTTCAGGTGCGCAAGTTCGAAGCGTGGGTACATGCTCACCTGAACGAGCAGCCCGCCTTCTCGAAGCTCGACGAGGCGGCGCTCCCGCCGAAGCTGTGCGAGCTGGTGCTCAAGTGCCTCGCTAAAAAGCCAGAAGATCGCCCGGCGTCGTGGGGCGAGATCGCCGACGCGCTGACCGTACTGTATCAGGACGTGACCGGGCAGCCCCCGGTGCTGGAAGTCGCCGGACCGGCGCTCGAAGCCCGCGAACTGATGGACAAGGGCTACTCGCTGACCGAGCTTGGTCGCTACGCCGAAGCGGTCGAAGCCTACGACCGCGCCATCAGCCTCCAGCCGGATTACGCCTGGGCGTGGGCGCGCAAGGGGCGCACGCAGCGCCTGCTCGAACGCTACCCCGACGCGCTCGAAAGCTACGACGAAGCGCTGCGGATTCAGCCGCGCTATGCCTGGGCGTGGAAGGGGCGCGGCATGGTGCTGGAACGCCTCGGCAGAGTGCCGGACGCGCTCGCCTGCTACCGCACCGCCGCCGACATCGACCCGGTGGACGTGTGGAACTGGTACAACCAGGCGGACGCGCTCCACAACCTCGGTCACGAAGCCGAAGCGATCATCGCGCTCAACAAGGCGCTCGAAGTCGACCCGGCGCACCCGAATAGCTGGGCGAAGCTGGGGCAGATTTACCGCATCCAGAGCGATTTCACGCAGGCGCGCTACGCCTACGAGCAGGCGATCCGGCTCGACCCATCGTATTCGTGGGCGCACAACGGCTACGGCTTGGTGCTCAAGGCGATGGGCGACTACAAGGAAGCGCTGCTCTCGTTCAAGCGGGCGGCGCGCTACCAGCCGGACGAAGTCTGGCACTGGTACAACGTCACCGAGATGCTGGTCGAGCTGCGCCAGTACGAGGAAGCCTTGCAGCCCGCCCAGCAAGCCACCCGCGTCGACGCCCTGCACGCCTTTAGCTGGGCAAAGATGGGGCAGGTGCTGCGCTACCTGCGCCGCCACGAAGAAGCGCTCGATGCCTACAACCGCGCGATCCAGATTCAGCCGGACTACGCCTGGGCGATCAACGGCAAGGGGATCGTTCTCGAACAGCTAGAGCGCTACGAAGAAGCGCTGGAAGCCTACCGCTCGGCGGCGGTGGCGGGCGGCGTCGACGTGTGGCACTGGTACAACCAGGGCAATGTGCTGGCGCTGCTCAATCGCTACGACGAGGCGCTGCCCGCGCTTCAGAACGCCGTCGAAGCCAACCCGAATCACGCCCGCAGTTGGGCGCGCATCGGCAACGTGCTGCGCCAGTTGGGGCGCTACGACGAGGCGCTCAAGGCATACGAGCGCGCAACCACGCTGGAGCCGAATTACGCGTGGGCGTGGAACGAGCAGGGCATCGCGCTCGAAGCGCTCAAGCAGTACGACCGGGCGCTGGAAGCCTACCGCCGCGCCGAGCAAGCCGCTCCCGACGACGCGCTCTACGTGTACGGGCAGGCGGACGTGCTGATCTCGCTCAACGAGTTCGAGCAGGCGCTCGACCTGTTGGAGCGCTCGCTCAAGCTGGACAACCGCAATGCCCGCACCTGGGCGAAGATGGGACAGGTCTTGCGGCGGCTGGAACGCCCCGCCGAAGCGCTGCGCGCCTACACCCGCGCCGTCGAGCTGGAGCCGAATTACGCCTGGGCGTGGAACGGGCGTGGGCTGACACTCGCCTCGTTCGACCGCCACGAGGAGGCACTCGACTGCTTCCGCCGGGCGATGGAACTCGACCCCAACGACGTATGGTACTGGTACAATCAGGGGGACGCGCTGGTGGCGCTCGGTCATTTCCGCGCGGCGAGCGAGGTACTCGAACACGCGACCCGGCTCGACCCGGCTCACACCGAAAGCTGGGCGAAGCTCGGTCAAGCCTACCGCCGCACCGACCGTCACGCCGAGGCGCTGGACGCCTACGATCACGCGCTGGCGCTTAACGTGCATTATGCCTGGGCGTGGAACGGGCGCGGTCTGGCGCTGGAAGCGCTCGGTCGGCGCGAGGAAGCCTACGCCAGCTACGAGCGGGCGCTGGAAGAAGATGGCAACGTCATCTGGTATTACACCAACATGGTCGACCTGCTGCTGGACATGGGGCGGCGCGAGGACGCGCTGTCCGTGATCAACCGGGCGACTCAGACGCTGCCGGGCAACGCGACCGCCTGGGCGCGGCGCGGTCAGGTCTTGCGGCGGCTTAACCAGTACGCCGAAGCGGTCGAGAGCTATCGCCATGCGCTTGAACACGACCCGACTTACGCCTGGGCGTGGAACGGCTGCGGCTTGGCGAACGCCGCGCTCAACCGCTGGCAGGATGCGCTCGACTGCTACGAGCAGGCGGTCAAGTACAACACCGACGACGTGTGGTTCTGGCACAATACCGGCGAAGCCTGGATGATGACCGGCAATTACGAGCGGGCGATTGAGGTCTTTGAGCGCGCGCTGGCGCTCGACCCGGCGCACGAGCCGACCCGCCGTAAGCTCCAGCAGGCGCGCGAGCTTCAGACTGAGGAATAGGGTTCGATGGAACGTGAGCTTTCGATCACGTATATGAGCGGTCCGTTCGACGGCACGACCATGCGCTTCGAGCAGCCCGATCCCGGTGACGAGCTGGTCCTCAACATCGGGCGGCGCGAAGGCTGCGACATTCATCTGCCCTTCGACAATCAGGTCTCGCGCCTGCACGCGCGCCTCGGCTGCGTCTCGACGGTCGTCACCGCCAGCGACTCGGTCACCGAGCCGTTCGTGCTGTCGTTCTGGCTTGAGGATATGCGCAGCCGCAACGGGACGTTCATCGAGCGCGAGAAAGACCCGCTGCGTGGGCGCAGCAGCCTGCGACCGGGCACGTTGTTCCGCATCGGACGGACGTGGCTGCGCCTCGACGTGCCGATGTCGATTTAGCTATTCACCCACCTGGTAGATAAACGTAGGGCACGGCACGCCGCGCCCCTACCGTCAGAGACAATCACCTTGTATTTCTGAAGTCAAGACCTCACCCCTCGATCCCCTCAGCCACCTTGTGGAGAGGGAAGTTGAGCGAAGCAAAACGGGGTGAGGTCAGTATTTGAACTTCAGGTGTGCGACGGCAAAGGACGTGATGATGAACGTCATTCGGTTCGACGACCTGAACGCATTTTACGCGCGGGTGGAGCCGTACCTTCTGCCGCGCGAAGCCGAGCATAACCTGACCTTCGGCTTGCTCAGCAATATCCGAAACGATCCGTCGCGCTTCCCGGAGCCGGTGTTCGCCCTCGTCGAGCACAACGGAGCGATCCAGATGGTCGCTCTGCGGACGAACGTCGAGCGCGCGCTCATCCTGTCGCTGGCGCAGTCGCCGGACGCGATCCCGGCGCTGGCGGAGAGCCTGCACGCAGATGGGATCAACCTCACCAGCGCGAATGGACCCGCCGACGAAGCGCGCGCCTTTGTCGAAAGCTGGTCGCGGCTGAGCGGGCAGCGGTACAGCGTCAACACGCCAATGCGCACGTTCCGGCTGGAAAAAGTCAACCCGGTGACGGGCGTGCCGGGGCATCTGCGCCGCGCGACGACCGCGACCGCGATCTGCTGGTGCGCTGGCTGCTGGAATTTGAGCACGAGGCGTTCGCGGATCAGGAACACAGGCGGGATGACGCGGAGACTGCGGTCGATTACCGCCTGCGCTCGAATGTCGGCGGTTTTTACCTGTGGGACGACGACGGCGCGGTCTCTTATGCTGGCTACGGCGGTCCGACGCCGCACGGCATCCGTATCGGTCCGGTCTACACGCCGCCGGAGCTGCGCGGGCGCGGCTACGCCAGCGGCTGCGTCGCCGGGATGAGCCAGATTCTGCTGGACACGGGGCGGCAGTTCTGCTTCCTGTTCACCGACCTGCGCAACCCGACCTCCAACCACATCTATCAGGTGATCGGCTATGAGCCGGTCTGCGATTTCACCGATTACGCTTTTGACTCCGATTGAGGCGGATAGCGGCGCGTTGACCGGCTCGATCCAGCGTTTCTCAGGCTGGGGACATGAGCTCCGTCAGCCTTGATGTCTGAGGCGCTAAAGTCTGAGCGATCTTGACGGCGGAGAGCACGGCGCTTTCGTGGCAGTCGATGTCGTGCATGTACATCCCCGCCAGCCACAGATTATGCCTGCCCTGATAGGTTTGCAGCGCTGACTGTGCGCCAAAATAGGCGGCATCGACTCTGGGATGGAGATATTTGGCAAGCGCATAAAGCGGATCGGGCTGGCGGTCGTCGTGCGTAATCCAGCTTCTGAAGACCGGGTTTTTGCTCTTCCACGCCTTCCAGATGGTCATCTGGCTGAACGTTCCGTCGAAACGCAGGTTTACGGTTGACCAGTGTTTGCGCTGCGGCGGCATCAGCCGCGTATCGCCATGAATGGCGATGCGCGTTTCGAAATAAGTGATCTGGTTCAGTAGCCGGCATATTGCCTGCGCTTCGGGAATGTCAGCGATTGCCGCCGCCGCTTGATTGGCATTGGTGGCGAGTACAACGTGGTCGTAGGTCTCGGTCTGACCGTTTTCAGCTTCAATTGTGTAGCCATCATCGACGCGGCGAACGGCTGCAATGGGCGTCCCTGTTTTCACTCGCGTTGTGGTTAGCGCTGCGCGCAGCGCGTTGACGTACGTTTGTGTTCCGCCGACGATTTCCGTCCAGTCGCGCGGTGCTAAGCCCGACGGGAGATTCAGATAGGCGTAGCGCGCTACGTCGTAGATCATGAAGGTCTTGATTTCGTCCAGCAAGACGCCCCAGCTTGCCTGAAAAAACGGATACATGAATCCGTACTTGAAGCGCTCCGGCATCGGCACGCTGTCGAGGAACTGCTCGGTCGTCACGGACGTATCCTGCCGCTCCATGATGTCGCGCGCGGCGGCGATGACCCCGCGAAATCGCAGCAAGTCACAGATTTTTCGCGGTGTGAGTGCTTCCGGGAAGATACGCAGACCGTGAAATGGCGGCAGCAGGTGAACGTCCCGCGTCCGTGTGTCATACTGCGTGATTGTCATCGCGTAGCGGTGCAGCGGCACGTTCAGCAGCTTGAGCAGACGGTTATAGGTGGGAACATCGCTTCAGACGAAACTAACCCGGCGTCAATGGCTACCGGATTGCCGTCGACAGTGACGGTACGGGTATCGGCATGACCGCCAAGCCGACCATCTTTTCGTAGAGCGTGACATCGTGAATACTTTCCAGCAGCCAGGCTGTGACCAATCCCCGCCACCTCGCCGCCTACGACCCCGATTCGCATCCGATAACGCCCCTGAACTCACGAAGTGCCTGCCTGATTTGAACCCCAGGCTGAACGTCGGGCGCTCGGTCGATGTCGTCGTTCGCGCCAGCGGCGAGCGTCAGCGTTTCGTTCGCCTGGGCCGCGATCCGCCATTCGCCGGTCGCATCAGCATCGTCGGGCGTGATCAGCGCGTGCACGCTGGGGAAGCTGTTCGGCGATCCGCTCGTCCCCGCCTGCACGATCCAGCGCTGCCGAAGCTGATTATCGACCTGCTGCCAGCCGTTGAGCGTCCAGCCCGCCGCGTCGCCTTCGGCGTCGTCGTGGAAGTCGATCTCCGGGATGGCGATGTTGTCGATGGCGACACCGCCCCTATCTGCCTGAGCGGGCAGCGTCACCAGCTCGAAGCGCAGCATGATCTCCTGCCCGGCGTAAGCCGACAGATCGACCGTCTGCGCCTGCCACAGCGGGGCAGGCTCGACCACGCGCGTCGGGTGCGCGCCCAGCACCAGCGGAATGTCGAGGCGGTCGCTGCCGCGCTGAATGTACAGGTGCAGCGTGTCGCCGGGGGAATATTCCGCTAGCAAGCCGAGGACGTTCGGCGCGCCTTCCCACTCGTGGTTGTCGTAGCCGATGATCACGTCGCCGGGGCGGATGCCCGCCGGCGCCGCCAGCCCGCTGCTACGTCGCTGGCGGTGACGCCGTCGCCGCCGATCACCACGCCCATGATCGGGAAGGGATGCGGCGCGGCGGGGTTGCTGACGCCGGTGAAGCCCGCGCCATACGCCACGCCGTAACGGTTATTCGGGCTTGAGGTCGTCGCCAGGAGCGCTTTCCATGTCGCGCCGCCGTCCGTCGATGCCGAGACGTAGGTATAGTCCCAGCCCGGCGCGAGGTCGTACCAGGCGTCGAACGTCAGGGCGTGGTCGACATCGCGCAGATCGACGCTGCGCGTGAGCGCCGGGTTCTGATCGGGCGCGCTTGCCGCCCAGTAGAATCGATCCGCTGGATCGCGGTCGGCGGGCATCGACAGCCGGGCGATCTGGGCGCTACCGTCGAAGCGGATGGTCGCCGTTTCCGCCTGCGGCGGGCGTGTAGCGATAGTACTGCGTCCCAACTGGTTGACCGACTGCCCGGTCAGCTCGGCGGGCGAAGTCAGCGCCGTCGATGCGACGACCTGCCCCTGCGGAAGCTGAATCGCGTCGTGATAGTAGCGCCCATCGCCGAACGCCAGGTTCAGCGCGTTCGCCATCACGAAGTCGGCGAAGGCGTCGCGTCCGGTTACCGGCGCCCCGCTCACCGGGTCGCTGATGTTGTTCTTCGCCAGCACCGCGTCGATGGGCGAGATGCCGCTGCCCGCCTGCAGAAACAGGTCAATGCGTCTGCCGCCCGTAGCGCTGGATCAGGTACGCCGCGAACAACTGCTGCTCGGCGAGCGTCTGCGTCTGCGAGGTCAGCGTCGGCGGCTGGATCAGCGGCGTGTCGGGCGCTTGCAGGAACGGCGTCAGGTCGTCCGCCGTGAACTGTAGCAGCTGCTGCACGCTGTAGAGCAGGATCCACGCCGTGATCTCCGGTCAACCACGCGGCTTGCCCCGGCGCATTGAAAGTCATGATCCAGTGGTAGATGCCGCGCGCCAGCATCGTCAGGTAAAGCGGGTCGTCCAGCGGGATGCCGGAGTACGGCGAGGTATTCACGTACAGCATCTCATGTTGATTGCTGTATGGCGCGAATTCCACCGGCAGGCTGTCGATGGGGTTGACGACGGCGCTGCGGTCTTCGTTCAGGTCGCTTGCGTACAGGATGTACAGGTGCGGGTCGTTATCCACGTCGGGGATCGGCAGCAGGTCGGTCTGGTCGGTCAGGCTGCCGATGCCGGGCGCGCTGACCGGCTGGCGGTAGTTGTCATGCTGGAGGAAGGTGAACATGACCGCGTTAAGCTGAAGCGCCGTCTGCGTCAGGTTGCCGCTGGGCGTCACGCCATCCTCGATCCACAGGTACACGTCGCGCGTGACGGCGGCGAGCGTCGCGTTGACGCGCGCCGGGGTGTCGCTGCCCGCCTTGCCCACCCAGAACTGTGCCTCATCGCCGACCTGGTACTGCGGCGTCAGCGGCGGGATCAGCAGGTCGCCCTGATAGCCGAGGTAGCGCTCGGCGAGCGCCTGCGGGTTGCGCTGGAGCGCGTCGTCCTGCGCCAGAGAAGCCGGCGCGCACAGGAACAGCAGGCACAGCAGCGGGATGGTGCGCCCGACCGTCGTCAAGATGCGGGCGCGCGAGAACCGGATTGATTTCAGACAGCGACTAAAACGTTTACGACTGACCATCGGCATCACCATCGCAGCAGGCGGATCATTCCGCAAATGCAAACGGAAAACCGAGTATACTTGAATTGCGAACATTTTTCTCTGAGGGATTAGTTATATGGATGTCGGCATCGAGTTCGGTCCGTATCGCGTGATCGAGCATATCGGGCGCGGCGGCATGGCGGACGTGTGGTCGGCGCGCGATAAACGGCTCAACCGCACCGTAGCCATCAAGACCGTCGCGCGCGACCTGTCGCACGACATGAACCCGGTCAAGCTGTTCGAGCGCGAAGCCCAGACGATTGCCAACCTCGAACATCCCCACATCCTGCCGATTTACGAATTCGGCGACTACGAAGGGCAGCTCTACATCGTCATGCGCTACGTCTCCGGCGGCTCGCTGGAGGACATGCTCGAATCCGGTCCGCTCTCGCCGGAGGAAGTCATGCGGCTGGCGCGGGCGGTGGCGCAGGCGCTCGACTACGCCCACGAGAATAAAGTCGTCCACCTCGACCTCAAGCCATCCAACATCCTGCTGGACAGCTACCAACTGCCGTATCTGGCTGACTTCGGGCTGGCGACCGTGATGGGACCCGAAGGGCGCGCGGCGAACCCCGGCTCCGGGACGCTGCTGTACATGGCTCCCGAACAGCTCACGGCGGAAGTGCTCGACCAGCGCGCCGACGTGTACAGCTTCTCGATCATGCTGTTCCACATGATGACCGGACAGCTTCCCTTCGACGCGACCGTGCCGCTGGCGCTCAAGCAAATTCAGGCGAACGAGCTGCTGCCCAGCATCGAATCGATCCAGCCCGGTCTGCCCGCGACCATCACGACGGTGCTGCGCCGGGGCACGGAAGTCGATCTCGCCAAGCGCGCCACCTCGCTCGGCGAAATCGTCACGGCGATTGAAGAAGCCCTCGGCGTCGGCGTCAAAGCTCCGGCGCGGGCGGGAGCGACGGGCGTAATCCGAACCTCCAGCGCGCGCCCCGAAGATTTGGTCACGCAGAGCGAGCCGCTCGACAAGCTGATCACCGGACCGCTGGATAATCTGGTCACGCGCACCGCGCCCGCCGACGACATCAACGAGGTGCTGTCGGGTTCGCTCGAAGGGCTGATCACGGGACCGCAGCAGCGTGTCAATCGGGATGACGACACCAAGACGATCATCGACCTGCCCGGCGCGCTCGAATCCGTCCTCGACAACGGTCCCGACGCGATGGCTCGGCGCGAGGCGGTGGACATCTACACCCGCGCTTACCGCGCCTGGCTGCACGGGCAGGGGCGTTTCCTGCTCGGCATCACCCACTTCATGCTGATCAACGACTACTACGTCAACGCCGAGCAGCACAACCTGCAAATCGACGAATCGGGCACGGAGATGATGCTGCGCGGGGCGCTGGAATACGACCACGACATCGACGTGTGGTGGGATAAGCTGGACGACGACTCGCGCCGTCTGGTGGCGCTGCACGCCCTGTTGAGCGAGAACGCCCCGGCGCGCGTCCGGGCGCTGGCGCGGCTGGAAACCCTCGCCGATGCCGACCCGCCGCAGATTCCGCGACTGGTCGCGCAGCAGCTTCAGGTCGAGACCGATACTGCCGCCCAGCTTGCGGCGATCCGCGTGCTGGAACGGCGCGGCACGTCGGCGCTGGCTGCTTTGCCATTAATGCCGGTGAACGGAGGCTGACATGAGCGAATTGCAGAACAAGACGACGCTTGGCGACCTGCTCGTCGCGCTCCAGAAGCAGCTTCAGCTTTCCACGCCTTACGACTGGCGCGAGAGCGCCTTCACGCCGGAGATCGATGCGCTGCTGGCGGATCTGGCGCTCGACAACGACAAGCCGGAAGTCGCCGAAGCCGCCGCCCGCGCCATCGGGCGCGTCCGCTCGGAAGCGGCGGTGCGCGTGCTGGCGGAGCAGCAGCGCCAGGGCGAGCACGGCGCGCTGCGGGCGCTGGCGCTGGTGCGCGACGAAGCGCCGTCGCTGCCCAGCGTCAGCCAGCAGGCGCGGCTGTACACCTGGCTCAACAATACCTGGCGGCGCATCACCGACCGCCCGATCCGGGCGGTCAACCGCTACATCTGGGCGGCGATCTTCGCCGGGCTTGCCGTCTGGTGGTACGCCTACTCCGAGCTGCCAACGGCGGCGATCTTCTCGCCGGAGCGCTGGGGCAAGTCGCTGACGACCGGCATCACCTTCGGCGTCGTGTTCGGGCTGGTCGTGCTGCTGGCGGCGGAAGTGCCGGAGCGCCTGCGCGGATTCTGGCACTGGTGGGCGCGCCTCATCCTGAACCTGATCCTCGGCATCGCGTCGGGGTTACTGGTGTGGGTGGTGTTCGACTGGTTCTTCCTGTACTACCAGCCGACCGCCGAGGACATGGGCGCGCTGTTCTTCGGTGCGCTCGGCACGGCGGCGGCGTTCTCGCTGGGTGTGGTGTTTCGCATCCCCGGCTGGCTCGGCGTGCTGTGGACGACGGTCGTCCTGTACATCCCGCTGTACTTTACGTGGAAGAACTACATGCCGCCGCTGATCTACGTCCGTCCCAATGAGGACATCAGCCAGTACGGTATCCCGATTGCCTTCCTGATCGGCGTCGGCGCGTACCTGCCGCAGTTGATTCAGGATGTGCGCGGCGTGATCAAGCGCCTGCGCCGCCCGCCCGCGCCCGAAGCGCCGACTCCGGCGGCGACCGCCTCGACGTAAACGACGTTCTGTGTAGGGGCGCAGAACGCGCTGCGCCCTGCTATTTGAAAGAGGGAATTACCGATGACCGCGTCCGTCAGCCCGAATCAGCCGTCTGCGCCCAGCCGCCGCGAGTTCCTGAACTATGCGTTCGGGGCGAGCATCGGCGTGCTGATGGCGGGAAGCTGCGGCGGGGTGGTCTGGTTCACGCAGCAGCAGCGCTTCGTCGACGATGCCGCCAGCGGCTTGTTCCGGCTCGACCTGCGCGATCTGCCGCGCCCGCAGGCGTCGCCCGTTTTCGTGCGCGAGGCGCAGGCTTATCTGGTCAATCCGGGAGATGGGCTGGTCGCGCTGCTGGGGAAGTGTCCATTCGACGGCTATCTGGTGCGCTGGAGCGAGACCAATTCCCGCTTCGAGTGCCCCGGCTGCGGCTCGAAATACCGGCTGGACGGAGCGTATATCTGAAGGGGATGCCCCACGCGATCTGGATCGGGCAGGGCTTCAGCTTGTGACCGATCACGGCACGCTGACGACTCCCGCCGACGGAGCGCCGGTTTCGCCGGACGGCGCGCAGTCGATCGTGCTGGACGTGCAGCAGCGGATTGCGGGCAGACCGAGCGTGCGTCGATCCGCAACAGCTTAAATCCGCGAATACAGCCGCCCGCCGAATTCCCCGACCAGCTTGTCGTCCAGATCGTCGGCATAGCCCGCCACCATCGTGATGATGTTGTTCGCCTCGACCGCGTCCAGCCCTTCGAGCGGGCGCTCGCTGAACACGTACACCACGTCCAGATGCACGCCGAGCGCCGCGTTGGTCAGCTGTAAATTCAATTCGAGCAGGCGGCGGTACAGCGGCAGCAGGTTGGTCATCGGCAGGTGGATGATGGGCGACAGCACCTGCAAATAGCCCGCACCCTCCTGCTGCGACACGTAAATCTCGATGGTCGCCGAGCCGCGCAGAAAATTCCAGCCGAAGCCGTCCTGAATGTTCATGCGCGCCCGCTGCGGATCGACGCCGACGCCCAGCAGGATTTGCTCGACGGTCTGGGCGTACTGGTCGAGTCGCGGCGCGGCGACTGCCCTGCGTCCTCCCTGATTAAACATCTGCCTATCCTTTCTTTCGATGAGATGGACTGAGGGGCGAGGACTGAGGACTGAGTGAACGCGACTTGCAGCGCTTCTCTATATGCATCAACAGCGTTATAGAGTCAGTCCTCATATCTCAGTCCTCAGTCCTATCCTGCGGATTACCGCAGCGCACGCACACGCCGTTGTAGATTCCGGCGAACGAGCCGCACACGTTACAGCGGATGCGCCCGGTCTCGTAATACGCTTCCGCCTGCGGGATGGGGTAGCGCGTCATCATCTGCGCCTGCGGCGACGTGCCGCCGCACTGTTCGCAGTAAAGAAGCCTGCTCCGACCGCCCGGCTGTTGTTGCCGCAGTCCGGGCAGTAGACCCGGCTCTCCGCCCGCGCCTCGCGCAGATAGTCGTCCACCAGACGGCGGATCGCGCTGATGTGGACGCCGAACAGGTGCGCCGAGGTGCGGCTGGTGTTCCTGGTCATCATGCCGACCAGATAATTGCGGTCGTCGAAGATCGGGTTGCCGCCCGCGTCGAGCAGGCGCGTTGCCGTCGTCGGAATCCAGTACGCCGCCATGACACGCTGGGTCGGGCGCTGCGTCGTCCTGATCATCTCGCCGTTGTAGGTGACGAGCGTCAGCGCCGTGTTGTCGGCGACGCCCGGCATCGGCGTGATCGGCAGCAGGCTCCAGGGTTATGCTCGACGCGGATCAGCGTCAGGTCGAGTTCGGTGTAGGCGCGCACGACGTAGCCGGGGAAGCTGCCGCCCGATGTGCAATTCGACCGTGACCTGCTGCAAGCCGCCGACCACGTGGCGGGTCGTCGCCAGCACGCCTTCCTGAGCGACGAAGAACGCCGTGCCCGGTCCGTTCGGTCCGCCGATGATGTGGGCGACGTGGTCGGCGACGTTGACGCCCGCCTGCGGCGCGGGCTGCGACGGCTGAACGGCGGCGACTGTCTGCGTCTGCATTGTCGCGGGCGAAGCCGCCAGCGAAGAAGGAAGCTGCGCCGTCAGCAGCGACGCCAGCCGACTCCGCGCCTCGGCGCTGTTGGGATCGGCGGCGAGCGCTTCGCTGTAACCGGCGCGCTTCTGCTGCGGGTCGGTCTGGGTTTCCGCCAGCCACAGGTAGGCGATAGCGCGCATGGACGGCGACAGCTCGCCACTTTTGATGGCGATGCGGATCAGGCGCGCCTTCGGCGTGGCTGCCGCGCTGCACGGCGGCGATCTCCATTTCGAGCGTTCGATGCGACATCGAAAATGCCCCTGAAACATTGTTTTGTAGGGGCGCACCTATGTGTGCGCCCAAAATTGGGCAGACACACAGGTCTGCCCCTACTACATTATTTACTCCACCATCGCGCTTTCGTCGGATTCCTGCTGCTCCGGCAGCGGGAACACCTGAAACCACGTGTTGCCCGGCTTGAACGGCATCGGCTCGCCGTCGCGCGTGTACAGGCTGATCAGGCTCTCGCGCGTCGGGCGCGACCAGCGCACGTCGTAGTGCTGACCGTCGCGGCACAGCACGGCGTCGCCCTCGAACCACAGCTCGATCTCGATGCTGTAGCTTTTCACGCCCTGCCACTCGCTCTCGACGATGTCGGTCAGCGTGTGCCGGGCGTACAGGATGACGACGTTGTCGGCGATCACCTGATGATCGGTGTTGGCGTCGTAATGCGGCAGCCCGTCGCTGAAACGCAGATACTCGCCATTACGCGGATCATACAGCCATTCGGCGCGCGTCGCCCGGTAGCGCACGTCGATATGCGTCGCCGCGCCCGCGCTGCCCGGCGGTACGGCTGCGTCGAACGCCATGCCGCGCAGGTCGGGCGATGTGTTGATGCCGTCCTCGCTCGCCAGTTCCCACAGCGCCGCCAGATTGGTGAACATGTTGTGCGGCGCGTCGATGCTCTCGTCGCGCCAGTAATACGGGTAGCCGAAGCGAATCCCCTCGAATACCCGATCCGCGAAATCCGACCCGGCGATTTTCTCGCCCACGCCGGTGCTCGCGCCGGAATACGCCAGCATCCCCTGATACATCGGCACGACCTCGTAGTCGATCAGCCGCGCGCTGCGGATCGAGCCGACACGCTCCGGTGTCTGCCCGTAGAATACGGCGGAGAAGCGCGTCAAGCCGCCCTCGGCGTAATGCTCAAAGACGATGTCCGCCGCGCCGATGCCCGCCTGCGGACGCACCAGCGGCGGCGCGTTCGAGATTTTCACGTCGATGGGACGCCGGGCGAGGACGCTCGCGTCGGCGACTGCTAGACCGGTCAGCGGGTTGACTCCCGGCGGGTAGTCGTCCGGTCCGATGCGCGTGCCGGGCGGCGCGCCGACGGACGAGCCGATGCTTCGCACCGCGAGCGTACACACCGTCACCAGCACGGCGATCAAGGCGAATTTTCGCAGCACTTCGACCCTGCCAGCCTCATTCAACCCGTTCATTATACCCGCTCAGGCTCAATTGTATTGAAACTGGAGTTGGTATTAGAATCATGGCAGTGATTGCAGCAGCCGGGAACATACTGTATAGTGTCCGAAATTCGTCTTTGTGCCGAAACAGCATATTTCCATGTTATGGTGTATCTGTAATAGAACCACAGGGTAGAGGTCAGGGGGCTTGAATGCCGCTGCAAGGCAATTTGCGAGATTTCAGCACCACACAGTTGCTCAACCTCATAAACCTGGCTGGCAAGACGGGTACGCTGTCGATCCACGAAGGCGTTAAGACGGGCGAAAAGGACGCGGTTGGCGGCGAAAAAATGGCTCCCGGCAAGGAGCGCGCCCGCGTCTCGTTCAAGACTGGCAAGCTGATCTCGGCGACGCTTGGCGGGCAGGACGGCAATCTGGTTTCGGTGCTCAACAAGGCGGGCAAGCTCACCGACGAGCAGGCGCGTATCATCCGCGAGCGCGCCCGCAACACCAGCGACAAAGCGCTTGCCCTGCTGCTGATCAACGCCAACTACGTCACCCAGCGCGATGTCGTGAGCAGCATCCAGCAGCACACGCTCGACGTGGTCTACAACCTGCTGAGTTGGAACGAGGGACCTTTCCGGTTCGAGGACAACGTCCTGCCCAGCAGCGACCGCATCCTCGTGCCGATTGACCTCGAAAACGTGATCATCGAGGGCGCGCGGCGCATCAAGGAGATCGAGCAGCTCACGGCGCATCTGCCTAACCTCGATATGGCGCTCAAATTCCCGGAGAACCCGCGCGAGAAGTTCAAGGGTATCCACCTGAGCGTCGAAGAATGGCGCGTGGTATCGTTCGTCAATCCCAAGAACACCATCCGCCAGATCGCCAAAGCCAACAACATGTCGGAGATCGAAATCCGGCGGATCGTGTTCGGGTTGGAGCAAGCGGGTCTGGTCGAAGTCATCAGACCGCCCGGTATGGATGGCGCGGCAGCGCCCGGCGGCATGAAACGCCCGGCGACCCGCGCGCCTCAGGTTCAGCGGACAGTAGTGACCAAGCTGATCGACCGGATTCGCAATATCTAGAGCCTGAGACCTAACCTTTACGGAAAGCGGATAGGGTATGCAAACTGTCAAGATGGTGATCACGGGACCGTTCAGTTCCGGCAAAACGGAGTTCATTCGCTCCATCAGCGAGATCGACGTGGTGACGACCGAACGCGGGATCACCTCTGAAGCCGAGCGCGCGGTCAAGGACTCGACCACGGTGGCGATGGACTTCGGGCGCATTACGGTCGACGACGATCTGGTGCTGTACCTGTTCGGCACGCCGGGACAGCGCCGGTTTGACTTCATGTGGGAAATTCTCGCGGAAGGGATGCTCGGCTTCGTCGTCATGGTGGACAGCACCAAGCCGGAAACGTTCCGCGAGGCGAAAAGTATCCTCGAAACCTTCCGCGCCTACGCGCCGACGCCCTACGTCGTCGCCGCCAACAAGCAGGACATCAACGATGCCTGGAACACCGACGACCTGCGCATCGCCTTACGCATCGAGGACGGCGTCAAGCTGCTGCCGTGCGTGGCGAGCGACAAGGAAAGCGTGAAAACCGTCCTGCTGGAACTGCTGTATTCGATCCTCGAAGAGATGGATAGTTAGCTCACGCGAAAGTCTGTGCATTGGCTACCCTAGTCACCGAGCAGGGCAACGTCCATTACGAAGTCTATGGTCGTGGACGCCCTGTCGTCCTGTTACACGGCTGGTTGAATTCGTGGGCGGTGTGGCGCAGCACGGTCGAGTTGCTGGGACGCGAATTCCGCCTGTACGCGCTCGACTTCCTCGGCTTCGGCGAATCCGGCACGCATACCCAGAGCTTCTCGGTCAACAACTACGTTTTCATGGTCAACGAATTCATGGAGCGTATGGTGATCAAGAAAGCCCCGCTGATCGGTCATTCGATGGGCGGGACGGTCGCCCTCAGCGCCGCCATTCATTACCCGGAGAAAGTCGTCAAGGTCGCCGTCGTCGGCTCGCCGATACAGGGCACGTCGCTCAGCCCGCTGCTCAGGCTGGCGGGGTATCGCGGCTGGATCGGCTTGGCGGAGACGACGCCGGTGCTGTACAACGTGTTCCAGAAGGGCTTTCTGCAATTTCTGCGCGTCTACGCCTATTTTATGGCGAAGGATGGCAAAGCGGTCGGCAAGATGCTGACGGCTGATGTCTCCCGGCTGACGGCGCAGCCGTTCTTCGAAAGCATCGGCACGCTCAAGCAGACCGACCTGCGCCCGCGCGTCGGCGAGTTGAAAATGCCCGTGCTGGGCATTTACGGCAAAAAAGACATTATTGTCGACCCAAAACAGTCGAAGGTTTTGAAGGAATGTCTGCCGGGGAGTACGATTGCCTGGTTCGAGCATTCGGGGCATTTCCCGATGATGGACGAGACCGAGCGCTTTCACACGACGGTGCGCGATTTCCTGTACAATGCCTGAATGATGGGCGGAGCAGTCCAGCCGTCTCCCTGCGACGTGGACAGTGATCGGAGTCGGTGATGCAGCGTTACATAATTGAAGATACGCGGCACATCCCGCCGTTTAACCAGCCCGCCAGCCAGTTGACCATCGGCGTCCGCCCGCTCAAAATCATCCACGAGGATGTATTCCTGCGCTATTTCCGCAGCGCTATCGACCTGGGCAATATCTTCACCAGCCCGGAGCAGATGACTTCGGTGCGTGGTCCGGCGATTGTCTACCGCGACAGCCTGTGGTTCGACGTGGAATTCCTGGAATACTTCATGGAGCAGGCGCTCAAAAGCGGGCGTGCCTGCCGCGCCGCGATTCCCGTCGACGACCCGGCATTCAAGACCTACACGCTGCCGCTGGCGCGCGGCTTCGAATACGTCAGCACGCCGGATGGCAGGGCGCTGTACCTGACCGACCTGTGGTATTTCCCCGGCGACTATACGCCCGACGTGCTGCCGATTGTCGTGCCGAGCGACGCCGAGGAAATGGGCTTCTACAGCGTGCCCGACTTTATGACGATGGAGCAGGGTGACCTGACCCATTACGCGCCCGCCCGCGCCATCATGTCGATTGAAAGCTGGGTGCACGTCTACTTCGCGGCGATCATCTTCGGCATGTTCGGGCGCGGCAGCCGCTTCGACCGCTACGTCAAGACTCACAATTTCTACAGCCTCAAGCTGCTGTGGCGGGCGATCATGGAGCAGAAGCAGTTGCTCAGCACGTCCGAGGTCGTGCGCGTCGGCAAGAACACCAACATTCACCCGACCGCAGTGATCACCGGACCGGCGCAGATTGGCGATAACTGCAACATCGGTCCCGGCGTGTTCCTCGACAACTGCACGATTGGCGACAACGTCACGATTGACGACGGCTGCGTGTTGATGATGAGCGCTGTCGGCAGCGGCTCGTTCCTGCCGTTCCGCGCCTCGCTCTACCTGACCGCCGTCATGGAGAACACCATCATCGCCCAGAACACCTGCCTGCAAATGTGCGTGATCGGGCGCAACAGCTTCATCGGCGCGGGCAACACCTTCACCGACTTCAACCTGATCGAGCAGAAGCCGATCCGCGCCGCCGGGATCGATGGTCAGTTAGAGGATGTGGGACAGGTCGTGCTCGGCGGGGCGGTGGGGCATAACTGCCGCATCGGTTCGGGCATGGTGATCTTCCCCGGTCGCATGATCGAGTCGGACGTGGTGCTGGTGGCGTCGCCGCAGCGCCGGGTGATCAGCCGCAGCGTCAGCTTCGAGGAGAGCGATCACCACTACGTCGGCAACATCGAGCATCCGCGCCACTATCCGCGCCCGGACGAACCCGCTCCCGAAGAAGAAACGTGGGATACGTGGTGAAAGACGAAACTCAGTGCTGAGCGATGAGTGCTGAGTCAAAAGCGCCTGCTGTCCGAATTGGTCTGGACGGCGAGCGGGCTAGTCTTTGTAGGGCCCAGCGATCAGTACTTGTTGTCACAGTCGGATAGCGGGCATCGACGAGGTGCTGCGCAAAGCGGAAAGTTCGCTCGTGCTGCGCAGAATTTCGGCTATCGACTCTTTGTGCTCGGCTTCGGCGACTTCCAGCCCCATCTGCCGGACGGCGGGCGAGACGGCGAACAGCAGCGAGATACAGCCATCAGCCCGCCCCGCTCCGACGAACAGCCAGGTGACGCTGGCGTTCAGGATGATCCCCGCCAGCGTGCTCGACACCGGCGCGACCCCCACCGAGGCAAACATGATCAGGCTCATCACGCGCCCCATCAACTGATCCTGGAATTCGGCGCTGAAGCCAGGTCATGAAGTTGATGTTGACGTAGCCCATCGTCGCGCCCATCGCCAGGCTGATCACGGCGACGACCGGCGTCGAGGTGCTGACCGTGAGCAGTATCATGCCGACACCGAGCAGCCCGGTCACACCCATAGCACCGTGCCGAACAGCTTGCCCTTCGGCTTCGGAAGCACGCCCGCCAGGATGATGCCCAGCAGCGCGCCGCCGCCGTAAGCCGACATCAGGATGCCGAATGCGGTCGCCCCCTCAACCAGATTGCGGTCAGCCAGCACCGGGATACCAACTTCGAAGGGTCCAGTCACCAGCAGGTTGATGGCGATCAGCAGGATGAGGACAGCGCGCAGCACGGCGCTGTTCCACACGTAGGACATCCCCTCTTTGATCGAGGCGATCACGTTGGTCTGCTCGGACGATCCAGCTTTGTGCGTGCGGATCAGCCACAGGGCGACCAGCGAACCGAGGAACGAGAGCGAATCGAGCGCGAAGGCGACGCCGATGCCTTCATCGCCGGGCGTCGTGCTATTCTGCGCACCCGCCAGCGCGCCGATGATGACGCCAGCGATCACGGGACCGACGAACATGCTCAGCATCGCCATGCCCTGCGTAAGCGTGTTGCCCATTTCAAGCTGCTCGTCCTTCAGCAACGCCGGAACCATCGCACTTTGCGCCGGGAAGTAGAAGGCGTCTGCCGTACCGAACGCCAGCGCCAACACGTACAGCATCCACAACTGGACGTTGTTGGTCAGCACCAGCGCCGCCAGCACGCCCACCAGGATCATGCGGCTCAGGTTAGAGGCGAACATGACGTTGCGCGGCGAGAAACGATCCACGAAAGCGCCGCCGATCAGCATGAACAGCGCGCGTGGGATGCTCGCCAGCGCCAGCACCGTGCCCAGCGCCAGGGCGCTCCCGGTCACCTGCAGCACCAGCCAGGGCAGCGCGATCAGGTAAAACTGGTCGCCGAGCAGCGAAATGCTTTCGCCGATCCACAGCAGGCGAAAGTCGCGCACGCGCAGCGGGTGAACTGCTTTTTGAGTTGAAACGGCTGCAACTGCTGACATGAGATGACTCCATCTCTCGTTTTCTCGGCTGACATCATTCCTAAATACGTCGCGGAACCGAAACAGGTTACACTGGTTTGTAAAAAGACTGGTCACTTGGGCAGGTTATGGGCGACGATACCTTCGCGTTTATCATCCATCCGATCCAGATCAAGAAGGATGTCTCACGGAAATTCCCGCTGCTCGGCAAAATCCTCACCGAGCCGCAGATCAACTTCTTCTCGCGCTACTTCCCGCCGGTCTATCTGTCGGAAGTCGAAGGGATTCGCTCCGCCGACACCGGGCGCGAGCTGCGCGGCTGGCTGATCGCCTGCCCGTTCACGCCGCCGACCATGATGTCGCTGCCCGTCGAGACGGTCTACCGTAAGATCGTCGCCTGCGGGCATATGGCGGAGGAGCTTGGCGCGAAAATCCTCGGTCTCGGCGCGTTCACGTCGGTCGTGGGCGATGCGGGCAAGACCATCGCGGATCGGCTTGACATCCCGGTGACGACCGGCGACAGCTACACGGTGGCGATGGCGGTCGCAGCGGTGCGCGAAGCCGCCCGCGTCATGGACATCCCCCTGCGCGAGGCGACCATCGCTATCGTCGGCGCGAGCGGCACGATTGGCAAGACCTGCGCCCAGCTTCTCGCCGGAGAAGGTGCGCGCCTGATCCTCGTCGGGCGGCACATCGAGCCGCTGGAAGCCCTGCGCGAGCAGTGTGAGGGCAAAGGCGCGCTGGTGAGCGCCAGCACCGACATCCGCGCGATCTACAAAGCCGACCTGATTCTGGCGGTGACCAGCGCCGTCCATGCCGTGATCGAGCCGCAGCATCTCAAGCCGGGCGCGGTCGTGTGCGACGTTGCCCGCCCGCGCGACGTGGCGAAGCGCGTCGCTGCCGAGCGCGACGACGTGCTGGTGATCGAGGGCGGGATGGTTGAAGTGCCCGGCGACCCGGACTTTCATTTCGACTTCGGCTTTCCGCCGCGCAAAGCCTACGCCTGCATGGCGGAGACGATGGCGCTGGCGCTCGACGGTCGCTATGAGGATTACACCATCGGCAAGGAGATCAGTCTGGCGCGCGTCCACGAGGTCGACGGCATGGCGGCGCGGCACGGCTTCCGGCTGTCCGGCTTTCGTTCGTTCGAGCAGCCGGTGAGCGACGCGCAGATTGCCGCGGTGCGCGAGCGGGCGGCGGCGACTCGCCGAGTGTGGTCGCCGAGCGGTTGAGTGTCAGCCTTCTCCAAAGATTTGCGCGGCGGTCAGATCAAAGGTTGTCGGCTCCGGCGCGTCGGTGCTGAAGATGATCTCCGCGTCTCCGCCCTCAATCGTCGAGAAATCGAAGCCTATCGTGAGCGTGCTGACGGACAGCTTTGACGATGCTTCGGTCGCATAGTGCGCCAGCGCCGCCCCGTTCTGAATGACCGCTACCGAAAACCCATACGCGGGATGATCGTAAGATGCCTGCGTGACGGTCATGGACACGACGCTGCTGCTCGTCCTCGGCAGCAGGGTCATGTGCAGATGGACGGTCGTCGTCTTCGGACCGAGCCGTATTGACAGCGAGCCGCCATCCAGCGACAGCCTTGCCAGTCGTTCCAGGTGAACGCTCAGGGCGACTCCTCGCCCGCGTAGCCGAGCGGGCGATAAAGCATAAGGCTGTAAACACCGTCGCGGCTCAGGACGATATGCCCGAAATGCTGATCCGTTTCGTCACCGATGGCTTCCTGAATGTTGGTGCTGCCCGTAACGAAGCGCCCCTGCCCGACGCATTCCCCGCTGCCGGAAAACAGCCACGCCGACGCCTGAATCGCGTCGTAATCAGACATTCCGATGGCGATCACGTCGCCGCTGTGCCCCCAGAAGCGATACAAAACGCAGCCCTGATCGTCGCTCGCCAGGACGGCGCGCACGTTGTCGCCGTAGTGGATCGTATGCTGGTCGACCAGCATCGATTCCAGGTGGAAGAAGGCGTGATCCACCGTTGACGTGCTGGCGATCTGAAGCATGAATTCGCCGCTTACAGGCAGCGCGGGCGAGCGCAGAAACGCATTCATATTGCCCCACGAATCGTCGTCGAACACCAGCACGCTGCCGTCCGGCGCGATCAGCATGATCGTCGGATCGATCTCCTGCGATGTGACCATGATTTCGACAATCTGTCCGGCTTCCGCTGCCAGTGGGAGAAACGCTACCGGCGAGTCTGCGGTCAGGTCGCCGTCATATGTGCCGCCGGGGTGCAGCGGGAGTACCTGCTGAGCCTGAGCCGGGAGCAGGGCGACGCCAAACACGATGAGCAGCAGCGCGAGCGATTTCACGATCTCCTCCGATGCCACGAGCGACAATGTTGCCTCAGTATACGCGCAATACTGCCGTCGAAGGTCAGGCGTCGATCAAGCATCGGATCAGCGGCGATCAAGGCGGGTCTGAGCGTATTTGCGAAGCGCTCAAGATTTACACTCACAGGCGGCTTTCGGCGTTATACTGATTCAAAATACTAACCTTCGTCCACGTTGGCGATATGGTCGTTTCGTCTGTATAGTTAACCGATAATAGCTCTACCGGGGGTCAGATACCCGGTGGTAAGGGGCAGCGCATGAGCAAAGGTCGCATTCTCGTCGTCGAAGACGACTTTGACATTTCGAACATGCTGCGGATTTACTTCAGCGGGCAGGGGTTTGAAGTCCAGGTCGCCCCGCGCGGCGCTGAAGCCCTGACCATGACGCGCAAGCAGTTGCCCAACCTGATCGTGCTCGACATCATGCTGCCGGATATGAACGGCTACGATGTCTGCCGCGAGCTGCGCACCACCACCCGCACCAGCCACATCCCGATCATCTTCCTGACGCAGAAAGACGAGCGCAGCGACAAGATTCAGGGCTTGGAATTGGGCGCGGACGACTACGTGACCAAGCCGTTCGACATCGAGGAACTCAAGCTGCGTGTGCAGAACGCCATCACCGCCGCCAACCGCCAGACGCAGATCGACTCGAAGTCGAACCTGCCCAGCGGTCGGCTGATCGAAGATCACCTGCGCACGCTGATGCACAGCGACAGCGACTGGGCATACATCGACTTCAAGATCAACCAGTTCGACGCCTTCACCGACGTGTACGGCTTCGTCGCTGGCGACGAGGTGATTCGCTTCACCGCGGTGCTGCTCGGCGAAGTGATCGACGAGGTGGGCACTGCCGACGACTATGCTGGGCATCCGGGGCGCGACAACTTCATCATCATCACCCATGCCGCCGCGCCGGAAGAACTGCGCGATCACTTGATCGAGGTTTTCGACGACAAGATCAAGCAGCATTACTCGTTCATCGACCGCGAGCGCGGCTATATTCTGGTTCCTGACAGCATGTATGGTGAGCAGCAGGTTCCCCTGATGACGCTTTCGGCGGGCATGGTCTCGACGCGGACGCATCAGTTTTCGGATATACGCGAGGTGACGGAGCTGGCTGCCGAAGATCGCCGCCGGGGGGTGAGCGGGCAGGACAGCGGCAGCGCCAATCTTCTCACGTCCTGGTAACGCGCAGTTACAGGATCACGGCTTATGGCTTTGGCGATAATTCTATTTGCGGGCGCGGTGGTCATTCTGCTCTGGCTGTTCCTGTGGTCGCGGCAGCGGCTGGAGCATACGCCTGATCTGGAGTCGGTGCTCGGCAGCCTGCCGCTGGTCTCCGAAAACGACGCCGTGCTCGTCGCCAGCGATCACGGGCAGGTGCTGCACGCCAACGACACTATCCGCCGCTGGCTGGGCAGCGACACGCCCGATCTGGAAAGCATCGCCAGCAACGTCCAGCCCGCCGATACCTTCCTGGAGTTGTTCACGCGCGAGGCGCAGGTCTCGCTCCAGTTTGGCAAGCGCTGGGTCGAAGCGGTCTCGCGCCGCACCGTGACCGACGGCACGCCGCGCATGGTCGTGGTCATGCGCGAGCTTTCGAACGGCGCGGCAGCCGCCAACGCGCTCGACCTCAACCGGGCGATCAACGTCGTCAACGAGATCGGCGACACCATTAACGCTAGCCTCGGCATCGAGCCGGTGGTGCAGGCGCTGTTGACGATTGTCGGCAAGGAGCTGCCGTCCGACGCCGGGGAAATCTGCCTTTGGGACGAGCCGCACTACGTCCTGACTCCGCTCGGCTGGACGGGCGACAGCGCCTACGTGCTGGCGCTCGCCGAAGAGGGCGGTAATTATGCCTACGGCGAAGGCATCTCTGGCTGGATCGCCCGCTATCACAAGCCGGTGCTGGTCACCGACGTTGCCGACGAGTCGGCGGTGCGCCCGAAGCTGAGGCTCAATCTGTTCCGCAGTTACGTCGGCATTCCGCTGATGGTGGGCGAGCGCTTCATCGGCACGCTGGAGTTCGCCACCGCCCGGCAGTTCTCGCAGGCTGACCTGTCGTTCCTGCAGGCGATCTCCCGGCAGGTGACGACCGCCATCTACAACGCCCAACTTTACACCGAGCAAGCCCGGCGCATTGAAGACCTCGCCACCGTGCAGCAGGCGGTCGGTCAGACCGTGCAGGAGCCGGACCAGGTTTATCTGGCGCTGAACGGTCGCGTCGCCCGGCTGCTCGACGCTGACATCTGCGGCGTGCTGATCTACGACGAAATCCGCGAGGCGCTGGTGGCGCAGCCCCCGTATTACGGGCTGCCTTCGCAGGTCGTCCGTATTTCGACATTCCCGTGCCCGAAGGCAGCGTCGGCTACGACATCTGGCAGAATAAGGCGTTCTGGGTGTCGAGCGACCTCGCCGACGAGCCGCTGGCGGACGAGCTTCGCTTCACGGTGCTGGTCAACGCCGCCGGGCTGAAGGACACCATCCTGATGCCGCTGCAGGTCGGCACCCGCCGCATCGGCATGATTCAGGTGAGCAATAAGCGCACGGTCGGCGGCTTCACCCCACAGGACATCCAGAACCTGCGCCTGCTCTCGACGCAAGTCGCCGTCACCGTCGAGGATTTGCGCCTCGCTGAGCGCGAGCAGATTCACGACGCCGAGATGAGCGGACTTCAGGAGATCGCCCAGGCGTTCGGCGCGATCCGCCACTCCGACGAGTTCTACGCCAACATCAACGAGCGCATCGCCCGCGTCATGGGCATCGCCATGTGTGGTATTCTGCTCTACGACGAGTCGACCAGCCGTCTGGTGGCGCAGAAGCCGTTCGCCGGGCTGGACGACAGCGTGATCGAAGGCTACACCATCGACCTGAAGCCGGATACGGCAATCGAGCAAATCTGGCGCGAGGACGATTACTGGTACACCAACAACGCCCTCACCGACAAGGTGATTCACGGCGCGGGCTTGGCTGACCTGGCGGCGATGTCTGACGTGCGCAAGACACTGCTGGCGGTGATGGCATCCGGCGGGCGTCGGTTGGGCGTGGTGCAGGTCTCGAACAAGCGCAGTGGCGAGGATTTCAATGATAACGACGCGCGCCTGCTGCTGATCTTCGCGGCGCAGGTCGGCGGCATGATCGAGAATGCCCGCCTGCTGCGTGCTGTGCAGGAGCGTGCCGAAGAATCCGAAGGCTTGCGCCGCGTGGCGGAGTTCGCCGGGGCGGTCATGACCGCCGAGGACGATTTCCTGCCGACGCTGCGCGAAATCTGCCGCCTGACCAGTAGCCCGGCTGCTTTCATTAACGTCCTGGACCCGCAGACCGGCAATCTGGTCGGCTATCCGCGCTACGGCTACGGCTTCCAGCGCACCGAGTCGTTTGTCCACAACGCCTACGACAAGGGCTACGAGCACAGCGTCGCCATCGCGCGCCGCCCGTTCTTCAGCAACAGCGTCGGCGACGACAGGCGCGTGATCGACGATTACCGCGCCGCCGCGCTCGAAATGGGCATTAACTCGGAGGTGATGGTTCCGCTGGTGGTGGGCGACCAGTCGCTCGGCGAGATGGGCGTGTTCAACCGGGGTGAGCCGCCTTACGGCGACGACGACGTGCGCAACCTTCAGGCGATTGCCATTCACGTTGCGGCGGCGCTCGACCGCGTGCGCCTGCACGAAGCGACCGGGCAGAACCTGCGCCGCCGCTTGCAGGAACTTGACGCGATCTCGCGCGTCAGCAACGAACTGACGGCGACGCTCGACTTCGACCGAGTGCTCGACGTTATCCGCCACGAAGCGGCGCAGGCGACCGACGCCGAGGGCAATACCATCGCCCTCATCCTCCCGCCGTCAGAGTGGCTGAGCGACGGCGTGCCACGTATCGAGCGGCGCGTGGGCGACCGCACTTCGCTGGCGCTGGCGGACATCGAGCGCAGGGCGGTCGAGCAGGGGGCTGACCCGGTGCTGGTGGAGGATTACCAGCTTCAGGAGCTAAAGCCGCTCCCGGAGTCGGCGCGCTCCGCGGTCGCGGCGGCGTTCGTCTACGAGGATCGCGTGATTGGCGTGATTCACCTGTTTCACAGCCAGCCGTTTCACTACGACGAGCGCGCCGCGACGTTTCTGGCGACGCTGGCGGCGAAAGCCGCGCTCAGCTACGGCAACAACCTGCGCTATATCGAAAATCAGGAGCGGGGCGAGCGTCTCCGCCGTCGCGTCGAGCAGTTGAATCAGATTTTCGAGCTGGGGCAGATGCTCCAGTCGAATGTGGATACCGGCACGATCCTTGAAGCGATTGCCTTCAGCGTCCAGCAGAGCATCGGCTTCGACGTGGTCATGATCATGATGGTGGACGAGGAATCGGGCATTCTGCGCCGCATCGCCCAGGCGGGCTTGCCGGTCGACGCCTTCGAGGACAGCAAGAAGAACACGCTGCCAATTGCGACCCTGAACTCGCTGTTCCAGAAGGAGCAGTTCCGCATCAGCGAGTCGTATTTCCTGCCGTTCCAGCAGGTGTCTCACTGGTACGTCGACGGCTTGGAGGCGATCAGCACCGGGCGGGCGGTCACGCGCACCATGCACCCGCAGTCGAAAGACGACTGGCACGACGGCGATATGCTGATCGTCCCGGTGATGGGCGCCGGCGGCGATCTGCTCGGCTTGATCAGCCTGGATCGCCCATTCGACGGGAAGCGCCCCGACCGTAACACGGTCGAAATCCTCGAAATCTTCGCGCATCAGGCGGCGGCGACGCTTGAAAATACCCGGCTGTACATGACCACCGTCCGCAACGCCGAGCAGGAGGCTCGCCTCAACGAAGTGATGGAGGCCATTGCCAGCACGCTTGACATGACCGAGATCATCGAATCGGTGGCGCGCGGCGCGCTGCGACTGCTGCCGTTCATGCGCATGACCGTCGTGCTGCTCGAAGCTGAGCATCAGGGCTTCGATGCGGTGACGGTGATCGTCAAGGCGGACGACTCGCTGGTTGTCTCGCGCGATCATCGCCCCAACCTGAATCAGACCGCGCTCGGTCGCACCTTCGAGAATGGTCAGGATTACCTGTATGACGCCAGCGCCGACAACGAATACGACGACCTGCGCGCCTGGCACGCGGCGGGCGAGCGCACATCGCTGATCGTCCCGCTGATCACTGGCGGTATCGTCCTGGGCGCGATGCACTTCGGCAGCGATCTGTCGCAGGCGTTCGGCTTCGAGGAATTCCGCCCGCTGATCAAGCGTATCGCCAACCTGACGGCGGTCGCCATCCAGAACGCGCGGCTGTTCGAAAGCTCGCGCACCCGCACCGAGCGCCTCAGCCTGCTCAACCGTGTCTCGGTGGCGCTGGCGCAGTCGCTCGACGTGGAAAACATCATGGAGATTGCGCTGCGCGAGATCGCTCATCTGCTGCGCATCGACCATGCGCGCGCCTACATCTTCGAGCGCGATACCCACATCGCCCGCTGCGTCGTTGAGCACCCACGCGGCGATTTTCCGCCCAGCGATGTGCTCGACCTGCGCACGAGCGCCGTGTTTGAGCATGTCATCCATACGGCGAAGCCGCTGGTTATCCCGGACGTGGCGAACTACACCGGCGACGATGCGCTCCGCCCCGAAATCAAGCGCCTCACGTGCCCGGCGTATGTCGTCCTGCCGCTGACTGTCGGCGGTCAGGTGAGCGGCGCGCTGGAACTGGAAGTCCACAACGAGCCGCGCGAGTTCGAGCGCGAAAAACTGGAGCTGGCGACGATCATCGCCAACCAGTCGGCGATTGCCATGCTCAACGCCAACCTGCTCGAACAGACGCTGGTGCGCACCCGCGAGCTTGAAACGCTGCTCGAAGCGGCGCAGGCGACTTCCTACACGCTCGATCTGGACGAGGTGTTCAGCGGCGTCGTCCGGCTGGCGCTGCAGGCGCTCGACATGGACGACGGCGTGCTGATGCTCTACGACAACGTCGAGGAGATGCTGGTCGTCGAGTTCGACATGAACCGCCAGGGCGACGACGACCGCCTCACCCCGACCGGCACGGCTTACGACCTCTACCAGTACCCGGCAAAGAGCCGCGCCCTGCAAACCGGGCAGATCATCGTCGCGCGCGTCGACGACCCCGACTGCGACCCCAAAGAGCGCGCCGAAATGACCGCCAGCAACGAGACGGCGCGGATGCTCGTCCCGCTGATCGTGCGCGATCAGGCGATTGGGATGCTGCAAATCGAGCTGACTTCGCCCGTGCGCGCCTTCACGCACCGCGACATCCGCATGGCGCAGGCGCTCGGCGCGCAGGCGGCGACGGCGATTGAAAACGCCCGCCTTTCCACCCAGACGGCGGCGCTGGTCGAGCAGTCGCTGGTCATCAACGACATCAGCCGCACGATTTCCTCGACCATGAACACGGGCGACATGATCCAGATCGTCCGCGACCAGATTCCAAGCCTGACCGAAGCCGACGAAATCTACGTGGCGCTGTACGACCGCGACAAGGACGAACTCACGTTCCCGCTGGCGATGACGGGCAGGCAGCCGGTCGATATGCCGCCGCGCCCGCTGGGTGAGGACGAATTCTCGTTCATCATCCGCCAGCGCCGCCCGGTCACGATGGGCGGCGACAATCCCAGCGCTGCCGAAGTGCGGCGCAATCTCGGCATCGTCAGCGATGTCGACTCGACCCGTTTTCTGGGCGTCCCGCTGATGGCGGGCGATCAGGTGGCGGGCGTGCTGGCGGTGCGCGATACCGTCCAGACGCGCCCGTTCGGGCTGAATGACAACCGCATCCTCACGACGATTGCCGCGCAGTTGGGCGCGACGCTCCAGAACGCGCAGTTGTTCGAGCGCGTCCAGAACTTCGCCGCCGAACTGAACCAGCGCGTCGAGGAGCGCACGCTCGAATTGCAGGAGGAGCGCGACCGTCTGAATTCGCTGTACGAGATCGCGGCGGAACTCGGTCGCACGCTGGACACGGATCGCGTGCTGTCGCGGGCGCTCGAAATGGTCGCGCGCGCGGTCGGCGCGAATGAAGGCGCTGTCCTGCTGCTGGACGCGCAGGCGGAGCAGCTATACACCCGCGCCGTCCTGCACCCGCCCGCGCTGCCCACCGCCAACGGCAGCCGCCGCGAAGCGACCGATCACCCCGGCGGCGCGCTCGCCGAATGGATGCTCTCTCACGAGAACGCCGTGCTGGTCGACGACCTGCTGGCGATGGACTACTGGAAGAATCCCGACTATCGCAGCGCGATAGCGGTAGTGCTGGAAGCCAACGATGACATTCAAGGGGTGCTGGTGCTGCTGGGGCGCGAGCCGGGGCAGTTCACCGAGCCGCACCTCAAGCTGGTGATCGCGGCGGCGAGCCAGGTGGCGGCGGCGGTCAACAACGCCGACCTGTATAACCTGATCCGCGACCAGAACGAGCGCATGGCGGTGCTGCTGCGCACCGAGCAGGAAGAAGCCGAGAAGAACTCCGCTATCCTCGAAGGCATCGCCGACGGCGTGCTGCTGGCGGACGCCGCCGGGGTGGTCGTGCTGTTCAACAGCGCGGCGGAGCAAATCCTCGGTCTGCCGAGCGATTTCGCCCTCGGTCAGCCGCTCTCGCGGCTCGCCGGGTCGTATGGCGGCACGGCACAGGGGGTGACGGCGCTCGACGCCTGGGTGATGAACCCGCGCCGTGACGGTGAAGCCGAACTGCTGATCGACCGTCTGGAAGTCGGCAGCCGCGTGGTCAGCGTCCATGCCTCGCCCGTGTACAATGGCGACCAGTTCCTCGGCACGGTCTCGGTGTTCCGCGACGTGACCCGCGACGTGGAAGTCGACCGCATGAAATCCGAATTCATCTCCAACGTGTCGCACGAGCTGCGCACGCCCATGACCAGCATCAAGGGCTACGCCGACCTGCTGCTCGGCGGCACGGCGGGCGACGTTTCCGACGTGCAGAAGCGCTTCCTCAGCACGATCAAGGGCAACGCCGACCGCCTCGCCGATCTGGTCAACGACCTGCTCGCCATCTCGCGCATCGACTCCGGGCGCGACCGCATCAAGCTGGAGCCGGTGCAGATCAGCGAAGTCGTGCGGCAGGTGCTGACCAATCTACAGGCGCGCCCGCAGTTCGCTGCCAAGAACCTGACCGTCGAGACCGCCATCGACGCCAACCTGCCGAGCATTCAGGGCGATCACCTCAAGCTGGTGCAGGTGATCTCGAACCTGGTCGACAACGCCTTCAACTACACCTATCCCGGCGGCATGATCGAGATCGCAGCGCACCCGCACGTCGGCAGTCCGGGGCACGTGCTGATCGAGGTCAAGGACACGGGCATCGGCATTCCGGAGAATTTCCGCTCGCGCATCTGGAATCGGTTCGAGCGGTTCGAAGAACATGCGCTGGTGATGGAAGTCGCCGGCACAGGTCTGGGGCTGTCCATCGTCAAGACGCTGGTCGAAATGCACGACGGCGAAGTGTGGTTCGAATCTGAAGAAGGCAAGGGGACGACGTTCTACGTTTCGCTGCCCATCGATGGTCCCGCAAGCGTACAGATGACCGGCGAGCAAACGGCTGAAAGGTAAGGCATGGCGCATATTCTGGTCGCGGAGGACGAGCGCGACATTCGAGAGTTGATCAACTTTACGCTGATGTTCGCCGGGCATACCGTCACGCTCGCCGCCAACGGCGCGGAAGCGGTCGAGAAGGCGACGCAGGAGACCACCAAGCCCGACCTGATCATGATGGACGTGCGGATGCCGCGCATGACCGGCTACGAAGCCTGCCGCCAGCTCAAGCTGATCGACGACTTCAAGGAGACGCCGGTCGTGTTCCTGTCGGCGAAAGGGCAGGACGAGGAAATCCAGACCGGCATCAGCGTCGGCGCGTCAGCGTACATCCTCAAGCCGTTCTCGCCCGACGAGCTGATCCGGCGCGTGGCAGACCTGCTCAGCCAGAAAGAGGCGGCGAAAACGCCAGTCCAAGCGCCAGCCCAGGCGTCTGCCGAAACACCTGTCCAGACGCCCGCCGAAGCGACAACCCCGGAGCCTGCGAAGGATTCCGCGAACGACCCCGCGCCGAAAGTGGATTCATGAGCGCCATCACCACCGACGGCAACCTGATTCACTACGAAGTACTGGGACGCGGTCGCCCCGTGATCCTGGTGCACGGCTGGATCGGTTCCTGGCGCTACTGGATTCCGTCGATGCAGGTGCTGCAACTGAAATACCGGGTGTACGCGCTCGACCTGTACGGCTTCGGCGACTCTGCCAAGAACCCGCAGCGCTATTCGCTGGAGCATCAGGTCGGGCTGCTCGACACGTTCATGAAGGAACTGGGCATCCCCAAAGCCGCGCTGATCGGGCATGGGCTGGGGGCGATGGTCGTCGCCGAATACGCCCGCCGCTCGCCGGAGAACGTGCCGCGCGTGCTGATCACCGGCGCGCCGCTGTACGACCCCGGCGATCTGGAGCGGCGCGTCCCGGCGGAACGCCGCCCCGCGCCTGTTCGCCCGGCAGTCCCGGAGCCGGAGGCGGTCTCGACTTCCGCGACAGTCACGAGCGCTGGCGCCGCCATGCGCGCGGCGATGATTCAGGCGGCGCGGACGCGCGCGGCAGCCCCGCAGGAGCTTGCGCCCGCCGTCGGCTTTTCGGCGTTGTCCAACCACAACCCGCTGATGCCGCTGATGGAGTCGCCGGACGCGCTGCTGGCGAAATGCTTCCGCCGCTCCGAGACCAATTACGAGAAGCTGAGCGTCGATGTCGCCAAGATCGATCCGGCGGTGCTGCGCCAGTCGGTCGAAGGCTTCGACGCCGGTCGCCTGCTCGACACACTGCGCCTGCTCAGCGCCCCGGTGCTGGTCATTCACGGCGGCGACGACCCGCTGATCCCACCGCCGAACGAAGCCATCCTCAATTACATCACGCTGGACAAGGAACATTCGGTCATGCCGATCCTGCTGCCGAACGTGCGCCATTTCCCAATGCTGGAGGATGACCGCTTCGGGCGGCTGGCGAACGAGTTTCTGGAAGCGGCGGATATGAGCAAGCTGGCGGTCAAGGAGCGCTGGCGGCGGCGCACGCGCTGACCTCGCTGTTGAAAGTTAGCCCCGAACCGTATAAAGTACTGGCTCTCGCGCCGTGACTCGTATCCCGACGACCGCTGATGATTGACCTTCACCTGTTTACACCCCGCTTTCAATCCAGATGACGCGCGCCCTGATCTTCGCCAACGGCGTCATCGAAGATGGCGAGATGGTGCAGCGCTCGCTGACAGACGCTGACGATGCGCTGATTATCGCGGCGGACGGCGGCGCGCGCGTCGCCGCGCATTACGGTCGGCGCGTGGATGCCGTTATCGGCGATATGGACTCGCTCACCGCCGACGAGCTGGCGGCGCTTCAGGCGCAGCACGCGACCATCCTCCGCCATCCCGCCGAAAAGGACGAGACCGATCTCGAACTGGCGCTGATGTGGGCGGTCGAGCAGGGCGCGGACTGGCTGCGCGTGATCGGCGCGACCGGCGGTCGTCTCGACCAGATGCTCAGCAACATCTACCTGCTGGCGCTGCCGATCCTCGACGGGCGCGACGTGAAGCTGGTCGCGGGTGTGCAGGCGACCTGGCTGGCGCGCGCGGGCAGGATCGAGATCGACGGGTCGGTGGGCGACACCATCTCGCTGATCCCGCTCAATGGCACGGTGCATGGCGTGACCACCGAAGCGCTCTACTACCCCCTGAAGGACGAAGACCTGTATTTCGGTCCGGCGCGTGGCGTCAGCAACGTCATGACGACGACACGGGCGGCGGTCACGGTGCGCGCGGGCGTGCTGCTGGTCGTCCACACCATCAGGCGGGCGTGATGGCGCAGTCGATCATCATCGTCAAGCAGACGGATCGCGGCGAGCACGTGTCGGATTATCCCGGCGAAGTCGTGGCGCGCGGCGATACCTGGGTGTGCATCCGTGCGCCGTTCAGCGGCAGCGCCGACCGCGACCTGGGCTACGTCGTCTTTCGGCGGGGCGACACCTTCGTCGAGTGGCATTACAGCGACCGCTGGTACAACGTTTTCAGGATTTACGACGTGGACGATGGGCGGCTCAAGGGCTGGTACTGCAACGTCACCCGCCCAGCCGTCATCACCGAAGATGCCGTCCGCGCCGACGATCTGGCGCTCGACGTGTTCGTCTATCCGAATCGGGAAATTCTGGTGTTGGACGAAGATGAATTCGAGGCGCTCGACCTGACCGCCGACGAGCGGCGCGCCGCCTGGGATGCGGTCGGTGCGATCCGCCGGGCGGTGGCGGCGGGCGAAGCGCCGTTTGATTGAGCAGTCAGCGATTAGCCCTCTGCATTCAGCTAAAGGGACATTTAGATGCGGCGCTAACGCCAGTCGATCATATGCTGAAAGCTGACGGCTATTCCTTGTCCGGCTGGATGAGCAGCACCGGCACGCCTAGACATTCCATCACGCTCTTGGCGACGCTGCCGAACAGCAGGCGCGACAGTCCGGTGCGCCCGTGCGTGCTCATGACCACCAGATCGATCCCTTCGGCGACCACGTAATCGCAGATCAGCCGGGCGACGCCCGTGCCTTCGATCATGTGGGTGCGAACGGTCACGTTCTCGCTGCGCAGCTCCGAGCGCAAACCGATCAGGTACTGCTTCATCTGCTCGCGCGTCTGCTGAACCTGATCATCTGCCCCCGCCAGCGCAATCTGATCGGCGAATTCGCGGGCAGGCGGCGTGAACACGTTCAGCAGGATCACCTCCGACCCTTCATGGCTGCGCGCGATGTCGACGGCGTGCGGCACGGCGCGCTGCGCCCAGCCTGAGCCATCGAGCGGGACGAGGATTTTTTTATAGCGTCCTTGCGACGACATAAAGCCTTGCTCCTATGGCGGACTCCATATCTTCATTGTAATCGAACATGTCGTATTCGAGCATTGCTGACACTCTCCATTGACACAGCCGAATGACACCTTCTATAATTCTGTAAGAATCTGCAAAAATCTACCAAAAATCGAATATGGATCAACCGAATCTAACTCCCGCGCGCAACGTGAAAATCGGGCTTTTCCACATGGGTTCCGGCTTGGCGGACATCATCGCCACCAGCGTCTGGAACCGTGTCATGATCAGCGATCTCGGCTTCAGCGCCACGCCGATTGGGCTGCTGGTTGCGCTGCGCTACTTCCTCGCGCCGCTTGGCGTCTGGGCGGGGCGCGTCTCCGACCGCCGCGCCGTTTTCGGCTACCGCCGCCTGTTCTGGGTGTGGTCGGGGCGGGCGATGATGGTCGTCGGCGTGCTGGCGCTCGGCTTGATCACGGCTGATCTGGCGCGCGGAACGCCCGCCGACGCGTTGCGCTGGGGCGGCATCGTCGTCTCGATGCTGCTGTTCAGCCTGGGCAACGCGCTCTCCGGCGGGACGTTTCTGGCGCTGGTCTACGACCGCAGCGCGCCGAGCCAGCGCGGGCGCGCCGTCGGCATCGTCTGGACGTTCCTGCTGCTCGGCTACGCCGTTGGCGGACCTGTGTTCGGCATCCTGCTGCCTGCCGGTGACGGCGCGGACGGGCTGAGCTTCTCGCCGGACACGCTGCAAACGCTGTTCATCGTCGCGGCGCTGGTCATGGGCGGGCTGTGGTTCATCTCGCTGTTCCGCGAGGAGCGGCGCACGACCGAGCCGGTGCAGCCGTCCGAGCCGGACGCGCCGAACACCTCGCTGCTCGGCGATCTCAAGCTGGCGTGGAGCGACTCGCGGACGCGGCTGTTCTTCTGGTATCTGACCCTCTCGATGCTGTTCGCCTTCTCGCAAGACCTGATCCTGGAGCCGTTCGCGGGCGACGTGTTCGGCATGGAAGCGCGCGTCACCACCCGCTTTTCCGGCTACTGGGGCAGCATGGCGATCCTCGGCTCGCTGGCGGTGCTGTATCTGTCGCACCGCTTCAAGTGGCTGAGCAACCGCCGCATGAACATCGTCGGCGTCAGCCTGCTGGTGGCGACCTTCGCACTGTTCGGGCTGTCGTCGGTTGCCGAAATTCGCGGGCTGGTCACGCCCGGCTTGATCCTGCTCGGCTTGGGGCTGGGCATCTGGGAGATTGGCACGCTCGGCATGATGATGGAGTTGAGTCCAGCCGGGCGCGCCGGGACGTTCCTCGGCTTCTGGACGCTGGTCGTGACGATTGCGCGCGGCGCGGGCGTATCGGCGGGCGGCATCGTCCGCGATGTCGCTCTGCAAGCCAGCGGCAGCCTGACTCTGGCGTATGGCGCGGCGTTCCTGCTCGGCGCGGTGGGGCTGGTGGTCGCGCTGGCGGTCATGCTGCGCATCCAGGCGGCGAAGGCTGTTTCCGATACGTCAGACGCCGGGGCTGTCCTCGCTGGCGCGCTCGATTAGCCATTCAGGTCGATTTCTTTACATTGTCGATAATGCTGACAAGCGAGAGACAGCACTTCCGCTCGACTCGTCTCTGATCACGCCCATCACCTGCAATTGGTATATAATATGTATATAAATTACATCTCCCGGATAATCGGGATGGTCGAAAATTAGTATTGGGAAATTATATCATGACTGCTCACCTTTTTATCGTCAACTCCATCGTCGCCATCGTGTTCGGCTTGGCGTTTATCCTGATTCCAGACCCTGTGCTCCAAACTCTACGCTGTCGAACTGAACGCACAGGGCTGTTTGTCAGCCAGTTGTTTGGTGCGGCTCTCGTCGGCTTCGCGCTCATCACCTGGCTGCTGCGCGACGTGGATGACGTTGGCATCAAACAATCCGTGATGCTGGCGCTTTTCGTCAGCGATGCCATCAGTTGTACTCTCTTTGATAGCCCAGCTCAATAGCCTGGCGAATGCCCTTGGCTGGTCCACCGTGGTCATTTATCTGCTGCTGGCGTTAGGCTTTGGATACTTTCGATTTCTGCAACGTGGAACAAGCTCAGCAGGATAGTCGCCGAATTCGGTCACGACGGTCGATCTTTTTATGCTGCGCGTGGTGATTCAGTAGGCTGAACGCCGACCGCCGCCGGGAAAATCCCGCTATAATCGAGCGGGAACACAAGGCGGTGTTATGTCGGTACTCTCCAACAGACAAATTGCGCGTGCTGCGGCGGTGGTCGTCGTCGGGTTTCTCGCCAGCGGCGTGCTCGGCTTGGTGCGCACGGCGGCGTTCGCGGCGACCTTTGGCGCGGGCGATGCGCTCGATTCGTTCTACGCGGCGCAGCGCATCCCCGAAATCCTGTTCGTGCTGGTGGCGGGCGGGGCGCTCGGTTCGTCGTTCATCCCGGTTTTCGCCCGCTTCCTGACCGAAGGCGACGAACAGGGCGCGTGGCGGCTCGTCAGCGCGGTGATGTCGTGCGTGTTCGTGCTGGCGTCGCTGCTCGCGCTCGTGACGGCGCTGTTCGCCCCGGTGCTCGTCCCGGCGCTGCTGGAGCCGGGCGCGAGCGCGGCGCAGCAGGCGCTCACCACCTCGCTGACTCAGGTCATGCTGGTGACGGTGGCGATTTTCGGCGTCAGCGGCTTGCTGATGGGCATCCTCAACGCTCGCCAGTCGTTCACACTCCCCGCGCTGGCGCTCAGCATGAACAATATCGGGCAGATTTTCGGCGCGCTCGTCCTCACCCGTCTGATCCCGACCTTTGGCTTGCACTATCCCGGTATATTGCCACAGTATGCTGGTCTGCTGGCGCGGGGCTTCCCGTCCGACGGCGGCGCGGCGACCTACGGCTTGGCGCTCGGCGCGATCATCGGCGCGCTGCTGCACTTGCTCATCCAGCTTCCCGGCTTGCGCCGCGTCGGTGCGCTGGAGGCGGGACATCGCCTGCGCTTCCTGCCCGATCCGCGCGTCGAGGGTGTGCGCGAAGTGCTGGTGCTGATGGGACCGCGCGTGCTCGGCTTGGCGGTGGTGCAGATCAACTTTCTCGTCAACGTCAATCTCACGTCGGGGATGGTTCCCGGCAGCCGCTCGGCGCTGGTGACAGCGTGGACGCTCATGTTCTTTGTCCTCGGCGTGATCGCTCAGAGCGTCGGGACGGCGGTCTTTCCGTCGCTGTCGGCGCTGGCGGCGGCGAAGGACATGTCCGGCTTCAAGCAGCGGCTGGCAGGGGCGATGCGCGGCGTGCTGTTCCTCGCGTTCCCGGCGATGATCGGGCTGATGCTGTTGGGTGGCGCGGGCATCCGCGTGTTGTTCGAGCGCGGGCTGTGGACGGCGGAGGACACGGCAGCGACTGCCTGGGCGCTGTCGTTCTTCGCGCTCGGCATCGCCGGGCACAGCCTGCTGGAGCTGCTGTCGCGGGCGTTCTACGCGCTCTCGGACACGCGCACGCCGGTGCTGATCGGCGTCGCCTCGATGATCTCGAACATCGTCCTCAGCCTGATCTTCGTCCACCTGATCGGCAATCCGGCGAGCCTCAGTCGGGGCACGTTCGCAGGCTTGGCGCTGGCGAATTCGCTGGCGACGCTGCTCGAGGGCGCGGTGCTGTGGCTGCTGCTGCGGCGGCGTATCGGCGACCTGAACGACCGCTTCATCCTGACCGGCGCGGCGCAGTCGCTCGCGGCGGCGCTCGGCATGGGCGCATTCCTGTGGGCGTTCAGCCGCTTCGCGCCGGAGGCAGGCACGTTCGTCATGACCGTCCTTGGCGTGGCGCTCGGCGTCGCGGTGTTCTTCGGGCTGGCGCTGGCGCTGGGCATCGACGAGGCGCGCACCGTCCCGCGCACCCTGCTGCGGCGGCGCTAGGGGACGACAGCACTCGCGGCGCTGGATTTTCGATAACGTCGTTGATTCGCTTTGATTCTGTGTTACACTTTACATTAACGCAGTCCGTCAATGCGTGGAATTCGCGCCCAGAGCTTTCGGCGCACAACCATGACAAGTGGAATGACAGGCATAACCTGTGAGGATTAAACCGATGGCAGCACATTCGGAGTTCGCTGATCTCCTGGAAAGCATCAAGAAGCAGCTCCCGCCGCTGGCGCAGCAGGCAGCACGCGGTGCTCTACGCCAGCAGCGGGGGTCGAATTGGGGCAGCAAGGTAGGCTGGCTGATGATAACGCGCTTCGTCCTGCCGAGGGTTATGCAGCAGCGACAGCAGTCGCACCGCTTGCGGCACCCGCGCCAGCAGCCGAGAGAAGCAGGGCTGCCCCCGATTCTGGCGCTCGTGATCGGGATGTTGGGCGGCGCGGCGCTGATGTACCTGTTCGACCCTGACCGGGGCGTGCATCGGCGCGCAGCTCTGCGCGAGCAGGCGACACGTGTCGCCGCCGACGTATCCGAGTCGGTTCAGGAAACGACCGAGCGGGTACGCGACGAGGTGAGTCGGGTCGTCAGCGAAGCAGAGGGATCAATCGAGCAGGCGGCGGATCAGGTCAGGAGTGCGGTGGGCGAGGCGAAAAGCAGCACGGTCGAACTCGCTCTGGACGCGCTCGTTCGCGCTGAGGTCGCCCGGAATGTCAGCAGCCCCGACGCGGTCGTGGTGGTGGTGGACGACGGTGTAGTGAGTCTGTCGGGCAAAATCCTGGCGAGCGAAGCGCAGACATTGGTTGAGAAGATTCAGGCGCTGCCCGGCGCTGTCAGCGTCCAGAACCATCTCGAAATCCACGATGCGCTGGAGAGCTGATACTGCCGCTGGACGGCAGCACAAAAGCCTGCCGTCTGCCTAGTTGATTAAGCACCCGGCTCGCCATCGGTACTCGCGCCCTGCGTCCGCGCCTGCTGAACCGGCAGGCGAATCTGGAAGCGGGTCGAGCCGGGCTTTGAGATCAGCTTGATCTCGCCGCGATGCCGGGTCACGATCACGCGATGCACGATGTCCAGCCCCAAGCCCGTCCCCTTGCCGACCTCTTTGGTCGTGTAGAACGGCTCGAATATCCGCGACTGGATTTCCTCCGGGATGCCTGGACCGTCGTCGGCGAGTTCCACCCAGATGTCCTCGTCGTCCGCCCACGTGCGGATCGTCAGCGTGCCCCTGTCGTTCGCCGCGCTCATGGCGTCGATGGCGTTGTCGATAATGTTCGTCCACACCTGATTGAGTTCGCTCCCGTAGGCGGTCAGGCGCGGGATCGTCCGGCTGAACTCGCGCGCGACCGTGATGTGCTTGTCGCGCAGCTTGTACGCCATCATCGTCAGCGTGTCCTCGATGCCCTCGTGAATGTCGATCTCCTGCAGCGGCGCCTGATCCATGTACGAGTACGACTTGACCGCCTTGACCAGCTCGGAGATGCGCTTCGTCCCCTGTTCGATCTCGCGCAGCAGGCTGCCCGCGCCCAGCGAGGCATTCAGCCACGCCAGCGCCGGGGACAGCGCTTCCTCGCCGATTTCATCCGCTAGCCCGGCAAGCTGCTCCGGCGTGATCCCGGCGCTGACCAGTGTGGGGGCGATGTCCCAGCTATTTTCAATGTCCTGATCGTCCAGCCACGCTCCGATCTCGTCCTCGCGGTCGCTCTGCGCCAGCGGATCAAGCGCGTCGGGTGCGCGCAGCCGGGCGGCGGCTTCGGCGCGCAGCTTCAGCAGCCCGGCGAACTGTTCCGCGCTCAAATTTTGGCTCAGCTTAACCAGCAGCGGCTCAGACCTGATCGAGCGTATCGTTGAGCTGGCTGGCGGCGCGGCGAGCGGCGGCGGCGGGGTTGTTCAATTCGTGCGCCAGTCCCGCTGCCAGCACGCCCAGCGCCGACATCTTCTCGCGCTGGCGCGACAGCGCCTCCGTCGTCTGGATGCGCCACGACAGCGCGCTGAACAGCTTGCTCACGATCATCGGGCACACGCTGAACATCTCGCGGAATGCCTGATTGTTCAGGCGCAGGAAGCGCGTCGGCTGGAGCGTGCGCGCGCTGGCGATGTATGGCGTCCCGCTCAGCAGCGGCACTTCGCCGCTGAAGCTGCCGTCGTGATGCGTGTTGAGCACCTGTTCGTCGCCGTTGATGACCTGGGTGATCTGCATCTCGCCGCTGATGATGACGTAGAAGTAATCGGCGGGGTCGCCCTGCCGAAAGACGTACTGGTTTGCGTCGGCGCTGTATTCCTCGCCGTGCTCCAGCAGCCAGTTCAATTGATCGGTGGTCAGGTGCTCGAACAGCGGTACGGTACGCAGGGTATCGTGATCGAGCATTACAACTCTCCCAGATACTGGTGGATGAACTGGACGGCAATCGAGCCTTCGCCGACCGCAGAGGCGACACGCTTGACCGAGCGATGGCGCACATCCCCGGCGACGAATATGCCCGGCACGCTGGCTTCGAGCAGGAACGGCATCCGGTCGAGCGCCCAGCCCTTCGGCGGCTTGCCGTCGTGCAGCAGATCGTTGCCGGTGAGGATGAAGCCGTGCTCGTCGCGCTCGACCACGCCTTCCAGCCAGTCGGTGTGCGGCAGCGCGCCGATGAACACGAACAGCCCCGCCGCCGGGTATTTCTCGGTCTCGCGCGTGTCGGTCTCGATCAGCGTGACCGCTTCGAGATGCGCCGTGCCGTGCACCGCCATCACTTCGGTGCGCAGCAGCACCTCGATATTCGGCGTCGCCGCGATCTGATCGACCAGATACTGCGACATGCTCTTGCCAAGCGAATCGCCGCGCACGACCATGTACACGGTGTGCGCGTATTTGCAGAAGTACATCGCCGCTTGCCCGGCGGAATTGCCCGCGCCGACGATGAACACGTCCTGCCCCTGCATCGACGGCGCTTCGGTCATCGCCGCGCCGTAATACACGCCAATGCCCGTCAGCGCGTCGCAGCCCATAACCGGGATGCGCCGGTACGACACGCCGGTCGCAATCATCAGGGCGTGGCAGCTAACCTCGCTGCCGTCCGACAAGATGAGGATGCGATACTGGTGCTCGATGCGCACGCCCACGACTTCCGCCGGGGTGAGGATTTCGACGCCGAAGCGCGTCGCCTGCGCGACGGCGCGGCGGGCGAGGTCGTTGCCGCTTAGTCCGGACGGGAAGCCGAGATAATTTTCGATGCGCGAGCTGGTTCCCGCTTGCCCGCCGGGCGCTTCCCGCTCGATTAGGATGGTGTGCAAGCCTTCCGACGCGCCGTAGACCGCCGCTGCCAGCCCGGCGGGTCCGCCGCCGACAATCGCCAGATCGTAGAACGGCTGCGCCGCCTGCGTCTTGAGTCCGACTCGCTCAGCGATTTGCAGGTTGCTGGGGTTCATCAGCGCCGCGCCGTCCGGCAGCAGCACGACCGGCAGCGTCACGTCGCTGAGCGCGTTGAGCAGGGTCTGCGCGTTCAGGTCGACTTCGAGATCCATCCAGCGGTAGGGCAGCCGGTTGCGCGCCAGAAAATCCTTGACGCGGTGCGTATCCGGCGACCACTGATGCCCGATCACCCGCAAGCCCTCGAACGCCGGGCGATAGCTGGCGCTCCACTGGTCGAGCAGGTCGTGCAGCACCGGGTACAGGTGTTCCTCTGGCGGATCCCAGGGCTTCATCAGGTAGTAGTCGAGGTTGATCTCGTTGATCGCCTGAATCGCGGCGTTGGTATCGGCGTAGGCGGTCAGCAGCGCCCGGCGCGCGGTGGGGTAAATTTCGCGGGCTTTCCCCAGGAATTCGACGCCGCTGATTTCCGGCATCCGCTGGTCGACGAGGAACAGCGCCACTTCGTCGTTGCGCACCTTCATCTGCTGCAGGGCGTCGAGCGCTTCTGCGCCCCGGTCGGCGCGCATCACCCGGTAGTCTTTGCCGAATTCGCGCCGTAAGTCGCGCTGGATCGAGTCCAGCACCTGTGGGTCGTCGTCCAGAGTAAAAATAACGGGTTTGGATGCCATGCGCTTGCGTTCCGTTCTGATTAAATTCTCGTTTGAGCCGTTAGTATTGGGTTGCCCGCCGTCAAACGGCGGTGGTTCTTAAACTTCCGAATCCCCAACGCAAAACCGACCGTTTCCGTTGTGATATTCGCCATTTATCCCAAGTTTATCCCAAACTTGGGATATTTTGGGTTTGTGGGATATTTCCGCGCCCTTTGGATATTTGGTTTGTTAAAGATGCGTTTGTCCCTGTCGACTACCCATTTTTAGGGGGCGACGCCCGAATATTGCCATCTCCGTAGGGGCGAGGCACGCCTCGCCCTTATGCCCAAATACCCATCCATGTACGCGAAGCTACAGCGCTTCGACCTGCCCGTCGTCCAGTAGCTGGCTGACGCGCAGCTCGGCGCTGTCGAGCAGCGTTTGGCAGTGCTGCGCCAGCTTGCGCCCGCGCTCGAACAGCGTCACCGACTCTTCGAGCGGCAGGTCGCCGGAATCAAGCTGCGCGATGATGGCTTCAAGCTCGGCGTATGCCGTCTCGAAGGAGAGATCGGTTAGTTCAGTCATGCTCCACCTTTGCTCCAATGGCGCCGTCGTGAAAGCGCACGGTGATTCGGTCGACCGCATCCTGCGCCGACGTGACCCGCCGCCCGGATGCCGTGTCGGTGACGAGGGCATAGCCGCGTTCGAGGATCGCCTGCGGGTTGGCGGCACGCAGCGCCCCTTCGCGTGCCTCGACACGTTCGCGCAGCAGCTTCAGCCGCCCGCGATGCGCGCTGGCGATGTGCGCCTGCCAGTCATCGATGCGCTGGCGGTACGCCCGCACCCGCGCCATCGGCGAAAGCTGGCGCAGCGCCCGCGTCTGATCCGCCAGCGAATCGCGCCGCCGCCCAACCGAATAGGCGAACATGGCGTTCAGGTCGCGGGTGAGGCGCTCCACGCCGAAGCGCAGCTCGTCAAAATCCGGCGTCAGCAGCTCGGCGGCGGCGCTCGGCGTCGGCGCGCGCACGTCGGCGGCGAAATCGGCGATGGTGAAGTCGGTCTCGTGTCCGACTCCGCTCACGACCGGCACGCGGCTGGCGGCAATCGCGCGGGCGACATTCTCGTCGTTGAACGCCCACAAATCTTCGAGGCTGCCGCCGCCGCGACAGATCAGGATCGCGTCGAGGTCGTCGCGCGCGTTCAGCCGCTCCAGCGCCAGCACGATCTGGGCAGGCGCTTCGATGCCCTGCACCAGCGTGGGCGAGAGCAGCACCTCGACCAGCGGAAAGCGGCGGCGCAGGACGTTCTGCACGTCCTGAAACGCGGCGGCGCTCGGCGACGTGACCACGCCGATCCGGTGCGGGAAGGGCGGCAGCGGGCGCTTGCGCGCCGGGTCGAACAAGCCTTCCCCCTCCAGCTTCGCCTTGAGCAGCTCGAACTGGTAGAACAGGTCGCCAATGCCTATCGGACGGATGCGATCCACGTAGAACTGGTACTTGCTGCGCTCCTCGTAGATGTTCACGTAGCCGTGCGCCAGCACCGCGTCGCCGTCTTTGGGCAGCACCGCCTGCTGCTGGGCATACGACCGCCACATGGCGCAGTCGATCTGCGCCTTGCCGCCCTTGAGCGTGAAATAGCAGTGACCGGACGGCTGGGCGCGCTTGAAGCCGGAGACTTCGCCTTCGACCCACAGGTCTTGCAGGGCGTCGTCGCGCTCGAACATCCAGCGGATGTGGGCGTTCAGTTCCTCGACGGTATACGGACTTTGCATGAATCCCCTTTGGCTCGCAGCGTCCTTGATTATACAATTATGCCGTACTTTTATGGAACCTGAGGATAGGCACGCGATGGCATACCTGAACCGCGACGAACGCGAGAAGCTGGCGAACGAGTTATCAACCATGAATGTGGGCAAGGCGCGCGGCAGGCTGCGCCGGATGGATCCCAACGTCAAGCTGCGCTTTATCCGCAACGCCCAGGCGACCGGCGAATACATCACCCGGCTGGATTTGCCCAATCAGGGTGTGGTCGTGTCGCTGGTCGAGCGCGAGACTGAAACGCAGTCTGCCACCGACAAGCCCGGCTCGGCGGTGGTGCGCCTCAAGCCGGATTTCCGGCTGACGGAAGTGATCGTCGACCCCATGCCGGAGAACCGCACCTAGCGTCTGCGCGGTGTCAAATCTCCTGCCCAACGGGGAAGTTCGGCAATTTATCGTCCGACTGGATTCGCTTAGAATGAATCCGTTGCCATTTTTGGCGAAGGATGTGAACGTCATGCTTCGAACCCTTCCGCAAACGCGCGACGCGCGGGTCTCCTACCGCCTGGCAGGGATCGCCGCGCTGACGCTGCTGACGATCATCGCCGCGCGCATCACCATCCCGATGCAGCCCGTCCCGTTCACGCTGCAACCGCTGGCGGTGCTGCTCGCCGGGCTGATCCTTGGCGCGCGCGACGGCGCGCTCAGCCAGATCGCCTATCTCGCCCTGATCGCGCTCAACCTGCCGGTCGATGCGCGCGGGCTGGGTGCGGCGGCGCTGGTCGGTCCGACGGCGGGCTATCTGTTCGGCTTCGTGGCGGGCGCGTTCGTCGCCGGGCTGCTGGTCGAGCGCGGCTCGCGCCGGATGGCGCAGCGCTGGCTGGCGGGCGTCGCCGGAATCGCGGCGATCTACCTGTTCGGCGTGGTCGTGCTGAAGCTCAATACCGGCATGGCGTGGGATGCGGCATGGGCGGCGGGCGCTGCCCCGTTCCTCGTCCCCGATCTGGCGAAGGCGCTGATCGCCGCTGGGCTGGCGGAGGGCGGTCGCTCGCTGCTGATGCGGCACATCTGACGCCTTTCACTCGGTTTTGCTCGAAAGGCGAGCATCATGTGGATCATCGTGATCGTCGTCGTGCTGGTGGCTGCCCTGTGGCTTGGGCTGCGCGTCAAGCCGACGCCGTTTCCGGCGTATGCCGGGCAGACGGCGCTGGTTGAAAGCGTGCCGCTGCCGGACAATCTGCCCGTCCCAGTCGCCCGCTATTTCAAAGCTGCGGTCGGCGACCGGATTCCGGTCGCCCACTCGGCGGTGATCAGCGGAACGGGCAGCCTCAAGTTTCAGGGAGTCACCTTCCATTCGCGCTGGCGCTTCATCCACGATGCTGGGTACGGCTATCGCCACTACATCGAAACGACGCTCTTTGGGATGCCGCTGCTGAAGGTGAACGAGTGGTATCTGGACGGCAAAAGCCGTCTGGAGCTGCCGTTTGGCATCGTTGGGCAGGGGGCGAAAACCGATACGGCTGCCGCGCTCGGCTTGTGGGCGGAATCGGTGTGGCTGCCGACCGTGTTCATCACCGACCCGCGCGTCCGCTGGGAAGCGATGGATGACACCCACGCCCGGCTGGTTATTCCATCGGGCGACGGCGAGGACAGCCTGACGATCACGTTCGACCCGCAGACCGGGCTGATGAGCCAGATCGAGGCGCTGCGCTGGCGTGACGAAAAGAGCATCGACAAGATCCTGTGGTCGAACCACATCTCCGGCTGGCGGGCGTTTCACGGCATCCGGGTTCCGTCGCCGACGGCGATCACCTGGCAGGATCAGGGCTTCGCCTGGTTCACGCCGGTCGTGGAAGATGTCGCTTACAACGTGGATGTGTCCGCGTCCTGCGCGGGCGCGGGTTGTAAATTGTCAGGCAGGGGATTTAGTTGTAGGCAGGGCGTCACGGCCGTGCGCCCCTACAGATGTTGCAGAATGTGTTTACAGCGCTTCCAGCGCCGTCAGTTCTTCCTCGCTCAGCGTCATGCCGAGGATGTTGTATCCGGCGTCGACGTGCATGACCTCGCCCGTGACCGCCGAGCCTAAATCCGACGCCAGGAACAGGGCGGCGTTGCCCACTTCTTCCTGCGACACGCGCTTGCGCAGCGGCGACGACTTCTCCGAATACTGAAGCATCATGCGGATGCCGGGCACGCCCGCCGCCGCCAGCGTCTTGATCGGTCCGGCGCTGATCGCGTTCACGCGGATCCCCTTCGGACCGAGGTCGTTCGCCAGATACTTCGTGATCGTCTCCAGCGCGGCTTTCGCCACCGCCATCACGTGATACTTGGGCATGACCTTCTCGGCGGCGTAATACGACAGGCTCATGATGCTGCCGCCCTCGGTCATCAGCGGCTCGGCGCGCTTCGCCATCGCAATCAGGCTGTAGGCGCTGATGTCGAGCGCCAGCTTGAAGCCGTCGCGCGAAATGTCGATGAAGCGCCCGCTCATGTCCTCGCGGTTGGCGAAGGCGATGGAGTGGACGAGCGTATCGATGCGCCCGTACTTCTGGCGCACCTTCTCGAACACCGCGTCGAGCTGCTCGTCCTGACTGGCGTCGCACAGCTCCACGAAATCGCAGCCGATCTCCGCTGCCAGCGGCATGACGCGCTTTTCCAGCACTTCCGCGCCGTAGCTCAGGGCAATCGTCGCCCCTTCTTCATGAAAGCGCTGGGTGATGCCCCACGCAATCGAGTTCTTGTTGGCGACGCCGAAAATCAGCGCGACCTTGCCATCCATCAAGCCCATAATCGTTCTCCCTGAGTGTAGTAAACAGTGATTAGTTTTTGATTTTGGCTCCTGGCGAATAGCCGGGCACTAAAAATCAACCGCCACACACCGCACAATGCTTAATTTAACACGCCCGAATGGGTCAAGCTACGTTTGCCATCTGCTCGCTGGCGGCGTATGATTCGGGCGTTCCTGATCTGGAGGCAAATTGAATGGCGGACGGCGATACGATCAACGTGATCGTGGCAATCGATATTTCCAATGATCTGATCGATCAACTGCGCGAGGTTTCCCCGCGCCTGCACGTCGAGCACTATTTCCCCAACATCCCCGACCGGGCGATGGAAAACGCCGAAATCCTGTTCACGACTCAGCCGCTCCCCAAGCCGGAGCAGGCTCCCAATCTGCGCTGGATTCAGCTTTTCTCCGCTGGCGCGAATCACGTGATCGACGCGCCGATCCTGCAGGTCGAGGACATCGACGTGACCACGACCAGCGGAATTCACGCCACGCCGATGAGCGAGTTCTGCCTCGCCATGATGCTGGCGTTCACCTACCGACTGCCGAAGATGCTCGAATTACAGGCGAAAGCGCTCTGGGAGCACGACGAAACGACGTTCCAGCCCCAGCCGCTGCGCGGGCAGACGCTCGGCATCGTCGGCTACGGCAACATCGGGCGCGAGCTGGCGCGCGCCGCCGACGCGCTGGGCATGACGGTGCTGGCGACCAAGCGCGACGTGATGCACCCTGCCGACGAGGACGCGTACCACGAGCCGGGCACGGGCGACCCGGACGGCGAAATCCCGGCGCGGCTGTACCCGCCCGAAGCGCTCGGCTCGATGGCGCGCGAATGCGATTTCCTGGTCGTCATCGCGCCGCTGACCCCCGACACGCGGCATATGATCAACGCGGCGGTGCTGAAGCAGATGAAAAAGACCGCCGTGCTGATCAACGTCGGACGTGGCGCGGTCGTCGACGAAGCGGCGCTGACCGAGGCGCTGCAAGCGCGTCGGATCGCCGGGGCAGGGCTGACGTGTTCGAGCAGGAGCCGCTTCCGGCTTCCAGCCCGCTGTGGAAGCTCGACAACGTCATCATCAGCCCGCATGTCGCCGGATGGCACACCACCTATTACCAGAACGCGGCGGCGGTGTTCGCCGAGAACCTGCAGCGCTACCTCGACGGTCGCCCGCTGCTCAATCTCGTCCGCCGCGAGCGCGGGTAATAGATAGGTCAGGCGGATTTCAAAACGAATTTGGTTGCTGTAGGGGCACGACATGAGGGTGTCTAAACGCCCTCTCCCACGTAATCGGGTCGAGGGACAAAAGCCGCTGCATTCCCCCTCTCCCCGCTTGCGTGGGAGAGGGGGTTTAGGGGGTGAGGAGGGTAAAGCGACCTTTTTGAACACCCGCATGTCGTGCCCCTACGTTTCCTGCTGTGTGGTGTGGATACAATCACCTATAGTTTTCGACCAGAAGCCAACAACCCAAGACCGGGGTATTTGCTGACCGCTGAAAGCTGACCAGCTCACTTTTGAACTATTTGACGCCGTCGCCCGTATCTATAAAATAGTGTCCATCATTGTAAATAATTCAAAAGGTGAGGCGCATGAAGAAATACCGTTACCTCCAGTTCGCGGCGACGCGGCTCTACACCGGGGCGATTGCCTATTCCCCCGATGGCAGCCAGATCGCCCACGTCAACAACGTCACCGGGCAGTTCAACCTGTGGACGATTCCGTCGGGCGGCGGGATGCCGCGCCAATTGACCAGCTTCAGCGATAACACGGTGCGCGCGCTCGCCTGGCGACCGGACGGCGAGGCGATCATCTTCATCGCCGACCAGAACGGCGACGAGCAGCATCAGGTCTACACGATTGGGGCGCGCGGCGGCTGGCACGAGCCGTTGACCAGCAAGATGGACGCCCAGCACCTGATCGGCAGCCAGCCGTATTCGCCGGACATGAAAACCATCGCCTACGCCGCCAACGACGTTAATCCGATGAATATGGAGATCATCGTCCGCGACCTCGCCAGCGGCGAGACCCGCCGCCCGTTCCCTTCCGGCGGCGCGCTGTACGTCCCGATCTCGTGGTCGCCCGACGGTCGTTACCTGACCGGGCTGAAGGCGACCTCCAACACGAAACAGGACGTGCTGCTGCTCGACACGCAGACCGATACCGTCACCGAAGCGACCGACGAGGGCGAGGAAGTCATCTTCGCGCCGGGACCCTGGACGAAGGACAGCGGCGGCTTCTATCTGCTCACCAACTACGGGCGCGAATTCACCGGGCTGGCGTTCTACCGCCTCGCCGACGCCAAATGGGACTGGGTCGAGACGCCGGATTACGACATCGAGAACGCGGCGCTCTCCAGCGATGGGCGCGTGCTGGTCTGGCTGGTCAACGAGGGCGGCGCGTCGAAGCTGTATGGGCGCGACCTGACGACCGGGCAGCCGCTCCCCATGCCGACGCTGCCCGTCGGCGTGATCGACAACATCGACGTGAACCCGGACGGCACACGCGCCGCGCTGATCTTCACCAACGCGGCGGAAGCCGCCAATCTCTACGAAGTCGACCTGCGCACCGGCACGATGACCGCGCTGGGGCAGAGCATGATCGGAGGCGTCGACCCTGCCGACATGGTGATCCCGGAGCTGGTCGCCTACCCGACGCACGACGGGCGCATGATCCCGGCGTGGCTGTACCGTCCGAAGGGACTTGCCAGCGGCGAGCGCGCGCCGGTCGTCCTGTCGATTCACGGCGGACCGGAAGCGCAGGAGCGTCCGCGCTATAATTACAATGGGCTGTACCAGTACCTGCTCAGCCGGGGGTTCGCCATCCTCGCGCCCAACATTCGCGGCTCGACCGGCTACGGCATCACGTATCAGCGGCTGATCTACCGCGACTGGGGTGGCGCGGAGCTGGGCGACATCGAGCACGCGGCGAAGTATCTGCGCACGCTCGACTGGGTGGACGCCAACCGGATCGCCGTGTACGGCGGCAGTTTCGGCGGCTTTGCCACGCTCAGCGCGGTCACGCGGCTGCCGGATTACTGGGCGGTCGGCGTCGACATCGTCGGTCCGGCGAACCTGCTCACGTTCGTCAACTCGGTTCCGCCGCACTGGCGCTCAATGATGCGTCAGTGGGTGGGCGACGCCGAGGACGACCGCGACCTGCTGGTCGAGCGCTCGCCGATCACCTACGTCGATCAGATGCGCTCGCCGCTGCTGGTGCTTCAGGGGGCGAAAGACCCGCGCGTCGCCAAGGCGGAAAGCGATCAGATGGTCGAGCGCATCCGTAGCAACGGCGGCGACGTGCGCTATTATGTGGACGAAAACGAGGGACACGGTGCGACCCGCCGTGAGAACTCGATCAAGTGGATGGGGATGATCGCCGACTACCTCGAGGAGTATCTGCTCGACGAACCGGCGACCGGCTGAGGGAGACTTCACAGACGAGGGGCTATGCCAGACGACGCCATCGACCAGCTTCTTGAACGGGCGTGCCCCTCGATCCAGTACCGGGTGCGCGGCGAAATCCTCCATCAGCCGCCATCCGACCCGGACATGCGCCGCCTTCACGACCAGATTTTGCAGGACGAGGCGGTGCAGACGATCTTCGGCTGGCAGCAGCCCGACGGCTGGCTGGCGTGGAGCTTTCACGGCACGCCGGGCATGGAAGTCGGCGTCAGGCTGCTGTGCGAAAAGGGGCTGGACGCAAGCGATCCGGTCGTGGGCGAGGCGCTCGCCGCGCTGGAAGCCCGCCCCGACCGTCTGTATCGCGGCATTGGCAAGGTCGGCAGGATACTGGACGAGCGGCGGCTGGGCGGCGCGCAGATGATCCGCGCGGTCGTTTTTGCCTACGCTGGCGTCGAGGATACGCCGTTCGTGCGCGACCAGATCGCCGATGCGCTCGACGCCTTTCGCGCGCTGGTCGATGCCGCTTCGCTGGACGACCTGTGCGACGAATACCGGGGCAAGCTGATCTTCAAGCCGGGCGCGCTGTTTCCCAGCATCTATCACCTGCGCCTGCTGGCGTTCACGCAAAGCTGGCGCGCGCCGGAGACCTGCGATCTGGTCGCCGCGGCGATCCGGCGGCTGATCGCGTTCTCGCCCATCCCGCCGATCCACGTCCGGCATGGCTCGCAGTGGATCGCTCCGGCGTCGTTCTGCATGGACGACTTCGACCCCGACATGGCGATGCTCGACCCCGCTCACTGGATGATGTGGTTCCACCGTACCGAGCTGCTGGCGCGGCTGGGCGTCGTCGGCGCGATTCCTGAGCTTCAGCGCCAGGTGATCCGCCTGCGCGAGATGATGACCCTCAGCGACGGCAGGTTCATGTACCAGCTCACGCACCCGTATTTCCGGCGCTGGAACGCCTACACGGGGCTGATGCTGGAGCGCGACTGGCGCACGCTGGAGCGCCGCATTCATGACCTGACCTTCCGCAGCCTGCTGATTCTGCATCTGGCGGAGACGCGCGGCGCAGATTCATAGTTCTGAGGGCAGACACACTGGTCTGCCCCTACATCCCCCTGTTTTCGGGGCGTCCACCAGCAGCGGTGCAACATTTGCTACGTGTCGCGCGTATAATGGAACAGAAGCGACGTAAAGGAGTCGATACGATGAGTGAGAACGAGCACGTCAACGATCAGGAGACACAGCAGACGCCGGGTGCGGAAAAGCAGAACCCGTTCAACGAGTTTCTTCGCCACCAGCAGCGCGCCGTCGAGGAGACCAGCAAGGCGTTCGACGCCCTGCTGCCGCCCGATTTCAAAACCCACAGCCAGGAAGCCTGCCGCGAGTTCACCAGCGGCATGAAGGTGCTGTTCGACGCGGCGCTGGACGGCTTACAGTGGGCGAGCAAGGAATTCGAGAAGAACATGAACCGCGAGCGTCCGGCTGGCGATTCAGGCGACCGCCCATCGTCGACCGGCACGACCAAGGTCAAGGTTCAGGTGGACTGAGCCAGTCCTAATCGAATGACAGCAAGCGGGGCGACCACACAGGTCGCCCCTTTGCTTTGTGGAGACTATGCTGACTAAGTACGGCGGCTGTGGATGATCCGGTAACCGCCGATCCCCAGCAGCAGGACGACGCTCGCCACCGCCGAAACGCGGGCGTCCAGCATGGCGCTGAACAGCACGAACAGGGCGGCGGCAACCGCGAACCACGCCTCCGTTTGATCGCTTCTTTTGTCCATCGGGGTCTCCTGGGCGTCACACGCCCAATTGTGCAGCGAACGACTCGCGTTCTGACCATACAGAACGTAATACGCAGAATTGTGAAAAATGACACTAGACTTGACCGTCAGGTTGTGGTTTCATTGTGAATAGAATCGAAAGCAAACGAAACCAGGGTGACCAATGGCAATCTTTCCACGTGAAACCGAATTGCGGGATCAAATTTGTGAAATCGGGCAGTTGATGCGCCAGTACAACTACATCGACGGCACGAGCGGCAACATCAGCGCGCGCCTCGACGATGACCACATCCTCTGCACGCCCAGCGGGCTGGCGAAGGGGCGCATGGTGCGCGACCAGTTGATCGTCGTCAATATGGACGGCAAGAAGGTGGGCGAGCCGACTTACGCCAACGCCGACCTGCACCCCACGTCCGAAATCCTTATGCATCTGGAATGCTACCGCCAGCGTCCGGACGTGAACGGCGTCGTCCATGCCCACCCGCCGACAGCCGTCGCCCTGACCGCCGCCGGAATTAGCCTGGAGCGTCCGCTGCTCGCCGAAGTCGTGATCATGCTCGGTCTCGTGCCGACCGCCCCCTACGCCACGCCGTGCGGCACCGAAGACCGCGACTCGATCCGCGAATTGATCGCCGATCACGACGCGGTGATGCTGTCGCATCACGGCTCGCTGACCGTCGGCGCGGACTTATGGACGGCGTACCTGCGTCTTGAGGTGCTCGAACACTTCGCCGAAGTGCTGTTCAAGGCGCAGCAGTTGGGCGGTGTGCGCGCTCTCGCCGCAGAACGTCGACGACCTGCTGGCGCTGCGGCGTCGTTACGGCTACAGCCTGCCGAAGGACGAGGCGTTGTTCCAGGAATATTACGCAGCGGTCGGTCTGGACTGATTACGACCGTTCACGTCATGGGAAATCAAAAGGGCACAGGTTAACCGCTGTGCCCTTTTTCGTTCAGCCGAGCATCCCTTCGCCGTAAATTGTGCCCGGCTGGATGATGATCGGCGCGCCCGTATCGACGGTGGCGATCAGGTCGTAGGTGGTCGCCCCGGAGATGCGCACCGGCACGATCTCGCCGACCGGCAGTTCGCCCTCGATGATCACGTAGCCGTCGATTTCCGGCGCGTCGCGGTAGCTGCGCCCCAGGCTGAGCGTGTCGCCGGTCGGCTTGCCTGTGTCGTCCTCGCCTTCGCCGTGCCCCTCGACCAGCACCTCGATGGTCTTGCCGATCATCGCCTGGTTCTTCTTCAGGCTGATACCCTGCTGAAGCTCCATCAGCGCCTCGTAGCGAGCTTCCTTCACGTCGTCCGCCACCTGACCGGGCAGCGTCGCGCTCGGTGTGCCGATCTCGTAGGAATACTTGAACGCGCCAACCCGGTCGAATTCCAGATCGCGCACGAACTTCAGCAGCCCGTCGAATTCCTCGTCGGTCTCGCCGGGGTAGCCGACGATGAACGTCGTCCGCACCGCCAGATCGGGCATCGCTGTGCGCATGTTCGCCAGCGTCTCGTAGACCCACTCGATTTTGGCGGGGCGGCGCATCCGCAGCAGCGTGTCGCGGTGTCCGTGCTGAAGCGGGATGTCGAGGTAGTGGACGATCTGCGGGTGGCGCGCCATCGTCTCGATTAGGCGCGGCGTGACGTAGCCGGGGTAGGCGTACATCAGCCGAATCCAGCGGATGCCGGGCGCGGCATCGACCATCGCGTCCATCAACTGCGCCATGCCGTCTTTCATGCCCAGATCATGCCCGTAGTCGGTCGTATCCTGCGCGATCAGGATGATTTCTTTCACCCCCATCCCTTCAAGCTGCACGGCTTCCTGCACAATCGAGTCCAGCGGGCGGCTGACCATCGTCCCCTTGATGGTCGGGATGGCGCAGAAGGCGCACGGGCGGCGGCAGCCATCCGCCACCTTGAGATAAGCGCTCGCGCCCTGCACGCTGGCGCGCAAGACCCCGCGCTCGTCCAACCCGACGACCTTTGCCTCGTCCGGCAGGTGATAGAGCGGCTCCGGGTGCTTGCGAACGCGCAGGCGGCTCACCAGATCGAAGATGTCCATCCAGCGGCGCGTGCCGATCACGCCGTCTAAGCCGGGGACTTCCTGCACCAGATCAGCCCCGTAGCGCTGGGACAGGCATCCGGCGGCGATCACCATCTGCCCGCTGCGCCGCCCATCGACCAGCCCGCGCAGCGTGTCAATCGACTCCTGCTTGGCGGCGTCGATGAAGCCGCAGGTGTTGACGATCAGCACTTCGGCGGCGCGCGGGTCGCCGACGCCAGTCATGCCGTTCTGGTGCAGCACCTGGGCGATGCTCTCCGAATCGACGGTATTCTTGGAGCAGCCGAGGCTGAGCAGATAGTATTTGTCCTTGCGCGAAGCCATGTATGCGTCTTTCGTCTCGTGTGATGTGCGCTGTCGAAAATAACGATGTCGGTACGGGCGCACCACCGTGCACCCCTACACAGATGTCCAGATTATCCCCCGACCTTCGTCGGTGTAGCGCCGGGCGGGATGCCGCGCGGCGGCAGGATCGCCGTCGCCGTTGGGATGGGCGTATCGCTCGGTATCGGCGTCAGCGTTGGCGTCAGGGTGAACGTCGGTGTGAGCGTGAAGGTTGGCGTCAGCGTCAGCGTCGGCGTATCCGTCGGGATAGGCGTATCGCTCGGTATCGGCGTCAGGGTCGGCGTATCGCTGGGGATCGGTGTATCCGTCGGGATGGGCGTATCGCTTGGAACCGGGGTTTCGCTCGGCGTCTCGGTGGGGGTGAGCGTGTCGCTGGGGGTCGGGCTGGGACCCGGCGTATCGCTCGGCGTAAGCTGCGCCACCAGCGCGCCCGCCGGATCGGTCGGCAGCGGCAGCGGCGTCGGGCTGTTGATCGGCGTCGGCTCGTAGCCGGGACCGCTGCTGATCTGCATCCCGCCGGGCGTGAACACGACCGTCACCAACTGCCCGCGTCCGCCGAACACCGGCTGCGGCTGCCCGTTGTAGATCACGTCGAGCGCCTGCGCGTTGCTGGCGATGATGGTCACGTCGCTGCCTGCCGGGTATTCCAGCGATGTACCTGGCTGCGCGATGCCGACGTACTGGTCGACGCCGTCGGCGCTGATTTGCAGCCAGCTTCGCTCTTTCAGCGTGAGCGTGACCAGCACGCCCTGTCCGGTGAACCCGGACTGAACCTCCGGTGGGGTGGTCGGCAGCAGCGCGAGCTGCTGGATTGTCGGCTGGATCGTGCTGGTCGGCGTATCGGGTAGCTCCCCGAAGATGCCCGCGTCGTCCGGCACGCCCGGCTCGGCGGTCTGGCTCTGCACCAGTTGGATGACCACGTAGGCGATCACGGCGAGCGCCGCTGCCGCGACCACCAGCCGGAACAGCAGGGCGAGCGGGCTTGACCTGCGTCGACGCGGCTCGGTCGTCGCCACCGGGACTGGCACGGCAGGGATTTTCACAGCGGGCAGGGACGGCGGCGTGTCGGTGACTGAGCGCGGCGCGACCGGCGCGAGCGGCTGGCTGTCGCGCTTGTCCTTGCGCTTGCGCGACGCGGCGCGACCGCTCAGGCTGCGCGGAGCGGTGGTTTCGGTGAGTGCTTCTTCGTAATATGCTACGATCCGGTCTTCGTCGAGACCGAGATAGCGGGCGTAGTTGCGCATGAAGCCGCGCACCTGGATCGCCGCAATTTCGGGGATGTTGAAGTCGCCGGTTTCAAAGGCTTCCAGGATGCGGCGACGGATTCGCAGCGCAAGCTCCGCCTCGTCCAGGGTGATCTCTTTGGCTTCGCGCGTTTCACGCAGATAGCGACCGAGCGCCTGTGCATCCATTGAGGCAACAAATCCTGAGCGATCCGGTCGCGGGATGAATCAGGGTGACGACCGGATCGCTGAACTTGCGAGGGCTATTCGGCGGAAGGTGCTTCTTCGTCGGCGGCAGCTTCGGGCGCGGCTTCGACCACGTCCTCGACGGCTGCTTCCGCCACCGGCTCAGCATCGGCGGCTTCGACCGCCTGCGCGACTTCAGCAGACACGTCTTCACCGGCTGCGCGCCGCGCCATGAAGCTGTCGAATTCTTCTTCGCGCACGACGGTCACCTGCAGGCTCGGCGAGATTTCACTGCCCAGCCGCACCGGAACGTGGTGCGTGCCGATTTCGCGCAGCGCCGTCTGGCTGATGCGGCGGCGGTTGATGTCGATGCCGGTCTTTTCGAAAAGCTCCTGGGCGATTTCACTGGTCGTCACCGAGCCGAACAGCTTGCCAGTCGGCGAAGCGCGGCGACCGAAGAACAGCTCGATGCCGTCAATCTGGTGGGCGAGTTCGTTCAGGCGATGATCGAGCGCCGCACGCCGAGCCGCCGCCTGTGAGCGGAGGGTTTCCGCCTGACGCAGAGCGCCGGGGGTGGCTTTGCGGGCGAGGTTCTGCGGCAGCAGCCAGTTGCGCGCGAACCCGTCGGCGACGTTGATCACTTCACCTGCAACGCCGTGCTTGTAGACATCTGATAAGAGAATTACTTTCATCGTTGCGTCCCTCACAAAAAAACGCCAGCGGCGTCTTGGGTGTCTTACCGAAGCTGCCCGATTATAAAACAGTGAGAAGGGCTATGCCAAGTGTCAATCGCGCCCTATAATTTCGCTCATGACAATTCGCCCCTTCCCGAAACATGCGCTCGTCGCGCTGGCGCTGGCATTTTTCGCGTTCCTGATGAGCGCGGAAGTGAGCCGGACGGTGTTTCAGCGTCTGCCGCACCTCGAAGACGAGGTCGCCTACCTGTATCAGGCGCGCATGTATGCCGGGGGCAATCTCGTCATCTCCTCGCCCGACCCGCGCCGCGCCTACTGGCAGCCTTTTCTGATCGATCAGGACGGGCTGCGCTTCGGCAAGTATACGCCCGGCTGGTCGATGCAGCTTGCGGTCGGCACGCTGATGGGGCAGGAGTGGGTGATCAACGCCTTCTTCTCGGCGCTGACCGTCGCGCTGGTCTACCGGCTGGGACGCGAAATCTTCGATCCCGACGCCGGGCGTGATCGCCGCCGCGCTGACGGCGTTTTCGCCAATGGCGCTGCTGCTCGACGGCCCGCTGATGGGGCACACGTCAGCGCTGTTCGCGGCGACTGTTCTGGCTGGCGGGTCGAGCGCGGCAGGCGCGCGCGAGCTGTGGGGCGCTGCTGCGGGATCGCGCTCGGCTTGCTGGTCGCCAACCGCCCGATCACCGGGCTGGCGGCTGCTATTCCGCTGGTTTTGTGGAGCGGGCGGCGGCTGATCCGCGCCCTCGCCTGGAACCTGAGCGGCGGGCGCGACCTCGACCCAATGGACGACGAGCGCGAAGCAGCGCGCCGGGCGATGAAAGCCAAGACTGCCGAGACGCGGCGCATTTCGCTGCCCAAAACCGCGCCGCTTGGCACGACCCGCACCTCGCTCAGCGCTGCACCGACCGTTGCTATGTCCGCCGTCACGCAGGAAATCCGGGCGATACCGGCGGCGCTCCCTGCGGATGAAATTCGTCCGAAGCACAATGTGTCGGGTCGGGGATTCTTCGCCACGCTGACGCCGCTGCTGATTCTGAGCGTATTTACGCTTGTGATCGCCGCTATCGTGCCGATCAACAACTATCTTGCTGTTGGCAACCCGACCAAAGACCTGTATACGCTGGTGTGGAGCTACGACCGCGTCGGCTTTGGGACGTGCTGCGGGCGCAGCGGGCACACGCTCGAAAAGGGCATCCGGCAGGCGCGCTTCGACCTGTCGCTGACCGCCGCCGACCTGTTCGGCTGGGAGATCGGCTCGCTGACGCAGCCGGACGGCACGCTCAAGCCGGAGATACAGAACCACCTGATAAACGAAGGCGATTACTGGGAGGAACTCGGCATTAGCTGGGTTCTGCTGCCGTTCGCCATTCTGGTCGCCTACCGCCGCAAGGCGATCTTCATCGTGCTGTGGCTGGCGGGCGCGTATGGCTGGGTGCGCTTCGCGCTCGACTTCCAGCACGGCGCGCAGCTACAGAATCCGTATTTCGCCTGGCTGTGGATCATCACGGCGCTGGTGTGGCTGTATCTGCCGCTGTTATTCTGGCGCGACCGGATGCGCGCCTGGGCGTGGCTCCTGTGGAGCGTGGCGGTGGGGCTGGTCATCTTCCAGATGACCTACTGGATCGGCTCGCAGCGCTACAGCACGCGCTACTTCTTCGAGGGGCTGACCTCGATTGCGATCCTCAGCGCGCTGCCGCTGGCGTGGCTGGCGCGGCGCGTCAACCGACCGCTCGTGTACGCGCTGCTGGCGCTGGCGCTCGCCTACAGCCTGTATTTCTACAGCACGCCGCGCATTAGCGTGCTACGCGGCTTCAATTTCATCTCGCCGGATCAGATCGAGGCGGTCGAAGCCCGGCGCACCGGCGACCAGCCGCTGCTGGTGATCGTCAACGGCGCGGCGATGCGCTGGCGGGCGATGGGCGCGCTGATGGCGGTGACCAGCCCGTATCTGAACGGTGACATCGTGGCGGCGTGGAATTACGAAGGCGACGACGGCAGCGTGCGGCAGGATATTCTTGACCGCTTCCCTGACCGCCAGCTAATCGAGCTGGAAGCGACCGACAATTACTGGTGGTTCAAGGGCGAAGCGCCGCCGCCGGAAGTGGCGAGCCTCGGCAGCGGGTAGACAGGCGTCAGCCTCTACTGGAGGGCGTCCAGCTTCTGGCGCGCGTGCCTGTGCCGGGGGTTGATCTCCAGCGCGCGCTCGTATGCCTGCTTCTTCTTGTCCGGCGACGACGACAGATAGCCCGCCATGTACCACACGTTGGCGTTGTCGGGGTCGGATTGCAGCAGCCGCTCGACGATTTTGCGGGCGGCGGGCAGGTTCTTGTGGTCGATGTGCCGCGAGGCTTCGCGCAGCATCCGCGCCGTGTATTCTTCCGGGAATTCCACTTCTTCCACGATGATCGTCGGCTGCTTCGGCGTCGGCTGCGCGTCCTCTAGCGCCTCACCGTCGTAGCGAATCGTCGGACGCTGGGCGATCCACTGCTCGATCCCATCGGCTTTGTCCACGAAGGCGACGCGCTGAGGTTTGCCGTTCGCCCGGATGAACAGCAGCAGCTTGAAGCCAAGCGCGCGACCGAGCGGCGGCGTGGTGATCCGAAAATGGCGCTGGTTCAGGCTCAGATCGAACAGGCGGCGGCGAAAGACGCCGGTCTGGACGAAGATGCGCTGGTTGGTCAGCACCACCCGCGAGGCGAAATAGTTGATCGCGCCGAGGATCAAGCCGCAGACGATGAACGGGAGGTTGCCCGCCAGATACAGCCAGGTCGCTTCAACATCGGTCGGGATAACGACCAGCAGCCTGCCGACGAACAGGCTGATGAACTGGACGACGATGATCAGCATGAAGAACGCGATTTCGACCAGCATCCCGATCATCATGGCGTACAGCATGGACTTCAGGATGATCAGCCCGTGAAATCGCGCCTTAATCAGCACGGATTCGCCGGGGGCGAGGCTGTTTTCAATGACGCTCATCGGCGACTTTCGGCAGACACGAACCCTTCATTCCATTGTATGAAAAGATCGGGTCGGTGAGGCGTTACGTTGATCGGGATGCCGGACTTGGCGGCGATTCCATGTTAGAATCGGGGCATGTACGGCGGATGGAGCTTCGTATGGCTGCGCAAAAAATCGGCATGACCCTGGGCGAGTTCGTAGAATATGCCTCGCTGCCCGAAAACGCGGATCGTCGCTTTGAATTCATCGATGGGGAGATTGTCGAAATGGCTCCGGGGCGCACGTGGAATTCTGGCGTTGGGCATCTTCTCGCGGTTGCAGTTCATCTTTTCTGTCGGGAGCACGATCTCCCTTGCTATACCAGCGGCGGCGACGGCGATTACGACGTTCAGGGACACGTCGTCTGCCCCGACTTCGCCTACAAGCCCACCCCATTGAGCAAAGATTATCCCGATCCTGAGCCGCCGCTGTGGGTGGTCGAAGTGATCTCGCCAACCGACAAAGCCGTAGAAATCCGCAACAAGCGGCAAATCTATCTTCAAGCCGGGATACTCCTGTGGGAAATGTACCCTCAGAAGCAGAGCATCGACGTGTATGCGCCGGGGCAACCTATGCACACAGTTGCTGTCGACGGAACGCTCGATGTGGGCGATGTGCTGCCGGGTTTCACGCTGGCGGTGAAGGAGCTGTTCGGAGAGTAAAGAGACTTCTATTGGAGCGCATTCAAGGCTTGGCGTGCTTTCTGGTGTCGAGGATCAATTCTCAACGCACGCTCATATGCCTGCCGTTTTTTCTCCGATGATGTTGACAAGTACCCTGCAAGATACCATACATCTGCATTATTTGGGTCAGATTGTATTAGTCTCCTGATTATCTGCTGTGCGCTCTGGCGATTTCCCGCTTGGATCAGTTGAGCAGCGTTCAGAAGTAATTGCTGAGTGTTTTCGGTTGGTAATTCTACATTATCCAAGACTGACGTTGGTTGTCTGGGGAATTGTGGATAGACAAACACATGCGTGTGATTGTGCATACCGGCAAGGGCGGCGTCGGCAAGACCAGCGTTTCGGCGGCGACGGCGCTGCGCTGCGCCGAAATGGGGCTGAAAACCATCGTCATCAGCACGGATACGGCGCACAGTCTCGGCGATCTGCTCGAAGCAGCAAATCGGACCGGAGCCGGTGCTCATTCGTGAAAATCGTGGGCGCAGGGTCGACGCCCGCTATCTGGATGGACAACACCGGGGCAAAATCCAGCGCTACCTGACCTCGCTGTTTACGCAGCGGGCGTCGAGGACATCGTGGCGGAAGAAGTCACCATCCTGCTCGGTCTGGAAGAAGGCGCGCACCTGCTGATCAACCAGTACGTCCAGTCGGCGAATACGACGTGCTGGTGGTCGACGCCGCGCCACCGCCGAGACGCCGCGCCTGCTCAGCCTGCCGGACGTGACGCGCTGGTGGTTCGAGAAGATTCTGGCGCTGACGCGCGGCGCGGCGAAAATACTGCGCCCCATCGGCAAGGTGCTGGGACGCAACACCGACGACATCCCGCAGGACGATGCCTGGGACGAAGTGCGCAAGCTGTTCGACACGCTCGACCGGGTGCGCCAGCTTCTGAGCGACCCGGAGATCAGCAGCATACGGCTGGTCGTCAACCCGGAGAAGATGGTCATCAAGGAGACGCAGCGCACCTACACGTACCTGAACCTGTACGGCTACGCTACCGACGCCATCATCTGCAACCGCATCATCCCCGATGAAGTGACCGACCCGTACTTCGCGCAGGCGAAGGCGCGGCAGAAAGAAAATATCGCCTTCATCGGCGAGGCGTTCGGCGAGCTGCCGATGCTGTCCGCGCCGATGTTCGGGCAGGAGGTCGGCGGGCTGGAAGCGCTGCATAAGCTCGGCGACCTGCTCTATCACGATACTGACCCGGTGCAGAAGCTGTTCAGCGGCAAGACGCACCAGATCGTCGAGCAGGGTGACGGCTTCATGCTGTCGGTTCCGCTGCCATTCGCCGACAAGAAAGACCTCGACATTTACCGCTCGCGCGACGAACTGACGCTGCGCGTCGGACCGTACCGCCGCAATATCGTCCTGCCATACACGTTATGGGATTTGGAAATCGCGGATGCAAAATTCGAGCAATCGACTCTCAATATCCAGTTCGTCAGGGACAACTAGCGCCCTCGTCGTCTCTGGCAACGGCAAATCGCCCGGTGGCGAGCCGCCGGTTGGCTCGGCGGACGAGCGCGCCCGCGAAGCCGTCAGGGTGCGCGAGGTCATCGCCAGCCGCCCGCGCTCGCTGCGGATGCAGTTCCGCTACGTGCGCGTCGTCTGGCATTTCGGCTGGCTGTTCGTCCAACTGGTGCTGTGGCATCTGATCCTGCAGCGCTACTTTCCGGAGCGCGTGCAGCGCGGCAACCTGAAGCGCTGGCAGGGCTATGCCCGCTCGTTCCGCGCGTTCGCCATCGACATGGGCGGCGTGATGATCAAGGCGGGGCAGTTCGTCTCGACGCGCAGCGACGTGCTGCCGCCGGAGGTGATTAAGGAGCTTGCCAGCCTGCGCGACGAAGTGCCGGGCGTGCCGACCGCCTACATCCGCGCCATCATCGAGCAGCAGCTTGGCTCGATTCCGGCGCGCTTCAGCCAGTTTGACGACACGCCCGTCGCGGCGGCGTCGCTGGGGCAGGTGCATCGCGCCCGGCTGCAAAACGGCGAGCGGGTCGTCGTCAAGGTGCTGCGCCCCGGCATCGCCGAGATCTGCTATACCGACCTGGCGGCGACCTTCGCCGTCGCGCGCATCGCCATGAAATTCCGCTTCGTCAGCCGCCGCATGGACGCGGTTGCGCTCATCGAGGAATTCGGGCGCGTGCTGCTGGAGGAATTGTCGTACAGGCACGAGGCGCGCAACGCGGCCCGCTTCAGCCAGATGTTCCGCGACGACCTCGGCATTTACATCCCGACGATCTACGACGAGCATTCGACCGACAGCGTCCTGACGATGGAGGACGTGACCACCATCAAGCTGGACGACTACGCCGCGCTCGAAGCTGCCGGGATCAGCCGCCAGGCGGTCGCCAAGCGGCTGATGGATACCTACCTGCGCCAGATTTTCGAGGAGCGCTTCTTCCACGCCGACCCGCACCCCGGCAACCTGTTCGTTTACCCGCTGCCGCCGGATACCGACGCCTACAAGGCGCACGGCGACCAGGCGGGCAACCCGTTCTACCTGATCTTCATCGACTTCGGCATGGTCGGGTCGCTCACGCCGCAGATCGTCAACGGCTTGATCGGCACGCTGGCGGCAGTGATCACTCGCGACGCCGAAAAGATGGTCAAGAGCTACAGCGAGCTGGGCTTCCTGCTGCCCGGCGCGGATACCGAGCGGCTGGAAGCGGCGACCCGCGCCGTGTTCGATCAGGTGTGGGGCTTGTCGATGGCGCAGATGAGCGACGTCAGCTACGACAGCATGGCGACGCTCGGCAAAGAGTTCAACGACCTGCTGTTCTCGATGCCGTTTCAGGTGCCGCAGGACTTCATCTATCTGGGTCGGACGATGGGCATCCTGAGCGGAATCGCTACCGGTCTCGATCCGAACTTCAACCCCTGGGGCGAAATCCAGCCGTATGCCCAGAAGCTGGTCGCGCAGAAGCTGAACGAGAACGGCGACAGCCCGCTGGCGGGCATCTTCGGCTCGTCGGTGCTGCAAGGCATTCTCAGCAGCGGCGGCGCGCAGACGCTGCTCAACATCGGGCAGAGTTTGTTCGGGCGCTCGGCAGAAGCGCGCGGGGCGTTCGCCCGGAATGATCTGCCGGTGCGGGTCGAGCCGTCGGTGGAATACCAGCGCCAGTTGAATCGTATCGAGGCGCAGGAGCGCCGCACGACCCGCGCCGTGCTGCTCGGCAGCGGCGTGATCACGGCGACGGTGTTCTACGCGCACGGCGACATCGCGCTGGCTGCCATCGGCTACGTGTTTTCGGCGATCATGCTGGCGGCGCTCTACTTCACGGGGGAGTGAATGCCTCGTCATTTTAGAATCAGGTGATTGTGGTTAACCTAGGGGCACGATATATCGTGCCCCTGCTATTACCGGCAGCGCGGTTGTTTTGCTTTCGGCCCCCGATAAATGCTATGACTCCCGAATAGTCGCTACCCGCATGGGCAAGACGTATCGTAACGCATCTTTCTGGAGATCGGGGGAAGCATGTATACGTGGTTCATGTCCAGGACTGGCGCCATCGTCACTATCGCCATCACCGCCCTCATTGGACTGGCGCTTCGCCTGATCGTGATTAACGGGCAAGCTCTCAAGCCAGGCGCTCGGCTACCGCCAACCTGCTGATCGTCTGCATGATCATCTTCACCGTCAGCGGTATGCTCTTTACCGGCAGCGACTGGAAGTGGCAGGTCGCAGCGACTGGCGTATTTGCGCTGGGAACGAGGCTTCGTCATCGCGGCGGTGCTGGCGACGGCGCTCGGACTGGCGCTGCTGGACGATATGGTCGCGGCGGGCGCGGGCGTTATCGCGCGCGTCAGCATGGTGACGTATCTGTTCGGCGCGGTGGTGGTCGTGGTTGCCGAAACGGCTTACCTGAGCAGCGGTGGTGAATTCCGCGCAGGTCGTGCTCTACATCGTCCTGGCGTTTCTGATTCCGACGATATTCGGCGTTGCGTTGCTTCAGACCGGGCTGGTCGCCGGCGTGGGCGGCATGGGCGACGATCATCTGGAACCTTGGATGGCTGCTGGTCATGCTCATCGTCCGCCGCGCGAGATGGTATCCTGTGCTGCACCACGTCGCGCCGCTCCTGATCGGAGATCGCGCTGCTGGTGCATTGAATCGGCTGACGGAGGGGCGGAGGGCGTATGGGGCAGGTTCTTTGTGGATTCCGTATCCTGGAACGACTGCAAGCGCTTGACCGCGACTTCATCGCCGCGTTTGACGATCTGCGCCGAGGCGCTCGACTGGGTTCCCGGCGCGGACATGAACTCGTTCGTCGTGCTGGTCGTCCACACCACTGCCGCAGCCCGCTTCCTGGATCGGCGATGCGGCGCTCGGCGACCGTCCAGCCGCGACCGGGCGGCGGGAATTTCAGGCGAAGAGCTTGAGCCACGACGACCTCAAGGCGCGCTTCGCCGCGCTCAAGCTACGCTGCGGGCGCGCTGGAACGCCTGTCTCCGGCGGACTTCGCCGCGACCAGCCCGGTTCAATATTCGGGCAAGCCGGTCACGAAGGGCTGGGCGCTGCTGCACGCTGGAACCGTCGGCTTGCACTCGGTCACGCGCAGATCACGCGCCAGTTGTGGCAGCGGCAGCGTTAGCTCAATCGGTTACGTCTCGCCACCAGAACTCGTTCCAGGCGCGGATCATCTCCGGCGTCAGCTTCTCGACGGAGCGATCCCGGTAAATGACGTAGTGGTCGAGATCGCGGGCGACGTAGGTGTTCCGGGAACACGCTCTGCGCTTCCTCCAGCATACCCGCGACTCCGGGTAGCGCCGCGAGATGTGCGTCAGGATCAGCGTCTTGACGCCGGTTTCGCTGCCAGCGCCGCCACCTGGCGCGCCGTGATGTGCCCGAAGTCGTTCGCCAAATGCCGCTCGTCATCCAGAAAGGTCGATTCGATCACCAGCGCGTCGGCGTCGGCGACGTACTGGCGCCTGCTATCCAGCGCCCGATGTCGCCGATGTGGACGAGCTTCACCGCGCTGCTCGTCGCCCAGCACCTTGTCCGGCGGTGACGACGCGCCGTCCTTCAGCGTCACCGTCTGCCCGGCAACCAGCTGCCCGCGCTCGGTCCCGCCGGGATGCCGAGCGCTTCGGCTTTTCGACCAGAAACGGGCGGTGCGAGCGCTCCTGAAAGACGAAGCCGAAATTGCCGCTGCCCCGGTGCGTGACCGGGAAGGCGCTCACGGTGAAATCTTTGGCTTGCAGGATCACGCCCGGCTGCAAATCGACCAGATGAATCTGGATCGGCAGGCGCTCGTAATCCAGCACGACGCCGAACAGCAGCGCCTTGACGCGCTCCAGCGTCGCCCGCCCGCCGAAGATGTTCAGCTCCTCGATGTTCTCCCAGCGGGCGAAGGTTGAGACCAGCCCGCCCAAGCCGAGGATGTGGTCGAGGTGGGCGTGGGTCAGCAGGATGTGATTCAGCCGCTTAAAGCCGATGCCGCTGCGCAGAATCTGGCGCTGCGTGCCTTCGCCGCAGTCGATCAGGAAGCGATGCTCGCCCGCCAGCACCGCCTGCGCGGGCAGCCCCCGGTGAATCGACGGCGCGGACGCCGACGTGCCCAGAAAGACGATCTCGAACATGCTCAGCCGTCCTGCACCGTGATCTGCCCCAGGAACAGGCGCGCGCCGCGCGGCTGCTCGCCGTCGAACACGGGCAGGCGGATGCCAGTGCTTGCCGGGTACGCGCCGACCGAGATGCTGTAGGTGGCGTCCATAATGCGGCGCGGAAGCTCGACGTAAGTCACCTGAATGAAGATGTCGCGTGGGAGCAACTGCGCCGCCAGCACGCTGATCGGGTCGCTCTGGGCGACGATGTTGGTCGGATCGGACAGGATATGCGTGAACAGGCGCAGGTCGGGCGGCACGACGCCGTCGACGCGCCAGTAGGTGACGACCGGGATCACGTCGCCGGGGCGATACACGTCCGCCCAGCTATGCTCATAACCCAGGAAGGTGAGATTCCCGCCGAAGCGCACCGGCGGAGGCACGACTTCCTGAGTCTCGGTTGCCTGCGGGTCGAACATGACCGGCGCGGTGGTCATGAAGCTGCCGATGCGGTTGGCGAGCGCATCGGCGATGCGCAACTCGACCACCGAGCCGGTGGGCAGGTCGGGGCGGTCGAGCGTGTCGCCCAGCGCCAGCCAGTCCTTCAGATACGGGTTGACGCCGTCGATGCCGCCCGCGTCGGCGAAGATCACCTGCTCGTCTTCGCCACCAGAGGTCAGGATCAGCGCGCTGCCGCAGTCGGCATAGCGCAGCACGGCGTCCTGCCGGTGCATCATCAGCGCCAGAAGCTGGGTATCGGTCAGCGCGACCGGGTTGATCTGCGGGCGCAGGTTCGAGGTGCAGATGACGGTCGGCGTGGTGTCGGCGGTCGTGTCGATGTAATGGGCAAGCTGCCCCAGCCGCGCGTTGTAGACCTGCTGCATCTCCGGGAGCTTCGCCCAGTTGGTGAACAGGTCGCGCACGACCCACACGATATTGAAGGCGAACAGGGCGACGATTCCCAGCGCGGCGATCCGGCGGCTATTGTGCGGCAGGCTGTGGTAGAGCGTGGTCACGCCCAGACCGAAGAACAGCGCCACCAGCGGCAGCAGCGGCGCGTATGCCAGAAAATTCGGGCTGTTGGGCGCGTGCAGGCTGAACGGCGCGATGAACACCAGCGACATCAGCAGCAGGGCGCAGCGCGACTGCCGCCAGCAGCGCGCGGCGGTGATCACGCCGACGATCATGATCAGCCCGCTGACCAAATCGATCAACGGGCGACCGGGCAGATTGACCGCCGGGCTGGAATCCCCGACAAAGAACAAGCCGCTGAAGCCGTCCAGAAACGACTGGATGAACGATTTCGACGGGTCCTCGACCAGCAGGCGCCCCGCTGCTGCCAGCTCCGGGTTCTGGAGGCTGGAAATCACGTAGGGCATGGCGATCACGATCATGATGACGACCGCGAACCAGGTGAAGCTGAGCATCCGCCGCGAAAGCGGGCGGCGCACCAGCACGATGGTGGCGATGAACACCATCGTCAGCAGGATGACGATCACGCTGATCGGATGGGCGTACAGGCTCAAGCCGAGCAGGACGCCGAGCGCGGCAAAGGCGGCAGTCTTGGACGCGCCGCCCGACTCGACGCCGGGGACGGGCAGCGACAGCGCCAGCCCCGCCAGGACCGCCGTCACGAACAGCGGGATCAGCGCTTCGGGCGCGACCTGGCGCGACAGCAGGATCGGGAACAGGCTGACGGTCATCAGCGCTAGCGCCGCCAGCCCCGCCAGATTGCCGAACAGCCGCGTGCCCAGCACGTAGATCAGCGCCAGCGTGACCATTCCCAGCCACACCGACAGGATACGGTAGCCGATGATCCCGCCGCCCGTGCTGGTCGCCGCCGCCAACCCTGCCTGATACAGTCCCTCGCGCCCTTCGCCGCTCAGGTTGTAAAAGACTTCCACCCGCCCCTGACGCACGGTTTCGGCGATGCGGATGTCGTTGATCTCACTGTTGCTGAAGCCGGGCGGCAGGGTGGCGAGGCTGACGGTGCGCAGCAGCGCACCCAGCAGCAGCAGCGCGACCGCCAGCGAATAACTCACGCGGTTAGACAAGCATTTCCCCCACAACCATGAAGGACTGAGGACTGAGGTTTGAGGACTGAGAAAAACGCATTAAGTTGAAAGCGGCTGTGCTGCTCCACTTTTAACTGAACACTTTTTACTATATTTGCCCTCAGACCTCAGTCCTTTCACCTCAGTCCTGAAGTTACAGCGCCGTTGCCCAGGCGGTGAAGCCGAGCACCAGTACCCCCAGCGCGACGTTGACCCACGTCAGGCGGGCTTCGCGGCGCTGCAAGCGCGCCAGCTCCGCCTCGTCGCCCTTGTGACGCTCGACCAGCAGCGCCGCCCGCTCCAGCGACGGCGCGACCCAGTATTGCAGCGCCAGCCCGCACACGAACATCCCCCCGACGGCGACGTGCTTGAGCAGGATCACGCGCGACCATTCGTTGGTGAATTGTAGCACGCCATCGTAATGCGAATCACCCGACATTTGAATCAGCCCGGTGACGACCAGCACCGCCAGGCTGAGATTGGTCATGGGCATGAAGCGGCGGCGCAGGCGTGTCAGCAGCGCGTAGAAGGTCGGGTTGGTGCCCAGCACGCGGCGCGCTTCCGGCAGCACCAGCACCACCAGCAGCACCAGCCCACCGATCCAGACTATCGTCGCCAGCAGGTGGAAGAAGTAGCTAATCGCAAGGATCGACGGGGACAAGTCCAAGTGCCTCCGGGCTGCCGGGGTCGCGCGCCGGGATGACGCGCTCGCCGCAGTATTTCGCCATGTTCGCTAAATCGACATATGCCGGGCGAGTATACCCCTGAGGCGTGGTGATCGCCCACCACCATTCTTCGTCGTCCGGCGTCCAGTCCGGGCTGGCGATGTATATTGCCGACATCAGCCCGACCCAGGGGCGCCAGTTTTCGGCGGCGTAGCGGTAGGCGGCGACCAGATTGCGCGCCTGCTCCGCTTCGTCGACGGCGAACCAGGCGTAATTCGGGTTCATCTGGTCGGTCGTCCAGCCAACTTCCAGCAGCGCGACCTGATGGGCGGCGTCGCCGTTGGCGACCATGATCCGGCGCAAATCCTCGATGCGCCGGAAGGTGAAGAAGCGATGCCCGCCCGTGCCGTCCTCAGGCGGCACGTCCGGCATGGAGTAGCCCGGCGCGTGCATTCCGACGGCGTCGACGTAGCGCTGGAATCCGGCGTCGTACATGGCTTGCAGATACACGTCGTCAGGGGTGGCGGTGTCGTCATAGGTGCCGGTCGGGGCAAGCCCGGCGGAGATCACGATGGCGGCGGGGTCGGCGGCGTGAATCGCGTCGCTGCACGCTTTGAGCAGCGCCACGTACCCGGCGGCATCCGGCAGTTGATCGCCCCATTCGCGGCTCAGGTTCGGCTCATTCCACACCTGATAGGCGGCGATGCGCCCCCGGTAGCGGTCGGCGAGCACGCCGCAGAAGGTGGCGAAATCGGCGAGGTTGTCGGGTGGCGCGTCGATGAAATCGCCGTTCGGGTGCGAGGGGCGCGCCCACTCCGGCGTCTGGCTCAGCCGGGCGATGACCTTCAGCCCGCGCTGCTCCAGCTCATTCAGCAGAGAGTCGGCGCGGTCGATGCTCCATACGTCGCGCTGCGGCTGGATGTCCTCCCAGGCGAAGGTCTGCTTGACGTGGCTGAACACCATCAGTTTGATCCAGTCCATGTCGCGCCCGGCGAAGCCGTGATCCCACCACAGGAACGCCTGAATGCCGTAGGTCAGCGACGTGAAGGGGGGGGCGGTGACGGCGAAGCCCATAAAGGCGTCGGCGGTCGAGAGCGGCACGCTGACGATCAGCGCGATGCCGACCAGCATCACGGCGACGGACAGCAGGGTTTTCAGGCGACGGGGGGGAGGAGTCGACAGGGTAGGGTCTCCGTAGGGGACATTCGGATTTGTAGGGGCGCACCTATGTGTGCGCCCAGCAACGATACGTTGCACAGGGGCAGACACACAGGTCTGCCCCTACAAATCCATGTGGGTTTCAGCTCGTCTGCGCGGCTTCGTAGGCGCGGTTCCAGTCACGCACCGCGTCAAACACCGGGCGAAACACGAAATTGGGTCCGATGATCGAATAGGGCACGTTGTCGTTATCGGCAGCCCAACCCGCCTGCGGTCCATAATTCAGGTTCCACAGGAACGCCAGCCACACAAAATCGGAATCCTTCATGAAGTCGAGCGCCTTGACGGTGTAGTCGCGCTGTTCGTCGAGCGAGTTGTCTTCGGCAAAGCCGAAGCCCTCCGGCACACCAGACAGCCCCTCCGCCGAGGGCCAGCCGAACTCGGTCACGCACAGCTTCTGATCGCCGCCCTTGAGCGCGATCTTGCTGGCGTAGGTCGAGAGCGTGCTGCGGAAGCTCCAGCTATGATGCGGGTTGTCGAACGGTCCCCGGAAGATCGCCGTCGTGTCGTTGGGGATGGCGTCGTAGTTGTATTCCGGGCTGACGTTGATGCCGTTGTGGTGCGCGCCGACGCAGTCGGTGTAATTGAGCAGCCCGGCGTCGATCATGGCGTCGAGGAACACGAAGTCGTCGTAGGCGTGGACGCCATCGTTCAAGCCGGTGGGCGACAGCGCCCCGCTGACCACGATCACGCCCGGATCGACCGCCTTGACCGCCTGATAGGTGGTGCGCAGCAGGTTGATGTAGTTGGCGGCGCTCAGCCCGCTGGTCGATGTCCATTCGCGGTCGAGGTTCTGCTCGTTCCACACTTCGATGGCGTGGATTTTGCCGGGGTAGCGGCGCAGCAGCGCCACGACGAAATCGGCGTAATCCTGCGGGTTGGCAGGCGGTCCGTGCTGGGTGAGATCAGCGCCCGGCTCGCGCGCCCAATCCGGCGCGGTGACGACCGACGCCAGCACTTTCAAGCCCTTCTCGGCGGTGGCGGTCAGGTAGGTGTCGGTCTCGAACCAGTCGAAATTGCCCTTTGACTTTTCGATGTCCTGCCAGCGCACCTGCTCCTTGACCCAGCGCACGCTCAATTGATTGGCGGCGACATCCGCCCACTGTCCCATGTTGTCGATGCTGACCTGCACCTGCACGCCCAACTGGAAGCGCTTGACATCGACTGGGAGCAGGGTGGCGGTCGGCTGGGGCACGCTGGTTTCCGCCTGCGTCGCCGCCTGTGCGACGGTCTGCGGCGAAGCGGTCGCGGTCGGCTGCGGCGTGCTGGTGGGCAGCGCCGCCGCCGCTGCGGGCGACGTGCCGGTCGGGATGGCGACGTTGCGCAGGCTGTCGTTGGTGGTCGATGTCCCGATCAGCGAGCCGTATGCCGCGTAGATGGCGATGAAGGTCGTCGCGCCCATGATGAACGTGATGCCCGCCCAGATCAGCGCGAAATTCCTGATCTGGCGGCGGAAGCGTGCTCGTGGTGTCGAAGCTGCCATCGAAAGCCCTCTTTCCGCTGACGGTTTAAACCGTCAGCTAGAAAATACCTAGCGACCTGCTAAAGAGGTCGCCCTTTGCTTTTGCCGCCCCTCTAGTGGGCGGCGAAGTCTCTTAGCAGAGGGTTTAAACCCTCGGCGGACAGAAGTCTCGAACCGTTACCGCGCGCCCGCCAGCGCGTCGCACGCCGGACAGCCGCCGCCCGGACGGATCATGGCATAGCCCGCCATCGGATCCGTGCCGTAGTTGGTGAAATCGACGTTCCAGATGATCATCAGGCGAACGCCGTTCTGCGAGCTGATCGCCGCCGCCTGCGCCAGCCACGCCGCCTGCTGCGCCACCGTCGTGTTCGACGCCCAGCCGAAATACGGGTCGAGCGGCGGGTAGCCTTCCGGCGTCAGGTAGCCCAGCTCGGTGAAGCACAGCGGTCGCTGCCCGCCGGTGATGCTCTGGTAAGTGTTGATCATGCCGAGCAGGTAGCGCGTGTAATAATTGTCGCGCGGGTCGCCGCTGGTCTGGTTGGGCGGGACGATACCTTCATTGTAATGCGCCCCAACGCAATCCGCCCACTGCAATCCGCCCGCGTTGACCAGTTCGCGCAGCCAGTTGTCGTCATTCTGGACTCTGCCGGGGAAGGCGGCTTCCGCGCCGGTGGGGGCGGGCGCGGCGGTGATCACCATGACGCCACCATTGCGGCTCTTGATCGCCTGATAGGACGCCGACAGCACGCGGGCGTAATTCGCCCCGCCGATCTGCCCTGCGGGCCATTCGCGGTCGATGTTGGCTTCGTTCCAGACTTCAATCGCGTCCGGTCCGAGCGCGGCGACGCCGCCGACCCAGTTGGCGAAGCCCTGAATGTAGCCATCGCCGCCCCCCGCCAGATCGTTCGGGTAGCCGACCAGACCGAGCAGGATTTTGAAGCCCGCGCCGTGCGCCGTCGCAATCGGTCCGGAGGCGACGCCCGGATCGGTGCCGGGGCTGTAGCGAAGCTGAATCTTCATCCAGGTCATCCCGGCGTGGTGCATCGCGCCTGCCGCCCCGGTCGCCGGGTTGTCGACGTGACCGCCGTACTCAAAGCCGCCCGCGATGCTGCCCGCGCCGGGCGCGACCGCAACCTGCCCCGCCGGATGGCCTGGCCGCAACGACCGGGACGGAAGTTGGGCGCGGCGTGGGCGTGGGCGTCGAGGTCGGAAGCGGGGTGGGCGTCGGCGTAGGCGCGAACACGGCCAGCCGACGCGCCGCTGCGCTGCGAGGCGGAACGGTCGCCGCCGACGACTTCGACGTTGATGGCGTAATTGCCATCGGGCGCTTCAATCGTCGTGACCAGCGGATCGCCCAGCCCGGTCGTCACCTGACCGATGACGCCGTTCACGCCCTGAATCGTCCAGCGCAGCGCCAGATCGCTGGAGCCGGGCTGCGCCGGGATCTGCACCTTGTAGTTGAGGATGGTGTCGAGCACGCCGTCCGCCAGCCCGCCGCTCATCAGGTCGTCGAAGGCGACGCCGCCGAGCGCGAACAGCAATGTGCGATCCATGCGGTAGCGCAGCGCGTCGGGCGTGGTCAGCCACATGCGGGCGACGACGCCGCTCTCATCCTGATAATCCAGATAGGTCTGGTCGTCGGGTTCGCTGCCGGTGATCGCCTTGAAGCCGATCGAGGGTGCGCCTGCACCACGCCGCCGGGGTCGACCGTGCCGGAGGACGTTTTTCTCCACGGCGTCAATGGTCACGTCGCCGAGCGCCGACGGCAGCGCCTGATCGTAGCCGATGGTGGTCACGCCGCCGTCGACTTCGCGCTGCGACTGCGCCGACGAACCGAGCAACGCGCAGCTTATCGCGGCCGACTTCGCCGACCGACCAGCGCAGCAGCGATTCGTCACCGACGGGCTGCCATCGTCCGGCGCGACGAACAGGCGCGGGTTGGGGTTCAGGGTCGCCCTGGATCGCTGGCGTCCGCGCCGAGCGCCTGCCAGTCATACGCGCCGGTGTCGTCCTGACGTGGGCATGGGCACGGCGACCACCAGCAGCAGCCCGGCTTGATCGAGCTGGCTGCTCAGCTCGGCGATGAAGGCGCTGAAATTCGGGCGCTGGTCGGCGGGCAGGTCGCGGTAGGTCGATCAGCACGCCGTCGTAGCCCGATCCGGCAACTGCGATCTGGGCGGCGTGTTCGCGGCGCAGATCGCTGTTGGCGAGGATCGGCCAGGACGGTGTCAGGGTCGGTGGCGCGCGGGTCGGCGTAATTGCGGATCGCCGGGACGAGCAGATACCCGGCGTTCTGGTCGAAGCCCGCCGCCAGATTGCCGACCAGCTTGCCGTCGAGCGTCGGCTGCAAGCCCGCCGGAGAGGCCGATGGTCGCCAGCCGCGCCACGTCGGGCGACAGCACCTGAAGGTCACGTCGCCGCCAGCACGCGCGGCTGATCGAGCGGCGTCGCGCAGGACAGCGCCACCTGTTCCGGCACGTCGTCCACGATAGCTGCCAGCTTGCCGTCGGCGAAGTGCGCCGGGAGGAGCACCTGGTGGCTGCCGTCCCAGCCGTACAGGTCGAAGATGTCGGGGTCTGCGCCCGGCCTTGGAGATCGACGCTCACCGTGACGGGTGTGCCGCTTTCGGTGGTGGTGACGGCGTAGACGGCGCTCTGAAGCGCCAGCGACGGCGGCACGGCGGCGAGCGCATAGGAATCCACGACCCGGCGCTGGCGTCCCCGGCGAGGAAGCGGTTCATCGGCACGCTGCTGATCGAGACGCCGAGCGTGTCGCCACCGGTCAGATCGTAGAGGCGAGCGTAGATCCCGCGTCGCTGACGGCGTTGGCGCTGGCGGTCAGCGTGGTCATGCGCGGGGCGGTCAGCCCGCTCAAGCAGGTTGATCGGCGGCAGGAACAGCCCGATGCCGACCAGCACGACGAACACCACCAGCGTGGTGATCGCCGTCACCCAGCAGCCGCAGCCGCCCGCGCCGCCGCCCGGCTTGGGTATCGAATTCTTCGTCGTCCTGGTCGACGCGGACGAGCAGCTCAGTGGCGGGGGCATAGGGTTGGGTATCGTGAGATTGATCCACTCATGGTTCTACCTGTAAACAGACGCGCGGCACATGACCGCGCGTCAGCGGCCTCTGCGTTCGGGGGTTAGTTCGCAAGGGCAATGCCAGGGCGAGGCTGGCCATATGGTCAGATGATGGCATAGCCCGCCATCGGGTCAGGTCATATCTGCCGAAGTCGATATTCCAGATGATCATCATGCGGACTTTGCCGCTGTTCGCCGCCAGCGAGACGGCTTGATCCAGCCACGCCGCCTGCTGGGCGACGGTGACGTTGGATGCCCAGGCGAACGAGCCGGGCAGCGGTCCGTAGCCTTCCGGCGTCAGGTAGCCAGCTCGGTGAAGCACAGCTTCTTCGCGCCGCCGAAAGCGCTGGAGTAAGGTGTTAACCATGCCCCAGAAGTAGCGGGTGTAGAAACCGCCGCTCTCGCGCGGGTCGCCGCTAGTCTGGTTGGGCGCGATGATGCCTTCGTTGTAGTGGACGCCGACGCAGTCAAGGTGATGGCGCCGCCTGCGCCATGCCGCGAATGAACGGCGCGTCGTCGCAGCCTGCCGGGCTGCGCCGCCAAAGTATCCGGTCGGGGCGGGCGCGGCGTGATCACCAGCGTGTTCCGGGTTGGCGGCTTTGATAGCGTTGTAAGCGCGGCGCAGCATTCCGGTGTAGCGCTGCGGGCTGATCTGCCCGGATGCCCATTCGCGGTCGAGGTTCGGCTCGTTCCAGAACACTTCAATCGCGTCCGCGCCCTGAGCGGCAGCGGTGGCGACGGTCTGGGCGTACTGGTCGAGGAGAGTAGCCGTCGTCGGCGACCGCTGCGCCCGACTCGCCGGCAATCCCGACAGGATGCAGGCCGTTGGCGTGCGCTTCGTTGATGGCGGCGCTGCAACGTCCTGGAAGGCGTGGATCTGGCGCTTGACCCAGGTCATCCCGGCGTGGTGCATCTGGTTGATGGCGTTCTGCCCGAAGCCGTCGACGTGACCACCGTATTCAAAGCCGCGCACGGGCGCGAAATTGGCGACAGGGCGGATTCAGCAGGAGCAGCCGCTTGTTCAGCGGGCGCGCTCTCTGCCGGGGCGGGCGCAGGCGCACCGGGCGGCGCGGACACCGTGTACGAGTCGTCAACCCATTTGGACGGCAGGGCGGCGATCTGGTCGGCGCTCAGGTTGAGGCGCAAAGTCGCCGGCCTGACCCTGTTCGTTTGTTCTGGGTGACGCCGCGCAGCTACCGCCGGGCGCCTGCCCGTCGAGCCGGATGTTCGTGCCGGTTGGCAGTACCGCGATTCGCCGCCAGTCGGTCCCCGGACCGCTGCGCAGACTGGCGTCGGCGGTGGTGGTGGCGTCGAGACCGCCATCCTGAGCGTACACGGCGGTGCAGATCAGCAGAAGCATCAGCGCGAGCAGTAAGCGGCGCATAGGTTCCCTCACGATTGCCGAAACGCGCGGCATTGTGGCAAAACGGCTGATCTTGTGCAAACCAGCGCGGCGGGATTATCAAGCTCGCTGGCTGCCCGCCGATGTTTCAAAAACCCTTTCGCCAGCGAGATGAAGCGGCAAGCCTTCTGCAAAGCCCTGTATTCGGAAATCTGACGATTGACCTACGATGCAGAGTCGTTGGATGTTTTGACGGCTAATCTGGTGTTTGCCCGCCGCAGGTTTAAACCTGCGGCTGCAAAAACTTCAACCGTCCACTAAAGGGACGGCATCACCCAACCATCGGCGGCGACCCCTTCAGTGGGTCGCTCAGTCTCTCTGAAGCTGAGGATTTAAACCCTCAGCGGCGCTACAGAACCTCCTGTGCGGGAAATACCATATTGGCTTTACGCCACCATCGCCCGCTACTACGATGCCGAGCACGTCGACAAAACTGAAGACCTGTAGGCCTGTACAGCGAGCTTGCCGAAGAACACGGCGACCCGGTGCTGATCGTCGGCAGCGGCACGGGAGCGGAGTCGCGCTGCGCATCTGGCGCGGAAGGCGCACAGCGTGCGCTGGCATCGAGATCGAAGCCGCCATGCTCGACCGCGCCCGGCACAAGGTCGAGGCGCTGCCGCTGCATGCGCAGGCCGATCACGAATTTCAGCCGCGGCGACGCGCTCAAAGTCCCGCTCGACGGTCGCTTCAAGCGGGATCATCCCGTACAATACGCTGATGCACTTCCACGATCCGGAAGGCTGGCGGGCGCTGCTCAAGCGGCTGCGCGGCTGGATTACGGCGGGCGGCGCGCTGGAAATCGACCTGCCCAACGCGGGCGAAGCCTTCGCCGCGCCGGATACCGAAGCTGTGACGCTGGGCGCACGTTTCTGGAGCAGGATACCGGGCATCAAATCATGCAGCGGTCGATTCAGCCTCGACCACGCGAGCAGTTGATGCAGGTCACACGGCTGTACGACGGATCGGCGACGGGCATTGCGTGCCACGGTCGTCCCGGTGCTGATCCGCTGCTTCATCTGCGCGGAAATCAAGCTGCTGCTGGAAGTGTGCGGCTTCGAGATCGACCGAAGGTGTTCGGCGATTTCGACCATAACCCGTTCAGACGGCGCGCCACGCGCTGATCCTGGTGGCGAAGTGAAGGTAAGGATGGTTGAACCGCCATGACGCCAAGAGCGCCAAGAAGTACATATCGTTCGGTTGTGCTCGGCGTCACGGCGATCGCTACGCCGCCTGCGACAACATCGCCCCCACGCTGACGCCCGCTGATCTCGCGCCGACGCTGGAAGCCAGCCCGACCATCCTGCCGCTCGTGCCCAGCGAGGAAGCCGGCCAGCTCTCCCGTCAGGCCAGCAGAACGACCTGACCGCCGCCGCGCCAGCGCGATTGAGCGCCGCTCTCTGCGCCCGGGACAGTTGCGCCGGGCGAAACGCGCAGCCGATCCAGATCACCGCGCCTGATGATGGACGCAAGCTCAGCGGCGATTTGTGCGTCAGCCCGACGCAGGATTTGTCGCCGGGTATCCTCATGCTCAACGCCGATAACGACGCCTGGCTCGACCTGCCGCTGCGCCTGCAAAACCGGGGCTACACCGTGCTGGCGATGCCGCTGCGCCCGGAGACGAGCGCGAACACGGCGACGGCGCTCGGCGATTTCCAGTCGATGATTCAGGCGCTGGCGCAGGTCGCCGATCCGGGGCATCTGGGCGTAGTCGGCGGGGAAATCGGGGCGGATATGGCGCTGGCGGGCTGCGCCGTCGAGCCGCTGTGCGACGCGCTGGTGCTGCTGACGCCGACTAACCTTGACATCGCCCAGAACACGATCATCCGCTACAACCCGCGCCCGATCTATCTGGCGGTGGCGCGCGACGACAGCACGAACTTCGGCATTGTCGAATTTCTGCGCGGCTCGGCGCGCGGCGAGGTCGGCTACGACCCGGTTGAGGGTCAATCGCGCGGGGCGCTGCTGCTGCAATCGGCGCCGCCGCTCAGCGACCGGCTGATCGAGTGGCTGGGGGATCAGTTGTTGAGCTAAATGGCGGCGGCTATGTCGCTGTGCGCCATTCGGTGCTGAGCAGTCCGAAATAGAGCTGGTCGTGAAACTGACCGCGAAAGAACTCGCGCTGGCGCAGCGTGCCTTCATGCGCAAAGCCGAGCTTGCGCGCAAGCTGCTCGGACGCCGTGTTTTCCGCCAGCATCACCGCTTCAACCCGATGCAAGCCCAACGCGCCAAAGCCATAATCGAGCGCCGCCGGTACCGCTTCGGACATGATGCCCTGTCGCCAGTAATCGGGGTGGAGTTCGTAGCCAATTTCCGCGCCGTGATAGCCGGGATCGAAATTCCAGAATGTGCATGAGCCGATCACGGTTTCCGTGTTTTTGAAGGTTATGCACCAGAACAGCGCCTGCCGCTGCTCGTAATAGCCTCGGTGTCGCTGCATCCACGCCAGCGTTGCATCAGGCGACGGATGCGGCTCCTGCCCGTAGGGTGTCGTCACAAGTGAATTGGACTTGATCGCAAACAGGGCAGCGGCATCGGTCGGACGCATCTGGCGAAGTTGCAAACGCGCTGTGGTCAGAACGGGGAACTCGGTGAAAGCGGCGTCGATGCTGATCAGTCCTCTAGTGATTTTCCATTCGCAGGCGCTCGCGCAGGGTATCAATCTCCACCAATTCGCCGTTTCCGTCGGTG
>JAXLWE010000179.1:0-1111 GCA_046328655.1 Anaerolineae bacterium | reverse complement strand
CTGCATCAAAGATGGTGAACATGACGTTCCCGCGACGGTCGCACGTACCCGTGATGGCAATCGCGCGCACGTTGCCCGTGTTGACCGCGGGCTGCGTGGGGATCGTCGAGGGTGTCAGGGTCGGCGCCAGTGTGGGCGAGGACGGCACGGTGGTCGGCGTGCTGGTCGGGACAAACGTCGGCGTATTCGATGGTATGGCTGTTGGCGTAGCCGACGAGGCAGCGGTCGACGTGCTGGTCGGGGCGACCGTCGGCGTGTTGGAAGGTACACGCGTCGAGGTGTTCGACGGCACGGCAGTCGGCGTGTTGGAAGGTACGCGCGTCGGCGTATTTGACGGCACAGCAGTTGACGTGTTGGTCGGCGTCGCCGAGCCGCAGAACACGGTGAGTTCGAGCGGGAGAGTCGTCACCAACGAGTAGTTGGTCGGCAGATCGCGCACCTCCCAGATCATCAGCCGGATGTTGCCGAACGTACCGCCTTCGCTGGAGACGGTTTGCGGCAGCGGGCTGTACACCGAGCCGCCCGTGCCAATTTCGACACCGTCGTCGAACATGCGCCAGCGGATTCGGACGCCGCTGGGCAGCGGCAGCCCAACGTCGAAAATGGTGAACAGGGCATTACCAGTAGCATCGCACGTCCCCGTCAGCGAGATCGCGCTGGGCGAGCCGGGCGGCACAGTCGCCGTGAAGGTCGGCGTGCGTGTCGGCGTGTTCGACGGAAGGGGAGTAGGCGTGTTACTGGGCGTGACGCCAGGCGGTAACGTATTCGCCGGCGTACTGGTCGGAATCTGCGCGCCGGAGCGGAAGTTGGGCAGCTTGCTCAGGGAGATCGCCAGCGGATCGTTCATCATGGCGCTCTGCCCGATGTACGGGCTGCGCGCGATTTGCCAGACGTATTCCCACGCCTGGAAAGCGACAATACGCGGGTACTTACTGTGCAGGTCGCTCAGCAGCGTGCCCCAGTTGTAGGCTTTGGTGTTGTAGCCTGCCCCGCTGGCGGGGATCGGTCCGAACTCAGCGATGATCATCGGCTTGGGGATGCGGCTGAACTGAAGATAGCCGCTCTGCGACAGGTTGGCATCCGGGTTCGTGCCCCAGCCAAGCTGGAGCGA
>JAXLWE010000178.1:0-1116 GCA_046328655.1 Anaerolineae bacterium | reverse complement strand
GTAAACCACGTTTAGCATTACACTACACATAGGGGCGTCACTGAGATTTCGCAGAATTTCAGCCGCACGACCTATGCGGGGCAATTTGGGGAATGCAGTTCTGATACAAAGCCGCTGCAAACGGCTGGAAACCTGGCAGCGGGCATACATCCACCATCATGATACCCGCAGACCCGGCATCGTCCGGGTCTGTGCGCGTTTACGTCACGATTCCCGCGCCGGATGCATGAATCGTTGCGAGTGTAACGAAACGGAGCAACCCTTTGGCAGCAAACAGCGAGTTTTCGGTCGAGAACGCGCGGCAGTATGATCACCGCAGCCCATTACGGTGGATTCTCTCGCATCTGTTACAGACCAAACGCTATTTACTGTTGATCCTCACTTTCAGCGTCGGGACGCAGCTTCTGTACTCGCAGGGGCAAATCCTGATCGGTAAGGCAGCCGACGCGATCATCAACCCGGATGCAGGCGACAGCCTGCTGACGATTTCGCTGCTGATCCTCGGCGTGTTCATCGGCAGCGGCGCGGGCGACCTGATCCGCAGCCTGTCGCTCGCGGTCACGGCGGAGCGGCTGGAAGCCAGCACGCGCAAAGAGCTTTACATTAGTCTGCTGGGCAAGAGCCAGACGTTCCACGACCGCCAGCGCGTCGGCAACATCATGGCGATGGCGACCGACGACGTGCAGCAGTTGAACTGGATGATCAACCCCGGCATCCTGTTCATCTCGGACATCGTGCTCGGCTTCGGCATCCCAATCATCGTCATCGCCACGATCAACGTTCGGCTGCTGCTCGTTCCGCTGCTGTTCATCCTCGGCTACTACGTCGCCGTCCATTTCTACTCGCGCCAGCTGAACCCGGTCACGTACCGTGAGCGCAACCAATTCTCCAAGATGAACGCTGTCGCCGAAGAAACCATCTCCGGCATCGAGATCGTCAAGGCGAGCGCGCGCGAAGGGTTCGAGCGACGCAAGTTCCGGCGCAACGCCCGGATGTTTCGCGGCTTCTTCGTCAAGCGCGGCTTCATCGAGGCGCGCTACCTGCCGCTGCTGATCTACGGTATCGCGCTGGGTGGCGGCTTCCTGTATGCCACATCGCTGTACCAGAACGGCATCA
>JAXLWE010000177.1:0-1123 GCA_046328655.1 Anaerolineae bacterium | reverse complement strand
GATCAGGATGGCGGCGACCGCCAGTCCGATCTGGATGTCGCGGAAGCCGGGCTGGATCGACAGATCGCGGGTGTTGCCGACCGCGCGGAACAGTTGATCCGCGCCGAAGCCGAGGACGAACATGTACGGGAGCATCTGCGCCCGGTGGCGGGCGATCATGGCGATGTATGCCAGCCCCGCGCCGAGCGCCAGCGCCGCCGCCCCGGTCGGCGTCAGGATGCCGAACGGCATCATCAGCAGGCGACCGACGGCGACGCCCGCCGCCGCCAGCACGATCAGCAGGCGGAAGCGCCCCAGGATCAGCGTGATCAGCGGCAGGGCGATCATGTACAGAAGGAAGATGGCTTCAGTCGTCACCAGCGCCGGGTCGATGGCGGGTCCGGTGATCGGAATCTGCGCGGCTTGCAGCGCCGAGACTGCCGACGCTCCGGCGATACGGCTGTAGAGCATCCCGACGAGAAAACGGACTGCCTGGATGAAAAAGAGTCCGGTGATGCCCGCCTCTAGAAATGTCAGAAAATGCAGCCGTTTCAGCATAGCTCATGTCGTTCCGTGCGCAGCGCTATGGAAAAGTTTACTGCAACGCTATAATCCTGACCAATTTTGGGGCAGACTCCTGATTGGGGCATGACCTCTCGCTGTCGGGCATGAGTGGCTGTCCGACGTGGGAGGGGAGGGGTGTTGTGGAAAAAGCAGATACCATCCTCATGGGCGGCACGGTCGTCACCATGAACGCGGCGTTCGACATCATCCCCGACGGCGCGGTAGCGGTTCGCGGGACGGACATCGTCGCCGTCGGCGCGCGCGCCGATGTGCTGGCGCAGTACGAATCCGAACGGACGATTGACTGCGGCGGTGGGATCATCATGCCCGGTCTGGTCAACGCCCATACCCACGTGCCGATGACGCTGCTGCGCGGGCTGGCGGACGATCTCCGGCTGGACGTATGGCTCTACGGCTACATCATGCCGACCGAGCGCGAATTCGTGAACCCGGAATTCTGCCGACTGGGGACGGGTATCGCCTGCGCCGAGATGATCCGCAGCGGCATCACCAGCTTCGCCGACATGTATTATTTCGAAGCCGACGTTGCCGAAGCGACCGCCGAAGCCGGGCTGCGCGG
>JAXLWE010000176.1:0-1126 GCA_046328655.1 Anaerolineae bacterium | reverse complement strand
CGAACGCCGAGCGAGCTGAGCAGCTTGGTGACGATGCCCGTCTGCCCAAGCGCGGCGATGAACGCGAAGGCGAGCGGGATTCCGGCGAAGTTCGCCGCCACGCCGCAGAACGACAGCACCGCCGAGCGAATTGCCGAGGGAAGCCCGCCGATAGTCACCGCCCACGCCAAGCCGAAGCCGAGCAGCCCGCCCCACATGGCGCTGATCAGGCTGATCTTGATCGTGTTCAGGTAAGCGTTGACGATGATCGGCTGGTTCAACCCCAGAATGTTGTCGAACGTGAACGCCCCAGCGTCGTTCAGGAACGAGCGCACGATAATCGACAGCGAGGGGTAAAGCTGAAACGCAAATACGAACAGCAGAAACGGCACCAGTCCCAGCCAGCTCCACCCCGGCAGCCGAATCCGTCCGCGCCACCGCAAAGGGGGCTGGGATGCCGCCGCGAGTTCCGCTGGCGCTGTATCTGCCATTCAGGTTGCTCCGTTTCGCTTCGGGCTGATAACAATGGTGCTGGCGGAGTGATCATGCCAGCACCGATCTTTCGGCAGATAGAGATTAGCTCGTGAGCGTGACGCCCACAACTTCGTTCCACTGGGTGTTGATCGTCTTGATCGAATTGCTGATCTGGTCGAAGTTCGGGAAGGCAATCGGCACGTTAGCGACCGGCATCGCGCTCTGCAGTTCGGCGGGGATGGCTTCGCGCGCCTGAAGGTCGGCGACCCGCACCGGGGTAGCGTAGCCCTTCATCCACAGAAGCTGCCCTTCGTCGGAATACAGGTATTCCATCCACAGGCGGGCGGCGTTCGGGCGCGGCGCGTAGGCGCTGATCGCCTGAATGTACACGCCCGCAATCGTGCCGCTCGTCGGGTAGACGATCTGAATGTTGACCGAATCCTTGTTGGCGTCGCGGTTGCTCAGGGCGTTGTAGTCCCAGCGCATGGTGATCGGCGTCTCGCCCTTCGCCACCTTCGCGGCGTTGGAAATCGTGCAGCTCAGGTTGCCCGATTCGGCAAGCTGCTTGAAGAATTCCAGCCCCGGCAGCGGGTCGTCGAGCGAGCCGCCGTTGGCGAGCGCCGCTGCCCAGATCGCGTAGGAGGGCTGTGCCGCAGCCGTTGGATCGCCCGAA
>JAXLWE010000175.1:0-1127 GCA_046328655.1 Anaerolineae bacterium | reverse complement strand
TCGACATCGACATCTGCATGAACTGCGGCTTCTGCGCCGAGTTCTGCCCGTTCGATGCCATCAAGATGGATCACGACTACGAACTCGCCAGCTACGACCGCACCGCCAACCACATCTTCGACAAGCAGAAGCTGTCCAAGCCGTTCAGCTACTGGAAGACGATTGCGCCGACCACCGCCGCTGAAGAAGCCGAAGCGCGCGGCGGTTGGGAGCATCCTGATGTTATCAAGGAGCGGAAGAAGGCTGAACGAGGCGGTGGTCCGCCGCCGCGACCGGCTGCTGCCGCGCCGCAGCCCGCTGCTCAGACAGCACCGGCTGAAGCAGCTGCCCCGGCTGCCGTTGCGGAAGCGCCCGCCGCTCCCGCGCCTGCCGTCGACGAGGAAGCCGCCAAAGCCGAGCGTCTGCGCAAGCGCGAGGAAGCGCTCGCCCGCAAGCGCGCCAAGGAGCAGCAGGAAAAAGGCGAATAGCAAATCAAAAACCCGGCTGACTAATCAGTCGGGTTTTTTGTTAGTGCAGCGTTTTGGTAGGGCGGGGCGGTCAGCTCTGAAGCAGTTGGTCGCCCATAAGGTTCAGGTGAACGTGATACCCGCGCACACGGTCGCTGGCGAACAAGCCCGCCGCGTCGATGGTTTCGCTCCTGTTTCTCATAATGGGCGAACTCGTCGGAGCAAGTGGACACAGACCGCGTAACAAATGTCACTGACAAATATTGCTGACATCGATTATACTTTTTCCGATCTCGAACGTATTTACGCTGGGAGCAAACATGAGTGACGTGAAAACTCAGGTTATGGCTGCGCTGAGCACTGTCATCGAGCCGGAACTCCACCGCGACATCGTCTCGCTCAACATGGTGCGCGACCTGACGATTGACGGCGATACGGCGAAGTTCACACTCGTGCTGACGACGCCCGCCTGCCCGCTGAGGGACGCTTTCGAGCGGAGCTGTTACGCCGCTCTGGTCGGCAGAGTGCCGGGAATCAGCCGCGTGGAAATCAAGTGGGATGCACAGGTTCCTACCGACCGCAAGCTGACCGGACGGCTCGACGTGCCAATGCGCAGCATCATCGCCATCGCGTCGGGGAAGGGCGGCGTTGGCAAGAGCACAGTGGCGACCAATATCGCCG
>JAXLWE010000174.1:0-1134 GCA_046328655.1 Anaerolineae bacterium | reverse complement strand
TTGTCACAAATCGCAGGGGCAGTTTATGACGACCGATAGACAGAATTCGATGCGCGTACACCGCCGGGAGGTTCGGCGGCAGATCATCCTGCCGTTCGCGGGCGGGGTGCTGCTGATCGTCGCGCTAGTCGTCGTCGCGGCGCTTCAGGGCAAGACGCCCACGTCGGGCGTGTCCACGACCATGCTGACCGTGCTGATCCTGTGCCCGCTGGCGCTGTGCCTGCTGCCGGTCTACCTGCTGCTGGTGATGGCGGTCTACGGCATGAACCGCGCCCACAGCGGCATCGCCCGACCGCTGCGCCGCGCCGAAGCGGCGTCGCTGGCGCTGCGCGAACGCACCGTCAGCATTTCCGACCGGCTGGCGCGCCAATCGATTAACCTGAATGCCCGATTTGCTCCGCTGGACAAGCTGCTTTTCAGCGCCTTCGACCGTCCGGCGCAGAATGAGGAAAATGATGAGTAATTTACTTTCGCAACAGGACAAGGCGGCGAGCGCCCGCACCCAGAGCTATCTGATCGGCGCGGCGGCGGGGCTGGTGTTCGGCTTGCTCTCCGCCTATCTGTACAACCGCGCCGCCACCGACAACGGTCCGATGTCCGACGGGCGCAACCGCGTCCAGACCGGCGAGGTGATCGGCTTGGGCTTGGCGATGCTGGGCGTCATCCGCCAGATCACCGAGATGGGGCGCGGTCCCGAACCGAAAAAAGGTCGTCGCTAAGTAGAAAGTAGGACTCCATGTGCGGTCGATACGTGCTGGTTGCCGATCCCAATATCATCCAGCAGTCGTTTGATCTTGACTCGGTGGTGGACTTCGCGCCGCGCTACAACATCGCGCCAACGCAGTACGTCCCGGTGATCACCAACGAGCATCCGAAGGCGCTGGAGATGCACCGCTGGGGCTTGATCCCGTCGTGGGCGAAGGACGAGTCCATCGGCAACAAGATGATCAATGCGCGGGCGGATGGCGTGGCGGAGAAGCCGTCGTACCGCAACGCTTTCAAGCGGCGGCGCTGCCTCGTGCCCGCCAGCGGCTTCTACGAGTGGCAGAAGGGCGACGGCAAGACCAAGACGCCCATGTTCATCCACCCGACCGATCAGGACGTGTTCGTTTTTGCCGGGCTGTGGGAAGTGTG
>JAXLWE010000173.1:0-1137 GCA_046328655.1 Anaerolineae bacterium | reverse complement strand
TCGTCCTCGTCCCCAATGCCCGCGACATCCACGATCTGCTCGGCATTATCGACAAATACAAGCCGACGCTGTTCATGGGCGTCCCGGCGCTCTACAACGCCGTCAACAACAACGCGAATGTCGTCTCCGGCAAGATCAGCCTGAGCACGATCCGGCTGTGCCTGAGCGGTTCCGCGCCGCTGCCGCCCGCCACCAAGCGCGAGTTCGAGCGTCTGAGCGGCGGCAAGCTGCTCGAAGGCTACGGCATGAGCGAAGCGCCGACCGCCTCGCACGCCAATCCCGTCAACGGCGATAACCGCACCGGCTCGATTGGGCTGCCCTTCCCCGACATGGACATGAAGATCGTCAGCCTGGACGACGGCGAAACGGAAGTGCCCATTGGCGAAATCGGCGAGCTGGCGATGTCAGGTCCTCAGTTGATGGTCGGCTATCACGGGATGCCGACCGAGACCGCCAATACGCTGCGCACCGACAAGAACGGCAAGACATGGCTGCACACCGGCGACATCGCCCGCATGGACGATGATGGCTACTTCTACATCGTCGACCGCAAGAAGGACATGGCGCTAATCGGCGGCTTCAATGTGTACCCCAATGCCGTCGAGAAGGTACTGTCGGATCATCCCGCCGTACTGGAAGCCGGGGTCGCCGCTATCCCTCACCCCGATCCTGAAAAGGTCGGGCAGGAAGCACTCAAGGCGTGGATCGTCCTGCGTCAGGGGCAGACCGTCACAGCGGACGAGTTGATCGAGTTCGCATCAGCGCGGCTGGCGCGCTACGAAGTGCCGACACGCTTCGCATTCGTGGCGGCGCTGCCCAAGACCAACGTCGGCAAGACGCTGCGCCGCGAGCTGGTTCAGATGGAAATGGAGGAGCGCGAGAAACCCTAGCGCTTTGCTTCAATGCTTTCTGCGAGTCGGAGCGGCGGTCTCGTGCGGGTCGGGCAGATAATAACCCCGAAAATATGCCCGTGCGGGACCGCGATTCATGTACCAGACCACGTACAGCGCCACGAAGACGCTGAGCAGCATCTGACCGGACAGCAGCACCCGGCGCAACGCTTCGCCCGAATCGATCCCCTGGTTGAGTTCGGGCTGAGTGATCAGCGGCGACAGGCTCAGCGCTATCGTCACGCCG
>JAXLWE010000172.1:0-1138 GCA_046328655.1 Anaerolineae bacterium | reverse complement strand
CTACTGAATACCTTCGCCGCGCGCGCTGGCGACGACCCTGTCGGACAATCGAATACGTCAGTCCTGCACACCCGCCATGCGGGCAAGCACGTTGAATAACGCCGCGAAATCGCGCTGATCCAGCCCCATGCCGCGCGACGCGCTGAGCATCTCGTTGGTCACGGCGGTGGTGGGCAGCGGGACTTCCAGCGTGCGCCCCAGTTCCAGCGCAAGCTGCATGTCCTTCTGCATCATGTTGCAGTTGAACCAGGCTTCGTCCGGCTGCTTGAGCACGAACGGACCCCGGTAGATCACCATCGGCGAGGCGATGACGCTGTTGAGGAGGACTTCGACCGCCGCCTCGCGCGGGACGCCGCTCTTTTCGGCGAGCAGGATGCCCTCGCTGAAGGCGAGCATCTGCACGGCGAGGCTCAGATTGGTGGCGATCTTGAGGGTGACACCAAGACCGTTCGCGCCGACGCGCTTCACCTTGGGTCCGATGTCGAGCAGGATCGGGAGAATCTGCTGAAAGGCGGCTTCCGAGCCGCCGACCATGAGCGACAGCTTGCCCTGTTCGAGCGTGATCACGCTGCCGGAGACCGGGGCGTCGAGCATCTCCGCGCCCTTCGCCCGCACCTGCCCGGCAAGCTCCTGGCTGTACGTCGGACTCATCGTGCTCATGTCGACGTAGATTTTGCCCGCCGACAGCCCGGCGATGATGCCGTCGTCGCCCTGGGTGATGGCGCGCACGGCGTTGGTGTCCGTGACCATCGACAGGGTGATGTCGGCGCGTTCGGCGACGGCGCGCGGCGTATCCGCCCACTCCATCCCGGCGTCGATGAGCCACTGCGCTTTCGATTGTGTGCGGTTATGACCGATGACCGTGTGCCCGGCATCCATCAGGCGCTTGGCGATGCGCCCGCCCATGACGCCGAGACCGACATATCCAAGAACTGCCATTTAGGGTTCGCTCCAAAGTAAGCAATAAAACTAATCTATGATGCTTTGCGCCGCGTCGCTGTCCTCCCGCACCTGCCCCAGATGCGCCTGCATCGCCCGCGACGCGGCTGCTGAATCGCGGTTCTTGACAGCGTCGAGGATGCACTTGTGATGATACTGACCGCGCCGCGTGCCGCCTTCCACGTAAAATATCTTTATG
>JAXLWE010000171.1:0-1139 GCA_046328655.1 Anaerolineae bacterium | reverse complement strand
CAGCGATGGCGGCGCTGAGGATCGAGTGGATGAAGTTGCGACCGCCGTGCGCGAACAGCCACGCCGTGCGGACGACGTAATGGCGCGGGTTGACGCGCATGACCGCCTGCTCGCCGACCCACTTGCTGTAGCCGTAGGCGTTGACGGGCGACGGCGGATCGTATTCCTGATACGGGACGGTCGCGCGACCGTCGAACACCTCGTTGCTGCTGACGTACAGGATCGCCGCGCCGCACTCGGCGGCAGCCAGGGCGACGTTCTGCGCGCCGAAGCCGTTGACGCGCACCGCCAGCGCCGGGTCGCGGGCGCAGCCGTCCACGTCGGTCATGGCGGCGGGGTGGATGATCGCGTCGGGTTGGGCGTTGCGGACGAAAGCGCGCACCGACTCGAAATCGGTGATGTCGAATTCGGCGACATCGGCGCGGATCACGTCGTGATTGACCAGCCGCTCCGCGACGCTGCCGCCGAGACGCCCCGCCGCGCCGGTAACTAAGACGCGCATAATACAGGACTGAGGGCTAAGGACTGAGGACTGAGCAGGGACACGATTTTCTCCCATGAAGGCGATGGATGCCGGACGCTATGCGGCACTATTGTACACGCCATTGCGCGAAAACGCGCTCCACTTCGGCGCGCCAGCAGGCTTCGAGATCGGACATGTCGCGCCCGTACTCCGCCATGCCGCGAAAGAAGCCCGCGCCGGGGATGCCGGTCGCTTTCGAGACGACGAGCGCACACAGCATCCCGTGACCGGCGCGCAGCTCCTCGGAGCAGACCTGCGCCAGCAGGCGGGTGAAGGCATACGAGCCGGGATGGACGTAGACGGGCAGCATAAGCGCCAGCTCGCCGTAGGTGACGACGCGCCCCTGCTTCGCCAGCTCGATCAGCTCGACGCGCATGGCTTCGACGACGACCTCCCACTCGATTTCGGTGAGGGTGAAGCGGGCGGTTGGCTTCATCCGCTCGTCGCCCCCTGCTCGAAGTCGCGGCGGGCGGCGTGCTCGCGCGGGAAGATGAAGCGCAGCAGGTAGAAAACCGGGATCATGAGCGCCCACGAAAGCTCGGTGACGTTCGGGCTGAAGGGGATGGTCAGCAGCGACAGCAGAAACACCAGCGGCGGCGTCAGAATCCGCGCCGAG
>JAXLWE010000170.1:0-1142 GCA_046328655.1 Anaerolineae bacterium | reverse complement strand
AGGTTGCTGTAGTAATTGGTCGCATCCTGACCGACGGTGGCGATCAGATTGAGCGAGGCGAGGATGCCATTGGCGAGCGACGTGCCGCGCTGCGGCGTCAGGCGGGTGATCGCGCCCAGCACCGCGCCCTGATCGTCGGTGGGAGCCTGCACCGACAAGCCGCTGTCGCTGAACGCCACCACGCCGATCTGCACGGTCGGCGGCTGGCGCTCCACGAAATTCTCGACGGCGGCTTTGGCGGCGTCCATACGCGTCGGCTCCATGTCGTCGGCAGCCATGCTGCCGGAAACGTCGAAGGCGAGGATCACCGTGCCCTGTATGCGGGGCAAGCTGACGACCGTCTGCGGGCGAGCCAGCGCGACGATCAGGATCGTCAGCGCCAGTAGGAACAGCAGCGGCGGGATATGGCGGAGAATGCCCGGCGAGCGCGACAGCGCGCCCTGCATCAAGCCCGTGCCGCTGTACTGGGCGATCATCCGCCGCCGCTGCTGCTGAATCCGCAGATACCACAGCACCAGCAGCGGGATCAGCAGCAGCAAAAAGAGCATCGGTGTCCAGATGAACGACATCGCCAGACGCCTTACTTTCTCCGCCGCTTGCGGACGCCAGCGAAGCGGACGATGGCAGCGACCAAATCCTCGTCGGTCGACAGCGAGAGCATATCCACCCCGGCATTTTTGAAAGTCAGCGTCAGATCGGCTTCGCGCTGAAGCGCAGCCTCGCGGAAGCGGCGGCGGAAGCCCTTATCATGGGTATCGACGTACAACTGCTCGCCGGTTTCGGCGTCTTCCATAATGATCAAGCCGATGTTAGGCAGCTCGATTTCGCCGGGATCCCACAGGCGCACGGCGAGCAGCTCGTGGCGGCGGTTCAGCAGGCTGAGCGACCGCTCCCAGCCCGGCGCGCTGATGAAATCCGACACGACGATCACCAGTGAGCGCTGCTTGATAGCGTGCAGCCCGCCGTCGAGCAGCGCCGATAGATTGGTAAACGGCGACCCCGGCAGCGGCGGCTGTCGCAGCAGGTCGTTGATGATGCGCAGCGCCTGAACGCGCCCGCCGCGTGCCGGAATCGTGCGCTCGATGCGGCTGTCGTACAGGATCGCGCCTACGCGGTTGCCGTGCCGTGTCAGCAGGCGCGCC